>JASGDI010000134.1:0-227745 GCA_049841335.1 Niabella sp. | reverse complement strand
CTACATATACGCCTTGTGTACCGGCTATTGGCTCGCTCACTACTTTACTGATATTGGCCTTATTGAAGGCAGCACCTATTATTTTTGGCTCGAAACCTAAGGACATAGCGGATTGTCCCCCAAAACGAAGGCTGTCCGCTACCTCAACCGGCTGCTTTAAAATACCGGCAGCGGCTTCAAGCGTGGTTACTTTGCCTATTTTCGCAGTAATAACTTCTGCTTTCTTTTGATTAATTAACAAAGGCTCTACCATCATCCTTGCTTTGGCAGGGCTCATGGTACCCTCCTTATTTACTTCGGTTACCAGTGCAACCACATAAAAATCTCCTACACGCTCCGGCTGTAATACATCTCCCAAACCTGCATTATAAATACTCTTTACAAAAGAGCGCGATGCGCCAAGCCCCTGTATCATTGACCCTGTCGGGGGAATGTCCTGGGCTGCCGTTTTGAATATGCCATGTGTTTTTGAGTAAGCGCTGGCAGCCGCTTCAAATGATTTCTGATCCGTAGCTTCGCTCGCAAACTTAGTGGCAAGGTTGCTGGCCGCCATATCGGTTTCAGAACTTGCTTCAATGGGTTTCGTGATATAGGCAATTTTGTACCCTGTAGCGCTTCCTTTCTGGGAAAGTATCTCTATATAATGATAACCGAATTCCGTTTTAACCACTCCTTTGGAACCTACCGGGTTACCAAAAATAAAGTCGTTAAATGAGGGTACCATTTCACCGGAAGGAACATCTTCATACTTGCCCCCATTATTAACACTGCCCTGGTCGGTAGAGAACTTTACTACCATGGAGTCGAAATTAGCCCCGTTCCTGATAGCAAGAGCCACACTGTCTGCCAGTTTTTTTGCTGTTGCGGTATCCCTTATCGGAATCTGCTGCCCGGTTTGAGGATCCATCTGAACAGTACCAATAAGGATATGCCTGATCGAAACAGTGTCGGGAATGGCTTTGGCTGAAATAATTTTAGCAAGGGCATAACTGCCTCCGTCTAAGTAAGGGCCATAAATATTTCCGGTACCTACTCTGAAAATAGAATCTTTCATAGGCACCTGTATGCGGTTACCGCTGATGTATCCATCGTAGTAATTATTAATGCCCTGCGTCATCAAATAATCCTTTACATTTTTAGCACTGTCAAAAGCAGGCCTAAGCGCTAAAATATTTTCCCGGGCCTGTGCAGTGTCTGCTGCATTAGGGGCTGCATTAAAAGCCACATAAGAAATGCTGCGGCTTTCCTGCTGCTTGAAGTCCTTTTTGTGCTTGTTTATATAGCTCTGAATATCGGAATCCGTTACTTTAACCGATGAATCAGGTACACTTGTATAAGGAGCTCTTACAAAAGAAATTTTGGAGAGCAGGCTGTTTTGGGCATTTTCCTTTTCAATCATCCATTTTGGAAAACTGATACTTTCTGTTAAAAGCGCATCGTATTTTTCTGCAAGACGCTGGAACAGCATCTGGTCTAAAAATGCATTGATCTCCGCTTTTTGCTCAGCCGTCCCTTTGTTTTTTATCTGGTTGATCTGTTGCTGCGCCAGGGTGGGGTTATAAACACCCGTTTGAGGATCGGTAAACGCCTGCCGTAGTTGTTGCGGGGGATTTTGACCAAATAATAAATCGTTCAGCTCTTTTTTACCAATATCAATCCCCACTTTCCCGGCTTCCTGGGTTAACAGTATCCTGGCAATTTCTGAGTTCCAGGCGCCCTCGTTTGCCTGCTGGGCAAGCATTTCGCTGCTGGCGCCCATGCCTCTTTGCTGCATCATTTGTGTTTGCTGCTCCACCATTACCCTGAACTTATCGTACTCAATAGTTTCACCGTTTACTTTACCCACAGTAGTAACATCGCCCCTGAATAAACTGCCGCCGTTCTCAAAAGCAAGCATTATTACAAATACCACTAACGCCAAAGCAATGATAATGGCCATCACTTTACCGTATTTGTCCTGGATTTTCTGAATAACCGACATAATATATATTACATTAAATAAAAGGACGGCAAAAATAGGGTATTTGAAAATATCAACAAATTGTGGAAAAATAATGGGCACCTAAAACTTTTTCGCTGCTATGCGCTATGCGAAGCGAAGACGCTTTACAACATTATCCTGTTGCCTGTAGCGACCTTTACCCATGTACCCCACAATAACAGGATAAACTTATGCTCCTCAGGCTAATTTGTCTATTTGCTGTGCCAGTTTCCGGTCTTTTTCCGTAATAATATCGCCTGCAGTATGCGTACTTAACCAGATCTCAACGGTATTATACACATTCGTCCACTCGGGGTGGTGATCCATTTTTTCTGCTTCTATAGCTACACGAACCATAAAAGCAAAAGCCTCGCTAAAGTTCTTGAAAACTATTTTCCTGTATAGTTTATTGTTTTCTTCTTTCCACATTGTGCAGCATTTAAAAGATAAGATACTCCTTGTTTTTTATTTTTTCATTGGTAAGCTCAGTTACCAGCTGTACTTCGGGTATATTCAGCAGCATTACTTTTATCTGGTCCAGGTATTCTTTTGTAACGGTGTCGTTCTTCATCAGCCATAAAAAATCGAGGTTTTTAAACTCCGGGAGCAGGTATTCGCCATCGTAAAGATTATTGTACAGGTAATGGCAGAGTGCGCTGTAAGGCTCATGGTATTCATAAACAGAGAAGAAATATTGCCTTTTTTTACGCTTCAGGTTAATTTCAATGTCGTGGTTGATCCTGAAATTGATCCCCAACATATTGTTGAGGTTCCAGCAAAAGCGATAATCTTTAACCGTTGTAACAATTCCTAACAGCTTAGTGTCATCAAAAAAATTATCAATAATTTCCTGGGTATCTAATTCTAGCTTCAGAACTGCCATTATTTTCCTTATTTTTCGCCAACAGGTAATAATTCGGGGTAAAGGTAGCTAAAAGAACGGGGCTTATTCTTTAAACCTGTCATAAAACTCCGTAATTCGTAAACAGATTTACCAATAAGGCTGTTAAATTTGCGGTTTTACGCATTTGAAAAATTCAATGTTACATATTGCTTTAGCAGGAAACCCTAATAGTGGTAAAACCTCTTTGTTTAATGCGCTTACGGGGCTGAACCAGAAAGTAGGCAACTTCCCCGGTGTTACGGTAGATAAAAAAACCGGCAGCACCCAGATTGGTAATACCACTGCAGCCGTTATAGACCTGCCGGGCTCTTACAGCTTATATCCGCGCAGGCTTGATGAAACAGTGGCATACAGGGTTATCTTAAACCAGGACCCGAACGTGGTACCAGATGTAATTGTTGCCGTGGCCGATGCCAGCAGCCTGAAACGGAACCTGCTTTTCTGCACACAGCTTATAGACCTGAAACGCCCTGTTGTGATAGCGCTAACTATGACGGATATAGCGCGCAAAAAAGGCATACAGATTGATATTAATGAAATGGAGCGCGAGTTGGGCGTGCCTGTTGTAGCTGTAAACCCGCGTAAAAACAAGGGAATTGCCGAGCTTAAAAAAGCCATTGAGCTGGTTTCGGGCAAATTATATAAACCTGCTGCAAGAAATTTCATTGATGTGGCCGCTTTGGCCCCTGAAGCTATCAAACAGGCGCAGCAGGCAGTGCCTCATATAGGAGCGTATGAAGCCGTTCATTATCTTATCAACCATGAAACTTTTGCCCTGGCAGATGAAGTACAGCAAAAGATAGAACAAGCCGAAACAGACAATAAATTCAACCCGGCTCGTACACAGGCAGAAGAAATTGTTCAGCGTTATTCACGTATCAACCATATCCTTAACCAGGCGGTAACTTTCCCCGACCCACAAAAAAGATCAAGGCTTACAGAAAAGCTGGATAATATTTTCCTGCACCGGTATTGGGGGTATATTATCCTCACGCTGGTACTGTTTCTTTTATTCCAGGCGGTATTTCTTTTAGCAGCCTACCCCATGGATTGGATTGATGCCGGAACGGCAGCATTCAGCGGCTGGCTGAGCGAAGTGCTTCCCGAAAATAATTTCACCGATCTTTTAATAAACGGAATTGTTGCGGGGCTGGGCGGCATTGTTATTTTCATTCCCCAGATCATGATCCTTTTTGGACTGATCACGCTGCTGGAAGATACCGGCTACATGGCGCGCATCAGTTTTCTTACAGACAGGATCATGCGTACCGTAGGGTTAAACGGGAAAAGTGTAATGCCCATGATCAGCGGGTTTGCCTGTGCGGTACCTGCTATTATGAGCGCCCGGAATATTGAGAACAGGAAGGAAAGGCTGCTGACAATTTTGGTTACTCCTTTAATGAGCTGTTCGGCCCGGCTGCCGGTATATATTATTTTAACGGCAGTAGTTATACCCAAAACCTATGTTGCCGGTTTTGTTAGTTTGCAGGGCCTTGTAATGATGGGGCTTTACCTTACAGGTATTGTTTTTGCCATGGCCGTTTCTTACGTGGCAAAGTTTTTTATTAAGATAAAAGAAAAAAGCTTTTTTATTTTAGAACTGCCTATTTACCGTGCCCCGCGCTGGAAGAATGCAGTACAAACCATGATTGAGAAAGCCAAAATTTTCGTTTTCCAGGCTGGTAGAATCATTTTAATGATCAGCATTGTGCTTTGGTTTTTAAGCAGCTTTGGCCCCAAAGAAAGAATGGCCCGGGCCCATGCGCAATATGAGCAGCAGCTGGCGCAGCCCGGTGCGGACGCTACAGCAGTTGAAGAGCAGTACGGCACAGCAAAACTCGAAAACTCTTATGCCGGCATTATGGGCAAAGCTATTGAACCGGCTATACGGCCGTTAGGTTACGATTGGAAAATCGGTATTGCGCTTATTACTTCTTTTGCAGCAAGAGAGGTTTTTGTAGGAACGATGGCTACCTTATATAGTGTTGAGGATGATGGTGAAGAAAACCTTGCCCTGCAGGAAAAAATGCACAGGGCAACCTTCAGGGATGGTACCAAAGTATTTACCCTGGCCACCGGTGTTTCGCTGATGCTGTTTTATGTATTTGCCATGCAGTGTATGAGCACTCTGGCTATTGTAAAGAGGGAAACAGGCAGTTGGAAATGGCCCCTGGTACAGTTAGCTTATATGACCGCACTGGCTTATGTAGTAAGCTGGATCGCTTACACACTTTTAAAATAGAGCGCCAATTAAGTCTGTAAAGCTTGAATTTGAATTGTACCGTAAGCTTTTGGGATAAACCTTTAAATCTTCGGCAATTGATACCCGTTATGATACTCCGCCATCAGGTATTGTTTATTCAGCTTTTCATCGGTAAACCTTCCGGCATTTTTATCCCAGGCTACTTTCTGTCCGCTTCGGAAAGCAATGTTTCCCATCTGGCAAACAGTGGCGATATGCGCCCCGGTTTCAATAGGGCAGTTCAGATCTTCCTGTTTGCGTGAGCGAACTGCTTTAATAAAGTTCTCGGTATGCTTATCCAACCCGTTGTCGGATCTTTCTTTTCGAAGCACAGCTACTTTTCTTTCGCTTCTTTTTTCCTCGACCACTTCCCAGCCGCTGCGGTCTAATTCAAGTGTTCCATTATTGCCGATAAAAGCAATGCTATGATCGCGCCCAAAATTGCCATTGTCGATACCCATGGCATGATCCCAGATAATATTAAAATGATCAAATTCATAAAGCGCAGTAAGCGTATCAGGAGTTTCCTGGTAAAGCTCGGGGTAAGCAAATCTGCCACCCAATGCAGCAACTGTTTTAGGTACAGGGGCCTTCATTCCAAAAATGGCATAGTCCATCAGGTGCACACCCCAGTCTGTCATCAGCCCTCCCGCATAATCCCAGAACCAGCGAAAGTTAAAATGAAAGCGGCTGCTGTTAAACGGCCTTGTTTTAGCGGGCCCCAGCCACATTTTATAATCTACCCCGGCAGGAGGGGCACTGTCTGCAACAACAGGCGCCGGCTTCATCCAGCCCTGGTAGCAGCAAACCTTCACGGTTCTTATATTGCCGAGTTGTCCGCTATGCACAAAATCAACCGCATCCCTGAAATGCTGCTGGCTGCGTTGCCACTGGCCTGCCTGCACAATACGGTTGTATTTTTTTTGAGCTGCCGCCATGGCGCGGCATTCTTCTATTGAATTACCAACAGGTTTTTCAACATACACATCTTTTCCTGCTTTTACTGCATCAATCATCATCAGCGCGTGCCAGTGATCGGGCGTGCCGATAATTACAGCATCCACATCTTTATTATCTAAAAGGTTACGATAATCGCCATAGCGTTTGATCTTGCCGGTATCAATGTTCTTCTTAGCCAATTCAGCAAAGCGGTTATCCAAAACGCTTTTGTCTGCATCGCAAAGCGCGGTTAATTGTACTCCGGGTATTTTAAGCATAGACATGGTATTAGACCATCCCATTCCTTTAATACCGATAGCGCCTATATTAATAGTATCGTTGGTTCCAAAGTTTTTTGTATTGAAAGATTGAAGGGCCAGGCCTCCAACGGCAAGCGCTGATGTTTGGGCAAGAAACTTTCTACGGCTGTTCATTATAATCGTTTTTCTCAAAGATAACAGTAAAATAAGTGAGTTGAGAGTATGGTGATTGATATGGGTTTTGTCATCCAATTGTAGATTGTTGTTTAAACAACGAGTTTTTCCGCATTTCGTAAATAGGCTGCAAAATGACGAAACTACATTTGCGCCACAAATCAAAAATCATGAGAAGAATAATTCACACAGCTATGCTAATGCTCACATTGGCATTTGGGATAAATTCATCAGCCCAAACCGGTTTCGGAAGGATTTCAGGAACTATAGTAACAGAAGATGATAAACCCGCAGCCGGAGTCTCCGTCAGTATTGCAGGTACAGACCAATCCACAACGGCAAACGAAACAGGAAGGTTCAACTTTAACAGATTGAGTCCCGGAACGTACACGCTTATGGTTTCGCTGGTTGGACACGATAATGTTGAAGAAATAGTAAATGTAACCGCCAATCAGGCATCAAATGTACTCATAAAACTGTCCATAAATGCTTTAACCCTGGGAGAGGTCATTGTTACCGGCCATCAAAATGATATACAGCGTGCATCGGGAAGTTTGCGCATTGCCACACCTATATTAGAAACGCCTCAAAATATACAGATCGTTGATAAAAATACGCTTCTCAATCAGCAAATTATAAGCATGAGCGATGGGGTGCTTAGAAATGTAAGTGGTGCAATCAGGGCTGAACATTGGGGAGATTTGTACACAAATATTACAGCCAGGGGTTCTCAAATTCAGGCATTCAGAAATGGCTTTAATGTAGTAGCTTCTTATTGGGGGCCGCTTACTGAAGATATGAGCTTTGTGGAGCGCATTGAGTTTGTAAAAGGACCTGCAGGTTTTATGTTGGCCAACGGCGACCCCAGCGGCCTGTATAATGTAGTTACAAAAAAGCCTACGGGAATAACCAAAGGAGAAGTAAACTTTACTTTAGGCAGCTTTGATCTGTACAGAGGTAGCCTTGATCTGGATGGAGCGTTAAGCAAGGATAAAAAACTATTATACCGTTTGAATGTAGCCGCACAAAACAAAGGATCGCATCGGGATTATGAATATAATAATCGCTATGTATTAGCGCCGGTAGTATCTTATCAGTTAGATGATAAATCCAAGCTTACATTGGAGTATAACGGGCAGTTTGCAAGAATGACCGAAGTAGGGTCTTATTATGTTTTTTCAAGAGAAGGATATGGTACATTTCCAATAAACTTTACTTACACCAATCCGGGACTTCCACCAACTAAAATAAATGACCATAGCGGTTATTTAACTTTTGAACATAATTTTGATGATAACTGGAAAATTACAGCACAGGGATCTTACTTCAGGTATAATCAGGAGGGAATGAGTTCGTGGCCTCCGTATCTGGCACCAAGTGGAGATAGCCTTATAAGAAATGTTGGTATTTGGGACGCTAAAAGTATAATGGCATTGGGCCAGGTGTTCTTAAACGGGCAGTTTAATACAGGGGCTGTTCGCCACAGAATTTTGGCGGGAATAGATGCCGCCAATAAAGATTATTATGCAGATTGGGGTCAGAGCCATGATCTGGATGTTGTGGGATCTTTGTTCGATCCGCGCAACCCTTCGTATGGCATTCCGTCAAACGGGTACCCTGTTTTTGACAGAAGCACACCTATTGAAGAAAGAGCCATCAATGCCTGGGGTATTCAAAAGCAACGCTATTCAAGTATTTATATCCAGGATGAAATTACTTTTCTACAGGACCGGCTTCGTTTAACCCTTGCCGGAAGGTACACAGATGTAAGCCAGGTATATGGAGTAGATGTTGATTTTTCTAAAGCAAAACATTTCACACCAAGAGTCGGATTAAGCTACTCTATTAATAAATCCTTCTCTGCATATGCGTTATACGATCAGGCATTTGTTCCTCAAACCGGAAGAATTTGGGGAGATAATGGCGATGTGAAGCCTATCACAGGAAATAATATGGAACTGGGATTAAAAAAGAACTGGTTTGACGACAGGTGGTCCACGACTTTGTCGGTTTACCGCATTTTAAAACAAAATGAGCTAACTGCAGATCTTGTACACAGCACTCCCAGCCAAAGCTATAGCATGGTTTTAGGCGAAAAAGTGGCAAGAGGTGTAGAGTTTGATACAAGAGGAAGTGTACTTCCGGGCTTTACGGTTATTGCAAATTATGCGTTTACAGAAAGCGTTGTCACCAAACTTGCCGAAGGTGGCGGCTCCGGATATGCGGTGGGCGATATTGTTCCCGGTTATGCAAAACACACCTCCAATGCGTGGCTTTTTTACCAGTTGCAGAAAGGCACTTTAAGCGGTTTAGGGTTTTCGGGCGGATTTACATCGCTTATAGACAGGCATACTGGCTGGTATACACAAGGGGAGCCTCTTCCCAACTACTTTAAGTTTGATGGCGGCATATCTTATTCCAAAAATAATTACAAGGTAGTATTAAACGTTTTCAATATTCTTGATAAATATTTATTTAGTGGTTCTTATTATGATTTGCCAACAATACCCGGCGACTGGAACTCCGGAGCTCCGGCCTTTTATTATCAAACCGAACCTCCGCGTAATGTCAGATTATCTATTACTTACCGGTTTTAATAAATAAAAACTGTTTGCAAAGCGAATATCTCTTTAGTTTCAAAGAGATATTCGCTTTTTCAGAAAATCATATGACGCTTAAGAAATTTATAGGAAAACTACATTTATGGCTGGGTCTTGTTTCCGGCCTTATTGTATTTTGGCTGGGAATTACCGGATGCATCCTTGCTTTTGAAAGAGAAATTTCAAGAGCAGTAGAAAGCTATCGTTTTGTAGAAAACCCGGGTACAAAATATATGCCGCCAACGGTTCTGAAAGATTCGGTAGATAAATACCTGAACGGGAAAGAAATGGTTTCTGTAGAATATCTTGGGACCAAAGATGCAGCGCTGGCCTATTACTACGATGATAGTGTGTACTACCAGATATTTATAAACCCCTACACAGGAAATGTACAGAAGGTGAAAGACATGAGCAAAGATTTCTTTCGCATTATTACAATGGGGCATTATGAGTTATGGCTGGGAGAAACGGGCCGGATCATTATTTCTATAGCCACGCTTATTTTCCTGGTAATGCTGATCTCCGGCATTATACTTTGGTGGCCTAAAAACAAAGCCGCAGCCAAACAACGCTTTCGCTTTAAATGGAAACCTACTACTAAATGGAAGCGAAAAAACTATGATCTGCATAACGTATTAGGTTTTTATATGACCTGGGTTGCGATCTTTTTAGCTCTTACCGGATTGATCATGGGATTTCAATGGTTCGCCAATGCTGTGTACTTTGTTACTTCGGGAGGTAAAACAATGCCGGATCATATTCATCCGCTGTCAGACAGTACTTTGACCGGAACTACAGACAGACAAAAAATGGTGAATACCGTTTGGCTGGAGCTGATGAGACAGAAAAAGAGCGATAATAAAGTAGGTATTGTATTCCCGCACGATGATGCAGATGCTTTGGAGGGGTATGTGAATCATAATTTAGATAGCTACTTCAACGCAGACTTTTATCACTTCGATCAATATACAGGAAAAGAGTTGCCGACAGGTGGCGTGTGGGCCGGTAAGTTTATGGACGTGCCTTTATCAGATAAAATTCAGCGAATGAATTATGATATTCATGTAGGTGCTGTATTAGGGTTGCCAGGAAAGCTGCTCGCATTTTTTGCCAGCCTGATTGCTGCCAGCTTACCTGTTACCGGCTTTTTAATATGGTACGGCAGAAGGAAAAAGAACCAGCCAAAAACAACCAACACTCCTTTAAATCGGACGTTAAAGTAATACCTGACGATAATTGCGGTTACCGGCTGCTTTGTAAAATATTATTGCTTATCCCTTTTTGCTATTGTATTTCTCCTCAGCTTCTTTTGCTTTTTCAAAATCAAGCACTACCCCGTTGATACAATAACGCAACCCAGTTGGGGTCGGACCGTCATCAAACACATGGCCCAGGTGGGCATCACAGCGGCCACATTGTACTTCGGTACGTACCATTCCGTGGCTTTTATCTTCTGAGTAAATAATGCTTTTTTTACTGATGGGTTCATAAAAGCTGGGCCAGCCGCAGCCGCTGTCAAATTTGGTATCGCTTTTAAATAACGGGTTGCCGCAGGCTGCGCAATAGTAGGTACCAATTTCTTTAAACTTTTCAAACTTACTGCTCCACGGCCTTTCTGTGCCTTTCTGGCGGGCAATATAATAGATGTCTTCCGGCAATATCTTCTGCCACTCCTCGTTGCTGAGCGTTACACCGGCAGTGTCGGTACGGGAGTAAACTGGATTGTTCTTGTTATTCATTGTAGTTGTGTCTTTATAGCGTGATGATTTTGTTTGAGACTGGCATTGATAAAATAAACAACAAATGCTGAATAATATGAAGAAGGAGTATTTCATACCTGCTTTTAAAACAACTAAAAGTACTAAAAAGTTGCCTGTAATGCCAAACTGATAGAGTTTTGCTTTTTTTAGAAAAACCACATAAAAACCTGAAATATAGTTTTGCTACATTATATTTGTTAGCATATATCAAACCAATTACATAAATGTTTAATTTAGTTTTATTTGGCCCTCCCGGTAGCGGCAAAGGCACGCAGGCATCCAGTCTTATAGAAAAATATAAACTGGTGCATCTTTCCACAGGTGATTTGTTAAGAAATGAAATTGCTAATAAAACCCCTCTTGGTTTAGAAGCAAAAAAAATAATGGATGCCGGCCAATTGGTTCCTGATGAGGTGGTGATAGGCATTATAGATAACTGCCTTGAAAAAAATGCCGAAGCGAAAGGCTTTTTATTTGATGGGTTCCCCCGTACACTGAACCAGGCAAAAGCGCTGGATAAATTACTGGATCTTAAGAAAACGAAGATAGACCTTGTTTTAGCATTGCAGGTGAATGAAGAAGAGCTGGTAAGACGGTTACTGGAGCGTGGAAAAACTTCGGGCCGTTCTGATGATACCAGCGAGGAGGTGATCCGGAAAAGGTTCCAGGTGTACATTAATGATACTGAACCGGTAGCCCAGCATTACAAAGAGCAGGATAAGTTTAAAGCCATTCCCGGTGAGGGCTCCATTGATGATATCTTCGGAGGCTTGAGTAAGGAAATAGACGAGTATATGAGAGGATAAAGTAATAAAATTTGCCACAGAATTGTCCGCCCGGAGGAAGAACAGATATATATTCTTTTCCGCTGCTACGGGCGCTTCTGTGGCAAAAAATATCCTGACTATGCAATCCAGCCTAACCTTTATTTAGCGAGAACGGAATCTGCTTTTTCGATGCTTGAAAGAACAATATCCTTCATTTTATTTACCTGCTCTAACTGAATTTTAAGGTAGTCAACCCTTGCCGGCTCATTGTCTTTTAATGAATCGTATCTGAATCCTTCCATCCATTCATTCATGGCCACATCCGCATAATCCAGGCTTTTAATAGTGCTATCCAGCAAGGCTATACGGACTTTATGAGCATTGCCGGGTACTTTTTTAAGAGAGTCTATCTCCGCCGCGGCTTCTTTTTGCAGCCTCTGCAATTTCATCATTTTAGGCATAGCCACATCATGCCCGTCTAATACCAGTTGTAGCAGGCTGTCTGACAAAGATTTTGCCGGCTCATTGTTTCCGCTCTCCGGATTATTACAGGCCATTGTAACACTGCAAACAACGGCAACAGTTATTAATATTAAACGCATCATTAAACTTTTTTGCAAAAATAAGCACTTAATGGGCATCCTGTTTTCCCTTATTGTTTGGGCGCAGAACAGATCCATCATTCCCAAAAAGCTATAGGAAGCGGCTTCGCTTCACTCTTAATAATATTAATTACCTCATGGCGATGGATAAACGTACAAAAAGGGAGATTTGCCCTACACCCCAATATAAATCATAAATCCTGAATCTCAAATTCAGACTATCTTTGCACCTTCCCGAAGGGGTCTCCCAAGGAGTCCTTTTCGGACCTTCGGACAATTTTTGAATTTTTAGATTTTATGAGCGTACAACATCTATCAGAGCAGGAGATCATCAGAAGAGAAAAACTACAAAAGCTGCGGGATGCAGGTATTGACCCTTACCCGGCAGCATTATTTCCTGTAACCCACTATTCGGCAGGCATAAAAGCTGTTTTTTCAGAGGAAACGAAAGAGCAGTTTGCTAATGTAAGCGTAGCCGGGCGTATTATGAGCATTAATGATAAAGGCAAGGTTTTCTTTATAAAGATCCAGGACAAACAGGGTATTTTCCAGTTATATGTAAAGCGCGATGAGCTGTACCCCGGCGAAGATAAAACGGAGTGGGACGTATTGGTAAAACATGGCTTAGACCTTGGTGATTTTATTGGCGCTACCGGCTATGTTTTTGTTACCAAAACAGGAGAGACCTCCCTGCATACACAATCACTGAAATTGCTTTCCAAATCATTAAAACCTTTGCCGGTAGTAAAGCGGGATGAAGAGGGGAATGTGTTTGATGAAGTTACAGACCCCGAGTTCAAATACCGCCAGCGTTATGCCGACCTGGTGATCAACCCTGCAGTAAGGGAAACTTTTATTAAACGAACCCGGCTCATTAACTCTATTCGTGAATTTTTAAATGCGCAGGGAGCGCTGGAAGTAGATACACCAGTATTGCAGGCTATTCCGGGCGGAGCAGCAGCAAGGCCGTTCATTACGCATCACAACGCATTGGATGTGCCATTTTACCTGCGCATTGCCAATGAGCTGTACCTGAAGCGCCTGATTGTAGGCGGGTTTGACTGGGTATATGAGTTTAGCCGGAATTTCAGAAATGAAGGAATGGACCGCACGCACAACCCCGAGTTTACTGTGCTGGAATTTTATGTGGCGTATAAAGATTATTTCTGGATGATGGAAACCACCGAGCAGCTCCTGGAAAAAGCCGCCCTGGACGTGAACGGTACTACCGATGTTATTGTTGGAGACAAGACACTCTCCTTTAAAGCGCCTTTTGCAAGGGTTTCTATTTACGATGCCATTAAAGAACATACCGGTTTTGATGTGAGTGAAATGGATGAAGAAGGGTTGAAGGAGGTTTGCGGTAAGCTAAATATACATGTAGATAAAACCATGGGCAAGGGTAAACTGATTGATGAAATTTTTGGTGAAAAATGTGAACACCATTATATACAGCCCACATTTATTATTGATTACCCGGTGGAAATGAGTCCGCTTACCAAAAAGCACCGCAGCAAACCCGGTCTGGTAGAGCGATTTGAGCTGATGGTAAATGGTAAAGAAATTGCTAATGCTTACAGCGAGCTGAACGACCCCATAGAGCAGCGCGAGCGTTTTGAAGAGCAGGCCAGGCTGATGGAACGTGGCGATGAAGAAGCCATGTATATTGATTATGATTTCTTACGCTCCCTGGAATACGGTATGCCGCCCACATCCGGCATAGGCTTTGGCATTGACCGGCTTTGCATGTTATTGACCAACCAGTCTTCCATACAGGATGTGCTGTTCTTCCCGCAAATGAGACCGGAGAAGATGGATTAAGGGCTTTTTTGAACCATCTTTACTGGCATATCATTTTCCTCAACGGAAATATGTCCCCGGAGTTATACCCTCATGTGGTGTAAGCATCACGTTTTTGTATTTCGAGTGAAAAGCAAGCCTGTTTGAACAGCCTGGATAAGCAGGCGGCTCTACAGCGCCTGTTTTAAAACAACGATTCAGCAGCGCTGTCCGACTGGCTAAAAAGCTCATCTGCAAACCTTTAACATAATTTGGTAAAGATTTTGCCTGATAGTATTAAAAATTGTACTTATGGCAAAAGTTAACATTGGCATTGAAGCCAAAAACCTGAAAGCTGTTGCAAAGCTTTTATCTGACGTGCTTGCAAACCAGCATGTGCTTTACATCAAAACAAGAAATTACCACTGGAATGTGTCGGGCCCCAGTTTTATGGAACTGCACACGTTGTTTGAGGCCCAGTATGAAGAACTGGCCAAGGGCATTGATGAAGTAGCCGAACGGATAAGCAAGCTGGGAGAGCCGGTGCCCGGTACCATGGCAACTTTTATAAAATCGGCTTCGCTTAAAGAAGACAGCACCATCCCCAGCCAGCCGGCCATGATCAGTAACCTGGTTAAGGACCATGAAGCCTGCATTAAATCTTTACGTGACGGTATTGATGATTGTGAAGACAAATATGAAGATAAAGGTACCGCTGATATGCTCACCGGGCTGATGCGTAAGCATGAAACAAATGCCTGGAAGCTGAGACGGTATTTGAAGTAAGCGATTATACATGGCGGGCAATCTTTAAAAATCGTGTTGGATTAAAAGGCTTTTAATCTCTACATTCGTTACAAAATTGTTTGTCATGAGGCGCATCTTTGTTATCTCTTCCATCCTTTCTATCATTGTTTGCTTTTTCCTGGCATGGTACATCAGCAAAAACTGGTTCGTTGTTTTAGCGGGGGTGCTGGTAGTTTCCTTTATGGGATATTACGATATGATCCAGACCCAACACAGCATCCGCCGTATTTATCCCGTGTTTGGCCGATTGCGATATGTAATGGAAGAGCTGCGCCCTAAGATCTATCAATACTTTATAGAATCAGATATTGACGGCCGCCCGCTGAACAGGATAGACCGCTCCACTGTGTACCAGCGTGCCAAGCAGGATAATGATACCATGCCCTTTGGCACGCAGCTGGATGTTTATGCGCCGGGTTATGAATGGATCTGCCACTCCATTGTTCCAAAAGATTTTAAAACTTTGGATCATAACCCTCGGATAATTTTTGGCAATAAAGATTGTAAGCAGCCTTACAGTGGAAGCATTCTGAATATATCTGCTATGAGCTACGGCTCCTTAAGCTCCAATGCTGTGGAGGCCATGAACGGTGGTGCTAAACTGGGCAACTTTGCACATAATACAGGGGAGGGCGGCTTAAGCGATTTTCATTTGAAGCAGGGAGGCGATCTTATCTGGCAGATCGGCACGGGGTATTTTGGCTGTCGCGATGAACAGGGAAATTTTTCTCCTGATTTATTCGCGCAAAAAGCGCAGATACCCAATATAAAAATGATTGAAATAAAAATCTCCCAGGGTGCAAAGCCGGGTCATGGCGGTATTTTGCCAGCGGCCAAAAACACGCCCGAAATTGCGAAGATCAGGCATATCGCCCCGGGAACAACAGTAGAATCACCCCCTTACCATACAGCTTTTAACTCACCGAAGGGATTGGTTCAGTTCATTAAGCAATTAAGAGATTTATCAGGAGGAAAACCTGTTGGCTTTAAATTATGTATTGGCCATAAAAGCGAGTTCATGGCAATCTGCAAAGCCATGGTAAACGCAGATACCTATCCTGATTTTATTACCGTTGATGGTGGCGAGGGCGGTACCGGCGCGGCGCCGCAGGAGTTTTCTAACTATATGGGCGCACCGCTTTTAGACGGGCTGGCTTTTGTAGATGATGTATTAAGAGGCTTAAACATCAGGCAGCATATAAAGATCATCGCTTCAGGAAAAATCACAACAGGCTTCCATATAGCACGCGCGGCGGCATTGGGAGCTGATGCCTGCAACTGCGCACGTGCAATGATGCTGGCAGTAGGATGCATCCAGGCACTGATATGTAACACCAACCGCTGCCCAACAGGTGTGGCAACACAGGATCCTAAATTAACCAAAGGCCTCGTGGTGGATGACAAAATGCACCGTGTAGCCAACTACCATAAAAACACGGTAAAAACATTTGTTGAGCTGATGGGTGCAGCAGGGCTGAACGGAATGGACTATATTACCCGCTCGCACGTTTACCGCAGAGTGTCGCTCACTGCCATGTACACTTTTGAGGAGATCTTTCCGTCTGTAAAATATGGCGACTTTTTAAATGGTGAAATGCCCGAAAAGTATAAAGCCGATTATGCTTTTGCAGATGAAAACCAGTGGGGCGTCCCTACTGTTGGCAGTTGGAGTAATGATACGGCAAGGGAAAAGGTGGACGAGACTTTATAAAATATCTATAGACGGAGAAAAATTTGCTAACTGCACGTTCTTCGCCCTGAACAATCAGTTGCAGCCATTCAGTATCCAGAACATCAACACACATCTTAACAACTGTAAATATTACCAGCGCCGTTAAAAATCTAACAGCTTTTCCTGGTGAAAGACATTTTTTTAAAAGATATTCTTAAAAAATGCCTTCCTGCTGATGACATAACTGCCTGCAACCCGATACTATGGTAAATGCAAAGCCATGGTTAAAGAAATTCTATGTATCAGTAAAGACAGCATCCGGACAACCATCTTACCCATAGTGATCACCGGGCTTTTATTATTGACCCATTTTTATGCGCTCAGCCAATGCAGCTCATTTCGCACTGTAAACGCCGGCGAGGGAAGCTCATTTGGTATCAGGCTGGATGGCAGTTTGTGGGCATGGGGACAAAATAACCATGGAGAATTGGGAGACGGCACTAAAACAAACCGCTTTTCTCCTGTGCGTGTCCTTCCCGGAACAACCTGGAAAGCCGTAAGCGCAGGCTTTAGGCATACGGTGGCCATTAAATCGGACGGCACCCTTTGGGCATGGGGTCTTAATAACCTGGGCCAGGTAGATGGTACAGGAGGGGAGGTTTTAACTCCCAAACAGGTGGGCAATGCATCTGACTGGAGCATAATTAGCGCAGGCAGCGATTATACTTTAGCCATTAAAACGGACGGCAGTTTGTGGGCATGGGGATACAATGGGCTGGCAGGCTTGGGCGATGGTACTATTGATCCAAAACCTACTCCCCAACGGGTGGGTACCGATACCTGGAAAATGGTCAGCGCCGGAACACATTGTCTGGGCATAAAAACCAATGGTACCCTTTGGGCCTGGGGCCCGAATTATGCAGGGCAATTGGGCGTTGGTGGCACGGACCCCAAACTGGTTCCTACGCAGGTGGGGTCAGCTGCCAGTTGGCAAACAGTAAGCAGTGGCGATGAATTCTCGGTGGCGCTGACAACTGATAGCAAACTATATACCTGGGGAAGCGCTGAATATGGAAAACTGGGCGATGGCATTCCCGATACCGAAGAAGAGTATAGAGAAACACCCGCACAGATAGGAACTGAGAGCTGGAAAGCAGTAAGCGCCGGCGATGATCATGTGCTTGCCATAAAAGCCGATGGCACCCTTTGGGCATGGGGCAATCACAGGCAGGGGCAATTAGGCAGAGGATACGCAACATCAGGAGAAGCGCTTACACCTGTTGTGGTAAACACCTCAACAGACTGGGATTTGGTGGAAGCAGGAGACTGGTACAGCCTGGCGGTTAAAACCGGCTCGTCGCTATGGGGTACCGGATGGAACAGAGAGGGACAATTGGGCAATGGCGGAATCACCGAGAGTTGGGCTATGTTTCTGCACCAGTTTGGCCAGGTAGGCAGCGATAATATGCTGGGAATAGCAGGAGCGAATGCAAGCAGCGCCAGGGCAATAACGCCATTGCAGTCAATCACTGTTATAGATGATTGCTCGCTCCTGGCAGCAATAGAAAGCAATGGCACCCATCCCTTATCTGGCAATACTGCCATCAAAGTATGGATAGAGAACACCCAGCCGCAACGATATATAAGGCGTCATTATGAAATAACGCCAGACAATAACGCATCGGAAGCTACAGGCCGTATAACGCTGTATTTTACCCAGGAGGATTTCAGGAGTTTTAATATAGTAGCTGAAGCCGGCGACAGGGTGTATATGCCCCGGTGGGATACTGATAATGAAAATAAGGCCAATATATTGATTGAAAAACGTGGCGGTACCAGCAGCGATGGCAGCGGCCTGCCACATACTTATCCCGGTCCGGTAGTAACCATCAATCCCGATGATAATGACATTATATGGAACAGCGCCACCAATATGTGGGAGATAAGTTTTGATGTTGACGGGTTCAGCGGTTTTTTTATAAAAACTGGCAGCGCAAGCCTGCCCGTAAATTTTGGCGCTATCAGCGCATCCATAAAAAACAATTTACTTAGTGTAAACTGGCAAACGCTGGACGAAAAGAGCAACGATCACTTTCTTATTGAGATTTCTGCCGATGGTAAGCATTTTACCGAAATCGGAAGGGTGCAAACCCTTGCAAAAAACGGCGACAGCGATGAACCGATCCATTACCGGTTCGAAATAAACACCGGAACGGTAACTGCTATATCACTGGCCGGTTTAGGGCTTTTGGGCCTGTTGCTGCCCTTTGGAAGAAAGCATAAAAAGCTGCTGTTATTGAGTGTTGCTGTTTGTGCTGTTCATTTCTTTGCCTGTAATAAGCAGCAGGATGACATCGGCTTCGACAACGATCAGCAGTTGTATATCCGCATAGCGCAGGTAGATAAGGACGGCACAAAAATGTATAGCAAAGTAATAGCGGCCGAGCGAAAATAGAAAGGATGAAGCGGTTTTTCTTATTCGAAAAACCCGAATGCCTTTTTGTTGGTCCGGTCCGCCGGAGGGTCTGTCCAGAAGACATCATTAGCAGGCAGGCCCAATGGCAAAAACCCAGGCCTAGCCCTATTTCATATCCTGTGAGGGTTGATTGTGTGAAGTTGTTTAAATAACTTCATCGTATTTTTTGCTTTATAAAAGAAAACAGCTCGCTTTCCATCAGCTGTTTTCTTTTATAAGTTTTCGGAAATTCTACAGCCCCTTTCCAACGGCTTTTTACATTCCTATTCTCCTTTCTCTGCTTTTACTACTTCGCTGTATTCAAAGCCCCCGTCTTTATTGACCTGCTTAATACGTATATGAAGATTTTCGATGACTTCTATCTCTTCTTCTTCACTTTCTACCGGGGGAGGAGAGATGTCTTTTTTAGTACAGCCTGCTATCACCAGCCCTATACCTGCTACCATCAGCAGCACGGACAGGTATTTTTTGCGGCGGCGGATGCCAATACCCGCACTGCCTAACAGGAAGATACCGATACCTGCTGCCAGTATTGGGTAAATATTATTCAACCTGATGCTGAAATCATAATTCAATTGCTCTGACGAATGACCATTTTCGGCTTTGGATTCAACCCGGCCTATTTTGGTAAAGTTTTCATCGTTTGTTGAGGCCTCTATTTCAAAATGGCTGTTATTGGTTTCGGTAGCGGTAGACCATCTTACCAGCAGGTAGCCGTTATTGAACGTTGCGATGACTGCACCGGGAGGAAGTGGTGGCTCCGGTTCCGGCTCTGTCATATTGTAACAAGGACTTCCTTCTTCTACCAGCCCATCGCCGCTAAAACTCCAGCCTTTGGCTATCAGCGCATTGCGGGCATCTACAACGAGGCTGGAATATTTCCTGCCGTTTTGCTCTGTAAAATTTACGTTGCTTGCAATGTCATTATTGTTCGCCCAGCCTTGTAAGGTAAGGCTGTAGTTTTCGCAACTCATGCCTAAGGTAGGGTCGGAAATATAAAACATTCTGCGTGCCCCGTCTGCGTGTGACACACTGTTCAATTTCCAGGCACCTAAGTTTTGGTCAAAGGCTCTTGCATCTCTAAACATGTCAGCCATCCTGGTCATCTTGCTCACATCCCAGCCACTGATGTTCTGATTAAAAGCGAATGCCTCTCTAAACATCTGGTGTGCCGTCAAAACGTTACTCACATTCCAGCTACTGAGGTTCCAGTTAAAGACGTTTGCTCTGTAAAACATGGACTGCATTGCTGTCACCTTGCTCACATTCCAGCCACCAATATTTTGGTTAAAGGCTCTCGCTTCCTGAAACATCGCGCTCATAGTTGTAACACTGCTCACATCCCAGGTACTGATGTTCTCATTAAATTTAGCGGCGCCAAGAAACATATCGCCCATATTAGTCACTTTGCTCACATCCCAGGTGTTCATTTTATTAACCTTTTCAAGGTTGGCAGAATTCCGAAACATAGCCGACATATTTGTCACGCCTGCCAGGTTGGGAACATCCGTAGCTGTGATATTCTGTAGGTTGGGAGCTCTGGTAAAAGCCCATTGCATGTTGTTCCAGGGTACATCGCCCCATGCGGCTACATCCGTCAGCTTGTCGCTATCCGGGCCGTCAGTCTGATTGTCACTGATATAGAAGCGTCTCAGGTTGATCGGCTCCATACTTAGGGTCACCGCATCTCCGGCAGCTATGCTAAGGCCGGATAGTGTCACGAGGCCGGCAGCTGCCTGAGTAAAATTGCCGCTACCACTGTTGCCTGAAGGGCTTGCCGACCATGTGTAATTTACCGCTCCATCGGCAGTTTGCGCATAAAACCTAATGACATTTGCCTGAGCATCAAACTTCCATTTGGTCACAAATGGGTTGTTCTGGGCGCCTGCGCCAAAGGACAGCAGCATACCCAATAATAAAAATAACTGTTTCATAATTTTGTTTTTTATTAATTATTCGTTCCTATCACGGAGCGGCTTCGCTATCATCGTTAATGCGCCAGTTTTTGGCAATGAGCTTATTGCGAAAGGATGCCACGGCCGTCATGTATGCCCTTCCGGTCTGGCCTTCAAAGTTTACACCATCTGGTGTGTGAGTATTCTCTGCCCAACCTTTTAAGATGCGACTATAGTTTTCGCTGCTCAAACCACTGTTTCTAAACATCCGTTCCGCAGTTGTCAATGCTGCCAAATTCCAGGCGCCGAGGTTTTGGTCAAAGGATTTAGCGCCGTTGAACATGTTTTTTGTGGTCTTAACCTTACTCACATTCCAGCTACTGAGGTTCTGGTTAAATTTTTTGGCGTTTCTAAACATTTCAGACATGCTGGTAGCCTTGTCCACTTTCCAGCTGCTGATATCCTGATTAAAGGCATCTGCATTATAAAACATACCACGCATAGACTTTACTTTGTCCACCTTCCATCCGCCGATGTTTTGGTTAAAAACACGTGCAGTGTTAAACATGTCTCCCATGTTAGTCACCTTGCTCACATCCCAGCTGTTGATATTGGCAGGCCCATTAAGGCTTAAGCAACCCTGAAACATCCGGCTCATGTCTGTAACTCCCGACAGGTTGGGAACATCTGTAGCCGTTATATTGAGATTGGCGCTCCCGCAAAAGGCAGCAACCATACTGGTCCAGGGAACAACGCCCCATGAGCTTACATCAGTAAGCCTGTCTTTATCCGGCCCGTTATCTATATTAAAAACCCGCAGGTTGGCCGGCTCCATAGTCAGGGTTACCTTATCACCGGCAGCTATGGATAAGCCGGATAATGTTACGCTTCCCGGAACTTTTTGGGTAAAACTACCGTTGCCTCTTTTGCCGGAGGGACTTGCAGACCAGGTATAATTTACAGTTCCGGCAGTTTGCGCATTAAAGGTTATAGAAGTTGCTGCAGCATCAAATGTCCATTTGGTCACAAAATCCTGGGCATCAACTGCAAAGGGTAGCAGGACACTCAATAGTAAAAATAATTGTTTCATGAGCATCGTTGTTTAATTAATTAAAAAAGGTTCTTAAGTCCACCTCGTATATATTTCCCTTGCTATCAGATGCCAATATGATCCAGGGGCAGTTTGGTGGAAAAGTGGTTTTGGGACCTGTTATATTGTTTATCTTTATTTTAAGAGAGGTATCCGGTATGATTACGGCTGCCTGCTTTACCAGTATGGCTGAAGAAGTTGTATCTATGATGCCGAAAATTATCCTGTCGGCATATTTCTTTTTATAATCATATAGCGTATGCCCGGCCAATACTAAATTGGGGTGCGGTGTGGCAATTACTACCGGCCTGCTGGGGTCTGTACCGCTCATTAGCTCCTGATAAGGAAAGTTCCTCCAATTCCCTTTGGGATCACGAACACGCATTACTAATTGCGGATAGCCAACCTGATCCCGGCTGTTTTTAGTAGCCACCCATAAAGCGCCATCGCCCGACACTGCCATATTGATATGGTCATCCGCCGTTTTATTTCCTGCTTCTATTACCTCAACAGGCTCCCAGTTTTCTGCCGGCTGGCCGTTCTTATGTTCCCGGCAAAAAAAAGTGTCATTCTTCTGATCCGACCAAACAACGGCCACCGACTGTTTCAGCGCGGCAATACTACAGATATCATCAGCGGATATGTTTTCTCCTATCACTATACCGCTGCTCCAGTGTACCGCATCTTTTGAACTCCATACATACATTGCCCTGCCATGCGCGTCGGCTATATCGGCCGCCACCCACCATACACCCGTGGCATCCTTTACAATAGTAGCTGTTTCTGTTTTTGGAGCTTCCCGGGGCATTTTCAAGCGCCCTAATATTTTAGCCCGCCAGTTCGTGGAAGACTGGCCTTCCGGCGCTATCCTAAATATGCACAAGGCCGTGTCTGACACCCCAACAGCAGTTATCTCCCTGTTCTCATACCAGGTATCGGCTCTGCCGGGTACTCCTTTCAAGCTGCTTTTTATTTCGGGATGCTCTTTCCAGCCCATATTAGTTCGCTGCCATAAAGTGGGGCCCAATGAATCGGGTAATAAAGCCCACCAGCATGAATCCATATACCATAGCTTGGACTGCGGCTTATCTGCAGTAGGTGTTGATAGCGCAGACTGCCCGGAAAAGTTTACCTGAAAAGCAGGTAGGGTTGTTGCTTTTTGCCCAAAAGACCTCCCCGCAATCAACAAAGCGATTCCCAACAGGAAATATTTATTTGAAATATTTTTCATTGCCTTTCCGGATTTATACTGCTTTTTACTTCCGCTGCTGCCGGTCTATTTCTTTCTGAAAGTCACGCCAGTCATAATAATGAAAGACCTTTCCTTCACTCATAGCAGTAAACAACCCTTTCGGAAATTTACTGCCAAGACCGAGATGCGTTACCTCCGACCCGTCACTGCTGCGGGTGGAGACTCTTACCTTGGCTATCAAAGGGTGCTCATTGGGACTGTTTCCCGCTCCTTCTCTCGGATAGACCATGAAGGAATTGTCTCCCTGGTTGGAAACCAGGATATACCCGGTGTTTCCTGATGTTTTGTAAATGGAAATACCTTCGTGGTCTTCAGGATAGCCTGATGTAGCAAACAATGCTAATTCCTCATTCCCTTTTTCAGGATCGGCATAATACTTACGAACGCCCACCTGCTCATCAGAATAATAAACAAACCCTAGCTCAGCATCTACAGCAATAGATTCTATTTCTTTTTTGCCGCTGTACCTGCCAAATTTTCGTACCACTTTGGCTGTTATATGCCCCGATCTGTTGCCTTTTAATTCATACTGCCAGAGGTAGGTTCCGTCCGGCCCGTTTTTTCTGCCGACAATAGCGTATGTTCTACCTTCTTTATTTTTGTACAGGGCTATACCCATTCCCTCGCGAAACACTTTTTTTGTTTCTCCAGCAAAAACATCAATACCTCCATTATCTATAGGCTTTAGTTCCGGCAGCTGATATATGCGGATCTTATGCGCATTCCGTTCGGTAAACACGGCAATGTCTACCTTTTTATCATTTATATCCAGTCCGTACGCCACATCTACATTGTTGGGGCGGAGCAAGCCTGTATCCCGGGCTACTATTTTTCCCGACAGATCAAATGCGTATATGCCTCCCCCGGTTTCTTTATCTGTTCCTATTATCAAAGATTTCGAAGTGTCCTTAGGATTGATCCAGATAGCCGGGTCGTCAGAATCGTACACGACAGGATCGGTAACCACTACTGGTTTTATAGCAGCAGCCTTTTGTATATCATACAAAGACATCACTTTCAGGTCGTCTACAGAGATGGGCTCACCAGGATTTTCAACCCGGATACTTTTGTTTTCGCCCGCCTTCAAATCAAAATAATTATCACTAAATGTAAGGGGGCCTTTATCGGTGTAAACAAAAACATATTTCGCGTCTCTGTTGGTGCTGATGAACACTTCATTATCCTTAAGTACGATCTTGAATGCAGGCTTTGTAAGCATGTATTGCACAGGCCTCAGGCTATCCGGTTCGGGTTTATTGGCATTATATACATTTTTTAAAGCATACCACCCCCCTTTGGGATTTTTCCGGTAGTCTATAATGCTCCAGCTGCACACCGGCCATGCGTCATTCATTTGCCACACCAGCGTTCCCATATTTACGGGGTAATTACGCATTTGCAACGCTACAGCATTTTTCAGGGTGTAGTACTGCAGCACATTGGTTATATAAACGTATTGCCGCATCGGTAGTGTTTTTACAACATTGCTGTCTATAAAATATTTGTGCAGATAAAAATTCATTTTCTCAAAACCCTCATCAGCCTTCTGGTGATTTTTAATTACATCAGAAAATAAATACCGGTCTTCAGGTTTGGTGAATGACTTTACCGTAGCGTAATCAGGCATGGCCTGCATACCATATTCGCTCATGAACCGGCCGGCCGTTTCACCATAGGACTCAATATCCTTACCTTCCCACCATACGCCCCAGTAATGAGCATCGGCCTGTTTAAAAAAATCTATTTTGGCGAGTCCGTGCTCCGGTGAAGAGCTGATATAAGGGCGGGTGCCATCGTACTTTTTTATCCATACCGGGAGGCTGTCAATAAATAATCTTTTGTAGTAGCTCCACACGGCAGCCGAATCGCTGCCATGAAGATTGAATTTGCGTTGCCAGTCCCACTTGTACCAGCCTTCTTCCATTTCATTATTTCCACACCACAATACAATACACGGATGGTGCCGTAAACGCTTTACCTGGTACTTAACCTCTTCCCTCACATTATCAAAAAAATCCTCATCGCCAGGTACCATGGTACCAAACATAAAATCCTGCCATACGTTAATACCGTATTTATCACAAAGGTTATAGAAGATGTCATCTTCGTATACCCCGCCGCCCCATACACGCAGCATGTTCATGTTGGCCTCTTTTGCCGCTTTTATCAGCTTTTCATAATCTTCTTTTTTTACACCCGGCAAAAAAACATCGTTCGGTATCCAATTGGCGCCTTTCATGTAAACGGGTGTACCATCCAGCTTAAAATAAAAAGATTCACCAATGCTGTCCTTTTCCCTCACCAGCTCTACTTTGCGATGGTTTACAAATGCCGGTTCTTGCGGCACCCTGTCATAGGCCTCCAGCCGAACCTCTTTCCAGATACCGCAGGTAACAAACTTAGGCCCCCAATCCCAACCAAACTGGAACGGTGCTTTTCTCACGTAAGCCCGCGGATGATTGGGTATGTATATTTTTGCATTCGCTGTAAGAGAATCTGCAATGCGCTCGGCAGAATGAAAAATAATATACAGCTGGTTGTTTGTCGGCTTCAATAATTTTTTTACCTGGCTTCGCCATTGGCGGAACATATTTTTTGCCGAAATAATTTGGATGCCGTTCAAAAAAACATCGGCATAAGTGTCGAGCCCGTCAAACACGATCTCGATATTTTTCTTTGAAAGATAGCCGGAGGGTACATCAAAAGCCCGTTTATATACCCAGTCTGAAGCGCCGATCCACTGCAGCTTTTCTTCGTTGTTTCCAAAATAAGGATCTTCTATTAAACTATTAGCCAGCAAATCTGTATGTATCATACCGGGCACAGAAGCCTTATACCACTTATTCTCAGCGGCCTTAGAGAACATCCAGCCTTCATTCAGGCCCGTTTGTTCCTGTGCTGCCACTGTTAAGCTTGTGACCAATAATACAAAGCCTATATAAACGGTAATTTTTTTCATTTTTTCAAATTGATTTCGTTTTTAGTTAATCTGTCATCCCTGGTAATAAGCTTAATGCTTTCTGCTATTACAATTCATTAAACAGAGCGCCCTGTTTGTAGCAGCCTGTTATACCGCAACAGCGCTTCCAGGAAATAATAATCGGCATATACGAGCGGTACATCTATTTCAGCATTGTGAGGGATGCTGCCCACACTATGGCGAAGCAAGAAGTTGGCATTTTCTCCTGCCTGAGCCTTATACTTGTCTCCTGAAAGAGACTTTAATATAGCAACAGCCGTTTTTATATAAAGGTCTTTACTGTCGGGGACATACATAGCCAACTCTAACAACCCCGAGGCTGTTACTGCTGCAGCCGAGGCATCGCGGTAAAGGAACGATACTTTATTGGCGAAAGAGTTGATACCGGGCCTATAGCCTGGCTCTTCTGCATTAAAGTCCCAGAAAGGTATTTTATCCGCTGGCAGCCTTTTATGATAAATGAAATAATCTGCCATCCCTTTTGCCGTTTTTAAGAAACGCTCATCGCCGGTTTCACGATAGGTCATGGTAAATCCATAAATGCCCCAGGCCTGTCCGCGAGACCAGGTGGAGTTATCCGCATATCCCTGTGCAGTTTCCCTGCCTTCCACCTGTCCTGTAGCAGTATCGTAACAAACCACATGAAAACTGCTGTAATCTTTTCGAACCTGGTATTGGATGGTTTTAAGCGCATGGCTGATGGCAATATCTTTATACCGGGGGTCTCCTGTTTCCCTGGATGCAAAAAACAGCAGCTCAAGGTTCATCATATTATCTATAATTACCGGAAAATGATACACACGGTTTCCGTGCCAGGAGATGAACCGGTCCCAGGACTTAATGCACCCTGTAACAGGGTTAAAACGTGTGCAGAGCGATTGCGCTGCCCGGATAAGAATATTTTTATACGCGGTATCGTGTGTAAGACGAAAAGCATTGCCATAGCTGCAATACGTCATAAATCCCAGGTCATGATGTTCTGTAAAATATTGTAATGGCGCCAATTGGGCGGTCCACTTTACCGCAGCGGCTTTTAATGCGGTATCTCCGTCATATTCATAAGCATACCACAGGATTCCCGGAAAAAAGCCCGATGTCCAGTCATATTTCCTGGCATACTTAACGGTTCCATCTTTGGCAGATGAACTTGGAAATTTTCCTGAAGTATCGCTCACCGCCTGCAGCATATTGTTAAGCTGCACCTTTGCCAACCTGAAATTTTTTTCTATAAAAGTATCTGTCGTCTTTTTCTGAGAAAGCCAACCGGCGCACAGTATAAAAAGCGCAGTTACTATGACAACATTTCTTTTCATATATTTTACCAGTTAGGGTTCTGCTTTAATGTTCCACGACTTAGTCCTATCTGCACCGTAGGCAGCGGCCACAGGTAGTCTTTTTGTGGATCAAAACGGCGCCTGTTTGCTGCCTGGTATTGGTTATACCCATTCAGTAAGGGGGGAGGATTCACACCGCTGCCATAGCTGATATTTGTAAAATATTTACGTCCCAGGAGCGGCTTGGGCAGCTCTGTTTCGGCAGTTTTCCATCGCAGCAAATCCCAATACCTGAACCCCTCAAAAGCCAGTTCTATACTACGTTCACGCCTTATTTCAGTTCTCATGCTAAGGCCATTTGCTGCTACAAAAGCGTTCGTAAGCAACGCCAGCTTTGTAGCATCGTTATTGGTAGCACGCTTACGCAACAGGTTTATGGAAAGATTAAGATCATCATCGGAAATAGAGTTATTTAATTCGTAAGTAGCTTCTGCATAGTTTAATAATACTTCTGCATAACGGATCACGATAAAATCAATAAATACGCCCCCTGCGGCGGCATTGAAGAAGTCTTGAGGTCCGGTCCAGTATTTCTGCTGATGATAATGAAAGGTATTGCCATACTTTGCCATAGGGTTTGATATTGATACAAAGGGGTCACCCACCTTAAACAAGGACAATACCATACGTGGATCACGATTTTCATAATCTGTCAGTAGCCCCTCCTCACTACCGTTGCGATCAAATGGCGATTTACCGGCAGGAAGACCATCGGCATACAACGCAAGCGTAACAAATGCCCGGGAGGAAGCATTTCCTCCATCGGTGAGCTGGGCACGCATATAATTGTGTGACGAAATATTGTTTTGTATACTTTCCCCATATATCCGTGCCAGGATATTTTCTTTATTATTAGCATAGGTTTCGCCGGGATAACGGAACAGGGTTTGAAAACTTAAATCCCCGTCACTTACGAACAGGTTGTGCTTACCTTCTGTCATTACGGTGCGAGCCGCCTCCTTAGCAATGCTGAAGTGTTTTGCAGGATCTTTAGGGCCTGTTATTGCAGGCCATAGCTGAAACTTTTGCCAACTGCCTTCGTATAACGCCACGCGTGACTTGAATGCCAGCGCCGCACTGCGTGTGATGCGACCATATTCTTTATTAGGTTCAGCTGATGCGGCTGTAGTTGCTGCTATTTCATCGGCCTGCGGGCAATGGGCTGCCGCAAAATCAAGATCGGCATAAATGGAATCCACCACAATGCGCCGGTCAGTACGGGGAGTGTACAATAGTACATCATCGGCGGCAATCGTCCGGTCTATATAAGGGACATCGCCATAGGCTTTTAAGAGGTTAAAATAATTTAAGGCCCTGAAAAACCGCGCCTGCGCCACACAATTAGCTATAGCGGCGGGATCGCCGGGTATGTTTTGCGCCTTTTCCATGATATTATTTGCCGCACGAATAAATTTATAGGCATCATTCCAGCGGATATCCGTTCCCTGCGGCACCCGGGAGCCATCGCTGATGGGGTTAATAACCGCCGATGATGATGTGCTCAACGTAAAATCACTGTAAGCATCCTCCAGCGGGGTGGTAAAATTGGGCAGGCTGGTATATAAATAATTGGTAGCCGTAATCAGATCGTTTGTGCTTTTCCAGAAAACAGGGTCAGTTATCTGCGTTTTAGTATATTGATCCAGTTCCCTGGTACAACCTGTTACACCCGCCAACAAGGTAATTGCCGCACCTGCACCAACTAAAATTTTATTTACAAAGCGTTTCATTGTATAATTCTTTTTGACTTTAAAATAGATTTTTAGTAAAATGGTTGTCAGAAGCTAAAGTTTAACCCTATCGAATAGCTGCGCCAAAGCGGATAATTATAACCAGCCTTATCATCATTTTCCGGATCAAAATATTTAAACCACATGCCTGTTTTTTCCCAGAGGTCCTGGCCCGAAAAATAAATGCGGACATCGTCAATAGCTTTAATTTTATGCCGCTTTTTAGTAAGTGTGTAGCCCACCTGTAGGTTTTTAAGCCTTAAATAAGTGGCATTCTGTAACCAGTGCGTTGATGTTGCCGTATTGATGCGGTCCTGTATCCTGAGCTTAGGAAAACGGGCATCTGTATTTTCCGGTGTCCAGTAATCCTGATGGATGGCCCAGGGCATACGCCAGCTTTGGTAAAAAGGGATGATTCCATTGGGCTCCAAAAGAATAGTTCGTTTTCCCACTCCTGTAAACAGAAAGGATAGGTCGAAGCCCTTCCAGTTAACACCCCCGTTAAAGCCATAAACATAACGGGGATTGGTATTGCCTAAATAAACCAGGTCGCCATGATCTTCGGCGGTGTTGATACCGGCATTAATTTTTCCATCGTTATTAATATCCACATATTTAATATGACCCACATCTGTGTTGGGCACCAGTATAGGCGCACCGTCAAGCTCTTCCTGAGAGTTAAAATAGCCGTTTGCTAAATAACCAAAAATGGCGTTGGTAGAATAGCCCGGAAGATTGGGGTTGATGTCGGCCTGGTAGGCAAAGTCTCCATCATAACGCACTACCTTGTTCTTGTCATCGCTCAGGTTAACCGTTACAAAGTACCCGCCATTTTTAAACTGGTCGCGCCAGTTAATTTTCAATCCCCAACCCTGCACTCTTATGGCAGCCAGGTTCAGACTGTTAGGCGTAACGCCTAATATGGTAGGCAACTGGGGGCGTGCAAATACGTTGTCATTTGTTTTGATAAAGTAGTTGAAACTGGCGCTTAACCTGCTCTTTAACAATTCCGTTTCTATTCCAAAATTGGCCATTTTTATTACTTCCCATCCCTTACTTTCCGCAGGAAGCGCCGCCTGGTAAAGATAAGCCGTACGGGCATCGTTAAAAGGATAAAAGCCGTTTGACAGCAGCGCCTGAAAATCGTAGTTATGGGACCGGTTGCTCCCTGTTTGCGCCCCGCCCGCCGTTCCATAGGAAGCAGACAGCTTAAATTCATTTAAAAAAGGCAATGCTTTTTTAAACCAGTTCTCCTGGGTCATGCGCCAGAAAACATTCCCGGCATAGAAAGTGCTGAACTTATAGCCCGGCGCCAGGCGCGAGCTTCCGTCGTTTCTTATACTACCTTCAAAATAATATTTATTCGCATAATTATAAGTAAGGCGGGAAAAATAAGACAGCCAGGTGTTAATCTGTATGTTATCCCTTACATTACTAACATCGGCTGCAGATAAGGTCGTATAATTTAAGGTAGGAAAATCATTCAGCAACAACGCTGCCTGAGTGGCCTGTACCAGGTCGTACTGATACGATTTAAACTCATAGCCGCCCAACAGGTGAAAGTTATGCCTGTTCACTTTATACTTATAATCTGCCAGCGCCTGAAAGTTTTGCTTAATGGTGTAGGGCCTTGCCTTTTGCAAAGAGTTTTGCTGGTTAATTGGCGTACCAGGTACCGGGTTCATATGCTCGTCAATACTATAGCGCTCTATGGTTCGCTTATACAACACCTGGTCTGTCAAGGTAATCGAGGGGCTGTAAACAAGCTTAAGGTCAAGTCCTTTTAATACGCGCTTTGCTGACAGGCTGAATACGCCGTTCATCTCATATCCGTCCTCATTGTTATATCCGCCGTCCTTTAAAATAGGATACGCCGTAGAAATAGTACCAAGGAATGCGTAAAGCTGGTCGTTGGAACCTGGCGTAAAAATGGGGTTAGCCGAAGCCTTTATGGAATAAGTATTGTACAATAACCCGGTACCTGTAACGCCCTCCGATGGCTGTAGTATATTTGTTTTGGCAAATGACAGGCGTGAATCAAAACTTAACATCTTCGAGAATTTCGTTGTATAATTCATACGCGCATTAAACCGGCTGAATTTATCGGGACCAAACTTGAATACGCCCTGCTGGTCCAGGTATCCCAGCGAAAAGCGATAGGTGGACTTATCTCCGCCGCCGCTTATGGAAAAATCTACTGAGCGTTGCGGACTGCTCTTCCGCATGAGGATATCAACCATATTATTATCGTAGTAGTAGTCCCATGTTTTTGAAGAATTGTTCCACACATAGTTCGTATCCGGATCCTCCAGCCATTTTATTTGCTGGTCAGAAAACGGTGTTCTGCCATTGGTATTGAATTGTGCAATGTTTTGCAGGCGGGCCTGATCTGCTGAGCTGAGTATTTCGGGACGGGCATAAGGTTTGCGTGTTACATAAAGCGATGAAACGTTCATGCGGGGCTTCTGATTTTCTTTGCCCGACCTGGTAGTAACAAGAATTACACCCCCGCCGGCCTTTGCACCATAAATAGACGCTGATGCTGCATCTTCCAGCACCGATATGCTTTGGATATCGTTTGGATTGATGGTTTCCAGTTCTCCTTCCACTCCATCAATGATCACCAATGGCGAATTATTCGCATCAAGGGAGGTAATACCACGTATGCGCGCTGTCCAGCCTTCGGCCCCCGGCTGTCCGTTGGTACGCGTTACAACCAATCCCGGCGCCGCACCCTGCAATGCTTCTAATGTATTACTCACCGGACGATCTTGCAGCAGCCGTTCATCTACGGTAACAACAGCGCCAGCCACATCGTGCCGGCTGCGCGTACCGTAACCAATAACTACAACGTCATCAAGTGTATCATCAGTTGTTTTTAATAGAACCGCAAGCTCTGTTTTAGACCCCAGCACTATTTCATACGGCACTTTCCCAACAGCGGTAACAACAAGCGTTTCACCGCTGGCTGCGCGAATAGAGAATTTACCGGCATTATCTGTGGAGGTGCCTGCTGATTTGTTTTTAATCATAACCGTAGCCCCCTGAATAAAATGGCCCTGCTCATCAATAACGGTACCAGTATAGGTTTTTTGCTGGGCATAAGCAGTGTGAGCATTAATAAATGAACATACCAATAATATAAATGTGATCAAATAATACCTGGGTTTGGTTTGCACTCGTTTTAGTAGCATAGCAATGTTTTTTTTAACTATTTAATTTTCCGCCGCTTTCGATATGCGCTGGCAGACTGATTTCCGTTTTGACAATCGCAACTGCAAAATCTATATTAAACGATAAGCAGGAGGGAGATTTTTTTGTTTAAATAGGTAGGTTTTCTTGGGAGGCTTTATAACTATATGATTATCAATTGAAATAAATCTGCTGCCTTCTGAAATTTTCATATAAAACTCTTATACGCACTATTCATATCCCTTATTACCAAAGTGATAAACTCTTATACGCGTTTAAGGAAAGTTGTTCAATAAGCGCCAAATCATTTCCTGCTAAAACACGTATGGGATTATCTTTCAATTCTTTGGAACAGACCGTGATCTTCAGTAGCTTATATCCCGACAAAGGTTTTTCAATGGAAGAAAAAGTTTTGGCCTCCTCCACATTTAACTCCACATCATGGGGCGAGATAACTTTGATATAGAATGTCTTCCCGCTTTTCTTCAATACGGCTTTCTTTCCATCGATTTCGACATTTGCCTGCGTAATGAGTGACCAGCAAACCGACTGGTTGTCTGATAAGGGAACAATTTGATCCTCTATCAGCATAACCCTATTGTCCAGGAACCTGAACCCTCTTTGCACCGATTTTGCCTGATCTTTGTATACAGTGGACATATCTATAATCCCAAAAGGCGCTTCTGCATTGGTTTGGTAGCGGAACAGCATACCCTTCCCTCCGGAGTATTGGAGCTTATTGTCAATAGACAATGTATTGTGGCTGAAATTAGTGTTACGGAAATAATGCCATCTTCTCCCATCGGGTTTATACTCCCAGAAACCGGGCAGGCTATAGCTGTCAGTACCTAAATCATCCGCCCATCTGATTCCTTCCGACTCAATAACGAAGGAGCCCACATCTAATTGCTGGTGAGCCTCATCGGGATCTCCACCTTTGGCAGCCAAATAGACGGACTCTTTAACCGACCGTTTCCCGTTGAAAACAAGTATCGGGTTCAGGTCGTTCTCGAATACCTGGAGAGGAGGAAAAACTGCCTGTTCGGATTTTGTACTGTTTTGGTACCATGCTACGGAAAGAAAAAAATGCCACCTGGCAGGGGTTTTCTTATTGACAAGGTCTGTTAACTTGTTTCTATAATAGTCGATCACTTCCGGTTGACTGAATTGGTTGCCAAAATAGAAAAACAGCGGGCTCGCCGATGATGCTATAACGCTCGAGTTTGCAAAATTGAAAACTTTCCCGGTAGGGCTTAAAGACTGTACGTAATAGCGGGCGGCATCCCTCACACCCGGTAAATCCGAAAGACCAAGATCTCTCCCGATATTGTCATTGAGCGATTTCAGAAGCAATGCCAGATAAACGTTGCTATATTCCCAATACCCCGGACCTTCATAGCAAACTCCGTGCGGTGCATAGTGTTTCAAACAATTGGGCACATAATTAGCCGCATATTGAATGATTTCCTGCACAAAGACCGGATTATTTTCTGCAATGGCCAAAGCTCCCAGGGTCATTCCGGTATTGCAGACCACATTCCAATTTGTTTCTCTCTTGGCCCATGAGCCGGGGTTGCCCTTTTCCTTATATACAGGAATAGCTAAATTCAAAGCTTTTTCCGTGATTGATTTTTCGATTAGGGATCTCGTCTCTGCAGAAAGAAAATGATACAACCAGTCATATCCAATAGCAACGGCAGTAGTTGTTTCGGCCACATCCAAAAAATGACCGGGATGCCAGCTGTCAAAATTACAAAGGTTGACCAACAGCTTCTCAACTTCCTGTGCATATTTTTCATCATCCAATATCCGGTATGCCGTAGCAAGCGTGATGATTCGATAGACATGCTCCCTGCTTTTATCCAGATTATTGGGAGGTTTGATCGCCGAGGCTTGAAGAAGTTTATCTGCCTCCACTTTCAATATTTGGACGAGCTCTTTCAAGAGCGGGTCGCTTGTACTTAACGCCTTTATTTTTACCTCTTCTTCTTTAGAAAAAAGAAGTCGGGGATGATCGGGGATGATTTCTCCAAACAGTGTTTTCGAAGTTATTGGGCCTGTTGGAGTAGGATCTTTCCTCCCGGGATTTATTGTCGCTTTTTTTGAAGAACAACAAATAAATAAAAGACAAAATGATATGAGGAATAAATACTTTGTTTTCATTATTTTGACCTATAAGATTAGATTTCGTGCTACAGTAAAAGGAAGTATAATTAATACCAAAAGCTTAATTATTTTCCATTGCAAGGCATCAGTCCTTCATTTGGTTTATTCCCAAACGGCGCAACCATGATCCGTATACGGTTTGCTCTTAGGAGGTTGCAATTCGCCCGTATAGATGACTTCCAGATGCTCGAAAGGGAAATTTTTCATATAAAAATTCCTGTACCTCTTTTCGTCCATATTGAATGAAGCCGGATAGGCATTCGGCGGGAATGATTCTGGTGCTACAGCGTGCAGGCTCAGCCCCGCTCCATTGGTATCCGAGCAGTACATACCGTATCGCTGGATCGCTTTGTATATAATTTTTTCCATCGGCCCCAGTCCCGGCAAGGCATCAATGTTCACGTTTGGCCGGATGCGGATCAGGGTTCCCTCCGGAATGGCATAAGGATGGCCTTTCAGCGGGCCATCATTGTGCGTGGCAGGATACACATATCCATCACCGTTGGTAACAGGTACCAGGAACGACAGTGCGTGATTGATGACACCCTGTTGCAGTTCTTTTGGCCAGATGGCCCCTTGCAGCTGACTCCAGCCTGCGGCCACGGAAGACCGTCCATCCTGATATATGCCATTGCTATTGAGTTCGATGGCATTTCCGCTACCGGTCCCACCGCCACGATCTTTGTCGAAAATCCAAAACTCATACACACACCGGGAGCCTCTATCTATCACCGCTAAATGGCCATCCGAACCTTTGGCGGCTACAGCATTCATGGGTACAGGAACATTTTTCATCACAGTCCTTCCGCCCGGAGGAGGATAACGAGTGATCCTGATATCCTTCTTCGGGGTAGTGTGATCCGCTATATATACGGGCAGGCTAAAATCACCTGTAGAGACATAAGTATTTGAAAGGTTGTCACCGCATTTGCTTTTTATCAACTCAATCATTTGCTGCGAATGGGGGTGTACGGTAACATTGCCCGGAATTTCCTTCAAAAAGGGATTGTCCGGGTGATTAAACAACATAGAGCCATCCCATTGTAATATCTCTGATGGTAATTTATTTTTTTCGCTCTCATCGTTCGGCTTCATATCTTCCACACAGGATATAAGAAATACAAAAGCTAACAGTGCCAGTGTAGACTTTACCACCGGCCGTTTCATAAATACTGACTTAGATTCTCTTAATAGCATAGCAATGATTTTTTTAACTGTTTAATTTTCTGCGGCCTTTATTTATTCCATGCCGGCAGGATGAATCGGGTTTAACAATCGCTATTGTAAAATGTACATTAAAAAGTACCCGGACGGGAGGTTTTTCTGTTTAAATAGGTAGATTTTCTTGGGGTGTTTTCTAACGGTATGATAATCAATTAAAGTTAATTACCTTTAGATCTCAGATGTAATGGTTAAACGGAGCGTATCGCTAATTTTGCCACAAAACACGTAACAGTGTATCAGAAAACAACCTACATTAATTGACCATTGACGTTTTGTTTTACTTTGTAAAAGCCATATACAAAATCGGGGCGATGAAAATTGTTATAACGATTTCCTTATTATTTCATCTTCAGATTGTAGTTTCCCAGCAGATTGCTTTTCATCACCTTTCTGTTGAAAACGGATTGCCTAATAACAGTGTTCTTTCCATTACCCAGGACAAAGCAGGTTTTATATGGCTGGGAACCACTTTAGGGCTCAACCGGTTTGATGGCCAAAGGATAAAAAGTTATAAATATGATCCCCGCAATGCGGAGGGTTTATCTGATAACAGGATTACGAACTTATTTACTGATTCCAAAGGTGTTGTGTGGATCGGAACCTCTAACGGCGTAAACCTGTACAGCAGGGAGCGCGACGTGTTTAGAAGGGTAGCGCTCGGCAGCTCCCGCCCTTTATATATCTATTCCTTTTTTGAGGACGCTGAGGGAAATATCTGGATAGGCAGCTCGGAAGGTGTATATATTTTACAGCCCGGGCAGCCTCGTAAGTACTTGCTCCTGAATGCGGATAAAGGCCTTGCAGGCAATATTGTGAGAGCCGTGAAGCAGGCCTCCGATGGCAGCATTTGGCTGGGGACCAATGTCGGTTTAAGCCGGCTTAATAAAAGAAACGGTAGCTATCTGATAAAAAACTTTAAAATTGGTACCGGCATTATTGATGGCCGGCAGCACGAGAACTATATCACTGCCCTGGAATTTGACACCGCCGGGTATTTATGGATAGGCACACAAAACAGCGGTGTTTACAAATTTGACACCCGCGCTCAAACGTTCAATCATTATAAAAGTGATGGGCATCCCAGGCAAAGGATCCTCAACAATAACATCCGTTGTCTTTTGAGAGAAAAAAACGGTCTTATATGGATCGGCACACAGGAAGGCATAACCAGGTTAGATCCGGCTAATATGTCTTTTGAAAATTATACGCACAGCGATTCGCAAAATGAAAGCCTGAGCCAAAACTCTGTATATAGCCTGTTCCAGGATGCCAATGGCTCTGTATGGATAGGCACTTACTTCGGCGGCGCCAATATCAGCTATGCCTACGATACGCCTTTTTCTGTAATCCGTAACAACGACCAGCCTAATAGCATCAGCAATAATGTGATCAGCAGTATTGTGGAAGACAGCCAGAAAAACTTATGGATCGGCACAGAAGGCGGGGGCCTGAATTATTACGACCGGGCTACAGGAAAGTTTTCTGTTTATAAGCACAGAAGCGGTGTTGCGGGAAGTTTAGGATCCAACCTTGTAAAACTGGTATACCTGGACAAAGATAATAACGTGTGGGTAGGAACACATGGCGGTGGATTGAATGTCCTATCCCCGGGCAGCAGTCATTTTTCACGCTACCTTTTTAAACCTGGAAATCCGGAAAGCCTTAACCGTGAGGTGAGTTGCATTTATGAAGACAGCTACGGCCGGTTTTGGGTCGGTACGGATCGCAACATGAAGCTTTTTAAAAGAACCGGCGCCACTCTTACAGAATGGCCTATAAATCATAACGTGCTGCCCAAAACGATCGTGCCCAGGCAGTTTTATGAAGATTCTTCTAAAAACCTCTGGATAGCTGCTGTTCAGGGGCTTTATTTACTAAATGGCAACACGCTGACCCTGCTGGATTCAGCATCCGCTGCTAATTGCATAGCCCAGGACCCGGAAGGAAATATATGGGCCGGTTTGAGTTCCGGCGGTATTAGTATGTTTAGAAAAGGGCAAAAGCAAAATATTAAGCAAGACGGTTTTTTAAGAAGTCTTACCGTATTTGGTATTTTAGTAGATGCTGATAGTACGCTTTGGCTAAGCACAGATAAGGGGCTTTTGCACTTTTGGCCGCGCAACGGCTTTTACCGCGTTTATACAAAATATGACGGGGTGGCAGAAGACCAGTTCAATTATAATTCATACCTGAAAGACAAAAGCGGGAACTTTTATTTCGGCGGCTTTAATGGTATCACCTATTTTGACCCCCAAAAGATACAGGTAAACTCCTATGTGGCTCCGCTAATGTTCACCAACCTGAAAATTAATAACAAGGAGGTGGGAATTGGGCAACCAGACAGGTTATTAAGCAAAAATATTAATCTTCAACCCGCATTATCATTTGCACACAAACAAAATATTTTTACCATTGAATTTGCATTGCTTAACTATATCAAAACCGTTAAAAACCGCTATCAGTACCAGTTACAGGGATTTAACGAGGATTGGATCGAAACCGTCGTACCAGCCGTTACCTTTACCAACCTGCCTGCAGGCAGATACCGGCTTGTAGTAAAAGCCGCTAATAATGATGGGGTATGGAGTAAACCTGCTACGTTGGATATTACCGTAAAGCCGCCCGTTTGGCTTACATGGCAGGCTTACCTTTTATATATATTAGCTGCCGGCGCTGTATTATTTTTCATTGTCCGTTTTTTCTTTTTGAGAACGCTGATAAAGAAAGAAAACGAATTGCACCAGGTAAAGCTGAATTTTTTCACTAATGTATCTCATGAAATACGCACCCACCTTACGCTTATTATGGCGCCTATGGAACGTATGCTTACAGAATACGACAGCAACAGGTTTTTAAATGCCCGGTTGCAGGAGATGCAAACCCACACCAATCGCCTGCTGAAGCTCGTAAGCGAGCTCATGGATTTCAGAAAAGCAGAAACAGATCATCTCTATCTGGAACCCCGAAGGGAAAATATCATTCCCTTTTTGCAGAAGATCTATCAAAGTTTCAGGGATATCTCCTTATTAAAAAACATCAATATGTCCTTTGTGCATGATAAGGATGATATCATGGTAAATTTTGATGAAGAGCAGCTTGAAAAAGTGTTTTTTAACCTGATAGCCAATGCCATAAAATTTACCCCTGATGGCGGCAGGATTATTTTGCACGCGCAGCAGCTTGACGATAATGCGGTAATTACTGTAACAGATAACGGCCATGGCATCGCACCTGAATACCTTGACAAGCTTTTTACTAACTTTTTCCAGGTTGCAGATCATGGAGTGCAGAATACGGGTTATGGCATCGGCCTTGCTCTGTCCAAAAATATCGTTATGCTGCACAAGGGATCTATTACTGTTGAAAGCCAGCCAGCTATGAAAGAAAGAGAGGGCAAGACCACATTTACAGTAGTATTGCCCCTCAATGCTGATATCAGTATTAAAGCAGGCCCGCGTCATCCCGGCCCTGCAACAGACCAGGGCATGCTGCTGAGCAATAACTTTGAAACCACACCCCGGGAAGACACAGCACATGATGCATACAACCATTCCTATACAGTACTGATTGCTGAAGATAATGTTGATGTTAATGCGCTTATAAAAAACAGCTTCAGGACTTCTTATAATGTTTTATGCGCTAAAAATGGCCAGGTTGCCTGGGAAATGGCTACAGCGCAAATACCTGACCTTATCATCAGCGATGTAATGATGCCCGAAATGGACGGATATACGCTTTGCAGTAAGATTAAGGATGATGTACGAACAAGCCATATCCCGGTAATACTATTAACTGCTAAAAGTTCTCAGGCTGAAAATATAAGCGGACTGCAATGCGGCGCAGATATATATTTAACCAAGCCGTTCAGCACAAAAGTGCTGTTGCTTAACGCCCACAACCTGTTATTGTCCCGTAAAATACTGCGGGAAAAAATTCAGCAGGATCTGAACGTCCTTTCGTTTAAAACCGCTGAAAAAACGTCATCCATCAAAATTGCAAACAGTAAGATAGATGAGGCGTTTCTCAATAAGGTAATATACATTATAGAAGAGCACCTGGATGATCCGGAATTTGGAGTTGACATGTTATCAAGAAAAGCAGCTATGAGCACTTCCGTTTTTTATAAAAAAATAAAGGCACTTACAGGTATTACCGTGAACGATTTTATAAAACAGGTGCGCCTGAAAAAGGCTGCTGAATTGCTGGCTGAAAATAATATGACCGTGTACGAGGTTGCGTATGCCGTGGGGTATACTGACAGGAAATATTTCAGCCGTGAATTCAAAAAATATTTTGGAACGTTGCCCAGTGAGTACGCCGAAAAACAGGAGGGGGAACGTAAATGATTTCTGAAGAGGTTTTCCCTCCCGGCGTCTGCAGTAAATGACGACCAGCTCTGATTTAATTAGTTATACTATCGTTGATTTCCCAGCGATGTGTTACATCCTGCCTGGCCTTATTTGTTATCTGTCATCTCCATACTTATCAACGAACCATCCATCAATACTCCACCTTATAGTCTTTTTTCACCGGCTGTCCGCTCCATGCTTTTTTGCTGGTCCAGTCGGCAGGGGGATCTGCCCAAAACGGGTCACCGGCGGGCAATCCTAATGGAAGAAAACCAAGCGTTGCCATGTACAGGCTTCCGGTAGATGTATAATAATCCGCCATCATAGGCTGATGGCCGTTAAAGCCCAGCACCAACCAGCCTTTAGAGTCAAAATTCTGGTTGCCTTCATACATGTTGTAAAACACTTTGGTTAAGGCGCAACGAACCTGTGCAGGCGTTACCCACTCCGGCAGCTGATGCATCAATGCGGTTTGAGCTAAAGCCTGAAATGCAGAGGTACGATAGGTAACAGAACGGCCGTATGCAGGATAGGTTCCATCTGGCGCAATAATACGCTCTAAATATTCTGAATAGCGTACCATCCTTCTCAATGCCTGATCATAAGCTTCGTTCACATTATATCCTTTCTGGCTGTATTTGGTTTTGGGCTTCATTTTGAGCGAGGCCAGCAGGTCTACCAGCATAGGATGTATTACATAAGAGTTGTAATAATCCATGCTGAACAGATCGCCATCTTTGTACCAGCTATCACCCACATACCATTCGCGCATTTTATTCAGTGCGTAATCTATTCTTACAGGGTCAAATTCTTCTCCCTGCAAACGGATAAAGCCTTCACACATGGCAGCAAACAGCAACCAGTTGTTATAGGCCCCTGTTCTGTCCCTCAGCGATTTAAATTCTATAATAAACCGTTGTTTGGTTGTTTCATCCAATGGCTCCCACAAAGCTTTGGGCGCCCGCATAAAGGCATGCGCCAGGTAAGCGGCATCTACAATAGGCTGCCCTACTTCCCTGAAATTTAAACGGTCTGCGCTTTGAGGGTCAACCGCGTTGGCAAGCCCTTTAATTACAAGTGCTTTGTATTGCTTCCGCAGTTTCCCTTCTTCGGTATCATCATCCGGCAGCTCCAGCCAGGGCGCGATACCGGCAAAGCAGCGGCCCACTGCTTCGAGATAAGTAACTTTTTCAAGCGCCAGGTTATACTGGGGACCTTTTTCAAGTGGCATATTCTTTTTAAGCGTTCCGTTGGCAAGATTTTCCACCACCGGCCATGCTATTTTATGTAATGCTTTTACCCAATATGCCCTGTCCTGCTGCCCCGAAGGCATTGCGGTTTTTACAGCCATCGTTTTTTTATTCCTTTGAGCAAAGGAGACCGGCATATTCCATAAAAGTAATACCAGCAGCATAAGAATGCTATTTTTCTTTATCATGCTTTTGATTTTTTATCCCTGTTAAAACAACGGTTGCCCCGTTACCAGTCTCTCATACCGCAGCAATGCCTCTAAAAAATAATAATCGGCGTACACCAGCGGAACGTCTATTTCATTATCATGCGGGATGCTGCCCACAGAATGCTTCAAAATAAAATCTGCGTTGGTGCCGGGCTTTGCCCTGTATGCATCAGAGCCCAGCGATTGCAGCATCTTAATGGCAGCGTTTTTATATTTTTCTGAATCTTTTCCTTTCATATAAGTGCTTAGTTCCAGCAGGGCAGAAGTGGTGATAGCGGCAGCAGAAGCATCTCTGTACTTTATTTTAATATTATTTGCATTCGACTTTACGCCAGGCGTATATCCCGCTTCATTTGCATTGAAATCCCAGTAAGGGATCCCGTCTGCAGGCATGTTTTTATTATTGATAAAATAATCAGCAAGGCCGCATGCAAACTTTAGGAAACGGGGGTCTTTGGTTTCGCGGTACACCATGGTATAACCATAAACAGCCCATGCCTGTCCTCGGCTCCAGGTAGAGTTATCCGCATAGCCCTGTGCTGTTTCACGGGCCACCACTTTGCCAGTTGTACTATCATAACAAACTACATGATAAGAGCTGTAGTCGGGCCTGAAATGATTTTGCATAGTGGTTTCAGCATGTTTAATGGCAATTTTTCTAAAAGTATCATCGCCCGAAACCTTTGAAGCAAAAAACAGCATTTCAAGGTTCATCATATTATCTATGATCACGGGAAAAGAATACGTGGCATTTCCATGCCAGGAAATAAACCGGTTCCAGGATTTGATACAACCGGTAGTAGCATTGAACCGGGTGCTTAATGCTTTGGCCGAATTAATGAGAATATTTTTATACTCCGGCTTATTGGCCAGCCGGTAAGCATTGCCGTAGCTGCAGTACATCATAAAGCCCAGGTCGTGGTGTTCGGTAAAGTGCTGCAGGGGCAGCAGCTTTTCTGTCCATTTAACCGCTTCGGCTTTTAATGCCTCGGCTTTAGAATACTCATACGCATACCAAAGGCTGCCGGGGAAAAATCCTGGAGTCCAGTCATACATAGAGGTAGTAGCCAGCTTTCCACTTTTGTTGGTAGTGCGCGGAAAAGCGCCGTCTTTCGCAGCAAATTTTTCATTGGCCGCTTTTAGCTGCCCGTTAAGCATCGTGGCTGCATGGGAAAAGTTTTCTTTTACAAAGTCGGCAGAGAGTGTATTTGTTGCTTTTTTCGCTGTATTGCAGGACGCTAATACAACCCCCAACAAAACTGTGACAACGAATTTTTGTGTACGCATGATTTTTGTCGATACTGGTTATTGGTCTTGTTAATTGAGTTTAATAAAGATGCCAGAGCATACTTATAAAAGGCATTGCTATTTGTAAAAAACCATATCAAAAAGCCGCATTGCCTAAAAATAAGAACCAGCTTTTTGATATGGCTTCACGGAGGTCATTTTTTACAGCCAGCCAGATTTTGTATTAACGCAATATTGATTAATCCGGCCATCCCGGGTTTTGTGTAAGAGAAGTATTGCGTTCCCTTTCTGCCGCAGGTATCGGCCATGCATACAAATAATCTCCGCCCCAATTATACGTATGAGTATTTTGGCCCCAAACCTGCTGTACACCAGCACCGCTGCCAAAAGTGGACTCTCTCCATGTTTTCCAACGCAGTTCATCAAAGTAAATAACGCCTTCGTTTGGAAATTCTACCCTGCGCTCTTTGCGGATACGCTCGCGCATATCTGCTTGCCCGGTCACATAAGTAGGTAAAAGAGAATTGGTTTGCTGCAAACCGGGCATAGCTACACGGCTCCGAACCTCATTAACTTTACTAATAGCCCCGGGAACATCGCCATTTTCGTTCAATGCTTCAGCCCATAACAGCAATACATCTGCATAGCGTATTAATGGCATATCAGTAGGACCGTAGCTTCTGTTCAGCGTTTCAGAGGTACCTTCATATACAAATTTCCTGTGCAGGTAATAAAAGAGGGGGCCCGTATCTGTACGCAAATCGCCTGTAGGCACTCCGTCTGTCCGGTATGGAAAGCGGCTGGTAACAATATTATTATCAGCACCCAGCACTCCAACATAGGTTGAATAGGGAGTAATTACATTGACTGCAAGACGGGGATCCCGGTTTTCGTATGCCGTCTTAATTCGAGCCTCATTACCGGTGGCTAAATATTTGCTCATATCAGCACCTCTACCCGATGCAGCAGTAATTTCCTGCGAAGTCATATTATCTCTAAGGAAATAGACCTGACGAGCCTGTGGAGTCATGCCGGAGTAACCCGGGATAATATCATCCCAGCGAAAAATACTTCCATCGGTTTTCTCATACATATCTACAAGGTTGGGGGACACCAGATAGGTGTTCCAGCAGGAGCCAAAAGAAGAGCGGGTGCCGCAAAAAAACTGTGTAGTAGAGCCAAGTCCCGGAACACCAATATTTTGCAGCGAAAAAATCATTTCATCGCTACGTTCGTTGGCTTCCTTAAAAAGTTGCCTGTAATCGCCAAAAAGCTTAAAACCAAAATCTTTTACTTTCTGAAAATCAGCCACTGCTTTTGTCCACTCATTAGTATACATGTACACTTTACCCCGTAGTGCATATGCTGCACCCTTGGTAACACGACCATAATTTGCGTCCCCCGAGGCATATTTATCCGGGAGATTAGACTCATTAATACAGTCTGTAAGATCGCTTATAATCTGGGCCCAAACCTCCTGTTCCGAAGACCTGGGCTTCATAAATTCATCATAGCTTGTAGGTTCCAGGTAAAGAGGTACTCCTTTCCATAACTGGTTCAGCCGAAAATAAAAATAGGCTCTTAAAAATTTGGATTCCGCGATCAGCCGGGCTTTTTTATTATCGGGTGAAGGTGATTTAAGGGGTATGTTCGCAATCGCATCATTGGCCCGGATCACACCGGTATAAAAATATCTCCAGGCATTGCTGAAAAGGCCATCATTAGGCGTAATAGTTCCCTGCAACATGCCTGTAGCGTCACGGGTTTGCCCGGTGGGGCCTAAACGGTCATATTGATAAATTTCCAGGTGCGATGCGCCCCCGGTATTAATGTCTAACCTGAGCGCATTGTAAATACCTTGAACACCCAGGTCAGTTAGGTTGTCCGAATTCCACATGTTCTCTGTGGCTAAACGATCATATGGTGCGGTATCCAGCAGGGTCTTTTTACAACCGGAAAACACTAATATCAGGAGTCCGCCTGTTATTGCTAAAAATTGTTTCATATCTTCAGTTATTTTTTATTAGAAGGTTAAGTTAAGGCCAAATGAAAACTGCTTCATGGTAGGATAAGTAGTTCCGGTACCAATTTCCGGGTCAAGACCTGGGAATTTAGTAATAAGCAACACATTTTCACCCGAAAAATAGATCCGCGCCCTTTGCATAAGCACTTTGCCAGCCCACTCTGAAGGAAGGTTATAACCCACTTGTAAATTCTTTAATTTTATCCAGGAGGCGTCATATAGCCAATGATCGCTTGCAACAGCAGCGTTTTGCGGATCTGCCGATCTTAACCGGGGATTGGATGATGTGATATTTGTTCTTGGATCAGTAGTATTGGCCGGATCATAGAAATAATGATCTCTACCATAGCGAACCGGGAGTGCAAACCCGTTTCTTACTGAAGAATTATTATACACATCATTCCAGTAGTATTGATGTCCCGTTGCTCCTGCCCATATCATGGAAAGATCAAACTGCTTCCACGTTATTGTAGCATTCAGGCCAAACACAAATTTAGGCAGTGAGGACGTACCCGTAAAATAACGGTCAAAGCTGTTACCATAATCGCCATCGCCATTCAGATCAGCATAAATCAGGTCACCATACCAGATAGCATTGTTTCTTACTGCATTTGAGGGGCGCAAAGGATGCCCCGCTGCCAGCATAGCCTGTGCCCAGGCCAGATCTTCGGGTGTGCGTATCATACCGTCTTTAGGACCACCATTTATATTCACACTTCCATCCGTATTAAAATAGGTGCCGCTACCGCGGTATACTTTATACAGATAATACTCATCCACTTTATGATCCTCAAGCCTTCTTGTTGTGCCTCCTGTAGACACATCCCCCAAATTAGACCGGTACACACCATTATCAAAACCTTCCACTAATTTGCCTTTATACTTAACAACTTCATTAGTGTTATAAGATATATTACCGGATACATTAAAGGTAAAGTCTCCGGCCTTGCCCCTGTATCCCAACATTAATTCAATACCCTTATTCACTACATCTGCGGTATTTTCAATAGGAGCTGCAATTGTACCTGCTGTTAATGGGATGGGTGGCACGGTAAGAATACCATAAGTGTAACGGCGATACACATCTAATTCAAACGTAAGTTTATTCTTCCACAAGCCTCCCTCCAGACCAAAGTTTGTAGCAGTGGATGTTTCCCATTGTAACGCACGGTTAGCATAAACGCTTTGCGCTAAACCAGCCACCTGATTACCATTGAAAGAATAGAGCGCCTGATCATAAAAAGACTGCCAGATATAATAGTTCCGTGGATCATTGATATCATCATATCGCCGGGCCACATTCCCGGTTTTACCCCAGGAGGCTTTCAGTTTCAAATTGCTTAACCAGTCTTTTGTACTCTGCATAAACCCTTCTTCTGAAATACGCCACCCTGCAGACATAGAAGGAAACACACCCCAGCGGGTTTCGGGAGAAAAGCGGGAAGATCCGTCATAACGCAGGTTACCTTCCAACAAATATTTTCCTTTATACCCATAGTTTACCCTTCCAAACCATGAACGCATTGCATCGTCATACTCAGTACCGTTAATACTCACTGGCTCTACAGCGCTGCCTGGTGTGGTAATATTATAATCAATAAGTCCCCGCTTCGTGCCGTTAAAATTGTACCAGTTTACATACCATTGATTATACCCCGCTAAAGCACCAATATCATGATCATTTTTGATCGTTGTTGTGTAACGCAGTACATTGTCAAATGTGAGGCGATAATCTTTGTTAAAGCTATAATAAGTAGATAAGTTACTTAAAGCAGGAAGAGGAGACATAAGCTCATTGGTTCTGAAATTCCATCGTTCGCTAGGCCCCGCATTAGCATGTGAATTATATTCGTTCTGACGGAACTGGTAATTCATGCGGCTTTCAAAGCTCAGTCCTTTTAAAATGGTAAAGATGGTATATAACGTAGTATTCAGCCGGGTTGTTTGATCATCCCCGGCAGTATTATTTAGAAAACCAAGGATGTTGTTTGCTGTGCCTGACTCTCCCGGGGCTTGTGCAAATCCATACCTGCCATCATAGTAGGGTACCACACCCGGTGTTGTTTGCGGCAGAAAGTTAAAAGCGCTTTCTGTATTTCCCATCTGGCTCAACTGTGTAAGACCAAAGGTTTGAGTGCCTACCGTAAGGAATTTAGCTACTTTAGCTTCTATATTGGCACGAAGCTGATAGCGTTTTAATCCCGTATTTTCTATACTGCCTGGATTATCCAAATACCCGAATGAAGCCAGATAGGTAGCTTTATCGGATCCGCCATTTACAGACACGGTATGATTTTGCAACAGCCGGTTTTTGCCATATAAGGCATCTGCCCAATCTGTATTAGGGTAAGCAATATAATTCGGCACACCAACAGCGTTCAACTGATTCGGAATTTTACTGGCCGAATCTTGTTCCATTATTGTCTGATCCGAAAAAATAGGTGCACTGCCAACATTCATATGTCCTTCATTAACCAGCCGCATGTGCTCCGCATAGTTGGTAACAAATTCAGGAAGATTCATCGGCCTTGTAAAAGAGACGCCTCCGCTATAGTTAACCGTCGTCCGGTTTTTTGTTCCTTTTTTAGTAGTTATCAGTATGACACCATTGGCCGCCAGTGTACCATAAATAGACGCAGATGCGGCATCCTTCAACACGGAAACGCTTTCTATGTCATTGGGATTTACAGCATCCATAGAGCCAATAACACCATCTACAAGCACTAATGGCCCTGTAGAGCTGAGCGTTCCGGTACCACGTATTTGAATATTGGCGCCATCTCCCCTGGGATCACCAGACCCCTGGCGCACAAAAACACCGGGCATTAAACCTCCAATAGCTGAGGAAACATTTGTAATAGGCCTATCAGCTAACTGCTTTGCCGAAACAGTAGCTACAGACCCCGTAAGATTCACTTTTTTCTGCGTACCATAACCCACAACCACCACTTCATCCATCGCAGCCTGTGCAGATTTTAATACTACAGTAATATCCTGCTGTGTGCCTATATTCTGTTCCAATGTTTCATAACCCACATAAGAAATTACCAGCACACTGTTGGGGGCAACATTGATCGTAAACGTTCCCTCGTCATTGGTATTAGTACCCACATTGGTTCCTTTCACCAAAACAGAGGCTCCCGGAACCGATTTCCCCTGGTCGTCCATAACAGTACCCGAAACGGTACGCGTTTGTGCTGTAGCCCATAAGGAAATACAAAATAGAAGTTTAATCAGGACCAGGTGCCGAACCGGTCCTGAAACATGCATCGTTTTTTTAAAAAGCATAGTTGTGATTTTTTGTATAAAAAAAAGCATACTGAAAACAATCGTTAAAAAATTTAACACTTGCAATGTATCGTGGAAACGAGGCTAGAGGCGGGGATTTTTCTAAACTTTTGGGGTGAATTTCTTAAACAAAATCATAAATCCTTGATTTTCAATCAAGGATTTATGATTTTAAAATTTTAAGAACGGAGCCTCCTTAAAGTTTTTTAAAAAACTTGCTTTGTTATAGGTTTTTCTTAACATTTCGGCCTACTTTGTACTTATGCCGGAATTACGGTACTTACTATGTATATTGACGATTGGCCTGTTGCTTCAATGCCCGGATAATCTTTGGGCCCAGCCATTATCATTCCGCAAGTTTTCCGTTGAGCAGGGGCTTCCCACTTACAGTGTTATTTCAATTACACAGGATAAAAGGGGATTTATGTGGTTGGGTACCACAGATGGCTTGTGCAGGTATGATGGCGCCCGCGTCAAAATCTACAGGAGAAGCTCCGGGGACTCATCGCTGATATCCAATAATAACATACTTTCTCTTCTTACGGACTCCAAAGGAAACGTTTGGGCCGGCACCTCTACAGGGCTAAATAGATACAATGAAAAAAAAGACCTGTTTGAAAACACTTCTCAGAACAGTAAAATAAAAGGGTCCATTTTCAGTATCTATGAAGATGCTGAAGGGAAAAAATGGGTGGGTGGATCAATGGGTCTGATACGGATGGATAATGAAAAAGTAACTCCTGTCAGCTATTACCAGGATCATAATGTAAAAGCAATTTTTGAAGACAGCCAGGGAAAAATATGGATCGGTTCCGATAAAGGTGTAAGCATACTTGAAAACAGGAATAATAAGACCGCTTTAACAAAGCTAAGCTCATTGTTAGCACATACTTTGCCGCCAGAGCTTAAAAACATTACCTCTATTGCAGAAGATGCGAGTCATAAAATCTGGATCGGGACTCAAAATAACGGCGCTTATTGTTTCGATCCTCGTTCCGGAAGCCTTACAGGCTATCTGAGCAACAGAACCAATAGCCCGGGCCTTATTAATAATAATATCCGCCGTATTTTTTTAGACAAAAACAAAAACCTTTGGATCGGAACACAGGAGGGTATCAGCATTATAAACCCGTTAACCGGCAACTTCCAAAACATAGCCCACAATTCTGCCAATAAAAACAGCCTGAGCCAGAACTCCGTTCACAGTATTTTCCAGGATAATAATGGCTCTATATGGGTAGGTACTTATTTTGGAGGAGCAAATCTCTGCTATGCGTACAACACGCCTTTTTCAACCTTGCAAAATGATGACAAAACCAACAGCATCAGCAATAATGTAGTAAGCAGCATTGAAGGAGACAGAAAGGGTAATCTATGGATAGCCACAGAAGGAGGCGGCCTTAATTATTATGATAAAATAACCGGAGTTTTCCGCTTTTATAAACATGATCGAAAGGACACTACATCTCTGGGTTCAAACCTGATAAAAAAAGTTTATTTAGATAAAGAAGATAATCTATGGCTGGGAACCCATGGCGGAAGCCTAAACGTTTTAGTTCCGGGTACATCAAAGTTTATAAGATATCCTATAAATACGAGCACCTCTCACGTAGCAGAAATTTCTTCGATAACAGAAGACCGGAACCAGCACTTATGGGTAGCATCCAACTCCGGACTCCACATTTTTAAAAAAACAGGAACCTCTTTAACTGCACTGCCATCTGTAAAATTTTCTGTAAGAGGAATTCCTAAATATTTATACAGGGATAGCAATGATGATGTCTGGATTGCTGCTACCCCGGGCCTATACCTCCTGCGGGAAGACCGTTTAGAAGAACTGGATAGCTCCTGCACCATAAACTGTTTCCGGGAAGATGATCACAGTACATTATGGATGGGTACTAACGGAAGCGGACTTTTACGATTCAATAAAACAAGCAGGAAACTCTCATCCGACAATCACCCGTTTTTACGGTCTTTAAACATTCTTGGTATTATAAGCGACAGCGATGGTTCTTTATGGTTAAGCAGCAACAAGGGACTGGTTCATTATTTTCCCGATAGCAAAGGATACCAGTTATATACAACGGCTGATGGTATTGCGGGGAATGAGTTTAATTATAATTCTTTTTATAAGGGCAAGGATGGCCTTTTCTATTTTGGCGGCTTTAACGGCATTACCTATTTCCTTCCTGCCGAAATAAAGAAAAACAATTTTACAGCACCGCTTGTTTTTACCGCTTTAAAGCTGGATAATAAAGATGTAAAAATTAACGGTACAGAAAATATTCTAAAAGAAAATATAATATCCGTCCCCAAACTAACCTTTGCTTATAACCAGAATGCTTTTACCATTGAGTTTGCTTTGCTGAATTATATAAAAAGCGAAAAAAACAAATACGAGTACCAGCTGGAAGGTTTTGACAAAAGCTGGAAAGAAACATCAGAAGGATCGGTTACCTATACCAATCTTCCGCCGGGATATTACAGGTTCTTTGTGAAGGGTGCCAATAACGATGGGTTATGGAGTAATACGATTTCCGTTATGATACAGGTGAGGCCTCCATTCTGGCTTACCTGGTGGGCCTATTGCCTTTATGCGCTTATTGCCGCCACTATTGTATTTATTGTTGCCCGCTTTTTCTTTCTGCGGGTGTTGATAAAAAAAGAGGAGGAGCTGCACCAGGCTAAACTAAATTTCTTTACCAACGTGTCGCACGATATACGTACGCACCTTACTTTAATAATGACTCCGGTAGAACGGCTTCTTAACAATGCCCGCAACAATAGTTTTATACAACAGCAGCTTACCCAGGTAAAATCAAATACTAACCGTCTGCTGGGGCTGGTTAGCGAGCTGATGGATTTTCGCAAGGCAGAAACCAATCATTTACAATTACATCCACGCAGGCAAAACCTCATTCCCTTTCTGCAGGAGATATATGAAAGCTTCAGGGAACTGTCTTTATCCAAAAACATCAGTATGTCTATGGTGCATGATGAAGATTTTGCAGAAGTAAATTTTGATGAGCAACAGTTGGAAAAGGTTTTCTTTAACCTATTGGCCAATGCTTTTAAATTTACTTCGGAAGGAGGGAGGATAGACTTATATATATCATGCCAAAACAGTAATAGTGTAGTAGTAAAGGTATCCGATAACGGGCTTGGTATAAATCCGGCATATATTAAAAATTTATTCACTAATTTTTTCCAGGTAGCCGATCACGGATTGCAAAATACAGGTTATGGCATTGGCCTGGCTTTATCTAAAAATATCGTTGAACTGCATAAAGGCACTATCTCGGTTGAAAGTACGCCCGCACAAAACGGTAAGCGCGGTAAAACAGTATTTACAGTAGTTCTCCCGAAAAATGCACAATTCACATCTGGTCCAAAAACAACCCCTGCACCAGTCAGCCACCCGATGCCGGAGCTGGTTTCGTTTTTTGTTACCCAGGAAAAAAATCTGGCAAAAGATATACTGCCCGACTTAAAAAAGTATACATTGTTAATTGTAGAAGACAATGCCGAGCTGGTACAGCTGATCAAAGAAACACTTGCTCCTCTGTATAATATCATCACAGCCGAAAACGGACAATCGGGCTGGGAGGTAGCCACATCAGAAATTCCGGATCTTATGATCAGCGATGTAATGATGCCCGAAATGGATGGTTATGCTCTTTGCGAAAAAATAAGGCAGGACGAAAGGACCTGTCATATACCGGTAATACTGCTTACAGCAAAAAGCGCTCAAACCGACCAGATAACCGGGTTGCGGCAGGGCGCTGATTTGTATCTTACCAAACCCTTCAGCATAAAAGTTTTAGAGTTAAGCATACAAAACCTCTTAACGGCACGCGAACGGCTTAAACAAAAACAGTTAAAAGAACTGGCAAGTCTATCTGTTACCCGTGAGGAAAAGCCATCAACAGAAGACGATCTCTCTTCAAATGATCTTGACAAAGCTTTTTTGGAAAAAGTCATCCACCTGATTGATCAACATATTGACAACCCTGCGTTTGGTGTAGATATGCTTTCACGGAAAGTAGCTATGAGCGCTCCTGTTCTTTATAAAAAATTACGGGCGCTGACCAATATGTCTGTTAATGAGTTTATCAAACTGCAGCGGTTTAAAAAAGCTGCAGAACTGTTAGCTCAAAAAAGATTAACGGTTAATGAAGTATCCTTTGCCGTTGGCTATGATGACAGGAAATATTTCAGCAGGGAGTTTAAAAAATACTTCGGGGTTTTACCAAGTGAGTTCAGCCCGGATTCAAAAAAAGTTTAATTCGGAAACGGAGTGCTAACGTTTATGTAACCAATACTACCTATATACATAGGCATCCTCCATCTTCCATGATCATTTCATAATGCTAAAAGTATATTTTCCTTTTAATGTGGGATTTTTACAAATCAGCCTTATCCTGTACAACTCTTTGCCCCACACATTGGAAAGCCTTTTATCTTCCAGTAAAACGGTGTCTACCTCAATATTGAACAACTGTTTTGAATAAGTAAGTGTAACTTGTTTTTCATCTTTTTGCAAAAGAACAACACCTTCCTTATCTGTTACCGGCTTTACAGCTACCAAAAAATTAATGCTGGACGGCGCTTTTATTTCAGAAAGCTCAAACATATCTTCTATTTTCAGCCCTTTAGCTGATAGAGTGTACGAACGCTGCCAGCTTTTTACCGCAGCATCCTTTTTATATGCACCACTTATGTCAAGACTGAAGTGGCTCTTAGCTTTGTCAAAACTTACATTGCGGGATTTATACATAGCCCCGAACTGCTGGGCTTCACCATTGATCATAGGCAAATTATGATAATTGCTTTGCATGGTCCATATAGAATACCGCTCACTGCTGAAAGTTTGCCGGGTATATGTGCCTACTCCGGCATCTACAAAAAACGGGATGGTATCAACATATAAAGAAAAGGTACCCACATCGTTATGGTTGTGGCTCTCGTTATTAAACCCGCCTTTGGCAGCAAAGAAGTAGTTTTTATTTTTCATGTAGCAAAACTCCGTTTGGGCATACCAGGTATAGGGTGCCAAAGGCAATGCCGGCTGTACATTTGCTATTTCTTTATTATAAGTGATACTTTGCAGGATTCTGAACATATCCCTGCCGCCTTTGATCTGTAAGTCATCATTCCTTTGTTTTACCAGGTACGAAGCAAAGGCTTCCATTTCTTTACTGTTCACGGCTTTTCCAAAGCGGTATATAAGCGGGGCATCGCCACCGCCTTTAGCAGAAGCATCGGCAAAGTTTATCACCCATCCGTTGCCCACATAGCTGCGCGAAATATATTCACCCATGTTTTTAACAATGGGCTCTTTAAATATAGAGATCTTTCCCCCGGTTATATCATATAATATTTGCAGGTAATCGTACAGCTTCCCTGCGGCGTGCCCCCAATAAGAGGGGCCTTCCTCGCAGGCGCCGTCATCTTTATTGTAATTAATGAACTGGTCAACAGAGCGCATGGTTTTATACACGGCTTTAGCCAGCTTATTTTTATCATCTTCCATTATGGCAAAGGCCTGCAGCACATTGCTGTTGCACCATACATTCCAGTTGTTTACTACCTGAGATGGGCTTAGTTCAAAGCCCATCCACCAAAAATGGTCCACGCTCATATAAGGTTCCAATATACGTCTTTCTATTTCATACTTCAACCGTTGAGCAATGAGCGGATCGGCCTTATCAAATTCTTTATTCAGGAAATAATAGATCCACGAGAACGTAGCGCCTACATCACCGGCAACAAGGTCAATGATCTGCTGATTATGATCGGGAAATTTTTTGTTTTTTAATTGTATGGAAAGATGCGCCGACAAAGACCAGGTGGTCATTTCGCAGGCAGTAAAAATACCATCAATAAGCTGATCCATAAACCGGCCTTTGCCTTCGGCCATTTCGGCCAGAAAGAGGGCTGATACTGCATTGAGATTCCTGTTATAAGGCTCTTCCATTATAACACGCGAGCCGCTCCTGGAAAATTCTAGGTAATCAGTTGCAGTCACTACCTGCCATTGATACGACAGGAACTTTTCGCCGGCTTCAATAACATCGGTTTTGTAATCCCCCAAAAACTGGTTCCAGCCATTCCTGTCCTGGTATGACGGGTAAGGAATCCACTGCTCTTTAGATAATAATACACTTTCCACAAAAAGCTCATCTCCCTGTTTTTGCAAAAGATTCCTGGGCACAAGCGCTATTGCATTAACACTGAAAAAAATTACGAGATAAAACAGTATACCTGTTCTTTTAAAAAAGCAAGCTATATTCACAATAAAAACTTTTGGAGAAAGTTATTAAATATAAACGACATTCTTTTGGCTGTTAAGAGAACAATCGTTTGCTCAACTTTTAAACGGTATTGTATGGCTGATATTAAAAAAGAAGATATTAAACAGGAGGTTTTTGATTTGTATGACGATTATGCACATAACCGTATCAACCGGCGGGATTTTGTGCAGAAACTTTCTGTATATGCTGTGGGAGGCCTCACTGTTACGTCGCTCATGAGCTTTTTAATGCCCGATTACAAAGGCGGTGTGCAGATTAAAGCCAATGATCCGCGTATTAAATCGGAATATATTACTTACAATTCATCTAAAGGAGGCGGAACCATTAAGGGTTTGCTTTGTATGCCTGCTGATGCAAAAGACCGGTTAGGCGGTGTAATTGTTGTGCATGAAAACCGAGGATTGAACCCACATATTGAAGATGTGGCAAGGCGTGCGGCCCTTGCCGGGTTTATTGCTTTGGCTCCGGATGCTTTAACGCCTTTAGGCGGCTACCCGGGCACTGATGATGAAGGTCGCGCCTTACAGGCAAAGCGCCAACGCGATGAGATGCTTGAAGATTTTATTGCAGGATACAGCTATCTGAAAGAAAATAAGAACTGCAACGGCAAGGTAGGGGTCGTAGGGTTTTGTTTTGGCGGATGGATCGCTAACATGATGGCTGTCCGGATTCCTGCACTGAATGCAGCTGTGCCATTTTATGGCGGACAACCTCCTGTTGAAGAGGTTCCAAAAATCAAAGCACCACTGCTTATACAATACGCGGAATTAGATACCCGGGTAAACGAAGGCTGGCCGGCTTATGAAAAAGCACTGAAAGAAAATAAGAAAGAATATACAATGCATATGTACCCTAAAACCAATCATGGTTTTCATAACGATACTACACCCAGGTATGACAAAGCCGCAGCAGAGCTGGCCTGGCAAAGAACAGTTGATTTTTTTAAGGAAAAACTGAAGTAATGCTGGCAAAAGCATTATAATATTTACATAGATCTGGCTATACCCATTTATCATGCTGCATAGTATAAATCATTGCCTGGCATGACCAACATCAGTAAGCAACATATACATCCTCTGTAAATTAGCCTTTTCTCATTTTGATACCCGTTCGATGAAAGCATTAAAAACGCTTCTTTTTATAAGTTCACTTTTCTTAACCTTATCTGCCAAAACCCAAAAACAAACCAGGCATTATAGCCAGGCATGGATTGGTTATATGACTTCGGTTAAAGTAACGCCCAAAATAGCTATCTGGAACGATATGCATTTTGATACTGAAAGTTTCTTTATTGCCCGTCATGGCATATCTTATACTCCTTTAAAAAATGCAACATTTACCGGCGGTTACGCCTGGCTGTTCCTTACCACGCCCAATTCCACAAGTTTAACAAGAAAAGAGCACAGGCCCTGGGCACAACTGATGCTGACCATGCCTATGGATAAAGGATGGACAGTTCAAAACCGCATCCGCTACGATGCCCGCTTCAGGCAAAAGCTTTTAAACGGGGATGCTGCGGATGGCTATACTTTTAACCACCGGGTACGTTACCTGTTTAACATCCGGAAAAATGTGGACATGAATATTTTCGGGGATGCCCGAAAATTTATTTCATTAAACGATGAGATCCTGCTCAATTTTGGAAAGAATATCACCGGAAACAACCTCGATCAAAACCGGGTCAGTTTATTTTTTGGCGTTGCCAAAGGAAATCATACTTATCAATTGGGTTATATGCACCGCTATGTACCACCTGCCAGCGGAAACCTGAACAAACAATACCATACGGTTGTGCTATGGATCAACAGTAACTTTGAAACGAAGAAGTATAAGAGAGACCATAGTCAATAGCCCATAGCTGTCCTATCTTCAATAATCCTTTTTGGAACGGTTAACGTTACTCATTGATTGATTGAAAATTGCATATTGAGTGTTAAAAAATTCACTCATAACTTACCATCGGTATTACATACCACTATTCCAGGCTCCTAATACTTTACTTATACCATACTTCCTAAAAAGAAAACCAAAAATCCCATACAGGAAGCACCACTATGGTATAGGCTATGGACCATCCCCTACCACTAAAACTCCGCGCTCTTGGGTGTTCGGGGGAAAGCGATCACATCACGGATATTGCTCATGCCTGTTACAAATTGTATCATCCTTTCAAAGCCCAGGCCAAAACCCGCGTGTGGCACTGTTCCAAAGCGGCGGGTGTCCAGGTACCACCAAAGCTCCTCTTCCGGGATATTCATGGCTTTCATCTTTTCCAGCAATACATCCAGTCTTTCTTCCCGCTGCGAACCGCCTACAATTTCACCAATACCCGGCGCTAAAATATCCATAGCTGCAACGGTCTTCCCGTCTTCATTAATACGCATGTAAAATGCTTTAATAGAAGCAGGATAATCCATCAAAATAACCGGTTTTTTAAAATGTTTTTCTACGAGATAACGCTCATGCTCACTTTGCAGGTCCATTCCCCAACCCGTAACCGGGTACTGGAATTTCTTTTTCTTATTATGATTGCTGTTAGCCAAAATATCAATCGCTTCAGTATAGGTCAGCCTTTGAAAATCGTTGTTAATTACAAATTCCAGCTTTTCTATCAGGCCCATTTCGCTGCGCTTATCCTGCGGCAATTGTTTTTCTTCTTCTGCCAGGCGATTCGCCAGAAAGTCTAAATCCTCCCGGTTATTTTCCAATACATACCTGATGATGTATTTAATAAACTCCTCAGCAAGGTTCGCGTTATCTTCCAGGTCATAAAAAGCCATTTCCGGCTCTATCATCCAGAACTCAGCCAGGTGCCGGGCGGTGTTGCTATTCTCAGCACGAAAAGTAGGGCCGAAAGTATAGATCTCACCAAAGGCCGTTGCCCCCAGTTCTCCTTCTAACTGACCACTTACGGTTAAATTAGTCGATTTGCCAAAAAAATCTTCTTTGAAGTTAACCGAACCGTCTTCATTACGGGGAGTTTCATCAAAAGGTAAAGTGGTTACACGGAACATTTCACCCGCACCTTCTGCATCGCTGGCTGTGATAATAGGCGTGTGCAGATATACAAACCCCTTGTCATTGAAAAATTTATGTATAGCAAACGCCAAAGCGTGCCGGATGCGGAACACAGCTGCAAATGTATTAGTGCGAAAACGTAAGTGGGCTTTTTCTCTTAAAAACTCAAGTGAGTGTTTCTTAGGCTGAAGCGGGTATTTTTCCGCATCGCTATCGCCCAAAATTTCAATAAAACTGGCCTTTAATTCCATTTTCTGCCCTTTTCCAAGCGAAGGAACTACTGTTCCCTTAACTTTTAAAGAAGCAGATGTTGTGATCCTTTTTAAAAGCGTTTCATCAAATCTGCCCAGTTCTGCCACAACCTGCAGGTTGGTATTAGTGCTTCCGTCGTTCAACGCAATAAACTGGTTATTCCTGAAAGTACGCACCCACCCCATTACAGTTATTTCCTGTGCCGCCCGATAGCTATCGGGATCCTGTGCTAAAAGCTCTTTTATTTTGATCCTCTTGTTAAACATGGCTCTTTATTTTGGGCGGCAAAGATAAATATTAATATGTACGATATAGGAAGTACGATGTACGTTTTCTGGGCGTGCGCATAAGTTTTTGCTTCCTTCGTGAATCTCTTGCTCGCGCTAGGCCCTCCCGGCCTGTGCGTTATAGGTTACTTAATACAGATTTTATTGGCTTGTGAAAAAAGTTGGCTTATAAAACAATTAAGTAACGAGTATGTCCAGGTCTGGTCTCTAAAGGACTCCCAACAAGACCCCTGAGAGAGACCTGAATAAGAAAAACAGAGGACAGGCTATAAAACTGATAATTTTCTTAAATTTTGCAAACAAATGATGATTTTTTTGATTTTGAATAAAAACATACTATTTTCGCAGTAGAAATGACCCTAAGGCTTGTGATCATCTCTGCTAATTATTGATTTTCATTTCAATAAAAAATTATCCAAAAACAATTTTCTATTATTTTTTATTAATCACCATGCTAAAGCCGGTATTTTGATTAATACAAGTTTACCCCTTATGTATGATATTTTACAATTGAACGAAATGCTCGTTCCGGAACTGTTGGATATTGCCGAGCAGCTGAACATTCCAAATGCCAAAAACCTGGATAAACAGACCCTCGTTTACCAAATTTTAGACAACCAGGCTATCGCCGGATCTAAAAGTGCTGCAACCGAAACAAAACCTAAAAGAAAGCGCATTGTAAAAGCCACAACGTCTATAGGAACGGAAGAAGCTTTTGTGGAAGATGACGGAATCTCAGAAGAAGACAGTAAGAAAGCCAAAGCCCCGGCTAAAAAAGCCAAGGCTCCGGCTAAAAAGAAAAAAGCCCCGGCTAAAAAAGAGCAGGAGCCAGCACCTGTTGTGGAAGACAAAAAAACCGAAGAGGAGATAAGTGATCCTGGCGAGGATAAAGATTTCAGTATGGACCCGGCTACTGTTTCGTTTATAGAACAGGCATTAAAAGCTACAGAAAAGTACGCCAACCCTATACCAGCAGCGGTAATTGAAGAGCCCGTTGTTAAAACCTTTACCCCTAAAAAAGAAAAAGACACTGCTTTCAACGTAGAGTTTGACGGTGTTATTTTAAGCGAAGGCGTTTTAGAAATGATGCCTGACGGTTATGGCTTTTTAAGATCATCTGATTATAACTACCTGTCGAGCCCCGATGATGTATATGTTTCGCCTTCCCAGATAAAATTATTTGGCTTAAAGACCGGTGATACGGTACATGGAGCAGTTCGGCCCCCGCGTGAAGGCGAAAAGTATTTTGCCTTGCTGAAAGTGGATACCATCAATGGGAAAAGCCCGGAAGAAGTGCGCGACCGTGTGCCTTTCGATTACCTTACCCCGTTATTCCCTTACGAAAAGCTGAACCTGTTTACCAGGCCATCTGATCTTTCTACCCGTATTATAGATCTTTTCACACCCATTGGTAAAGGGCAGCGTGGCCTGATCGTAGCCCAGCCTAAAACCGGTAAAACCATGTTGCTGAAAGCTGTGGCAAACGCCATTGCTGAAAACCATCCTGAATGTTACCTGATGGTAGTATTGGTGGATGAAAGGCCGGAAGAGGTTACTGATATGGAGCGCAGTGTAAAAGCAGAAGTTATCGCTTCTACTTTTGACGAGCCTGCAGAAAAACATGTAAAAGTATCTACCGTGGCCCTGCAAAAAGCTAAAAGACTGGTTGAGTGCGGACATGATGTTGTGATCCTTTTAGATTCTATTACCCGTTTGGCGCGAGCCCATAACACCGTATCTCCTGCATCGGGCAAGGTATTGAGCGGTGGTGTGGAAGCCAATGCCATGCAAAAGCCTAAACAGTTTTTTGGTGCTGCACGTAAAATTGAGAACGGCGGATCGCTTACCATTCTGGCTACGGCATTAATTGATACCGGCAGTAAAATGGACGAGGTGATCTTTGAAGAATTTAAAGGTACCGGTAATATGGAATTACAGCTGGACAGAAGGCTTTCTAATAAGCGTATTTACCCGGCTATTGACCTTACTGCATCTTCTACCCGCCGTGATGATCTTTTATTAGACAGGGAAGTACTGCAAAGAATGAACCTGCTGCGTGTGTACCTTGCAGATATGAAAACCGAGGAGGCAATGACAGAGTTGCTGAAACGGATGAAAGGAACTAAAAGCAACGAAGAGTTTTTAGCAAGTATGAACTCCTGATAAACATCTTTTACAGATATGATAAAACCCGCGCCAGGCGCGGGTTTTTCAGGTTTAAATGGCCTTGATTTTCCTAAAAATATTTAAGCCGTATAACATTAAAAGAATAAGCCTGCAGGCTTATTGCCGGTTTCTTTCCGGCAATTTTGATATTCGTTTCCTGCGGCGTAATTGCACCGGGATTCGCAATAGTATTTACCCTGTTCAAATCATCACTCTGCAAAATAGTACATTTTGCTGTACCGGCAAGTTTTTTAATTCCCTCAAAGTTTAATGTAATACTTTGTTGCTTTGGTAGTGCATTTACAATTTTTATAATGATCTCTTTAGAAGGCGCATCAATAGCAGCAGTAGCATAAAGACTGTCCTGGCCTGCTATAATTTTATTATCCAGCTGAATGGGTATTACAGTGGTTCCCTTATTGGTTGAATACAATTTCTGTACATAATAGCTGGGCGAGCCTATCACATTCAGATTATTCACCCAGATAAGATCAGGGGCCCACTGCCAGCCATCATAATGAGCAAACAACGGGGCATAAGAAGCCATTTGTACTACCTCAGCGTTTCTTTCCAAACCGGTTAAAAATGCAGCTTCTGAAAGAGCTGCCAGCCAGCTGTTTTTTACAGGCCCTGTAGTACCGGCAGTATGGGAGGCATATTCACCGGCAAATACTTTAGACCCGTTCCTGGGATAATTATCATACCTGTTTATGCCGCTAAAAAAGAACTGCGGAGGACGATAATAATGCTCATCTACAAAATCCACATTCAACTTTCTCAATTCAGTGTTCAGCAGGTTGAAACGCTCCCCGTCAGGATCTGTGCCTGAACTTGCCACCAGCTTAATACTGGGGTATTTTGCGTGAAGCTGTTTTTGAAACGCTTTGAAACGTTCCAGGTACTGGGGGCCCCAGTTTTCATTACCCACACCCAGCATTTTTAAATTAAATGGTTCCGGGTGGCCCATTTCCGCACGCAGTTTTCCCCATTTGGTAGTGACATCACCATTGGCAAATTCAATAAGATCAAGGGCATCGTCAATATAAGGCTGCAGCTCGTCTAAAGGAACCACTTCCCCGGAATTAAACTGGCAGGCCATCCCGCAGTTTAAAATAGGCAGAGGTTCTGCCCCGATATCTGAGCATAGCTGGAAATATTCAAAAAAGCCCAGGCCAAAAGTCTGGAAATAATCTGGCGCAGGACGATGCGGAAATTCAAAATTCCAGCGATTAATAAACAATTGCCTTTCTTCTACCGGTCCTACTGTTTTTTTCCACTGGTACCGCTGGGAAAGATCAAACCCTTCAACAATACAACCACCGGGAAAACGGATAAAGCCGGGCTTCATATCTGCAAGCATTTGTACCATATCGGCTCTCATACCACCGGGCCGGTTTTTCCAGGTATCGCCTGGAAAAAGGGATATCATATCCAGGTCAATAACACCATTCCCTTCAAACAAAATGCGCATAGATCCTTTTTCCTCTGTTTGAGAAGCATTAAAGCTCACCGCCAGTTTTTTCCATTCTTTATTGGCTGCTTCCGGTAAAATTTCAGCGCTTCCTATCACCTCTTTCTGCGCATTCAGCAATTCAACATACATCTTCACATTTCCCGAAACCATTTTATAGAGCATGGAAAAATCATATCTTAAGCCCGCTTTAACACCCATTCCCCTGAACCCTTCATTGGTTAAAGACAAACTCCCTTTTGTGCGGTTATTAACTGTTACCCTTGCAAAACGGGGATTATTTGTATTTTTTACAGCCCGGTTCTGAATTAAAAGACATCCTTCTTCTACTGGTTTTTGATCAACTTTCCAACCCATTAGTGGTCTGAAAAATTCAAATGACCGGTTTTTTACTAACTCTGCATAAATACCTCCGTCCGCTCCAAAATTGATATCTTCAAAAAATACGCCCCACATGGTAGACTGTATGGGTGCAACCGGCTTATTAACGGATACTACAAAATTCTTTGTCTGGGCAAATAATGAACTACCGGCCAAAACAGTAAATAATAAAAAAAATTTCTTTTTAAACATGCTGATCTTGCTTTAAAATAGGATAGTAAAAATGTGCTAACTTTAAATTTATAGACAATCGTTTTTCAGAGTTCAAATTTAATTGTTTTTTTGACAAATAAATTCTTTATTTTGCATATTCTTTATCTCCTCAACCTCTCGTTATATTGTGACCAAAGAAAAAAGATATCAACGCATAACAAAGTTTACAGTAGCTGTAGACTGCATCGTTTTTGGTTTTGACGGTACCCGTTTAAAAATTTTACTGGTAAAAAGGGGCCTGGAACCTGAAAAAGGTAAGTGGAGTTTAATGGGCGGTTTTGTAAATGAAGATGAAAGTGCAGATACTGCCGCAAACAGGATACTCAAAAAACTTACGGGACTGGAAGGTATTTACCTGGAACAGTTCTATACCTTTTCATCGCCCGACAGGGACCCGGTACAGCGTACTATTTCTATTGCTTATTTTGCTTTGATTGATATTAACGAGTATAAAGAATCTATCAATACAGATTTTGAAGCAGAATGGTTTCCCATAAAAGACTTTCCTAACTTAATTTTTGATCATAACGAAATGGTATTGCAGGCACAGAAAAAACTGCAGTATAAAGCCGCTTCCCATACTATTCTATTTGAGCTGCTGCCTGAAAAATTTACACTTCCTTTATTACAAAGCCTTTTTGAAGATGTTTTTAATACCAGCTTTGATAAAGGAAATTTCAGCCGAAAAATGCTGTCGACCAAACTTCTGATCAAACAAAAAGAAAAAGACAAAAGCAATTCTAAAAAAGGAGCTTATTATTATAAGCTGGATAAAAAACATTACCAGGATAACCTGCATAAGATTTTAAAGCTTATACCTAATCCTAACCACCTATTGTAAAAAAGTCCGCACTGTATCTTTAACTTTTAGGTTCTTCTGTATTTTCAGATGTAGTTGTTGTTGCCTCTTTTTTACCAAACAGGTCATCCATCCATTTTTCGGCGCCGGGAAAATGCTCTTTTATAGCATCGGTACCTTTTGCTGTTAATTCAGCAAAATAATCTTTGGCCTGTCCTGCTGTTTTTACGGCTTCATCTTTTAGATTGTTGGCCTTTTCTTTAAGGCTGGCCATCATTTTTTCCTTTTCTTCATCGCTCATACTTGCGTACTTGCCGGCAGCCAATCCGGCCAATGCCCCTAAAATAAAAGTGGCTATATGCTTGTTGTTTACCATAGTTATTTATTTTGTACTACTAAGGTAGCAAAATTTATTTCTATTATTTTTTAGGATATACCAGCTTCATTTCTTTTACCAGGTGCCCTGCACCGGCATACTTGTCTACTATAAATAAAATATACCGTATATCTACCATTATGTTTCTGCAAATAGAAGGATCATAATTCACATCGCTCATGGTTCCTTCCCATACCCGGTCAAAATTTAAACCTACCAGGTTTCCGTAAGCATCCAAAGCCGGACTGCCGCTGTTACCACCGGTAGTATGATTGGAAGCTATAAAGCATACAGGCATTTTTCCTTTGATTCCATATTTCCCGTAATCCTTCTTTTTATATAGCTGGCGCAATTTTTCGGGTACATCAAATTCATAATCGCCGGGTTTATATTTCTCCATTACTCCATCTAAGTAAGTATAGTATTCATATTTTTTCCCGGTAGGAGAGTTGTAGCCATTTACATTTCCAAAAGCTACGCGCAGGGTACTGTTGGCATCAGGATAAAAAGTTTTATCAGCAAATACTTCCATTTGTGCCTGCATATATATTCTTTGCAGCTGGTTTATCTGTGATTGTACCTTATTCAGCTTTATAGCTACATCTTTATCATATAGGTCTGTAATAGTAATAAGCAGCTTGCTTCCTTCATCATCAGTAAGTGCATTGAACAATTGTGAAGGATCGTTATTTAATAAGTCAATTACTTTTTCTTTATCAGCAAAAATACTTTTGTCGTATATATGCTCAGCCCAGGTTTTATAATCTTTAAATTTTGCGAGAGCTTCCTTTGCATAGCCCGAAACATAGATGGGGTCCTGCTTCTCAATATACAACTCTATCATAGCGGCAAATACTTCTTTGTCCACTTTTATATTCATTTCTCTCAAAAAATTTCCCATCCAGTTTATTTCAGCAGCCAGGGCACTGGAATAATCAAACTTATCTTTCTTTACATTTAAAGCTCTTATACGGTTAATAATCGTAAAAAGCTCTACTTTACTGATAGTTTCCAGGTAATAATCGCGCGCCAGCGCAAAAGGTTGTATCTCTTTATAGGCAGCATTCAGTTGGTCTAACACCTGGCCGTAACTGGCTTTTAAAGCGGGGTTATTATTTAATAATTCCCTGTAAGCAGCTTCATAACGCTGCTTTTTGGCCACGGCATTAGTATTGGTAAGCCCTAATACTTCGCCCTGCCATTTTTTCCAGGCATTGCTGATACCTGCATATTTTGAAGCATATTGAATTTTAATAGCTTCATCAGCACGCATATATTTATCTATTACAGCCAGTGCCTTATCTCTTACTAAAATTTTAGCAGGATCATTTACTGTCATTATCTGGTTCACGGCTTCGCTGGGTAAATATTCTGTAGTTCTTCCGGGGAAGCCAAATATCATTGTAAAGTCGCCTTCTTCCATTCCGCTCATTGAAATAGATAAAGCTCTTTTAGGTTTATAAGGTACATTGTCTGGTGAATAGGGTGCAGGCTTATTATCTTTCCCGGCATATATCCTGAACATGCTGAAATCCCCGGTATGCCTGGGCCACATCCAGTTATCGGTATCTTTTCCGAAATTTCCGATAGCTGATGGCGGAGCACCAACAAGTCGTATATCATTATACTTTTCTGTTACAAAAAGATAGTACTTATTACCTTCAAAAAAGGGACTGATAAAAGCATCCTGGTAGTCTTCTTTATTAACAATGCTTAACTGTTCCCTTGCATTTTTATCTACCAGCGACTGACGCAGGTTTTCGGGCAGGGAATTATTAACGCCTTTTAAAACCTGACTGGTTACATCATCTATTCTTACAATAAAAGTTACAAATAAACCTGCATTAGGTAATTCTTCAGCATTGGATCTTGCCCAGAAACCATCCCGTATAAAATTTTTATCGAGCGTGGAATGGTTTTGTATAGCATCAAAACCACAATGATGATTGGTCAGCACCAGGCCTTTATCTGAAATAACTTCCCCGGTACAAAATCCGCCAAAACTTACGATAGCATCTTTAAGGCTGCTTTTATTAACATCATATATATCGCTGACATTCATTTTCATACCCAGCTCTTTCATACGTTTTTCATTTAGCACTTCCAGCAACTGCGGCAGCCACATGCCTTCATCGGCCCTGGCAAGAAGTGTAAATAATAAACAGGAAAAAGCAAGCACTAATTTTTTCATATTAATCATGATCTTTTTTGATTACAGGGATTACAGTATTAAAAAACTATAGTTGATATTTGAAAAATATTTTAGCAGGCAATATATTAAGGTAGTGACAAACTAATTCCACCCTATACTGCCAGTTCAGTCAACTATTTCTCCCCAAAGATATGTGAATAGCCCATTAAAAATGTGGATATCCCGGCGTGAAACGTTTATATGAAATAGCGTTATTAGGATATAAAATAGGAACAAACAGGAGCTTTTCTTAAAAAGGTGGGTTTCTATAAATTTATGCCGGCTATATTAACAGAATGTAAATTTCAAATGAAACTTTTTTTATTAAGAATAAACAATTCACATTTTTGTGAATAAACGTCAGGATAAAGCACAGTATTGGAGATGCTATGTTAATTAACGCCTTATTTATGTGGAAAACAATTAAAGGCTAATTTTGTAATAAATGTGAATAATAAGTTATCCACTAATTAACACTCCTAATAATAATAGGTATTTTTTAAAATATATTATATAATTATTATTAAGAAGAAAAACAGCGGCACGAAAAATTGTTTCAGAAAATTTGTTGCGGCATTGTATCATTGCAGTGGATTTTAAAAAATTTACAATTATGGGCACAGCAGTTTTGGAAAATGCAAAGCAGGAAGTAGAGGCGAAAGGTTTTTTGGATGTTGATGTGGATCCTACACTGGACCTTTTTGAAGAAATTAATAAGCTGAAAAAAGAAAAGAATGCAGTGATCCTGGCGCATTATTACCAGGAACCGGATATACAGGATATTGCTGATTACATTGGCGATAGCCTCGGGCTGGCACAGGAAGCAGAGAAAACGGATGCTGACATGATCGTGTTTGCCGGTGTGCATTTTATGGCAGAAACTGCAAAGATTTTAAATCCAACCAAAAAGGTAGTTATTCCAGATTTTAAGGCGGGTTGTTCTTTAAGCGATAGTTGTCCGCCACCGTTATTTCAGAAGTTTAAGGAGCAACATCCCGATCATGTGGTAGTAAGCTATATTAACTGCAGTGCAGGTATTAAAGCACTAAGTGATGTAATTGTTACCAGCAGTAATGCACGTATTATTGTGGACAGCTTTCCTGAAGACCAGAAGATCATTTTCGCTCCGGATAAGAACCTCGGCGCTTATATCAATAAAGTTACAGGACGTGATATGCTGTTGTGGAACGGCGCGTGTATAGTGCATGAAATTTTCAGCCTGGAAAAAATCACCAAATTGAAACAACAAAATCCTAATGCTAAGTTTATTGCACATCCTGAATGTGAAGAACCTCTTTTAAAACTGGCAGATTTTGTTGGATCCACTACAGGACTTTTAAAATATACTATAGAAAATGAGGCTACTGAATTTATTGTAGCTACCGAAACCGGTATTCTTCACCAGATGGAGAAATCCAGTCCACATAAGAAATTTATTCCTGCTCCTCCGGATAACGGTTGTGCGTGCAACGACTGTCCGCACATGAAGCGTAATACACTGGAAAAAATTTACCTGTGTATGAAGTATGAACTGCCTGATATTATTATGGATGAGGAATTACGCCTGGCAGCTAAAAAACCAATTGACAGGATGCTTGAAATTAGTCGGCAGGCTGGGTTATAAGATACAGAAGACATCGTCATATCGAACGAAACAAAGTAGAGTGAGGTATCTCTTTGTATATTCTTTCACTTATAAAGTAATAACCCTTCTCTCCTTACTGCTCTGTAATGCAGCATCAATAATACGCATGGTTAGTACAGCATCAGATGCAGGCACCGGGTTGGGTGCTCCGTTAACTAATGCCTGGTACACTTCTTCATAATAATCCATATAATTGCCCATTTCAGACCGGGTTTCTTTACGTACAGGTTCACCATTGATAATGGTATGCAGAATACCATCAAATCCTTGCGGTGTGGGTATCCATGTTTCGAGAGAAGGTATTTCATCGGCCTGTAACCTTGCTTCCTGGAGGTCGGAACGTTGTTGCATAAAGGTTCCGTTTTCACCCTGGATAGTATAAGCATAGCCGGATTCCCGTGCAAAAACGGTTCCTTTTATTCTTACGCGGAAAGGACGTGGATAGTATAGCAATACCTCAAAATAATCATTGGCCGCCATATTATTACGCATAGCGAGCACATCAGCAAAAACAGCTTCAGGAAAGCCAAATAATTGAATAGCCTGGTCTATCAAATGAGCACCCAGATCATGCAGGTTTCCTGCTCCGGGTTTATCTCCCTCTTTATGGTCTTTGCCGCTATGGCCGGTCCTGTAACGGTCATATCTTAGTTCTGCTTCTTTTAAAGTACCTAAAAGATTTTCCTGAACCACATCTTTAATAGCCCTGAAATCTCCATCATACCTGCGGTTTTGATAAACACTTAAAAAGAGTTTTTTTCCTTTAGCTATATCATCCAGCTCCTGCGCTTCTCTGGCAGTCACTGTAAAAGGTTTTTCCACTACAATATTTTTTCCTGCATTAAGCGCGGCTTTTGCATATTCGAAGTGGGTTTGCACGGGTGTATTTACCACTACAAGCTGAATGGAGTTATCTGCTATCAGTTCTTCAAAAGAGCGATACAACCTTGAGTTGGGATATTTAATTCTCGATTCTTCTTTATGTCTTTCTACAATGGCAGCAAGATTGTAATGAGGATGTGCTTCCAGAAATGGAGCATGAAACAATTTACCGCTCATTCCATAAGAAGCAATACCGGCGTTAATTATCTGGGACATAATTATATGATTTTTATTTTAGGTCTGTTATAAAGTAAGAATAGTTACTTTGTCAAAGACCAAAGGTAATTGAAGATTGAAATCAATTTACAATCTAATAATATTCAGGGAAAGACTATAATATTTTTTAACCTGTTAACGGTTATCTATGAACTGTCAACTAACCTACCGCTGCTGCGCCCTGAACCATCGCTCAGGAATTTCATTATTGCCTGCTGACAGGTAATCTTTATAGCTGCAGGGAATGTAAGTTTTATCAGGCAGTTGCATCCACCAGCGACCGGTTTTTTTACTCTGAATAAAACTGGTTTCTATTTCTGCAAAAGCCATCTGGTATTCGGTAAAATGTTCAGGCTGGTCTAAGGAAGCTTCTTTCAGCCTGCGATGCCTTCCGTCTATAGTGTACCAAAGCATGTGGCTGATTTGTTTGGCTGTAAGCTCATCTTTATCCTGCTCCGGATGATAACTATAAATGCCAATGGATTGCATATTGCTGCTCATGCCGGCATACTGCATAAGGATACATGATTCTTCGCCATTAAAGCCATTAGGTGTAAGTTGGTTAGCCGGTGCATAAGCATTTGCAATAGCATTGATGTCAAAAGAAAAAATGTGGCTGTTGCGTATAGCTGGTTCTGTTTCTTCTATATCATCTTTTACATGTCCTACTCTGAAAAAATCAAATTTCAGCTTATCTAATGTTTGCAGCATACCCGGGTGTACCAGATAACTTTGAAAGCCCAGGTGGTTGTAGTGTTTTACATAATTAGGTTCGCTGGTAAATAGCTCCATTAAAAAATTATCGTTTCTGAACGGAGATTCCATATCCAGGTCAATGATGGCATCAACACCTGTAGCCTCTATTATTTGTTTTGCATTTTTGCAGGCATTGTATTGGGCCAGTGTAAGATCGTGTGAACCACCAATAATAATAATGGTTTTACCCAGTGAAGTAATTTCTTCAATTACTGTTTGTAAAGCTGCCAGGGTATCATTGTAGGTAGCGCCCTGCCTTATATTTCCTATATCCGCAATTTTTATTTTTTCATGCCAGTAAAATAAGGAATAGAAATGTTTTCTTACCAGTTGGGGAGCTTCGCTCGCAGGGCCTAAGTAGCCACGCCCGCGCTGTTCTCCGCAGCCTACCAAAACAATATCGGCATTATCAATATCAGGGAAGGAGCCGTTATAAATATCAATGGTATTTCCAAGCTGATCAGGTTTGTAAGTCTCATCACCTGTTATTTCAATAATGTTTACTTCAGATAAAAAATCAATTAAAGACATGAACGCAATATAGGTTTATTTTGAAAGTAAAAAACTATTTGCTGTTCATGTTTAGCATAAATCCGCTGCCAGAGCCGGTTTGCACCTGCGGCAGCTCACCGTTCCATTTATTTACTTTCATGTATTCAACATAAGTGGGAGTAAGTGATACCTGTTTTCTCCTGATGGCTTCTGCTTCACCTGCTGCCTGGATCACTACTGCAGCACTGTCGGCTTTTGCCTGGGCTACTTTTCTTTCCCCTTCAGCAATGGCTACCAGCTTCTGGTTTTCTGCTACCTGCACTTCCTGTATAGCCTTTGTTTTGGCTTCAATGGATTGCTGCAGGGCAGGAGGGGGAATAATATTGGTACGTAACTGGGATATAATAAACCACTTGGACACACGTTTATTGGCTTCGCTGATAATATCGTTTTCAAATTGTTCACGTTTATTAAAAATATCATCTACAGACCATTTATTGGCTACATCGTTTACGGTACCAACGATAGCATTTTGCAGCCATTGCTGTTCTACACTTTTTACATCAAGGCGGAGGTTCTGGAACATATCTCCAACATCACCGGGTTTTAAAGAATAATTAAAAGACGGTTTAATAGTAGCGCTGAAACCCCCTTTAGTAATTACCTGCTGTTCAGGATATTCAATATGTTGCTGGAACACCGGAAATTCATACAGGCGGCTGATCCAGGAATTGTATAATACCCAGCCGGTTTTGTATTCAAATTTACTTACACCCCGGTTGTCACCCGTAAGGTTTACCTTAATACCTACATGACCAGCATCCACCCTTTCCAATTTCAGTGGTTGTATTATAGCCAGTATCAGCCCTGCTATAATAATACCTGTGGTTATAGCCCAGGTTGAAGGCTTCCTGTTCTGGTTACTTTTTTTATAGTAAAAAAAAGCAATAATAATGGCTGCAAAAAATGTAATAACAGATACGATCATTTAAATAAAGTTTTGATGGGTTTATAAAATAATACCAGGAACAATGTGATTTCTGTAATAAGGAATATAAAAAGATAGGCTGTGGAAGAAGCCCTGTTAATAAGGTATTCGGACAGCAGTGTTGTTGAAAAAATAAATAGCAGTATTTTTAAAATGGTTTTAAGCATGGTAATAGATTTTAAGGTCTTATCTGTTCTAATATTAAAGCCAGCATTAATGTTTTTCTTATTTCAACATTAAAGTTGATTTTGGCATCTAATGCCTTGAATACTTTAAGTATGGTTTCAAAGCGCGCATCTTTGGCATTATTCTCTATCTTGGATATCTGGGCCTTCTTAACGCCTACAAGTTCTCCCAGTTCCTGCTGCGTCATATTTTTTTCAAGCCTTACTTTTTTGATGGTTTGACCAATCAGGTCCAGCCTTAACTCACTATTTTCGTAAGCTATAACCCTCGTAGCCTCTTTCTCAGGATTTCCTTGCTGCCGCTTTCTTGGAGACATAGAATCGTATTTACTATAAAGTTAATGGTTTCCCTTTTAGGAAACAAATAAATATGGATTAGTTATGTAAATCAGAACATAATTACTTTACTTTGCATTCATACAAACCCAATAAACATTTGCAAATGAAACTTCTTGAAAACAAAGTAGCCATTGTTACCGGAGCAGCCAGGGGAATTGGTGAAGCTATTGCCACAAAGTTTGCTGAGCAGGGTGCTCATATAGCTTTTACTTATGTTAGCGATAGCAGTGCAGTACGTGCAGCAGCTCTTGAAGAAAAGCTTACTGGTTTGGGTATAAAATCCAAGGCTTTTAAAAGTAATGCTGGTGACTTTGCTCAATGTGAAGCTTTTGTAAACGATGTTTTGAAAGAGTTTGGTACTATTGATATATGTGTAAATAATGCTGGTATATCAAAGGATAATTTATTATTGCGGATGACACCCGAGCAATGGGAAGAAGTATTAAAGATTAACCTGAACAGTGTTTTTTATATGACGAAGCAGGTGATTAAACCCATGATGAAAGCCAAGAGCGGGAGTATTATTAATATGAGCTCTGTTATTGGAGTAATGGGAAATGCAGGCCAGGCGAGCTATGCGGCAAGTAAAGCAGGAATTATAGGTTTTACAAAAAGTGTTGCCAAGGAGTTGGGCAGCCGTAATATCAGATGTAATGCCATTGCCCCGGGTTTTGTAGAAACAGATATGACCAGTTACCTGAACGATAATGCCGGCGCAGAAAAGTATCTGGCAGATATTCCGCTGAATCGTTTTGCTAAGGCTGAAGATATAGCCAATGTTACGTTGTTCCTTGCATCAGATATGAGCAGTTATATTACCGGTCAAACCATTAGTGCCTGTGGTGGTTTAAATATTTAATTCTTAAGCCTTTATAGCTTTACAAAATCAAATACAGTTTTGAAGGAAGTATATAAGCACTTAGTATTGCTTACATATTGTATTTTTTCTTTTCTTTTTTCTTTTGCGCAAACACAATATGATTATCATCTTGAAGCAGCACGGAAGTTTGGAATTCCTCCTATTAAGGACCAGGCACAGGTAAATTCGCTGGTTAAAAAAAAGAAGCTGGTGTTGATTTTTCCTCAACGGGGATATACTATTGCCCGGCTCACCCATAGCAGACCCTACCTTAATGCAAGATCTTATAAAGTATTGAAAGAAATAGGGGCCAGTTTTTATACAAAAAGTAAAAAGAAAACTTTTACCGTAACATCTGTTACCAGAACACTTTACGACCAGAAGAGATTAGCGCGGGTTAACAGGAATGCAGTGACTACAAAATTGAGCTCTCATAATTATGGTTGTTCTTTCGATATTTCCTATATCCGTTTTAACCGTCATAAAGCACCCAATGCCCGGCTGGAAAAGATATTGCAGGATATACTGACTCAAATGCAAAAGCAGGGAAAAATATACTTTATTAAAGAGTACCGGGAAAAATGTTTTCATGTTACTGTAAGATAGCAGGGCTCAATAAAATATTATTTTCAGGTACTCTTTTCTTTAATAATATCTTTTACCTTTAAAAGGATTTTTTACTAAACATTCCTCAGCTCGATGCTGCTCCGTCATATACATTTTTTAAAGTTGGTTTTTTTACATAGTATCACTGCTTTTGGCGGGCCACAGGCACACCTGGCTATGATGATGAAAACCTTTGTAAAGGAAACCCCATATATTACGGAACAGGAACTAATAGAGTATAATGCTTTTTGCCAGTTATTGCCGGGAGCTTCCTCTACCCAAACTATTACATTGATAGGTTTTAAGAGGGGAGGACCCCTTCTGGGTGTTTTGGCCTTACTGGTATGGATACTTCCGGCCTGTACCATAATGTGCGCCTTATCTTTTTTTGTTCAGTATGTGGAGGGCGCTCCCCGTCATTTTGATATATTTCAGTTTATAGTGCCTATGGCTACGGGGTTTTTAATATTTGCCTGTTTGAGCGCCCTGCCTTATTCAGTTAAGAATTTGGCCACTGCGCTTATTGCAATAGGCTCTTCCATAGCAACCTATGCTTTTTTTGGAAAACCTTTTTTTGTTCCTATCCTGATTATTTTAGGTGGATGTATCACCAACCTGAGTAGTAAAAGGATTCCGCAGGAAGCTGTCAAGCCCGGGAAAATAAGGTGGTGGAATATCTGGCTGTTTGCTATTATTTTTATTGTTGCCGGTGTATTGAGTGAAATGGCCCGTAAAAATGACTGGCCTAACAGGAAGCCTATTAATCTTTTTGAAAACTCTTACCGTATGGGCAGCCTGGTTTTTGGTGGTGGTAATGTATTGATGCCTATTATGTATGAGCAGTTCAGTGTAAGGCCGGAAGCTGTTAAGCAGAAAAACCCTAACGCTATTCATATTGATAAGAAGGATATGCTTACCGGTATTGGTGTGGTAAGAGCTGTTCCGGGCCCGGTTTTTTCCATAGCATCCTATAGCGGCGGCCTGGCCTTAAAAGATATGGGCCCGGTCATGCAGATGTTGGGAGGAGCTATTGGTATGATCGGAATTTTTCTGCCCAGCGCCTTACTGGTTCTTTTTTTCTTTCCTATCTGGAACAGGTTAAAAAAATATTCTGTAATTTATCGTTCGCTGGAAGGGATAAATGCCGCTGTACTGGGTATAATGATCGGATCAACCTTCTATATTCTTAAAGATATTACCCTTTTTGATGGTACCAGGCTGGGTTTTATAAATATCGGTATTGTTGCTGGCACGTCACTGGTGCTTATTTTTACAAAGATCCCGGCTCCGGTCATTGTTATAGCTTGCGTATTATTAGGTTATTTCCTGTAATAGCCGCCTTTTTCTATTTCGGTAATTACATTTTCCGGTAAAAGGTATTTTAATGACTTTTTATCTTTGATCAGCTTTCTTATCCCTGTTGCTGATAATTCGAGGAGGGGTGCGTTTAAAACAGTAACTTTTGAATTGTTTCCTGTTTCAACTATAAATCCCTGCCTGTTATAGATTAAGATCTCGAAATTATCAAGGATGTAGGTATAGTTTTTCCATCTTTTAATATTTTGGAAACTGTCACCCCCCATGATTACAACAAACTGGTATTGGGGGTATTTTTCTGTAAGATGGGCAAGCGTTACTGCGGTGTAGGATGGTCTTGGGAGTGAAAACTCTATATCTGTCGCTTTCATCCTGTTATCATTTTCAATAGCCGTATTTACAAGGTGCAGCCGGTGATTTTCATCTAACAGTGAGGCCGTTTCTTTAAGTGGGTTATGCGGGGAAACTACAAACCATATTTTATGAACCAGCCCTTCATTAAGGATATGGTTAGCAATGATCAGATGTGCATGATGAATGGGGTTGAATGAACCGAAATACAGGCCAATTTTCATTTTCAGACGTTTACTACAATTTGACTGGCTTCATCGGTTCTGAGGCTCAATAAATAACCGGCAACGGAAATGGACATAGGATCATTAAATAACGCTTTTTTTACCACTTCTATTTGTTCGCCCGGCAGGCAACCCATTTCCATTAATTTCAGGAAAATCTCTTCGGTTGTGAATTTGACAATAATGGCCGTTTGCCCCGGCTGCAGGTCAGATAACAATACTTCATTTACCATCTTACAAAGCTAAGCATTGTTGTTTGTGTTTTCTTTGCGATTTTTGATATATGTATCCTAAAGAATTTATAATAAACTTCCATTTCAAAAAGAAAATCACACTTCGGAACCGGATAGCTTTAAAAAGATTTATCACTTCCAGGCTTTTGGAACATCAAAGAACCGGTTGTGAGATCAACTATATCTTTTGCTCTGATGAGGACCTTTTAACCATTAACCGCCAGCATCTGGATCATGATTATTATACTGATATTATCACTTTTGATCTTTCAGAGACCATTGGTGCAGGACATCTGATCTCAGATATTTATATAAGTACGGATAGGGTAAAGGAAAATGCTACTATTACAGGCAATACTTTTTCTTCAGAGTTCTTCAGAGTTATATTTCATGGAGTTTTACACTTAATAGGATATAAGGATAAAACGGAGAAGGAACAGAAAAAGATGAGAGTAATGGAAGAGGAATGGTTACAGAAGTTTTTAAATAATTAAACGTTCCACGTGGAATCGTGAAACTGTTTCACCCTGAAATAACGTTCCACATGAAAAAAGGATTCACACTTGTTGACAAGAACTAACCCATCCTCTAATAATACCTAACTTTGCACACTTATGTTTCCAGATTATGATGTAATAGTAGTGGGTGCAGGTCATGCCGGTTGTGAAGCAGCTGCAGCTGCCGCAAATATGGGCTCCAAGACCTTATTGGTTACCATGAATATGCAAACCATTGCCCAGATGAGCTGTAATCCGGCCATGGGTGGTATTGCTAAAGGGCAGATCGTGCGCGAAATTGATGCCATGGGGGGCTATTCAGGGATAATAACCGACCTTTCAATGATACAGTTCCGCATGCTGAACCGTTCCAAAGGGCCAGCCATGTGGAGCCCCCGGGCCCAAAGCGATCGGATGCTGTTTGCTGCCAAATGGCGCGAAATGCTGGAGCAAACCCCACTTCTGGATTTTTACCAGGATATGGTAAAAGGCTTATTGGTAAAAGATAAACGGGTATGTGGGGTGGTTACCGGCCTGGGACATGAAATAAAAGCCAAAGCCGTAGTTTTAACTAATGGAACTTTTCTTAACGGGATCATTCATATAGGCGAAAAACAATTTGGCGGCGGACGGGTAGCCGAAAAAGCAGCCAGTGGAATTACAGAACAATTAGTAGCATTAGGCTTTGAAAGTGACAGGTTGAAAACCGGGACTCCACCACGTGTGGATGGCCGTAGCCTTGATTACTCAAAAATGGAGATCCAGGATGGTGATGAGGAAATTACAGGATTTTCTTTCACCGATACTAAAAAGATCAATGCCAAAGACCAGCGCTGCTGCTGGATCACTTATACCAGCCCGGAAGTTCATGAGATACTAAAAACCGGTTTTGACAGAAGTCCTATGTTTGCCGGGCGGATTGATGGGGTAGGACCACGGTATTGTCCCAGTATAGAAGATAAGATCAACCGTTTTGCAGACAGGGACAGGCACCAGCTGTTTGTAGAGCCTGAAGGCTGGAATACTGTAGAAATTTATGTTAACGGGTTTTCAACTTCTTTGCCGGAGGACGTACAGTATAAGGCCTTGCGCTCTGTGCCGGGTTTTGAGAACGCCAGGCTGTTCAGGCCGGGTTATGCCATCGAATATGATTATTTTCCTCCCACACAGTTAAGCAATACGCTTGAAACCAAGCTGATCTCCAATTTATTCTTTGCCGGCCAGATCAACGGAACCACGGGTTACGAAGAGGCCGCCTGCCAGGGATTAATGGCAGGCATTAATGCCCATCAGAAAGTGAGAGAGCAGGATGCCCTGGTTTTGAAGCGAAGTGAGGCCTATATAGGGGTACTGATTGACGACCTGATTAATAAAGGAACGGAAGAGCCTTACCGCATGTTTACATCCAGGGCAGAGTATAGAACCTTGTTAAGACAGGATAATGCGGATGCCAGGCTAACACCACTTAGTTACAAGCTTGGACTAGCAAAGCAAGAAAGAATGGATAATATCCGGCAAAAAAATGAAAATATTGCCAATATTAAGGATATTTTGAAAAATACTGTTTTACAGCCTGAGCAAATCAACGGCTTTCTCGGATCTATAGGATCATCAATGATCAGTGAAAAGCAAAAAGCAGAGAAAATCCTGCTGCGCCCAGGCGTTGAACTTGTTGATCTGGCTGCGGCCGTTCCTGCCCTGGAAGATTCATTGAGCACCTATTCAAAGGAAGAAATAGAACAGGTGGCCATACAGGTAAAATACGATGTCTATATTGAAAAGGAACGGGAAATTGTTACCCGGATGAGCGAAATGGAAAACCTGGTTATACCTGATAGTTTCGACTATAATAAATTATCGTCACTGGGAAATGAAGCGAAGGAAAAGCTGAACCGGATAAAACCGCGCACATTGGGCCAGGCAAGCCGCATTTCCGGGATCAATCCCAGTGATGTGCAGATTTTGATGGTGTACATGGGAAGATAATACTTTAAGTTACCAGGTAATATCACTATTATTTATGATGCCATCCGCGCTCAATTTCTTCCAGTGTCTTTTGCTTTGTTTCTGGTATGCGCGCCCATGTAAAAATGAAAAGTATGATGCTGTTGAGCATAAACAGCCAGAATGTATAGGCGCCTCCTAAATTCTCCAGCAGCCAGGGCGTAAGCTGTGTGATCAATAAAACGCCGATCCATAATACTACTGTTGCCACAGACATTGCCGCACCCCTGATCTTTGTCGGGAAAATTTCTGAAAGAATAACCCAGGGTACAGCTCCAAGCGATGAGGCAAAACAGGCAATATAAGCAAGGATAAAAATAAGCAATAGTGGGCCGTTCATCAAATCAGCATAATAACAAATGCCAATTCCCAACAGGCATACTATCATACCGGCCACACCAATAAGCAATAATTTTTTACGACCTATCTTATCAATAAAACCGATAGCTACAAAAGTGAAAATCGTATTTACCACGCCTATAAGAACCGTTTGTAATAATGCAGAATCGGTGCGGAAACCTACACTTTTAAAAATTTCTGGTGCATAATAAATAATCGCATTGATACCGGTTATTTGCGAGAACAGCGCCAGTACAATACCAATGATGAGTGCTATACGTATCCCTGGTTGTAAAAGCTCATTGAGTTTTCCTTTTTCGGATCCTAATGTATTTTCTATTTCGTTTAAGATGGATGAAGCTTCCTCCGTGCCATTTATTTTTTCAAGGATTTTAAATCCGTCATCCGTTCGTTTCTTACTTACGAGCCATCGCGGACTTTCGGGCACTGTAAATAGCAGCACTAAAAATAAAACCGAAGGCAAAGCACCCGATGCGATCATATAGCGCCAGCCGGTATCTGTATTCCATTGTTCATCACCAAAATCAGCTATCTTAAGATTTACAAAATAGATGAGATTGATGCCAATTACAATAGCCAGCTGGTACATGGTTACGAGTGTGCCCCTGCTTTTTGCAGGTGCCACTTCTGAGATGTATAATGGGGAAATGATAGATGCTGCCCCAATGCCCAACCCGCCAATAAAACGCCCTATAATAAAACCTGTCAGGTTTTGTGGTATGGCGGCCACAACAGAAGAGATTAAGAAAAGTACAGCAGTAATAGCCAGTGTTTTCTTACGACCGATCTTATCGCTTACAAAACCTGCTACCAATACACCGGCTATACATCCCCAAATGGCGCTGCTGGCAGCCCAGCCCATCATTAGGGGCGACAGGTCGAACTTTTTTTGCAGCGAACCTATAACTCCGGATATTACAGCAGTGTCATAGCCAAACAGCAAGCCGCCCAAAGCTGCTACCAGCGCTATTTTCAGCACATACCTTTTGCTTCCTTCGTTGGTTTGTGAAAGCGAGTGTTTATTTTCCATGGCAATCGTTTTTCTTTTTAGCCCCTCACGTAAGCCTTTATGGTAGCATGTTGTTTTCCATCGCTATAAAGCGGCCGGATGGTGTACGTGTGTACAAATGCAGGTACAATAAAGGTTTCGGCGTAATGTACAGTGAATGGGTCAAATTTATTTTCCGGACTTTCCACTATAATCGCATCACCTTCTACAAGGTTCAGTACATTTACAGATCCGTTGGTATAGTGTGTTACCTTTTTAGTAAACCAATGCCTGCGTGTTTCAATAAACTGGCTTTCATTCAACCCGGTTTTTTCTTCTGTATAACCATCTCCTTCTTCCACTTTTTCTGCAAGGGTTAACGCATACTGTTTTACCCAATCGGTATCCCGGTTCCATTGTATTACATTTTTGCCGTGCTCAATATTGATCGGGCGGGGCTTTCCATCCAATCCCACGCGCCCCCAATCCCACAGCTTAAAAGTAAAGATATAAGGCGTAGCGCTTATTTCAAGTACAACAGAATTAGTCCCACTGCAATGTATAGTACCTGCGGGAATGGAGATATGATCATGTTTTTTAACAGGAAAAGTATTTACGTATTTGTCGGCATCAAAAGGAATGATCCCTTCCTGCGCAGTTTGCAGATCTGCCATCATAGCATCCTTATCAATATCTTTTTTTAATCCCAGGTACACTACGGCGCCGGGTTGGGCTTCCATCATATAATAGCTTTCGTCCTGCGTATATTTCATACCAAACTTTTCCTGTATATATTCTGTTAAGGGATGCACTTGCAGGCTCAGGTTGCCGCCTTCCATCGTATCTAAAAAATCAAAGCGGATAGGGAACTCGTCGCCAAATCTGGCATATACTTTTGCCCCAAGCAGTTTTTCCGGCTGCAGGAAAACAAGATTGATGGACGGTATTTCTATCACGGTATCTTTAACCTGTAACAATAAGCTGTTCTCCTCCGGCACACAATCAAAAGCCCACGCATAGTTAATAACTGAGCGGTCCAGATCGCAAACGGCTTTCATCCATTGTCCGCCCCAGGGGCCGGGATCAAAAAATGGCATCACCCTGAATGGCCGTTCTGTCAGGCCTTCCAGCGTTTCTAATAAAACACTTCCCCTGATCATTTTGGGATGGCCGGGCTTATTGGTGTCAATTAAAAAATCTGTTTTATGAAATAATTTTTTCTTTAACCGGTCGCATACGCGCCAGTCAACAAAATAGGCCTGCTTATATTGGTGGCTGAATGATGCCTCTTTATTTTGAACGCCCAGGTTGTTTACTTTGTTACTACGCATGCGTAACTGTATTTCCCAGCGAGCCATATCCAAATATGCCAGCAAATCGGGCTGATCGGCCATCAGGCTTGCGCCGGGACCATAAACGACGGTAAATCCTGCGTTGGAAGCAATCTTTTCCTGCGCGTTCTTTAGTTTACCGGCATCAAAATAATCAATCATGTTCAGCCTTGTCATATAACCGAAAATGGCATCATCAGTTACATCGGGGAATACCATTTTTTCTATTTCCTCAGCCGGTTTATAACAGTCCCTGCTGTCCATCCATAATGCTCCGGAAAAAATATCTTGGAATGCCGGAATTATTTCTTCATCCATTACTCCCTGGTAACATTCCAATACAATTATTTTTTTTGTGCTGCAGTCAGCTGCCTGCTTTAATTCGTTGCCAATTGCTTCCCACCCGCTCCAGGCCTCAGCATTAGGCACAGGAATTACCGGAAATTTGTCATACATCATCTTTTTCAAACCGATTTTAATGTTTATTCGTTATTAAATATCCTAATCCTAAGAGTGCAGCAAAATCGGGCCTCTGGGCTGCAACAACCTGTACCGTGCCCGGGGCAAGCCAGGTGCGCGTATCCACATATGCTGAATAACCGGTAAAATTTTCAAAGCGCTTTTCATAATGCCACCGCTTATAATAATTTTTTCGGGGTCAAAGCTGTGCACAAGATTCGCTGCGCACATACCCCATATATTCACGCAATGGGTAAAAACCTCTTCGGCAAAGCTGTCGCCGCTATCTATTGCGCTCATCAGGTCTTCAAAATCAAGATCGTTTTTCTTTGCCAGCGGGCTGCCCGTATTTTTATCTATCCGTTTAGCAATGTCCGGCAATGCCCAGGTGGTGGCTTCTGTTTCCAGGTAACCCGCAGAGCCGCAGTTGCAGGCTACTCCATCGGCATTGATAATGGTATGTCCTACCATATTGCCTGCCAGGTAATGTTTTCCTTTCTGCAGTTGGCCGTTTGTAAGAACGGCGGTTTTCGGTCGGTTTATGGCAATGTTTCCCGTTGCCGCTCTCATAATAGTTTTTTCCAGTTTCCGGAATAATAGGCAACATCGAGTAATTTTAACATCCGCAAATTCCCGCTTCGGATAAACAGATCTTTGAGATCCCGGTACAGGTAAAACTGGAGCCAATAGCCGTTATGATATTTTAGTCTTGACGAACTGCTTACCATTAGCTTTGCATACCATGAGGTATTGAGACGGTACTTTTCAGAAACCTTTAACGCTAACCGGGCGTTTTCCCACATTTGGTCAGACATGATTTCACTGATGGACCGGTAGTTTTCATAGCCGGGATCAGAAATATCAATAAGAGGGCAAACATCAGAAATCCCCAGTTCTTTCAGGCTAACGCTGTCTTCGAATACCTTATCCCCATCCAAATCGTAATACAACTTATCAAAAAAGCCATTTCCATCTGTGTCTACATATTTCACCGTGCCAAATTCCTTTGGTTCCGGTTTACCCTGCCAAAGCCTGTCACCGCCATGATAGTAGTTTGCATGCTGGTCTATTCTCCAGGCGCCCCATTCGGCTCCATACAAATGCAATCGTCCGTCAAATTTACCGATGTATAATTTGCCTCCACCAGAGTTGTCCAGATCCCATTCACCGCGATCTCCCGCCACATCAGACTGGGAGTTGTTATCCAGGCCTTTTTTCCCAACCCCTACATTAAACACTTCCAGAGGATCATAAAATTCAACGCGCTCCCAGCGGTTGCAATCGTCGTCTTCGTCGTAAACAAAATACACTTTATCCCAATCGCCGCGTTTAAAAATTAAACCGAATGCACTTTCATGGGTGGGATAAATAAGTTCTTCCAACTGCCTGAACCTGGGATCCATGAAAAATGTGTCCGTTTCGGGCAGGCCCCGCAGATTTTTTATCCTGTGCCTCTGATCTATATAGTCAAACCCTTTTCCTCTGAAGCTTAACGAAAAATCATAATCAAAATCATTTCCGGGCCCGTTATCATTATCCAGATCAACAGCAATAGAAACCCAATTTATTTTCCCGGGATGTTTTGTTTGATATTGTATATTACCCGATTCATCGCTGATCATTTCTGGCGTATCCACAAACCGCACAGCTATTTCAGATAAACCATCTTTATCCGGATCGTAGAACAGGAAAGGATTCTCCCAGTTAAGCCGCAGGTCTTCCATAGTATAAGTGGCTACATGTGTTTTTAAAAATGCAGTTTTTCCGCTATAGTCCAGCATAAAATCTGATAAACCTTCCCTTGCCCATGCCTCTATTTTAAATGTATTCCAGTTAATGTAGTTCATCACATTATCCTTGTCGGTATCCATCACCCACATATAATGCCCATGGGGCCAGGGATGCGCAGCCCGCTTAGCCGGATAATCAGCAACTGCCTGCAGATCGGCCTTTCCGTCCCCATCACTATCTACCCAATCTATTATTAAATCTCCCATGCTCCCATACCTGCCATCCCTGTTACGGTCGATCAGCAAACAATCGTTATCCGTATCTCCTTCCAGATCCTTCCAGGTCATGTCATCATCATCATCAATCCATAATATGGGAATGTTATTCCGGGTTACCGAATAAAGCAGATCGGGATCCCCATCCTTATCCAGATCAACAAGCTTCGGTTTGTAACCCGCAGGAGCTGGCGGAAGTCTCCAGGCGGTTACTTTAAGGTTTGTATTCCAATACCCGCTTTGGGAATCTTTTGCCGGCTGCCCCAAACTGTTACCAACATAACTGGCAAAACAAACTATCAGAAAAGTAATTTTTTTTGTCATATCAATATTTAAATGCAGAAGCAATTGATTGCTAAGGGATAACAACTACGTACAGAGTTACTATTATAAAAGTTATAGCAAGTTCCAGCTAAAAAATCGAACCTTTTTTCAGTAAGCTATCGTATCGCAATAGTGCTTCCAAAAAATAATAATCAGCGTATACCAATGGTGCATCAACTTCAATATTATGCGGAATGCTTCCTACAGAATGCTTCAAAATAAAGTTGCCATTAGTGCCCAACCCGGCACGGTAGGGAGCGCTGGCCAGGGACTGCAATGTAGCAACGGCGAAGTCCCTGTACTTCTCTTTATCGTGGCGTCCAGCATAACCGGATAACTCCAGTAAGGCAGATGCTGTAATGGCTGCCGCAGAAGCATCCCGATATTTTTCTTTTACGTTAAATGCATTAGAGTTTTTGGCGGGTACAAACCCGGCTTCCTCTGCGTTAAAATCCCAGTAGGGTATTTTGTCCCCAGGCAGATTTTTATTGTTAATGTAATAGTTGGCTAATCCTATAGCCGTTTTAAGGAACCGGGGGTCTTTTGTTTCCCTGTATACCATGGTGAAGCCATAGATAGCCCAGGCCTGCCCGCGGCTCCAGGCAGAATTATCCGCATAACCCTGTGCTGTTTCTTTGGCAATGACCTTACCGGTAGTGTTATCATAACAAACCACATGGTAAGAACTATAATCCGGGCGGAAATGATTTTTCATAGTTGTTTCCGCATGTTTGACCGCTATTTTTTTATACGAATCATCGCCTGAAACCCTGGACGCAAAAAACAACATTTCCAGGTTCATCATATTATCTATGATCACCGGGAAATAATAGGTAGCATTCCCATGCCAGGAGCCAAAGCTGTTCCAGGATTTAATAACACCTGCTGTTGAATTAAAGCGTGTGCTTAACGCCCTGGCCGAATTGACCAGGATGGTTCTGTAGGCTTCATTACCGGTAAGTCTGTATGCATTGCCGTAGCTGCAATACATCATAAAGCCCAGATCGTGGTGTTCGGTGTAGGTTTGTAATGGTTCCAGTTTTTCTGTCCATTTGATGGCTTCTGCTTTAATATCTTTATCTTTTGAATATTCGTAAGCATACCAAAGGCTGCCAGGGAAGAATCCTGGTATCCAGCTATATATAGGAGCCGTGATCAGCGTTCCTTCCTTATTGATTGTATATGGAAATGCGCCATTTGGAGTATCAAATTTTTCATTGGCCGTTTTCAGCAATCCTTCAAGCATCACTTTGGAGTGAAAAACGTTTTCTTTTACAAAATTGCTGGCAGAAACGTTGATTGCTTTTTTTGATGAAGAGCAGGCAGCAAACAGCATCGTTACTAAAATACCTGCAAAAATTCTTTGTTGGTACATTTTTTATATCTATAAATTGAAGCTAGGCAAATTTTGCTTTTTAAAATACAAATTTTTCTGTTGTACCTGTATTAGGTGGTTTTATTTTTGGGGACTGCTGTTTCCAGTTTATCTGGATTTCCTCTTCTTTATGAAGCGGGTAGCTTATATACACCGTTGTTCCTTTTACCAATATTAGGCAGGGCTTACTTATTGCCAGGGTTGACCCATCTACAGCTAATAATCCGGGACTAAAAAAAGCAACCGCATAAGTGTTCTCGAACAGCCTTACAGGCTGAACATTCCTGTTGTTGGAAAGTGTTTCCCATTTAGGCCTGGCCACAAGGGACGCCGTGTGTTTGCTTTTGGGGCTGTAAATCAATGCATATCCATCTCCTGTAGAATCATCGGTTGCCGTTGGGTTGTGGTACATGACCACCAGGAATCGTTTATCTGAAATTTGCCGCACCGATTCTGAAGCGTTTAGATCTCGCCAACGTCCTGTAACATTTTCCAGGGCAACGGTAAAACGATGTTTGTTCAGCGGAATATACCCAAGTCCGTTATGAAATCTTTAAGTTTAGAGCGTATGAGCTAGCAGGGAAGGCTTCAATTGCTGTATTTGCAACAGGCACTTTTTGCAGGGATAATTACAGGCATCGGATAGATAAATGCCGGAAGACATTGGTGAAGCCTGCCAGACCAAGGGTACAACACTTTTTAAAAAGGTCTGCGTATCATTTCATTTCAAAATTTACTTTCACAGGTATGCCTTCAGGCTGCCGGGGCATTAGGACATTCCAGGTTACATTGGGGGCAACCGTTGCGTCATTTAAATGAAATGCTACATTAAGAACCAGGCTATCTTTTGTTCCTGTTGTTATTTTTTTTAATTCGTAGTCAATTGAAGAGCATCCCCGGGTTAGCCCTTTCGTCCCGATAAGCAGCGAGTATTTATTAAAATCAATTTCAGGGGAGCAGGAAGGATTTAAATGGAGCCGGTTAAAACCTTCCTGGTCATTTATCAAAATAAAATAATCGGAGTATGTTGTGGATGCTATTGATAACAGGAACGATACATTAGTACAACCATATACTGTTTCGAGGCTTTCGGTTGGTAGGGTTTGAGTTATTGGTGCTTCAATATGTTTGCTGCCCGCAGAACAGGAGTTTAGCAAAATGCCGATCAATAATAAAAAGCCTGTATCTAACAGCTGTTTTCTTTTTGTGTACATAGCGTTTGTGTTTTGTTTATTAATCGGTCGGAAAACAGGAATTGTCCCCCATTTAAATCAGCGTTTTTTATAGTGCCAGTGTTATACCGATGTTTGCATTTATTCCCTGTCGCATCTTGAAAGTAACGGTATCTCCATCTTTTGCATTATATCCCACAGAACCGTTCGTCAGCTGCCAGCCCCCGGTATTTCCTGATGAGTATGCTGTGCTATTGGTATAATAAATACGCCATGGGTTCAGCAGGTTCAGAGCATTGAATGTAATACGGCCTTTATCCTTCAGGCATTTTACATAAAAATTCAGGTCAAGCTGACCTATTCCGTTCTCGTACTCAACAAGATTTGGATTGATATGAGTAATGTAAGTTTTAGGCCCGCTTTTATTATAGAATATAAAAAGCCCTGTTTTTTTACCTTTATATAAAAGACCAGCATTAACAACCCAGGGCGTCTGGTTGAATAACGGCCTGTCCTGGTTGGGCATTCTGCTTTGGGTAAATTCACCATTGGCCAATGTAGGAAAGCTCACCACTTCTACTTTAGACCAATTGACGGTATAGTTGGCATGCAAGGTTAGATGTTTTAAAAAGCTATGGGGCAACAGGAATTGTAAGGATTTCCGGACTTCCAGCTCAATGCCTGATGTTTGTGCTGCGTGTTGGTTGATATAACCGTAAGACGTTGGAAATGCCCCGGCCTGCACCAGTTCTACAGGGTCTTTTAACCGTTTATGAAAAAAAGAAAGAGATATGTTTTCCTGGAGTGATGGATACCACTCCCAGCGGATATCGTAATTATCCACCTTTGTAGTGCGTAATTGCCTGCCGCTGATGTTTCCGTCCAGCTCATATTCATACAGTCCGAAATAAGAAAGTTCCCTGAAATCCGGTTGCAGTACTGTTTTGGCAAAAGCAGCTCTTATATTCATCTTTTTACTGACGCTGTAAACCATATTACCCGATGGTTGCCAATACCAGTTTTTTTCGCCGGTGATACCATTATGGTATTGCACCGGGATGGTACCATTATGCCATCGTCTTAAAAAAGTTCTCTGATCGTTTTGCATATCATAATACATGGCTCTTATTCCATAGAAAAGCCGAAACCGATTCCGGAAAGTCTGATCCGCCAGTAAATAAAAAGACTGGTTATCCATTGTGCCCGAGTAGATATTGCCATTTGTATTTTCGGCCCAGTAAAAAACCGGGCTGTCTGCTGCGGGATCCAGCAATTGATCATATTGGCCGGTTAATGCAGCATTTGCAAAAGGCAAAAGGCGTAAGACTGAAAGGGTTTTGTAACGAAGGGTTCCCGTCCAGCCGGCTTTAATATTACCCCAAAAATTTTTTGAAAAAAGTAACCGTTTGGAGAGGGAAAGGCCTGATGTATAATTCTTTTCAGCAGCATCAATCCAGGTACGGTTATCCACTACATTTGAATCGTTGTTCTGTTTCCAGTTGTAAAGGATATTAGGCGTATTGTAGACGGCATCTGCGCCGGTTCCCGATGTAATAAAGTACTGAAGATACCTTCTGTCGGAAAGTTTTTGTACGGCATTGGTAAATGATAAAAAATAGTCAAGATCCATTCCGTTTGCAAAGATTTTCTGTACTTCCAGTTTGTGTTGTTGTAAAAAATACTGCTCAGGCTCCTGGAACATTTCTTTAAAGTGCCGGGTTTGTCCTTTGTTATGATAGCTGCGGATTGCAGTGCTGAAATTATCTTTAAGCTGCGTGCTGAAGATATTTTTAAATGTTATATTGAACGTGGGTGTTTTTAACCCTATGTTGAATAAGGTTCCTGTGCCGGAAAGCAGCTGGTAGGAGGTTCCTTCTCCGGTGGTGCCATGCTTTGCAGGATCCGGCAGGAGATCATCTGATGCTCTTCGCCGGTTATTAAAATGTGCCAGGGACAGGCGTCTGTAAACAGAGGTACCTGTCACGAATCCTAATGTAACGCTATCTTTTACAACATAAGACCTTCCCAGTGAAAAGTTTAAATTGAAATCAGGCAAAGCCATGCCCTGCGAAGGAACAAGGCCCTCTGCCGGAATGGTTTTGCTTTGCTCAATAGCATTTAACGAATGGTAGGGGGCTGTTTCTCCAGGAATAAGCGTACGTACTCCACTGGGATCATTGGGCGGCGGCAGCGGTACATCGCTATACCATTGCCAAGATTTTATATTTGCCGGTTTTTTACGCGTACCATCATCAACGCCCAGCCAGTCCAGTTTTCCTTTTTTGCCAAGCCATTGAAAGTTTTTAAATACAGACTGGCTGTTGCCTCCGGTTTCAAATGCAAGAGAAGTAAAGCTGCGATCCGGTATGCTTAATGAATGAATATGGATCTGTCCCCCGCTAAACTCCGCAGGAGCATCGGCAGCGGCTGTTTTTGTGAGGATCATTTCCCGAACAAGCTCTTTAGGAAAAATATCAAGCGCAAGGCCTCTTTTATTCAATCCCAAAGAAGGCAGGACAATACCGTCGACCAGAACCTGGCTATACCGCTCGCTCAAACCTCTTATTCCTACTGTATTGCCAATGAGGCTGACGCCATTTATCCGTTTTATTATTTGTGATAAAGGTTTATCCGGCATCGCCTCAACCTGTGGAGCAGACAATCCGTCTGTTACTACTCCTGCCTGTTTTTGCCTGATGTAATGGGCGCGTATATTTTCTGCTGCAACAGCAGATACTACTTTAACAGGGATTAAGCTGACAGGTCTTTTTTGAAGCGTCAGGTTTAAGTACAACGCGCTGCCTTTTTGTACCTTGATTGAAGGAATTTGTTTTGTTTCATATCCAATGGCGCTTAGTATAATATCGTAAGCGCCTTCCTCTAAAGAGATATTAAAAGTTCCTTTTGGGGAACTTACAAATACGCCTTTACCTGTTTCTATGGAAACCGCCTCCAGGGGCGTTCCTTCTTCAGCATCTATAATCAAACCCGTGATATTACCTTTTGGCACCGGAACAATGTAATAATGTATAGCACCCTGTTTCTGATATCTGAAGCCGGTCTTTTCTAATGAAAGTTTTAAAACCGGTTCAACGTTGGCGGTCTGCAGGTTTATTTTTTGTGTAGTAATACCCTTTAGCTGCAACTGATCGTAAGCAATAATAATATTGAAATCTTTCGAAATTCTTTCCAGTCTTTGTACAAGCGGTTCCCCGGTATATTGAATAGCATATTGGGCTGACAGCCTTTTGCAGGTTGCCATCAGCAGTATGCTATAAATAAATATCCGTATCGTCAAATTCACTGGTTATTCCCAATTATCTTCCCCGGTATAATGATTAGTAAAAAATGATCCTCCTGTTGTCAATCCTGTACCGTGCTCCGTATATACCGGCTATTACCTTTGCTACCTTATCATAGTGATCATCTTTATCGAAAGTAGCGTTTAATTGCATTGTTTGGGGCAATGCGTTATTTTCTGTTTCGATGCTTACTTCAAAGCGATCCTTCAGTTTTTGTTTTATTTCATCCAACCCGGCACCGGCAAATACCAGCTTTCCGTTGATCCACTGTGACACATCAACATTCTCTTTTTGCTTAACAATATATTTTTTTGTAAGCGTGTGGTAAATAAATGTTTCATCAGCCGCTAATGCTACAGCAAGCCCTTCAGCGTTTTTTATAATAACTTTTCCAGTTTTTACAAATACTCTTTTTTCATGAGTATGCGCATAGTTTTCTATATTAAAACTGGTGCCATGTACTTCCAATTGCAGCGCCCCGAACTGAACTGTGAATTTTTGGGAGCTGTTTTTTGTTACCTGAAAAAAAGCCTCTCCTCTGTCAAGTACTACATCCCGGGTATGAATATTAAACTTACCTGAGTCTACCGAGAGCATAGTATTAGCATTCAGGTAAATAAAGCTGCTGTCTGGCAATTGTATTTTTCTCACTGGGCTGCCGGAACTGGTATGGTACACCATCCTGCTGTTTTTAATGCTATCTGCCGCAGGAAAATGAAGCCCAGCCATAACGCTCTTCTCCTGTTTAGGCTGATAGATAAAATACATACTAATACCAAAAGCAAAAAGAATAGCAGCAGCTGCATACCTGTAAAGTACGGTGTGTTTTTTCCGTTTGGGAACAGAAAGATATTCGTGTTCCAGTAATGACCGGGTTTCTATTTTTCTCTTTTCAACTTCTTCAATATCCGGGCTGGCTTTGTTTTCCTGGTTCAGCCATTCTTTCACAATGTATTGTTCTTCTTCGGTAGCATCGCCGGTACCTGCGCGTGCCATCAGCCCGGTAACCCAGGCGGCAACCAGCTCCTTTTCTGTTTCGGAGGCGGTACCCTCCAGGTATTTTTCAAAATATTCTTTCCTGTTCATACCTTCAAATATGTACATAATAATCGTACTGAATCAGCTACATGTCCCCTGTTTTTTTAGAAAAAGAAAAATACTTAAACCTGCTTGATATTTGACCGCAGATATTGCAACTTTACACCTGAGGCTGTTTTTTGATACGCGTTACTATCGTGTTTTTGCAGCAAACCGTACCTGATGACCGATAAAGAACTTATATCATTAATAGGGTTTGGAAATAAAGCGGCGTATAATACTTTGTACAACAGGTATTGGGAAGACCTGTATGCCTATGTATTTGCTAAAGTAAAAGATCATGATGTAACGCAGGATCTTTTACAGGAGTTCTGGATCAGGATATGGAAAGATCCCTCTTTTGTTTTGACCAATGAAGCACAGGCTGCCAAAGGGTTTTTCTGCAAATTTTTAAATTTCAGGGTACTGGATTATTACAGGGCCGTGCATCATGAAATTATTTCTTTAGATAATGAAAAGAAGAATCTGGTAGCGCAAATGGGCTACTCACATATACTGGAAGATATCAGCCTGAAGGATACGAATGACCTGATTCAAAAAGTAATAGATGAGCTGCCCAGGGCCATAAAAAACATTGCAAAACTCAGGCGCGAAGGACACTCTGTATCAGAAACCGCAAGACTTTTAGCCGTCAGCGAAAAAACCGTCCGGAATAAATATTCCCTGGCAATGGCAAAGATCAGGGAGAAGCTAAGATCTTCCGTAACCAAAATACTTATAATGGTTACTTAATTGATCTCTTGCAAACTATAAAAAGGGGACAACCTGGTATTCCAAAACGATTCATTATTGAACACAAATCAATAATTCGTATGAAAAAGCTGATTTTTCCCATTTTAACAGTTATGCTTTTAGCTGTATTTAGCTGCAAAAAAAGTAATGAACCCAAAAGCTTAAGACCCAGCCTGCTGTCTGTTTATCTTACTGATAATCCGGCTGACCTGGATGAGGTAAACATTGATATTCATTCGGTGGAAGTGAAAATTGATGAAACCAATTCAGGTGATGAGCAAAGGATTGCCCGGCTTGACAATAACAGGAAAAACGATAGCATGGGCGCACCTGGTATCACCCTTTGGCATGGCGGTATACCTGTTGGAGACAGTGATGAATTTGGAAAATGGATGGCGCTTGATTTTAAGCCCGGCAGTTATGATATCCTGAAATTACGGAACGGGCTTGATATGCTGCTTGGATCGGTTGAAACATCAGGAACCGTACGGAAAATACGGATTGCGCTTGGAAATAACAATCATGTTATAAAAAACGGGGAGCAGCACCCGCTAAAGCTGGCTGATGACTCCACCAATCATCATATTTATATTGATGTTTTGAAGGAAAGCCGTGTAAAAAACAGTGATGGCAGTATTGCTGTGTACCTGGATTTTGACCTGGGACGTTCTATAACTGAAAACGCAGGAAACTATTTATTGTTTCCTTATTTAAGGACCCTGCCGGCAGACCGTTCGTTAGAAATGGAGGGGTATGCATTTCCGGCAGACGCCTCGATAATGGTCAATGTATATAATGATACGGATACGGCTACTGCTTTACCCGATAACAACGGCTACTTTAAAATAAGAGGACTGGAGCTGGGCCGTTACAGTGTTACATATCATGCGGGGAATAGTGCGTACAAAGACACTACTATTAATTTTGACATTACCATAAATAAAGTCACCCTGCCGAGGATGACTTTAAATAAACGCTGATCAGCTGATCTTTAACATGGTTTTAATATGGCAGTTCTGCTAGCCCGGTTTTACATCTCCAAATGTAAAACCGGGCTTTTGCTTTGAAGAATAAAGATGCGGGATGTTTTACCGGCACCTCTGATTTATTATATGGTATTATATGGGATATTTTCCAGGCGAGTCTCTGCCTGCAGGACTGGTTACACAATGTCTATTATGAAACTCAGCTATGAATTAAAGGTGAGATTGAGTGAAGAAGAAAACTTCATACAATAGCTTTTCATCGCAGATACATTGGTCTCAATTCAACTTGATCCCCAATTTTATTCGACAAAAGAAAAAGCAGCTACCGACTTTACTCTGTAACTGCTTGATTTTTTTCGTGGTGTGGGCCGGCCCCGATATATCGGGGGAACCGGCGACTAACACAATTGGATATTAAATTTTTCAGTAACTCTGTTGTTAAACGCATTAAGTGCATCAAGATCTGTACAAAGATGCCGTATAAATTTTTTGGATTTCATTGATTTCAGATAGGACTCAAGAATCAATGCAGCGCTTCTGTCTGTCAGTGTCCGTGTATGCGCCACAGCCCAATCACAGGTAAACCCTGTGCTCGAATGTTTATAATGCTTTGAATTGTGCTGCTGCAATCGCGCCATTACATCACAGGTTTCTCCAATATAAAACTTGTCGTAAGCGGCCGTATATAATATATAAACGTAGTGCATAGGTTAAAAAACCCCCGCAAATATTGCGAGGGTTTTGTGGTGTGGGCCGGGATCGAACCGGCGACACAAGGATTTTCAGTCCTTTGCTCTACCGACTGAGCTACCGCACCAACTGTTTTCAGTCCTTTTTCGCCACAGGCGGATACTACACTATCCGTAAATGGGTTGCAAAAATAGTGGTTTTTCGGAACAATTGTGAATAATTGTAAAAAAATGTTAGCAACTCTGTGCTACATGCCATATTCTGCCAAAAACCTGATACGCATTATTTTTAATTGCTCCCAGTTAAAATCAAAATCCGCCAGCTCCTGTTGCGCTACATCAAGCGATGAGGTTTCACAGCTTTTAAAGTATTCCATAATCTCATCCTGTTCCTCTTCATCCAGCATCTCGTCAATAGCATATCCCAGGTTCAGCTTGGTTCCGCTTGCAGCAATGGTCTCCATTTCTTCCAGCAATTCAGCCAGCTTCCATCCTTTATTCCTGGCAATGGTCTCGATAGGGATTTTTTTATCGGTTTGCTGTATAATGTACACTTTGTTGCCGCTCTTATTAACCACGCTTTTCATCACAAAGTCATCGGGCTTTTCGATATTATTATCCTCTACGTACCTTGCAATTAATTCAACAAACGGTTTGCCGTAACGAATGGCCTTGCCCTTGCTTACCCCCTGGCATTTTTCCAGTTCCAGGGTGGTGGTAGGATAGAGTGTGGCCATATCCATCAATGAGTTCTCCAGGAATATAACAAACGGTGGCAGGCCTTTTTTCTTTGCTTCTTTATGCCTGAGCTCTTTCAGCATTTCAAAAAGCCGCTCATCGGTAGCAGTGCCATCGCCGGTGTTATCGGCACCTTCATCATCATCGCCCACGGCTTCTTCAAACTTATTATTCAAAACAATGGTAAAAGATTTCGGCTTTTTAATAAAATCGGTTCCTTTATCATTCAGCTTTAAAACGCCGTATTCTTCTATATCTTTTCTTATCAGCCCTTCAAGTATCATCTGGCGGATAAGGGAGTTCCAGAAATGCGCATCCTTGTTCTTTCCAGAACCAAAGCTTGACAGGCCCTCGTGCCTGAACATTTTTACCTGGGGAGTAGGTTTTCCGGTGATAATATTCACCAGGTATTCTGTAGCAAATTTTTCATCAAGCTCTTTCAGGGTTTTTAACGCCGTTACCACTTCAGCTTTCGCTTCAATTTTTTCTTTCGGATGCTTACAGTTATCACAGCAGCCGCAGTTCTCTTCTAAAAAATGCTCACCAAAATAGCTTAAGATCACTTTTCTTCTGCAAACCCCGCTTTCGGCATAAGCTACCATTTCATTGATCAGCTGTGCGCCAACCTCCCGTTCACTCAGGGGTTTGTCGCGCATTAAATGCTCCAACTTGCTGACGTCCTTATGCGAATAGTATAAAATACACTTGCCTTCGAGGCCGTCTCTTCCGGCACGGCCTGTTTCCTGGTAATAATTTTCAATGGACTTCGGTATATTGTAATGAATAACAAACCTTATATCCGGCTTATCAATACCCATTCCAAAAGCAATAGTAGCCACAATAACCTGTACTTCTTCGCTTAAAAAATCGTCCTGGCGCTTTGCCCTGAGCTTGGCATCCAAACCTGCATGATAGGCTACGGCTTTAATACCATTGGCAACCAGGATGCTTGCCAGCTCTTCCGTGGTCTTCCTGTTAAGGGTATAAATAATACCACTTTTATTTTTCATACCCTTAATAAAGCGCACAATGCTTTCATCTGTCTGGCTCTTTTTTATTTTAGGTACGATCTCGTAATAGAGGTTTTCCCTGTTAAAGGAAGAGATAAATATATTTGGGTGGCGCAGGTCGAGGTTTTTTACAATATCACTCTGAACCTTTGGGGTAGCCGTAGCTGTAAGCGCTATTACCGGAATTTTAGGATTGATCTGGTCCATCATTTCGCGCAGACGCCTGTACTCCGGGCGAAAATCATGTCCCCACTCGCTGATACAATGCGCTTCATCCACCGCAAAAAACGAAATGTCCAAGTCGCTGAAAAAAGAAAGGTTTTCCTGCTTGGTAAGCGTTTCCGGCGCTACATACAGCAACTTGGTCTTACCAGAAAGCAGGTCATCATGCACTTCCTTTATCTCTTTTTTATTTAGGGTTGAATTAAGGAAATGCGCTACTTCATCATTACTGTTGTATCCCCTCACCAGATCTACCTGGTTTTTCATTAAAGCAATGAGGGGAGAAACAATAATGGCTACCCCTTTGGAAATAACAGCCGGGAGCTGATAGCACAGGCTCTTTCCGCCGCCTGTAGGCATTATTACAAAAGTATCATTGCCTTCCAGTAAGGACTCAATGATTACGCCCTGTTTTCCTTTAAACTGTTTAAAGCCGAAATTTTTCTGCAATTCGTTTTGCAGATCCACTGTAGGTTTAGGTTTTTGCTCAGGCTCTTTTTTCGCTTTTTTTGGAGCCGCTTTTGCTGATTTAACTGCCATTACTATAATTCCATAATATTTTAAAAAACAAGCGTAAAAAGATACACCAGTTATTCTAATAAAAAAAATAATCTTTTAAAAAGGGCTACTAAGTTAGCGTAACATATAAAACGGTAAAAAGCAGAAAAGGTTAAAGTTTTAATATATCCCGGGACTTCTGATAATAATTCAAAAAGCTTTTTGGTTTGTACCATAACCAATACTTTTGCCTTTTAGCAAAATGAGTGAAACTCCTAAAAATATAGCCCGAAGAGTGATAGCTATGGAAGCCGCTGCGGTTGCTGGCCTTGGAAGCCTGGTGAATGATCATTTTGATAGTGCTGCTGAAATGCTTCAAAGCTGTAAGGGGCGTGTAGTGCTAAGTGGGATAGGTAAAAGTTCCATTATAGCCCAAAAAATAGCAGCTACGTTTAATTCTACCGGTACACCATCTATTTTTATGCATGCTGCCGATGCGCTTCATGGAGATTTAGGCATTATACAGGAAAATGATGTTGTCATTATTTTAAGCAAGAGCGGAAACAGCCCGGAAATAAAAGCGCTTATTCCATTGATCAAAAATTTTGGCAATAAGCTGATCGCTATTTGCGGAAACAGCCAGTCGCAGTTAGCAATGCACGCTGATATATTTTTAGATACCACGGTGGAACAGGAGGCCTGCCCTAATAACCTGGCTCCTACCACCAGCACTACAGCTCAAATGGTAATGGGCGATGCCCTGGCGGTAACGCTGATGGAATTAAAAGGATTTAAAGACGGTGATTTTGCCAAGTTTCATCCGGGAGGAACTTTAGGGAAAAAACTGTATTTACGGGTAGCCGATGTTTTTACGCATAATGAAAAACCGGCTGTTTTGCCCGGTGAGTCATTAAAAGAAGTAATTGTTGAGATAACCAACAAAAGACTGGGCGTTACAGCCGTTGTGGATGAGCAGCAAAATCTTATAGGGATTATAACAGACGGCGACCTGAGAAGGATGCTGGAAAAAAATACAGATATTGAAAAAGTGGCTGCAAAAGATATTATGACGCACCATCCAAAAAGCATTCCGGAAGAAGAGCTGGCTATAACAGCTCTTGATATGATGCGGAAAAATTCAATAACCCAGTTGATTGTTACCAACGAGAAAAAATATACAGGTATTATACACATTCACGACTTATTAAAGGAGGGTTTAATATAATTATGGATAAGAATCATTATGTAGCCATCATGGCCGGGGGGATCGGGAGCCGGTTTTGGCCCAAAAGCCGTACCCGTTTTCCAAAGCAGTTCCTGGATATACTGGGCACCGGCAAAACCCTTATACAGGCTACATTGGACCGTTACAGTAAAATTGTTCCGATAGAAAATATTTTTGTGGTTACCTCAGAAGATTATGCCGGTATTGTACAGGAGCAGCTGCCCCAACTTCCGCAGAAAAATATTGTAACAGAACCATTCAGGAAAAATACAGGGCCTTGTATAGCCTACATCGCATTTAAAATACATCAGCAAAACCCGGATGCGGTTATGATTGCGGCCCCGGCCGACAATCATATACAAGATGAAGAAAATTTTGCAGGAGTAATGAGGAAAGCGCTGGATTTTGTATCGCACGTAAATGCTTTAACCACTATTGGCATTATGCCAACACATCCCAATACGGGGTATGGCTATATTCAGCATGACGGGCCTGAAGCTGCGCCCGGCATTTATAAAGTAAAAACATTTACAGAAAAACCAAACCTTGAGCTGGCAAAAGCATTTATTGACAGCGGAGATTTTTTATGGAACAGCGGCATTTTTACATGGAAGTGCAAAACCATCCTTCATGCATTTGAACAGCATTTGCCGGAAGTATATGAGTTGTTCTATACAGATGAAGATAAACTCAATACGGATGAAGAACCTCAAATAATAGAGGCTATTTACTCTCAGTGTCCCAGTATTTCCATTGATTTTGGCATTATGGAAAAAGCCAGTAATGTTTATACTATACCGGCATCTTTTTCATGGAGCGACCTGGGAACATGGAACAGCGCACAGGCCAATATGGAAAAGGACTATTTTGGGAACGCGGTTGTTGGAAACAATGTAATGGTATTTGATACACATAACTGTATGATCCACACTCCCGATAAAAAAATGGTGCTGGTTCAGGGGCTGGAAGATTATATTGTAGTAGATACTGATGATGTGCTTATGATCTGCAAAAAAGAAAAAGAGCAGGAAATAAAAGATTATGTATCTGAAATAAAACGTACCAAGGGCGATAAATACCTGTAAAATTACCTATGTTAAGCAGCTATCCTATACAAAACATTTTGTTTCTTGATATAGAAACAGTGCCTCAGCAGCCGGGCTTTCATTTGCTGCCCGAAGGCTGGAAAGGTTTATGGGAGACCAAGGCCGGTATGCTTTTAAAAAACCGGGAGGGAGAAACGCCGGAAACCCTCTATGAACGGGCCGGTATTTACGCTGAATTTGGAAAAATAATTTGCATCAGCTGCGGTGTTATGCAGGGTACGGAAAATAACAGGAGGCTGATCCTGAAATCGTTTTTTGGTGACGATGAAACACAAATACTTCAGGCTTTTTGCGATATGCTGATTAAATGGAGCAGTAACGAACCCAAATATCTTTGCGCGCATAATGGTAAAGAGTTTGACTTTCCCTATATCTGCCGGAGGCTGATTATTAACAGGCTGCCTATACCGGTGCTTTTAAACATCGCCGGCAAAAAACCCTGGGAAGTGAACCATTTGGATACCATGGAGTTATGGAAGTTTGGTGATTACAAAAGCTATACATCGCTCAATCTTTTAGCCCATAGCTTGGGAATTCCAACGCCCAAGGACGATATTGACGGTAGCATGGTGTGTAAAGTATATTACGAAGAAAAAAACCTGGAGCGGATCGTTACCTATTGCCAAAAGGATGTTATTACGCTGGCGCAGATTTTTTTACGGTTTTCAGGAGAAAATGGTTTAAAAAATGACGCCATAGAAATAAAGAAAGGAAAGGAGACCTAAAGGCTCCATCGGGTATTTTATTCTTTAAATTTCACTGTCTGCCGCTTCATTAACCTATTTTTAACCGAAATAAAAATATATTTGCGGCAATCTAAATTTATTTATGAAGAAAATTTTATTCGCCGCATGTGCTTTATTCATTGCAGGCAGCTTATTTGCACAGGTTGATACTGCCTCTTCCCCGGCACTTGTTGTAAGCGAACCGGTTAAAAAACCAAAGAAAAAATATAACTTATCCAATAGGGCAAATGACCATTTTTTACTTCAGCTTGGATATACCAATTGGCTTGATGCCCCGGACAGTATTCAAACGAAAGGTTTTTCAAGAAGCATTAATGCCTATTTTATGCTTGACTTCCCTTTTAAGACCACGCAACAATTAAGTGCAGGAATTGGCGCAGGCATTGGCTCGGATCATGTTTTTCTTGACGGTCATTTTGCTGACGTAAAAGGCAAAACAGCTACTATGAGGTTTAACGGGCTTGATACTTCAACTATAGGTATTAAAAAGACCAAGGTAGTAACCACTTATGCTGAAATTCCTATTGAGCTGCGCTATGTAGCCAATCCTGAGCAAAGTGGTAAAAGCTTCAAATTTGCTGTGGGTGTAAAAGTAGGAACCATGTTGAAGGGGGGAACCCGCAGCCGTATTACAACGCCAACATCAAGCCCCAATTATCTTTTAAAAGAATCGGACAAAACTTACTTTAATACCACGCGGATTGTTGGTACTGCAAGGATTGGAATGGGCCATTTTACCCTTTTTGGTACCTACCAGTTTACAAGCCTGTTAAAAACCGGTGCCGGTCCGCAGCTAAAACCCTTCACTGTTGGTTTAAGTTTTGGTGGATTGTAAACTTTTTATATAAAAGATATTTAGATATTTTTAAAGCGGCTATTTTGCCGCTTTTATTATGCCTGATAAAAAATTGAATTATGAACTGGATTATTCTGATCATTGCCGGGTTATTTGAAGTGGCATTTGCCTCCTGCCTGGGCAAGGCAAAAGAAACAACAGGAACAGAAATGTACGCATGGTACGGCGGTTTTTTTGTTTCGCTGACCATAAGTATGCTGTTGCTGGTAAAGGCTGTGCAAACCCTTCCGATAGGTACTGCTTATGCGGTGTGGACGGGCATCGGCGCTGTGGGGACAGCGCTGATGGGTATCTTTATTTTTAAAGACCCGGTTCACTTCTGGCGGGTATTCTTTTTATTTACATTGATCGCATCTATTATCGGGTTGAAAGCCGTATCTCATTAGTTACAGGTTGGCTAGATATCTTTTGCAGGCTTTTTGTACAGTTTCTTCCAAAGGCGTGTAACTAAATCCGGGCAGGGCTTTCAGCAGCTTTGAAGTGTCAAACCGGGTAAAGCTGTTGGCTACTTTAGCACTCTCTTTTGTAAGCAGCGGCTTTTTGCCACTGAATATTGATTTAAGTTTTTCCATTCTCCAGGCAATGCCCGATAAAAAAGGAGTGGCCTGCCTTGACGGACGCTTTTTCCCAAATGCGTCGGCCATGGTATCAAACAGCTTTCTAAACGGCCAGTTGTCGTTACAGACAATAAAGCGTTCTTCGGTTATGGCGCTGTTCATTAACGCAACAGTTATTTTGGCTACGTCCTCAACATCTGCAAAACCATTAACACCGTTAGTGTACCATTTAAATTCGTTATAGGCTGTTTTAAAAAGTCCGCTGCTGCTTTGGTTCCAGTTGCCAAAACCCAGTATGGTTGCGGGATTAAGCACCACACCTTCCAGCCCTTCAGCAAATCCGCGCCACACTTCCAGCTCTGCCTTAAACTTGCTGATGGCATAATGTGTATTGGCTTTACCGTCTTCCCACTGTGCCTTTTCGTTTACTGTTGAGCCGGTAAGTTTGCGGCCGATAGCTGCTACGGAGCTTATATAAACCAATCTTCTTACATTATTTTCAAGAGCAGTGTTCACTACGTTTTTAGTACCCTCCACGTTTACGTGGTACATTTTTGTTCTTTCCCTTTTATGGAACGAAACGATAGCCGCGCTATGTATGACGGTATCAATACCTTCCATCGCATCCGCCAGTGAAACAACATCCAGGATATCGCCTTCCACCCAGTCTACTTTTTGCAGTATACCTGCTTCTATAAACAAGGGCATTTGTGTGTTGGGCCGTTTGATGGCTCTTACAGGAAAACCTTGCTGCACCAGTTCTTTAATAATATATGCACCCAGAAAACCAGTACCGCCTGTAACTAATATCTTTGATGTATGATTTATGATTTGTGATTTTAGGCGAAAATAACACGAAACGTTTAATGTGCTTCAATATCTGTCATATAGAGCCAATATCACGATCTATATGTCTCAAAAAACCTGTTACCGGCACAATTTAACTGTGCGTTGAGATTTTTCCGCTTCACTACGAAATGACTATATAAATTGAACTTGTCATTTCAAAAGCATAAATGCAACAATGTCTGTAATCGGGGCATTATTTCTTCCCTATCCTGTATAATCTTCCATGCGGGCCATCGCAAACGGCATACAATGCGCCGTCTTTTCCCTGCTGTACATCTCTGAAACGCTGTTGCTGGTCTGTCAGCAGTCTTTCTTCACCAATTATTTTGTTATTTTTAATTTTCAGCCTTACAATATGTAATCCGCTTAAGCAACCAATAAACAGATCGTTTTTCCACTCGGGAATCAGATCGCCGCTGTAAAAGGTCATACCACTGGGAGAAACCACGGGATCCCAGTAATATACCGGCTGTTCTAATCCTTCTTTTTGTGTAAGCCCGTTATTAATGGCTCCGCCTGAATATTCTATTCCATAAGTAATAACAGGCCATCCGTAGTTTTTTCCTACTTCAATCCGGTTTACCTCATCGCCACCACGCGGGCCAAACTCACAATTCCATAACTCCCCGGTTTGCGGGTGAATGGCAAGTCCCTGTACATTGCGATGGCCATAAGTATAATTTTCCGGCATGGCGCCTGCTGTTCCTGTGAACGGATTGCCGGCAACAGGACTTCCATTTTTGGTAATATGCACTATTTTTCCGAGGCCGGTGCTTAAATCCTGTGCTTTAGGCCTGGTGGACAGATCAGAGCGTTCGCCGGTGCTGACAAAAAGGTTCCCGTTTTTATCAAAAACGATCCGGCCTCCATAATGTAAAGTTCCGGAATAAGCCGGTGTGGCCCTGTAAATAACGGATGGGTTTTCTACTGTTTTTTCATCGTTGGCCAGCCTGCCCTTTGCTACAGCTGTCACATTTCCTCCGCTTACCTTTTCAGAAAAAACCCAGTATACCATACGGTTATTACTAAAATCCGGGTCAATTGTCAGGCCTAGCAACCCGCCCTGGCCACTGGAGTTTACCGCCGGAAGGCCAATAACAGGAACCGACAATTCTCCGGTTGTTTTCGCAATGCGTAAGGTTCCACCGTTTTCTGTTATCAGCAGCCGGCCGTCGGGCAATATGGCTATTCCCCAGGGGTTTACCAGCTCTTCAGACAAAACTTTTATATCTAACTCGGTAGCTGTTTTCATCCCGGCAGTCCTTGTTTGCCCTTCAAATGCAGGTTTATAGGTAGTATTAGCCGGTTTGGTTTCCACCGGCGGCAGGGCCGGTAATTCAGGTTCGGGATCCTGATCGGGCGTTGCCGCCTTGTTGCTACAGCTATGACCGGCAACAATTGCTGTTATGGATGCTGCCAGGAAAAATTTTGAAAACATAGTATTTGCTTTTTGTATGACCGAATAAATAAATAGAAGAAATCATGCCAGCCTATGGCATTATTTTACGAATTTCGCGAAAAATTTTTGCCCGGAGAACTTCTTGGCAAACCTGCTCACTAAAGTATAATATTACGTTGAATAAAAAAGGTTTATATGCTGTTTTAATGGCGTTTTTATTGCCCCTTACCTGTTATTTCATTATTCGCCATTACAGTGATGAAGCGGTATCAATGCCCCGCCATTATATGCCGGACAGCGTCAGCACCCGGCTGGAGAACGGGAAACAGGTAACAGATACGCAATGGCATAGAGTACCTGATTTCAGGCTTGTCAACCAGGTGGGAGACTCTGTTAGCCTGAGTGATTATGAGGGGAAAATAATTATTGCTGATTTCTTTTTTACTCATTGCCCCACTATTTGCCCAGCCCTGACCACTAATATGAGAACGGTAATGCAGTCTATCACCAATGCTCAGCGGGTAGGCGATAAAACCAATCAGCATATCAGGTATATATCCTTCTCCGTGGACCCCGAAAGAGATTCTGTTGCCCAATTGAAAAAATGGGCCGATCGTTTTCAGATCAACCCTGAACAGTGGGACCTGCTGACCGGCGATAAAAAGGTGATTTATGATTTAGCGATCAATGATTTAAAGCTGGGGCTGGTAGATGGAAAAGGCGTTGATACCTCGTTTATACATACCGATCATTTTGTATTGATAGATGGTAAGCGAAATATACGGGGTTATTATCATGGGCTTGACTCTGCCGATCTTAAAAGGATTTCTAGGGATGCCATTTTGCTTACGCTTGAAAAAGACAAAAGTAAAAAAAGCGGGCTGCCGGTAAAACTGTTGTCCATAGTATTTCTGATTGCTGCAGTGGCTGTGGGTTTATTTATGATTCTGTTTAAAAAGAAAAAAGATGCTGAAAGCTAATTGGAAAAAAAATGATAAAAGGGCTAACCTGCTGATTATATCATTTTCGGTGATTGTATTTTTAGTAGTTGCAGCGCTTGGCAGAGTACATCTGAATGTAGACCTGGGTTTTGATGTACATATTTTCGCGTTGTTGAATGCTGTTATCAATTCTACCGTTTCTGTTTTGCTGGTGGCTGCATTGATAGCAGTAAAAAAAGGCAAATATGAATTACATAAAAAGCTGATGCTGTTTGCTATGATATTATCCATTTTGTTCCTGGTAAGTTATATCTGCCATCACCTTTTTGCAGGAGAGACCCGGTTTGGCGGAACAGGGGGTTTAAAAACATTTTATTACATTATACTGTTTACACATATTCCGTTAGCCGGCATTATTCTCCCGTTCATTTTATTTACAGCCTATCGTGGTTTAACCGGCGAATACGCCCGTCATAAAAAAATTGCAAAAATTACCTGGCCCTTGTGGTTATATGTTGCCATAACCGGGGTGTTGGTATATGTACTGATAAGCCCGTATTATTAACTGGCCCGAAGCATAAAGCATAAGGCGACAGGCTGAAAACAGGATGCTGGTTGCTGGTTTCAGGAAGTCATAAGAAGGTCTGGAAACCAATGTCCAGGCGTGTACCAGGAAGTCAAAAAACATAAGGCTTTAAGCTTTTAGCCTTCAGCAAATGAAAAAAGAGCATTGATTTAAGTTGACAGAGGACAGATGACGGATGACAGGCTGAAGGAAATACAATTCCTACTTACTATTCGCCACCTCTCATGCAGGCCTCTGGCCTGTGTGCTTGCGTTACTTGTCTCTGGCTTAGGTGGTTTGCAAAATAAAAATGGCTTTTAGAATAGCCAGGTAAAAAGCATGCACAGGTCGGAGACCATGCGCAAGAAAGAGTTAGGAAAGTTGAAACTTGAAATCCAGCAACCAGTATTCAGCAGATAGTTTATTTTTAAACAGGAAATCCAGCAATCTGTTTTCCTCCTATCTTCGTTTTTACAAAAAAACACATAATTAATGAACGTATTTGAAGTACGCGGAGGAAAGAAATTACAGGGAGCAATTATACCGCAGGGAGCCAAGAACGAAGCCCTGCAAATTATCAGCGCTGTGCTGCTGACGCCGGAAGAGATCACTATTAATAATATACCCGATATACTGGATGTAAACCTGCTGATAGAATTATTATCAGAAATGAATGTGAAAGTGAACCGGGTAAGCAGAAGCTCCTGTATTTTTAAAGCCGATGATGTAAATATAGATTACCTGCATAGCGCTGACTTTAAAAAGAAAAGCGGCAGGCTGCGCGGCAGTGTGATGCTTGCCGGGGCTATGCTGGCACGTTACAAAAAAGCGTTCATTCCCAAGCCGGGAGGTGATAAAATCGGCCGCAGGAGATTAGATACGCACGTTATAGGGTTTCAAAAATTAGGTACCTGCCTGGATTACAACCAGGAAGACGGATTTTTTCATTTAACCGCACAGGAACTGAAAGGAGCGTATATGCTGCTGGATGAGCCCTCTGTTACCGGTACCGCCAACATTGTAATGGCTGCTACCATGGCTACCGGAACTACTACTATTTATAATGCAGCCTGCGAACCTTACCTGCAACAATTGTGTAAAATGCTGAACCGTATGGGTGCTAAAATAAGCGGTATCGGCAGCAATTTACTTACCATTGAAGGGGTGGATTATCTGGGCGGAACTACCCATACTATGTTGCCCGATATGATCGAAGTAGGTTCTTTTATCGGCCTGGCAGCTATGACGCAAAGCGATATAACCATAAAAAATGCAGGTATCAGCGACCTGGGGATTATTCCCGAGAAATTTAAGCAATTGGGTATTGCTATGGATTTCAGGGGCGATGATATTCATATTCCATCGCAGGAAAGTTATACTATACAGCGCTATTTTGACGGAGGCGTATTAACTATTTACGATCATCCCTGGCCGGGATTTACGCCTGATCTGCTGAGCATTGTACTGGTAACGGCCATACAGGCGCATGGCAGTGTGCTCATTCATCAGAAAATGTTCGAAAGCCGGTTATTCTTTGTAGATAAACTGATAGAAATGGGCGCGCAGATCATTCTTTGCGATCCGCACCGCGCCGTTGTCATTGGCCTGGAGCGAGAGCAAAAACTAAGAGGGATAACGATGAGCAGCCCCGATATTCGTGCCGGAGTGGCATTGTTAATTGCCGCATTAAGCGCCGAAGGAAAAAGCACGATCCAGAATATTGAACAGATAGACAGGGGCTATCAGCATATTGATACAAGGTTACAGGCATTGGGTGCAGATATCAGGAGAGTTTAAGTTTAAACGTTTACAGGTTTACAAGTTGAAAAGGTGCTGGCCTTGTTAACTTATAAACTTTTCAACCTATCACCATGCGTTACTACAATACAAAAGACTGGACCAATGTACTTTTTAAAGTAACCAAAGCTGATGTGCTTAATAAGCTTTGGTGGATTTTAATAGTACTTGCCATTTACGCTGCGGGCATTGCCTACCTGGAGCTGGAATACTGGAAACTTTCAGATAAGAGCGTTATTAAAAACCTGCCCATTATGCACTCATTGCTGGGGTTTGCTATTTCGCTGGTACTGGTTTTCAGAACCAATACCGCGTATGACCGCTGGTGGGAAGGCCGTAAGCTCTGGGGTGGGCTGGTAAACAATTCGCGCAACCTGGCGCTGAAATTATCGGTAGTTCTACGCGAAGATCAACAGGAAGAACGCGAATTTTTCAGGAGAATAATTCCTGGTTACGCGCAGGCTTTGCACCAGCATTTATTAAAGGAAAGAACGCGTGTTATGCTCTTTGATGAAAATGAGCAAACTCAAAAGATCCTTTCAGCAATAGATACAGAAAAGCATGTGCCCAACCAGGTAGCCGGCTTAATATATGAGCATGTAAAAAAGCTTTATCGCGAAGGCTCAATAAGTGGGGAAGTGCTCTTGTTTTTAAATAACGAGCTGCAGTCGTTTACCGATATCTGTGGGGCTTGTGAGCGCATTAAAAACACGCCCATCCCTTCTTCCTACGGGGTTTTCATTAAACGGTTTGTGCTCATTTATCTGCTCACACTGCCCTGGGGCTATGTTTTCCAGTTAGGGTATTGGGTGGTTCCAGTAGTTGTTTTCATTACTTATGTTTTGGCCAGTCTTGAACTTATTGCTGAAGAAATTGAAGATCCCTTCGGCGGCGATGAGAACGACCTACCTACACACAAAATGGCAGATAACATAAGAAAAAGTGTTGAAGAGATTTTATGATGGGGCCCCTGCGCAACAGGGGAATGTATAATTACATGGTTTCGGGTTTCTCCGGCAAACGCATAGCTCCTTGTTTGTGCATTAATGGCATAAATCTTATAAGCCTCAAATTTTTTACTCCCATCACAATTGCCGTAATTTGCGTATATGGCTTCCTTCAATAAAAAGATAATCATTATTACTGCGCCATCCGGTGCCGGTAAAACATCCATTACCCGTTATTTGCTCGAAAAATTCCCGCAGCTTTCATTTTCTGTTTCGGCCGCTACGCGTGAACCACGAGACTATGAAGAGAACGGAAAAGATTATTATTTTATGACTGTGGAAGCGTTTCAGCAAAAAATACAAAAAGGCGATTTTGTGGAGTGGGAAATGGTGTATGAAGGAAAATATTATGGTACTTTGAAAACAGAGCTGGACCGGCTGTGGAAAGAAAAAAAATACCCGCTGCTGGATATTGATGTAAAAGGAGCCATCCATGTACAGCAGCAATATCCGCAAACCTCTTTATCTGTTTTTATAGAGCCGCCGTCGGTAAGAGAGCTGGCGCGGAGGCTGGCCAGCCGTGGTACAGAAACAGAAGAGTCCTTACAAACCCGCGTTAATAAAGCCGAATATGAGATGTCTTTCAGCGATCATTTCGATCACTTAATTGTTAACGACGACCTGCAGGAAGCCTGTGAAGAGGCAGAAAAGCTGATTGCCGCATTTTTGGCAAAATAGCTTTGCTCTTTCTGCACCCCATCAGGTATGAGCGAGCCTCGGATCATCATACAGATCGTTCACCTGTTTAGGGTTGTTTTTAGGTAAAAAGCCTAAATCTACCCGTTGATGTACTTTGTTGCCAGGTGTTTCTTCATTATAAATGTTATAAAAAAACACAATGGTTTCAGTATCATCAAAGATGCTGGTTTCTCCATCGGCCTGAAGTTCGTCCAGCCGGCTGGCAATTTGCAGGTTCAAAGTGCTATATTCCAGCTTTCTGCAGGAAACATTAAAGTGGTGCACACTACCGCTGCTGTAAATAGTAAGGGCTGTAACGGAGGCCTCCGGGCTGGTGCTTACCAGGGTGATCTTGGTTCCGTCAGGAGTTATAGCTGTACGGTTATTCCCTATGCGGTCTTTGATATGCTTCCCGTTCAGGTTCTCATGTTGTGCGGCATTTGATACATTGGTTGCTGTTCCCCACAGCTGATAAGTGTACTTCTCATTATAAGTAATAGTTACGGTCAAACCGCTCAGGTCACCCTGAGGTATAGGAGCAGCAATTTTAATTGTAGTTCCCTTTCCTGAATTATATTCATAGAACCCTTCCCCGTGCACCTGGAAACCGGCTTTGGGTTCGGCTGCCAGGCAGGAGCCTAAGGGAAGCGCCTATTCTTCTATAGTTTCTTTATTTTTTTACAGGAGGCAGATGACAGAAGAAAAGCACCCGCAAAGATGGCCAGGACTTTTACGGTTTGTATACTTATTTTATAATACATAGCAATTGATTGCAGGTTATTGTAAGAATTAAAAAAATACCGGGACCTATTCTCTCACCACATGCACTACTTTTGATCCCGCTTTTGTGCCATCTATATCCACCTGTACAAGGCGTACGTATAGCTGCTGCCCGGAAAGGGTTTCCAAAGCAATGTCTTTCCTGTTGCAGGAAAAAAACATAGCAGCTAAGGCCAGCACAGGCAACAGCGTTGTACGTTGTCTTCTTTTGCCGGCGAGTAATAATCCCGCACAAATCAATACTGCGCTGCCGATCAATACTGTGGCTTCGTTTGCCGGAAGCCGGAGCTCATAGTGCAACGGCACAGAAGTATTTCCGCCAGTGGCCTTTGACAATACGGTAGCGGCTTTTTTAAAATGCACACCGTCTGTCGAAAACTCAATTTCGAAGTGATGATTATTGGTTTCAGAAAGTGTTTCCCAGCTAACATAGATCGTTTCGTTTCTCCATATTGCCGAAATATTGCCAAACACCACGGGCAGAGCTCCGGAGTACTCATAAGCGCCCATATCTATATTGGGGTGCTCCGTTCTTCCATTTCCTGCCAGGTCGGTTAACGGATAGGAGGCAGCATATAAAGTATTGCTTCCTTTTTCAATTGCGGGGCTGCCTGGTTTTAACGTATAATCGCCTGTCAGTGAGTTGGTAAAAATATTATCCGCAGTATAAGGCGTGGCATCCGGGTTACCGGCATCGGTGTTCGTATTGCCCTGCATCAGGCTGAACTGTGCTGTGTAACCACTGTTCTCATCAGTATAAATGCTTCCCCATATAATACTGTTATGAATTACCGGAAGAGAAGAGGAAATATTATACAGGCCGCTGCCGTTGGATGCAGTATTGCCGGCAAAAGTGCAGTTGACGATCAGAGGATTTGATGATGCAGCATTGGTCATGCCGCCCCCACCTGCCGAAAAAGAGTTGGAAATATTTTCTGCAAAAAGGCAGTTTATGATTGTTGGAGCAGAAGAGGAGTTGTTGTACATACCTCCCCCGCTGCTAAAATCTGCAGTATTGGATCTGAATACGCTGTTGGTAATATAAGGCGATGAGTTATTGGCGTTATACATGCCACCGCCGCTGCTCCTGGCAAGGTTATTAGTGAACTGGCAATGCGACAGGTTGGGACGGGAATTGAGCACATTATATATACCACCGCCAGACGTTCTTGCCACATTATTATCAAACCGGCAATTGACCAAAACCGGTGAAGAGGCCTGGTTGTACATACCCGCACCATACCCGGTGGAAGTGCCGCTGGCCATGTTGGTAATGAAAGAGCAGTTGTTGAAAACGGGAGAAGCGCTGTTGTTGCTCACCGCTGCACCGTTGGTTGAAGTATTGGCAGTGAACATGCAGTTATTTATTGCAGGAGAAGAGGCTACGTTCAGCATGGCTCCTGCATTGACAAGGGTGTAGATTGTGGTATTGATTACCAACTGTGTGGAGGAGCCGTTACCATTACCTCCGGAAATAGTAAAACCATCCACCGCTGCTGTACCGGCCGGGCCGGCGCTAATAAGAACGTGATAGGCATTTTCTGCATTATTGGTTATTGCGAGTGTAAGGCCGGTGCCGCTTATTATATCGTCACCGTTAAAATCCCCGCTGAGAACGGTAGGATTACTTTGCAGGTCTCTTTGCAGTAAGCTTACTTCGTTTCCGGCAAAACCGCCAAAAAGCTGCACATCCTCTTTAAGTACAAAAGCGTTATTACGGTCACCGGGGGTAACAGTACCGGTGGCATTATGTTTACGGTTGGGTTTATAAGTGCCTGCGGCAACCCATACCTGGTCATTAGGTCCGGACTGGTTGATCATTAACTGGATATCATCGCTGGCAGTGGCCCAGCTAAGCCCGTCCTTGAGGCCGGCGCCGGCAACCGTTACATAACGTATGGTTTGTGCCGTTGCCATCGCCACAAAGAGCAGGAAGGGGATTATTAAAAATAAAAATTTCCGGTTCATTGTATAACTTAATCGCAGGAGGAATAAAATGGTCATCAGTAAACCGGGTATTTTTTATGAAAAAATTCAGATGCTAACCTTATTATTGAAGATTTATGCTCCCGTAAACAATCAAAATTCAAAAAGCCCTTTGTATCTTTAGAATATGGACGTAACACTTATCGCCTGGTCCGCATCACTGTTATTTATGATGTTTTTTGCGGGCATTGAAATGGCTTTTTACAGCGCCAACCGGCTGAATATAGAATTAAAGAGAAAACAGGACACCGTAAAGGGCAACCGCCTGGGCCGTTTTATAGATACCCCTGCTGTTTTTTTGGGAGTTGCCATCACGGGCTATATTATTGCGCTGACCATTTTTGTGCTGCTTACAGCCGAAGTGGCAGCCCCGGTATGGAAACAGTTTAACATTAGCTCGCGCGGGATGCAGATTTTCCTGGAAATACTTTTTAATGTGCTGGTAGCGCTGATCTTTGCAGAGTTTATACCCAGGGCTGTTTTCAGGGCCAAAAGCAACTCTTTATTAAGCAGGCTTTCGTTTATTGCCGATATTTTTTACCAGCTTTTTTCACCACTGGTAAAAGGCATGTTTAAGCTTACCAACTGGATATTAAAATATGTTTTCAACGTAAGACTGGATAAAAACAAGTCTCCGCTCAGTAAAAACGAGCTTCGCTTTGCTTTTTCTGATGGAAATAAAGATAATTTTAAGCAGGAAACCAGCACCCAGCTCCTTGAAAATGCGCAGGAGCTACCCCATATCAGGATTAAGCAATGTATGGTGCCCCGTAAAGAAGTGATAGGCGTAGACGTTAAAACACCTGTTAATGAGCTTCTGCAAAAGTTCATTGAAACCAAACGAACGCGCATTATTATTTATGAAGATTCGATTGATAATATTTTAGGTTATGTGCATCAACTGGACCTGTTTAAAAAGCCTGCGGATATAAGAAGCATACTCATAAGTATACTGGCCGTTCCCCAGAGCATGAATGCGGTAGATCTTATTTACAAATTCAGCGGTGAAGCCAAAAGTATAGCCTGGGTAGTGGATGAGTTTGGCGGTACTGCCGGTATTATTACTATGGAAGATGTGTTGGAAGAGCTGTTTGGCGAAATATGGGATGAGTACGATACGGAGCAGTTTGTAGAAAAGCAGATAGCAGAAGGAGAGTTTATTTTTTCGGGCAGGCTGGAGCTGGATTACCTTGAGAAAAAGTATGATTTAAAATTTGAAGGCCACGAAACCGAAACCCTTTCGGGGTATATCATCAATCATCACGAAACCATACCCGCACAAAAAGAACGCATTATCATAGACGATTATGAGTTTGATATACTGGGCGTAACTCATACCCGTATTGAAATGGTAAAGCTGAGGAAGCTGAAATAGAGTTCCTGGTTTAAAGTTTCAGGTTGGCCCACTCATCACTCACCATTGACTATTGATTATAAAGCTGCATCTTTGCGTACTTATTTTTACACACATGGCTTTAATGGATTTTTTTGAGAAACGAAATAATGGCAATGATGAAATGTCGTTCATTGACCACCTGGAAGTATTACGCTGGCACCTGGTACGGTCAGTTATTGCTGTTGTAGTATGCTCCATTGTTGTTTTTATTTTTACTGACTTTTTTGTAGACGATGTTATTTTCGGTCCAACGAAGAAAGATTTTATTTCAGTTGAATGGATGTGCCGTATAGGACAAAAAGTTGGTGTAGGAGAGTCCCTGTGCTTTAAAGCTACTGATGTAGTTTTTCAGGAAAACACTATGACTGGCCAGTTTATTGCAAATTTCACCGTTGCTTTTATGGGTGGTTTTATATTAGCATTTCCTTATGTTTTTTGGGAGATCTGGCGTTTTGTAAAACCTGCATTGTCCGAAAAAGAAACAAGGCAAACAAGAGGCATTATTTTTTGGGTTTCCCTGTTGTTTTTTATAGGTGTTGCCTTTGGCTATTTTATATTAACACCGCTGATGGTTAATTTTTATTTTAACTATAAGCTGAGTGATATGATTGAGATAAGGCCTTTATTTACTGATTACCTTGAAAACGTTATATATACAACAGTAGGTATTGGCTTGTTATTCCAGCTACCGTTATTAATTCTTTTATTGGCAAAAGCCGGTATTGTCACAGCTGCAATGCTACGCAAGTTCAGGCGTCATGCTTTTGTTGTAATTTTGATAGCAGCGGCCATTATAACACCCACAACAGACCCTTTCAGCCTGGCTGTTGTGGCAGCGCCTTTATACCTGCTTTTTGAAATAAGCATCTCTCTTGCCGCTAAGGGAGAGAAAAAGAACGCAGAAGAATCCATCCAGGAGTGGAGCTAAATGTAATTGTTATGGAAACAACATTTGATCTTAAAAAACCAATAGCCATAGGCTCAGACCATGCCGGGTTTGAAATGAAAGAATTTGTTATTTCATTTATAGAAGGGAAAGACCTTAATTTTAAAGACTTTGGGCCCTCTTCTTCAGATGCAGTGGATTACCCCGATTTTGCACACCCGGTAGCCAATGCTGTTGAAAGCGGTGAATATGCATTGGGCATTTTACTGTGCGGAAGTGGCAACGGCGTGGCTATTGCAGCCAATAAGCACCGGGGTATCCGCGCTGCGCTTTGCTGGGACGACGAAATAGCCGCCCTTGCCCGGAAACATAACAATGCCAACATCCTTTGCATACCCGCCCGGTTTATTTCTGAAGATACAGCTGGTGAAATGATAGATATGTTTCTCAATACTGCTTTTGAAGGCGGGCGGCATGAAGACCGTGTTAACAAAATAGCTGTATGATCCGGCATGTATATGATCTTTAGAGTAAGGTGGGTTAAACCGTCTCTAAGATATCTTATTTGTAACTATAAAAATTCACATGATAAAAAGCGTACTTTTATTAGCAGGCGTATTTTCATACGCCAGTGTATCGGCACAAAAAATAGCAGATCCCGTACCGTATGCTAAAACAATAACCACTATCGACCTTAAAAAGCATCTGAGCATTATTGCCGGCGCCGAAATGGAAGGCAGGGATACGCCATCCCCCGGACTTGAAAAAGCAGCTGAATATATTGAGTCCCGGTTCCGGGCTTTTGGTGTAAAGCCCGGCAACAACGGGAGCTACCGCCAGTATTATGACCTGGAAAAAGACAGCGCTTCAACGCTTTCCCTTCATATTGCAGGAACAGACTTTACACCGGGGACAGACTTTGCACCCTGGCTGCAAATGCCACAAAATGCCGGTCTTGATTTTTCTGAGTATGTTTTTGTTGGCTACGGAATTGTTGACGAAACCCGGGATGATTATAAAGAAGCCGATGTACAAGGCAAACTGGTTATTTTGCTCAATGGCCAACCCGAAGGATTTACCACCAATAAGCCCCGCAGGCAATCACCGGCATTTACTGCCAATAAAATAACCAATGCTAAAAAGAAAGGAGCCGCTGCTGTTTTAATTATTTCAGAAGATCTCCCTTCACGGCAAATGCTGAACAACGCTTACAGGCCCAGGACTGATGCGGCTGCACAGCAGGAAAGCAGCGCCATTCCTGTGTTTTATATCACTGATAATATTGTTGCTAAAACAGGGAAGAATATTAAAGAAATTAAGGAATTAGTTGGATCACGAATAATAGATCCTGTAGTAACGCCGGTAAGAACTGCTATAAAATATACTTCAGGCAAGAAGATCGCAACCGTAAGTAACGTAGTAGGTATGGTAGAAGGGTCAGACAAAAAGGATGAATATCTTTTTATTACGGCTCACTACGACCATGTGGGCATGGACGATAAGGGCAATATTTATTACGGCGCTGATGATGACGGATCCGGGACGGCTGCTGTGATAGATATGGCGGAAGCCTTTGCTAAAGCGAAAAAAGAAGGTAAAGGCCCGCGCAGAACAGTAGTATTTATGCTGGTAAGCGGTGAGGAAAAGGGCTTGTGGGGATCGGAGTATTATTCTGAAAATCCTATTTATCCCCTCGAAAAGACCACGGCCAACTTAAATATAGATATGATTGGCCGCATAGATACGGAAAGAATGCTGGCCGATACGCTGAATTATGTGTACGTTGTTGGCCATAATAAGCTGAGCACTGATCTGCCTAAAATAAACGAGGGCATGAACAATAAATACACCAGGCTGGTGCTTGATTATAAATTTGACGACCCCAACGACCCTAACAGGATCTATTATCGTAGCGATCATTATAACTTTGCAAGGAAAGGAGTTCCGGTTCTGTTCTTTTACGATGGTATGCTAAAAGCCGATTATCATCAGCCAACAGATACTGTAGACAAAATTAATTTTCCCTTGTTAGCCAAAAGGGCACAAATGATCTTTTATACAGCCTGGGAAATGGCCAACAGGAATGAATTGCTAAAAAGGGACCTGAAATTGACTCAATAAGAAGAAATCATTATTCATAGTAAAACTGAAATTCAATCATAGCAAAAGGGGCGCCGGGGGTGCCTCTTTTTATTTTACAGGAAATGCGGTATAACTATCTTTCTTTATACTTTTTAATTTCTTTTTTATTCATCTCCTTTGTAATAATCACCTCATTTGAAAAAGAAGTGTACGTTTTCCGGGTTTCTAAAATGATGCAAGAGGCATCACCTGTTAAAAAATTTGGAGTGACTATAGAATATAAGCTTTTAGGTGTGGTAAGTGATTGGCCCCGGAGGCTTTCAAAATTTACAGAGCTTAGGTAATAAATAAAAACACTTACCCCAAACCTGTTGGCTGTGTATGATGTATTCTGGCCAAGCGGACTGTTGGGGAAAACTGTTTCTCCCGGCTTCACTTTAAGAGAACCTTTTTTAAACCCCTGGTATCTTACCAGGGTCCCGTCTTCATGCTCTATAATAACAGTATTTTTTTGAGTAGTGTACTCAACATTTTTTACATCTTCGTATTGATCTACAATTTCCACAACAATGCCTTTACGAATGGCAGTTACAGTTTCTTCATTTTTTGTATAGAAGAAATAACTTTTCCAGTCATCCGGCTTTTTGGCACCAAAATAGTGCTCATTGGCAAAGCCGGCTTCAACGACTTCGCACTCAATGCCCGGGGCATAGGGTAATAAATAGCAGAAATCCTTATTAACTTTTGGTTTTAGTTTTCCCCGGATATACCGGTAGTTGTACCTATACCCAATCCCCTGACCGGGATTTTTGGGCCGAAGGCTGAAAACAGCACCTCTGGAGTCACTAACGCTATATATTTCCTGGGGACGATCGGTATTAGTATATTCACTAAAACTAAAAACCAGTGTATAAGTGCCCGGATCTGTTTTTTCATAGTTGAAATCAATACTGCTATTACTTTGACGCTGCGGTGTAATATTTATTTTTCTTTCCTGTGCGGAAGTGATTAAAAACAGGAGGCATAATGACAGGAAGGCTAATAAATTTTTCATACTGTTAAAAAAGTTAGCTTTTAAAATTTGAAGGCTGATAGCTCATTGTAGAAATATATCTAAAAAAAGCTGTGTTATTTTTTATAGCACAGCTTTTCTCATATAATTGATAACTATAAACTACGCGAGGTTGGGGTTTCTTCCGATAGTTCCCAATAAAGGCTCCTGGCTTTTAAGCTGGCTGATCTGCTCAGAAAGCTCCTGTAATTTGGCAGCTTTATCAGCTTCACTGATTACCTGTGATGCAGCAATTTGTTTTTCCTGCATTTCCAGTACCAGCAGTGCAAAATCTTTTGACGCCTTTATCCTTTCTTTATACCAGTCAGACTGCAATACATATTCTGGTGTGAACATATTACGGATTTCAGGGTCGGCCAGTGTTTTACCTTCGTAATGGCCATGCACCATAATGTGAATAATGGCTTTTAACGGCGGACAGGCCTCGTCAATGCTTCCATCGGTGAACCAGGCCCTGGCAACTTCTGCCTGCGATTCTGCAATATACAGCACGCCCTCAGCATAATCTTTTGCACTTTGCAGCTCGGGGCGAAGCATATCCAGCGGGAAAACGCCATCGGGACTGGTAAATAGGCGGCCACCAAAACGTTTTAAGAACGCGGGGCTGATGCGGTAACCCAGGCGCGATGCCGGGATACGAACGCCGCCATAGTCAAAGTCTTCCACTTTTTCAAGGTAACCCCGGTCGATCAGGTATTTAGGATCTCTTTCATGAACGCTCATACGCGACCACAGCTCAGGTACCCAATAACTGATATCATGGTCCACCTGGTATTTATGACCTATAAATCCGCAGGCTGTAGAGAAGCCCGGTAAACCGGTAAGCACTGCACTTACCAGCGCCGCATTAATATCAGCTACAGGACGCAACATGTTGAAGGGGCCTTTGGTAAGCGCTCCTTCTGATCCAAAACCCGTGGTGGACGGGGATTTTCCTGAAAGAGTAGCAATGCAGTCCATCATCAGCTCCGGAATTTCCTGGTAGTGAATAGGCCCGTATACCGCCAGCATTTTAATGCCTTCTGAAGGCGGATTATTCCGGCGGCCAATCAATAGGCTGTCTACGGGGTTAATAAGAGGTTGCTCCGGCAGCATTTTACGGAATAACCGGGTGCCCAGCTCACATACAAAACGGGGCTGCGGATTGGCAAGATCCGGTCGATCCTGCAGGTAACGTACGTTTTTGGTAATGCTTTTGCCTACCACTCTCGGGTGAGAGGTGGAAACGAAATATTCTCCATCTTTTAGCTTTGCTGCTTTTTCGATGGTTTCCTGCATGGCAGGAGTGAATTTTTCAAACTCTATGATATTGGCCATCAGCTCCCGCGCATCTTTAGCTCCCAGTGGCTCATAGTTGGAAAAGAATACCCCTGTTTTGCTGAAGTCAGATTCGGCCTGGCGATCCTGCCCTTTATGAATAGCATCGTCAGGACGCTGGAACAGCTTGTTCTCACAGTTCTCCACTACTTTTACTGATGCTGCCTGCTGTTCCGGTAACAGGGTTGATATAGCGCTGCCGGGATAAACAGACGATACAGAAATGTCATCTTCTGTCTGGATTTTAGTAGCCGGCATAAAATCCTGGCGAAGGCGGAAAGTACGCCATGTTCCATCCTTGTTCAACCCGATCCTCAAATAACGCGAGGTTACTTTTAACCCTTTGTACTTTAGCTGGTGACCGGGCTCGTTATCCAGAACATCTACACTGAAATAAGAGCGCCAGTTATCGCTCCAGTCGGCCTGGTACAAACGTTTAATACAAAGCACCAGGCTTTTTATCGGGGAAGGGATATTGCGCACCCAGCTGTTATATTCATCGGTATAAGTGGGGTGCTCGTTCAACATACGGATCACCGAACCCATACTGCGTTTAGGGCTCATTAGCGGTCGGCTGGCGGCTTCTGTATGGTTCCTTACCATATCTTTATAACGGTCGCCATAATACCGGTTGATGATAACTTCTGCAGCGTCCAGCTCTTTTTCCAGGTTATTTACGTAGAAATTTTCTGCGAGAATCAAGTCCTGTATCGACTTTGAGATCTCAGATTTACCACCTCCGGATACAGTAGAGGGCTTATGCAGGAAAACGCCTTCTGCCACCGTACCTCTTAAGTACCACGACTTAGTAATATTGTGCTTGTGCAGCTCTACCTTGTAACCCGAAGGATGCAGATAAGTTATATTTTTTTCAAGAGGAATGCTTTGTTTTTCTCCGTTCCGTGTCCATGATACTGAAAGCGACAGCACATCAATAAAGGTATCTTCCCGTATAAGGTAAATATTGCGGAATTTTTTATGAATTGCATATCCTGTAGGCTGCTCTTCAAACTGGTCAGCATAATGCTCCATCACCCAGTCATAAGAAAAGCTGATGCCTTTATGAATGCGGCTGTCCTGTGCAAAAAACGCCCCAAGATTATAAGAAGGATATACCAGGGCACCGCCTGCGTGCTCTTCCTCGGCATTGCCTAAAAGATTGGTGGCAAAACTGATCTGTGTTTTTACCTCCTTCTTACAATATCCGTAATAGTTGTCGGCAATAAGAGTGATTACCCAGCCTTCTTTGGTGCGGTGCGTGCATTTGAATGCATTGCCATTATTGTACAGCTCTTCCTCGCTGCTCCAGCACATGCCCTGTTCCTTTTGTTGTTCGGTAGCTTCCGAAATATGCGGAAGGCCCAGTTCTTTTTTGGTTCTTAGCAAAAGCTGAGGCGCTAATACTACCATACCGGTTACGCCGGTAAAGGAGCCTGCTTTATACAGGATATCGTTTTCCGGTAAGCGGGTATCTCCCGGGTTGCCAAAAATATTCTCTACGAAATCGAGATTGGATACCATGCCTCCGGGAACTACAAAACGCACTTCTGAGCGCATTTCCTTTTGCAGACCGGGAATTTCGGGCTTTACCAACGGGTGAAGCACTAACCCTACGAAGGATTGCTGCCCGTTATAAGGGAGCTCTCCCGATTCAGGATCTAACTGGAAAGCGGCTTCCAGCATTTTGGCATAAACGGCCTTGGGGACGCGCAATTTATCATCAGCAATAGCCATACCTTCTTCAGAAACGTGAAAGCTGCCTGCTGTAGTACGGCGATCGGAGGCGGGATTGTGCAGTACACCCTGCATAACGCGATAGGATTTTACATGTTTTCCTATGTATTCGTTTTTATCTACTGGCAATGAAAGCAGACGTGCCTGTCCGGGCTCAACCAGGTCAATGAGCTCGGGCACAGCAAAGTCTTCCCCAAACTCAGATTGTAAAAACTCGTTTAAACGTAAATCAATAGGTGCAGGAGGATGAGGATTCAAACCTTGTAGCTGTGCTACTTCAGAGTCCTTGAAATTCGTTGTCATATTTAACCTGTTATTTTTATTATTTTTTGTTGCGGTTGTTTTTTACTCCCGACAGAAAAGGCTAATTCCAAAGATAATGAAGTGTAAAGTACAGGACAAGTATGTACGTTATGGATTTATATGATTGTCGTCATGTAAAACAACGCGGTCTTCCAGGAGAGGAAGACCACGCATAAAGAAGTACATAAAAATATAATACTTACCAGCCTAATATCCAGGCAAACATCAGCGGCGCAACAATAGTGGCATCACTTTCCACGATAAATTTAGGGGTGTGTATATCCAGTTTGCCCCAGGTTATTTTTTCGTTAGGAACAGCCCCGCTGTAAGAGCCGTAAGAGGTGGTGCTATCGCTTATCTGGCAGAAATAGCTCCAGAAAGGAACATCGTGCCATTCCAGGTCCTGGTACATCATTGGCACTACGCAAATAGGGAAATCGCCTGCAATACCACCGCCTATCTGGAAAAAACCCACGCCTTTCCCGGCAGAGTTGTTACGATACCAGTCTGTAAGCCAAACCATATATTCAATACCGCTTTTCACAGTACTGGCCTTCAGTTCTCCCTTAATAACATAGCTGGCAAAAATGTTACCGGTAGTACTGTCTTCCCAGCCCGGGCAAATAATAGGCAGGTTTTTTTCTGCAGCCGCTATGATCCAGCTGTCTTTGGGGTCAATTTCATAATACTGTTCCAGTTCTCCGCTTAAAACGGTTTTATATAGAAACTCATGGGGGAAGTAACATTCTCCATTGGCTTCTGCCTCCTTCCATTGCTTCACCAGGTGTTTTTGCAGGCGGCGGAAGGCTTCTTCTTCAGGAATACAGGTATCGGTAACACGGTTATAATGGTTCTCCAAAAGATCCCATTCTTCCTGGGGTGTAAGATCGCGATAATGAGGCACACGTTTGTAATGGCTGTGCGCTACCAGGTTCATTACATCTTCTTCCAGATTGGCACCGGTGCAGCTGATGATGTGTATCTTGTCCTGGCGTATCATTTCTGCCAAAGAAATCCCCAGCTCTGCGGTGCTCATAGCACCGGCAAGGGTAACCATCATTTTCCCGCCTTCCAGCAAATGGGTTTCGTAGCCTTTGGCAGCGTCCATTAATGCAGCCGCATTAAAATGGCGGTAATGATGTTGTATAAATTGTGATACAGGTCCTTTGTTCATGATTCAAAAACTTTTAAATGCGCCTTCAGATCACAAAAGCGTGAGACATTGCGGAGGGCAAAAATATTTATTTTTGATATTGAAAAGCAGTTAAGATTTTTTTATATTATTTTTTAAAAAAATATCATGGCAAAGACCAATAAAAAACAACTCACAGCAACAGTAGCAGCAGAACTCTTAGGACTGTTAAAAAATCGGTTTGAAAAACACATCAGTCGCCATAAGGGGATAGAATGGACTGAAGTGCAGGCTAAATTAGAAGGTAACGCTGAGAAATTATGGGCGCTCAATGAAATGGAATACACTGGTGGTGAGCCCGATGTGGTAGGGTATGATAAAAAAACCGGGGAGTATATTTTTTATGATTGTGCGGCAGAAAGCCCTAAAGGTAGGAGAAGTGTTTGTTACGACAGGGAAGGGTGGGAGTCGAGAAAAGAACACCGGCCTGAAAATAATGCGGTTGATATGGCCGCTGAAATGGGAATCGAACTGTTAACAGAAGAAGAATACAGGCATTTGCAAACGTTGGGAAATTTTGATACAAAAACATCGAGCTGGTTAAAAACGCCGGATGATGTAAGAGAAATGGGCGGGGCTATTTTTGGTGATTTCAGGTTTGGTCGTGTGTTTGTATATCACAACGGAGCACAGTCTTACTATGGTGTCAGAGGGTTTAGGGGCTCTTTAAAGGTTTAAATTATTTTCGTAACTTGCCTGTATGGGAATCATATCTGCTAAAAGAAGTTACCAGCGCCCGCCAAGAACAGCAATGGAAGTGTATGAAATGCTTCCGGAAGGCACCCTGGCAGAAGTAATTAATAATATACTATATATGTCTCCTGCGCCAACCTTTGAACACCAGCGCCTGCTTGGCAGGCTTTACACAACTATCAATACCTACATTACAGAAAACGATCTGGGTGAATGTGTTTTTGCCCCGGTTGATGTGTATTTAGGAGATAATAATGCCGTACAGCCGGATATTATTTTTATAGCCAAAGACCATCTTTCCATAATTAAAGACGGGAAAGTAAAAGGCGCTCCTGATCTGATCGTTGAGGTATTGTCGGGTAACAAAAAACATGATCTGCAGGTAAAGAAAAATTTATATGAAGCATTTGGCGTGCAGGAATATTTTATTATTAACCCCGATGGAAGGGACGTGATTGCCTACTATCTAAATGGTGATAAATTTGCCTTGCAGGAAAGTAAAGCTGGAAAGATCAAATCCCGGGTTTTGCAAAAAACAATTTCATTTTTATAAGCATTTCTAAAGCCCGGTGAAAACCCCATGAAGAGGTCTAAACCATTGAATGAACTACTTAGCCCACGCATATTTATCTTTTAATAATGATCAGGTTTTGCTGGGTAATATGATCAGCGACTTTGTAAAAGGTAAAAAACAATTCTTATATCCGCCGGATATACACAAAGGCATTTTGCTCCACAGGGCGATTGATGATTTTACAGATTTCCATCCTGCCACACAAAAGGCAAAATCTGTTTTCAGGGCAGATTACCGGTTATATAGCGGGGCATTTATAGATGTGGTCTTCGATCACTTTCTGGCCATAAATAAAACAGAATTCGCAGGTGACGCGCTTTACCGCTTTTCCCAGGAAACATATAAAAAACTGTACCGGCAGCAGGCACAAATGCCAGAGCTGTTTAAAAGAATGTTTTATTATATGCAGTTGGAAAATTGGCTATACAGATATCAAACAAGAGAAGGCATTTATCAAAGTTTTGGAGGATTGGTAAAAAGAGCCGCATATTTGCATGACAGTACCCCGGCTATAAAAACTTTTAACCGGCATTATATTTTTTTAGGAGATTGTTTTAACGAGTTTTGGCGGGAATTAAAAGATTTTGCCTTTAATAAATATAAGGAGCTGATGAATAAAGGAGTGACCGATATATAAAGGGTATGTACGGCAAATTCACCTGTTATGAAAAGCAGTGTGAGGCGTCCCTGACGGCAATCAGTCAGGCTCGCCTCGCACCCTTATTTTATCGCTTCCTGGCGATCAATAAAAATACAGGTAGGTTGATTTGTCATACATCCTATAAGGGGTGAACCGGTGCTGGTATGAAAATTAAAGTGAGATGAAAAAATTGTTTCTGTTCCTGTTTTTAGCGTTTTTAAGTGCTTCGTTTTTGAATGCACAGCACTGGGCTCCGGTAGATAAATCGCCGCTAGACCAGATCTATTTTCCAGCGGATTATCCATCATTAAAAATAAAAGGAACAAAGGAGCCGCTGCGGATGCGGATTATTTACAGCAGGCCCAATAAGCATAACAGGCCCATCTTTGGTTCTGAAATTGTACCGTATGGAAAAGTGTGGAGACTTGGCGCTAATGAAGCTACAGAACTGAACTTATTTACCGATGCAAAAATTGGCGGGAAAAAAGTGCCGGCGGGCAGGTACACGCTATATGCTTTAGTGAACGAAAAAAACTGGACCTTTATTATTAACAAAGAAACCGATACCTGGGGCGCCTTTAAGTACGATCCTGCAAAAGATGTTTGCAGGGTTACGGCTGATGTAAAAGCGCTGGATAAACCGATAGAATCTTTAACCATTGACCTGGAAAAATCTGCTGGTGGTGTAAACCTTGTGGCCGGCTGGGATACTGTTTCAGCAACGCTGCCTATTTTATTTTAAATACTTGTGATTATATGTGTACGTTTTATAAATGTTTTGTTGCTATATGTTTTGCTTCATTGTTCCTCACCGGCTGCAAGGAAAAAGGAAAAGCAGTTAATGAGCCGGTAACGCACGATACTGCAACCCGGGATTCTGCGGCTCATGAGCCACATGCAGTGATAGAAGATAACAACCTGTATGCCGATGTAGATATTTCGCCCATGGACATGAGCTATTTCCCGGCAAAATATCCGCAGATGAAAATTGCTGATCCCAATATTGCGCCTCCGGTGATGCGTGTGATTTACAGCCGCCCCCATTTGCAGGGTCGTAAATTATTTGAAGAAATTTTAAAATACGGGCAAACCTGGAGGCTGGGCGCCAACGAGGCCACCGAGCTGAATATCTTTCAGCCGGTAACCATTGGAGATAAAAAAATACCTGTAGGACGTTATACCTTATACGCTATTCCCAAGGCAGGCTATTGGACCATAGCTGTAAACAACAGCCTGGACCAGTGGGGCCTGAAACAGGATCCGGCCAGGGATGTGGTGAGAGTACAGGTTCCGGTAACCTATTACAACCCGGTTATGGAATACTTCACTATGGTATTCGAAAAAACAGATACAGGCGCCAATCTTATTATGGCCTGGGATGACGCAGTAGCGAAGCTGCCGGTGAAGATTTAAGCGGTGAAGCAGCGCTCCAGGAAATAAAAAAGGAGAAGATAAGAATACCCCCTCCTAAGTTTTACATGAAAAAATTTTCAGGCTGTCCCAATAACCATCGGGTGCTGAAGCCTATTTATCGCCTCTTTTATATTTTGAGATAGTCTCTGTTTCACCAGAGTCTTTGGCATTAATATGAATATAGTGGCTGTCGTCTTTTAAAACAATCCTGTAATTAACGCCTTGCTTATTAGTTACTTCGGTAACACCGGTAATTTCTTTACCAGCATATCCCTTTTTAACAGCATACAAAACGGTAGCCGGCAATTTGTCTTCTTTGTAATAACGAACTGTTTGTACCAGGTTCCCTTTTGCATCCAGCTTAACGCGGGTTTTAACATCGTTATCCTCAAAAGAGGCTTCATAATGTCTTCCGGCGCTTGTCCAGCTTACGTTGTCGGCGTCTTTAAAAGTTTCATTAAAAGTTTTTAAGGCTTTCTCGAAGGGGTCTGTATTATTTGCCCCGGCATTAATGTTCAGCGCAAAAATAATAGCGGCAGAAAGGATTAAGCTTTTCATCTGATTTAATTTTTAATATTTTAAGATTATGTCTTATTTGTTTCACAAACATACGCCCCGCTTATGTTGCAGGGCAAAGCTATATGGGCGAACAACCTGTAAATACCCGGTGAATGACAATTTTTCTACCGTGAAAATCAACCTTGCTATGCAACCGTTCTGTATAAAGATACCATCGGAACCTACCGTAGGTCAAGCTAAATAGTGACTAACGGCAATCCATTTAATTGAAGGAATTGTGACCGGTGAAGAAAACCACAGGAAACGGTCTACAAGAGGTTTAAATATCATTTAAGCGGTAGGCGCACATTAATAAAGGAACAGCTTTAAACATCGCCATTGAGGATGAGCGGCAAATAACTACGAAGATTTTCATAGCTTTTGAATGCCTTCTTTTTATATTGCGTATAAACAGTTATAGTGTTGCAGAATAAACTATATTCGCCAAAATCTGCCGGTTTTTATGCAAAATATGGAGAAAACGAGCCAAAACAATTCCAGCGATGCTTTAAGAAAGCTTATCAGCAGCCTCAATAACAACTATGTTCATTGGGATAAGTTTAAGGACATGCCCTTACCTGTTGAAGGCTGCCACGAAGATATCTGGGAACAGGTAACCAGCGAGCGTGAGCAGGGATTTACCCGAAAGCTGTCCGTTGGAGATACAGAAATAAAATGGTGGATCAGCAATTCCATGGAAGCCCAGTTGCACAACATGGATATTGGTCTTGCCGGAGGCCGGGATATGGAAGCGTTGCTGGAGAATAAACATATCCACCGCTACACAACAAATGCACTGGTTGATGAGAGCATTGCTTCGGCACTGCTGGCAGGAACCGTTGTATCTAAGAAAACTGCGAAGGAAATGCTGCTTAAAAAACGCAGCCCGCAAAATACAGATGAGCAAATCTGTATTAATATATACCGCTCTTTACAGCTGGCATTTTCTAAAAAGGAGGAGCCTTTGACTGAAGCGTTGTTATTGCAGCTGCACCAGGTCCTTACAAAAGATACGATCAAACTAAAGGGCATCGGACAATACAGAACCAATAATAAAGTGGATACCTCATTGATTGAAGCTTTGTCTGGTTACAAGCCTGCTGATGCCAGGCTGGTTGCCCCGTTAATGGAAACTGTTTTTGATTTATATAATAATGATGCCGCGCCCTTTTTTATCCATCCGCTGGTAAAAGCCAGTATTATTCATTATCTGGTAGTAACTATTCGTCCCTTTAAAGATGCCAACGGAAGAATGGCAAGATTGCTGGCGCAGATGTACCTGCTGAAAAAAAATTACTGGGTGGCAGCATTTATATCAGTATCCAATGTAATTTCCAAATTCAGGCCTCAATATCATAAGTCGATTGTTCAGTCACAAACAGACGCCAATAATACAGGCTATTTTATACAATTCTATATACAGTCCGTACAAATGGCATATAAGTCGCTAAGAGATTTTGTATTGCGCATTACGAAGGAAAAAACAGGACCCGGGGTGAATCAACTGCCCGGCTATAATGAACGTCAAACGGCAGTATTACAGTGGTTGAAAGAAGATGCTGAAAAAGTGGTAACCATTCGTGAGCTGCGCTCTGTATACGGCATATCTAAAGAAACGGCAAGAACGGATCTTACCGCATTGGTAAATAAAGGATGGATTAAATATTATCATATCAACAAAAAGACATATGCCTTTGTAAAGGGTGATGCTTTTGATACACTGATTCAACAAATAACTGTTTAAACAAACAACTATATGGCCGATAAATATTTACTTCATGGAAAGCTGGTTGCAAAAGCAGGGCAACAGGATGAGTTGGCTGCTATTTTATTGGAAGCGGCAACGCTTATGTCGGCGGCAAAGGGCTGCAGGGTATATGTTGTGGGAAAAGATGAAAAAGAGCCTAACGCTGTTTATGTAACCGAAGTCTGGGATAGCCGGGAAGACCATGACAATTCCTTAAACGTAGATGGGGTAAAGGAACTGATTATGAGAGCCATGCCTGTTCTTGAGGGGCCGCCGCAAAAAGGACAGGAAATAAGATTATTGGGCGGTTGGGGTGTTTAAAACAGCTGGGTGAAATATGTTTGAAGAAGGACTAAAGGAATTTTTAGATAAAAAAGCGGCACAATACGAGCAGCCGGGATTTATAAAGGATGATCCCATCTGTATCCCGCACCGGTTTACAAAGAAACAGGATATTGAAATAGCTGGTTTCTTTGCTGCCATCCTGGCCTGGGGCAACCGTAAAAGTATTATTAACTCCTGTGATCGCTTACTTAGATGGATGGATAATGCGCCCTATGATTTCATCATGAATTTTGAGGAAGCTGATCTGCTTCCTTTTGTAAAGTTTGCGCACCGCACATTTAACCCTACTGATCTTTTTCATTTTTTCGATTACCTGAAATATCATTACCAGTATCTGGGAGAATCCTCTTTTGAAACAGCATTCACGAAATATTTGAACAAGAAAGATGAACATACAGAACCGGCGCTAACCGGCTTTCACTATTCTTTTTTTAATGAAGATTTTTTTCCGGATTATCCGCGGCGCACGGTAAAGCATATCGCCTCCCCTGCAAAAAAATCGGCCTGTAAAAGGTTAAACATGTTTTTAAGATGGATGGTGCGTAGTAATACCAAAGGCGTGGATTTTGGTATCTGGAAAAATATAAGAACTTCACAGTTGGTTTGCCCGCTGGATGTGCATGTAGCACGTGTGGCGCGCCATTTTAAACTGCTGCAAAGACCTGGCAATGATTGGATTGCAGCTGTTGAGCTTACTCGGAACCTAAAACATCTGGATGCGAAAGATCCTGTAAAGTATGATTTTGCTTTATTTGGCCTGGGAGTGGTGGAGAAGTTCTGACACTTTGTATAGGAAACCTATCGGATGAAATTTAAAGAGGATCTTAGTTTTACTTCTTTCCAAACATTAGTTCCTTCACTTTCTCTTTATCTTCTTTTTCTTTTTTAAGGTCGAACATAGTGCCAAACACATGGTCCCAAATGGTACTGCTCACCCCAAAGCCTTTATGCTCGTCTTTATAATGGTGCAAATGGTGGTTGCGCCATAGTCCTTTCATCCATTTAAAAGGCGGGTTCCAGGCGTGGATAGCATAGTGCATGGTCCCGTACATCAGGTAGCCCAGCATAAATCCCGGGAAAAACATGAACGCATATCGTCCTATTACCAGGTAAAACAGACTGAGCAATACCGATGCAATAATAATGCTTGGTACAGGAGGCATAAAAAGGCGTTCCCTGTCGCGCGGGTAATGGTGGTGGTTCCCGTGCATGATGTAGGCTACTTTTTGAATAGTAGGATTATCGCTCACCCAGTGAAAAATAAACCGATGGGCCAGGTATTCAAAAAATGACCAGAAGAACATACCGCAGAAAAATATCAGGAACACGTAGCCTACAGAAAAATTGAGGGACGTAGCACTGTAATATAGTAAATAGGAAATAACGGGTATATAAATGCCCCAGATAACTAAGGGGTGGGTTTTAGTGAGCATCTCCAGGTAATCATTCTTAAAAAGCCGGGCCTGTCCTTTATTATGGATCTTTTCAAACTTCATGGGTTACAAAATTAAATTAAAAAACCAGCAATGCGAAATGCATAAGGTCATGCTTAGGATCAAAAACAGATAGCAAAAATGATGCTAATTAAATAACAATTAAAGTGTAAAAGGGTTCATTTTGCTTTTACTTTTGTTTGAACAATGCTACGTAATCTTCAAAGATATAATAACCTTGATTTACATAGTTGCCCGAATGAAATTGCTGCATAAATTACTTTTAACAGGCTGTTTATTATATAAAATAACAAAAAAGTAAAGTAACGAGTGTGATAATATAGTTATTAATGATTAGGGTTAAATGCAGCACTGTTAATCATACTGCAACGTCCATCTGCTTAAGTCAGGCGTTACTATTCGCTTTCTTTTTAATTCATATTCATATATCTTTTCACCCACTTCCCGGAAAAACGGGTAGCCAGCTTCTACATACTCATATTTATTATCATTCAGCACCTCATCACTGTTAACATAAATACTGCCACTGAGCATAAACTCAATATTGTTTTTAAAATCAACGATGTAACAAACATCTGTTAAAAAGCCATGGCTCCAGCCGGTTTTATTAAAGCTGCGAATATGGTCGGGCACAGGCCGCTTGCCATCCCTGAAAAAAAAGAACTTGGTATAGCTGTCAAAAAATTTGCTCGTATCGTATTTCGGGTAAATACTTTCTGAGGGCTTTTCAGACATGTATTGGTAGAGCTTTCTATAGTCATCCTCCGTTAAATCAAACCTTCCTGCTGCAGGTACCGATTGCGGAAACAGCACCGTCTGCAGTATTAGCTGCAGGTCCTGTAGTGTTGCTTTATTGTGCTTAGTGAAATCGTAAGGAGCATTGATAACATTATCGTCAGCATCCCAATGCGCCGTACCTATCCAAATTTTTTTACTGAAATCGAACCGGACATTACTTTTTGCCGGGGGCTGTATGTATGTTTCCTGTCCTTTTTCAATAAATCGTACCTGGTTGGTATGACGGTTTTCTTCATGGGTCATTTTTACAAAGCGGCGTGTAATGCGCATATCCTTATACCCTTTTTTCCATAGCGTTTCATTCAGGTATTGCTGGCCGCAAAATTCGTACAGGCGGTTATAAGCATCATTGTCGCTTACTACAAATATTTTTTTTACATAATGATCAATGGATGGCAGTCCCGAAGCAGCGGTGCTGTCCTGGGTTACGGCAGTTTGCCCGCTAAAGCTGCTGTCAGTAAGCATAGCAGAATATTTATTGATGCCTTTATTTTTAAGGGAGTTGATCTTTTCCAAGGCCACCAACGCAACAGGAAGTTTCACCATAGAGGCCGGATAAAAGTATTGCTCTTTATCTGTGTTTAAATAGTAATGAGTAAATTTGGGCAGGTTATTTCTATTCCGGTCAATTTTTGTATATATTATTTGATACCGGAAGATATCCGGACTGTTTAAAATATCTGTAAGCAACGGCGATGCGTTTTTTCTCAGCAGCGCATCGAGCCATTTATCATTCTTTATTTGGGCGTTGGTTTCTGTCATAAATAAAAACGTAAAGAAAAGTAGCGCAAGTAGCTTTTTCATTGGCAAAAGGTAAATCAAAAATCACAAATTGCCGTTACCTTTGCCGCGCAAAAAAAATTATATGAAGCAAACTCCTTTTACACAAAAGCACATTGCACTTGGTGCAAAAATGGCCGAATTTGCCGGCTATAATATGCCGATCAGTTATAGCGGTATTAATGAAGAGCACCACACTGTAAGAAATGCAGCGGGAGTATTTGACGTAAGCCACATGGGTGAGTTTATATTAAAAGGAGCAAATGCTTTGGCATTGATACAAAAACTAACTACCAACGATGCCTCCAAACTAAAGAATGGCCAGGCGCAATACAGCGCTTTTACTAATGAAAACGGGGGTATTGTAGATGATTTGCTGGTGTACTGCATTGAAGAAAACAGTGTATATATGCTGGTGGTGAACGCCGCCAATATTGAAAAAGACTGGAACTGGATACAACAACACAACGTTGGGGAAGCTGTGGAGATGCATAATATCTCCGGCAAAACCGCTTTATTAGCTATCCAGGGACCCCAGGCTACAGCTATTCTACAGCCGCTTACTGATATTGATATACTGAACCTGAAATATTACACTTTCGTAAAGGGAAAGTTTGCCGGGGTAGAAAATGTACTTATCAGCGCAACCGGTTATACAGGCGCCGGTGGTGTGGAAATTTATTTTGAAGATAAAGAGGGTGCTGCAAATATAATCTGGGATGCCATCTTTGCTGCAGGGGCATCAAAAGGACTAAAACCTGTTGGGCTTGCCGCACGCGACACATTAAGGCTCGAAATGGGATATTGCTTATATGGCAATGACCTGGATGATACTACCACCCCGCTTGAAGCCGGCCTTGGCTGGATAACAAAATTCACTAAAGAGTTTACCGCAAAAGATATTTTGCAAAAGCAAAAAACGGATGGTGTGCAACGCCGCCTCGTTGGTTTTGAGCTGACCGATAAAGGGATTCCCCGGCATGGTTACGAAATAGTGGATGATACGGGCAATAATATTGGTGTGGTTACATCGGGCACACAATCCCCAACATTAGGAAAAGCCATTGGTCTGGGTTATGTACAAACCGGTAAAGCAGGTATAGGCTCTGTTATTTTCATCAAAGTACGCGATAAACAACTGGCTGCAACCGTAGTTAAAATGCCATTTATTTAAAGATCTTATACCACGAATGCACGAATAAGGATTTATTGTTCCACCCTTCATTCGTGCATTCGTGGTTTTTTAATTTGCTAAAACCATGTCTCAAAAACCGACACTGTTTACCTCTCTTTCGCCGGCATTATTGCATTTATACGATGTAAAAGATACGGTTGTTGTTGTAATAGATGTTTTTCGTGCCACCTCTACCATTGCAGCTGCATTGTGTAACGGTGCTAAATATATCATACCGGTAGATACTGTTCCAAAAGCAGTAGAAATAAGCAGCGTAGTGAGCGGCATTGCCGCAGGAGAGCGCGATGGAAAGCTGGCAGAAGGGTTGAGCCATGGCAACTCACCACTGGAATATACCCGCGATTTTATTGAAGATAAAATACTGGTGCTTACTACTACCAACGGAACGAAGGTGCTGCACATGGCATTAGCCAACGGCGCAGATGATATTATTACAGGATCATTTCCTAACCTGTCCTCGGTATGTAACTATCTTACCAGCCAGAACAAGAATGCTATACTGGCCTGTGCCGGCTGGAAAGACCGCTTTAATATGGAAGATACTTTATTTGCCGGGGCGGTTATACACAAGGTAAAAGAACATTTTACTATTCATTGCGACAGCTCTTTTATGGCTGAAAATATGTATGCACAAAACAAAAACGATCTCTTATCTTTTGCCAGGAATCTTACCCACTACCACCGGTTGGTAAACCGTTTTGGTTATATTGCAGATATTGATTTCTGCCTTACAGAAGATGTGGCAGATGTGCTACCCTTATATAAGTATAAAGAGGAAAAACTGGTGAGAGGGTAGGTGCTACTTGTTAACTTAACGGGAAGTTATCCGCGTTAAAACTGAGGGTTAAAGATTTTGCCGATAGCCTATAGACCATGGTCCATGGACGTTTCAACCCGCCATTAACCTATACAACAACTTACCATAACACTACCCTAATTCAGGTACTTCAAAATAGCATCGCTCATGGGCTGGGTTTTGGGAGAGAAAGTAGCAATCAGCTCTCCTTTTTCATTGACCAGGAACTTGCCAAAATTCCAGGTAACCGGGTTATCCAGGTTTTTCTTCTTCGCCTCTTCTATAAGATATTTATAAACAGGCGCAATATCTTTTCCTTTTACAGAAATTTTTGCTGCCATAGGAAAAGTTACTCCATAATTCTTTTGACAGAACTCCGCTATATTTTCATTACTTCCCGGCTCCTGTCCTAAAAAGTTGTTGGCAGGAAACCCTACAACTACTAACTGGTCTTTATATTTTTTATACAGGGCTTCAAGCCCTTCATATTGTGGTGTATTGCCACATTTGCTGGCAGTATTTACGATCAGTATTTTTTTACCTTTAAAATCTGCAAAGTTTATGGCACCTCCTGTGAGGCCCTCTACTTTAAATTTATATAGCGGACTTGCTGCAAGCAATATGCCGGACAAGAACAGAGAGAAAAGTAATGTTTTCATTTGTAAAATATTTAAAGCAAACTGACATGATCCCGATAATTATCGGGATTAAGGTCAAAATTACACAAAAAGAGGCCTGAAAAATTTTATCCCCGCCTGACCACAATAGATATTTTTAATAGTAGTCGGGCAGGAAAAGTTCCTCTTGGCTAAAAATAATAAATAAATATGCAAGAGAAAGATACAATTTGATCCGGCCGGTAAGTTTGTTCACAAAGATTTCGGCGGCAGAATCGTTGATTTCATAAGGTTCAGATTTTATCTGCATAACATAATGTGGCCATGTTAATACCCACTCCTTTCGCTTCGGATAAAGCTGCAGCACAGGCCTCCAGGGTAGCCCCTGTGGTTATTACATCATCTACTAAAAGTACTTGTTTATCAGCAATTTTGTTCTCACCTACCAGTATAAATTTACCTTCCATATTTTGCCATCTTTCAATACGGCTTTTCCTTGTTTGAGTTTCCGTTGCCGAAATTCTTTTTACGGCGTGGGTGATTACAGGGATCTGTAATATCTCCGCTATTCCGTTGCATAAAATTTCTGCCTGGTTATAGCCGCGTTTGTGCCTCCTGCTTTCGTGTAACGGTAAGGGAATCAACGCTTCCAGGTGCCGGAACCGGCCGCTTTCCAGTAGCTGGTTGCCCATTATCAAACCCAGTTGATGTCCCAGGTCTTTATTGTTCCGGTATTTAAACGCGTGCATTATGTTTTGCAGGGAAGAATGCTTGGTAAAGTAAAGCAGGGCCGTGGCTTTGTTGAACCGTATTCTGCCGGATAGTATCTTCTCTACAGGATTATCATCCATTTTTTCAAAACCGCTGAAAGGCAGGTTGTGGATGCATTGAACACAAATATTGCTTCCTGCCGGTAAAATATCTGTACCACATCCCGCACATACATGAGGATAAAAAAGATGTAATAAAGCATCTTTAATAAGTGTTAAGGTGTTCATTGGTGTTTTTCACTATTATAATATAAAATTACAACAGGATTTTAAAACAGGTACTGGTACACTTCCTCTACCCGGGACATGGTTACCACTTCTATATTAAACTTTTGCCGGCTTTTCCTTAAAGACTGGTTATATTTTGACACTATGATCTTCTCAAACCCCAGCTTTTCCGCTTCGGCTATACGCTGGTCAATTTTATTCACTGCACGGATCTCTCCGCTCAATCCAATTTCCCCCGCAAAGCAGATGTTTTGCGGCAACGGCACATCTTCATAAGAAGAAAGCAGGGCGCATAAAACCGCCAGGTCAATAGACGGATCTTCTACTTTAATACCACCCGCTATGTTCAGGAATACATCTTTCACTCCGAAATGAAAACCGCCCCGCTTTTCCAGTACCGCCAGTAATAATTGTAATCTTCTTAAATCAAAGCCGGTAACCGTTCTTTGCGGTGTACCGTAAACTGATTGGGTTACTAAAGATTGTACTTCAATCAGTAATGGCCTTACTCCTTCCAGTGTAGCAGCAATAGCAATACCGCTCAATTGCTCTTCTTTCTGGGTGATCAGGATTTCGCTGGGATTGGATACCCCGCGCATACCCCTGTCCGTCATTTCGTAAATACCCAGCTCGCTGGTGCTGCCAAACCGGTTTTTGTGCGTGCGTAAAATACGGTAAGCATAGTGCCTGTCGCCTTCAAACTGTAATACCACATCTACCATGTGCTCCAATACTTTTGGCCCGGCAATGCCTCCTTCCTTTGTGATGTGTCCTATTAAAAACACTGGCGTATGGGTTTCTTTGGCATAGCGTTGAAACTCGCCTGCGCATTCTTTGATCTGCGATATGCTTCCCTGCGATGCGTCAATAAAACCTGACTGCAGTGTTTGTACGGAATCCACAATCACAACATCAGGTTTCAGTTTCTTTATTTCCTGGAAAATGGTCTGAACAGATGTCTCTGTAAGCAAAAAGAAATGATCGTTACTGATCTCTGTGCTGTTCTTACTATCGGGATACAACCTGTCTGCCCGCATTTTTATTTGCTGTTCGCTTTCCTCACCGCTTATATATAATACCTTCTGATCCTGCAGCAGTAAGCCATTCTGTAAAAACAGGGTGCTTTTACCAATGCCTGGTTCTCCGGCTACCAATATAATACTGCCGGCTACAATACCGCCTCCTAAAACCCTGTTCAGCTCTGCATCAGTCGTAATGATCCTTTCTTCTTCGCCACTTTTTACCTGTGTCAAAGACACTGCCTTAGAGGCCCGCCTGTCTTTATTATTATAATCGTTCCAGTTTTGTTTTCCATTCGCTTTTTCAATTACTTCTTCCACAAAGCTGTTCCATTGTCCACATACCGGGCATTGCCCCAGCCACTTTACACTTTCGTATCCGCAGCTTTGACAGAAAAAAGACTTCTTCACTTTACTCATTCGATAAAATTAGTGAATGGTAAACAGCGAACAGATATTTTTTTGATGCCGGCTTCAGCATATAGTATCGTTTCAAATTCCTCTCTTTCGGGAATGATCAGGTGAGATATAAACAGCAAAAAGGCCTCACTCGCGCTTGGCCTTTTTACTTACTAACCCATTAAATTCTGCTACTAAGGTACAAATTGAGTTTAACATTAAAAAATGAAATTCTCAGGAGGCAAGGTTAAAAAATTATAAAGAGCTCGATTTATGGCAGGAGGTAAATATGTAAACTGTTGATTATTAATAAAAAATAAATTATTTGGATAGGTTAAAAATTTATCAAATAGTTTTCTACATGACAAAAAGTCGCATTTTTGGCGTAAATTGCGAATGGTTTCGGATTTGATAGTGTACCTAAAACAAATATTTATTTATAATGACTCCATCTATTTTTTTAGTGTCCATGATTTTTGTCGGTATCAGTATGCTGGTGTCGATGGTATTAAAAAGTAAATTTAAGAAATATGCTCAGATCCCTTTACGTAAAGGATTGACTGGCAGGGAAATAGCTCAAAAAATGCTTCATGAAAACGGGATTTACGATGTTCAGGTAATTTCTACGCCCGGTTTTTTGTCGGACCACTATGATCCCACCAAGAAAACGGTAAACTTAAGTCCCGATGTATATGAAGGAAGGAGTATTTCTGCAGCCGCTGTGGCAGCGCATGAGTGCGGCCATGCGGTACAGCATGCAACCGCTTACGGTCCGCTGGAAATGCGCAGTAAGTTAGTGCCGGCGGTTCAGTTCAGCTCTATGATCGTAAACTGGGTATTATTAATAGGTGTAGTAATGGCTGCTTCAGGAAATACTACATTGCTGCTGATCGGCATTATATTAATGGCTGTTACTGTTGTATTTAGCCTTATTACGTTACCGGTAGAGTTTGATGCAAGCAAGCGGGCCCTGGCCTGGTTACAGCAAACGAATGTAACGGACAGCCAGGAGTACCCCATGGCAAAAGATGCGTTAAAATGGGCGGCTACCACTTATGTAGTTGCTGCATTGGCCGCTGTAGTTACTCTTGTTCAGTATATAATGATTTATCTGGGGCGAAGGGATTAGAGATGACCTTTTCAGTTATACTTTTACAAGCCTGGATTTTTCCGGGCTTTTTTGTGATTTTCAATACGCATAAATAATGTTCAATCATCTCAAGAATGGCCTGGTATTTTTGCTATGGAAGAGAAGTCTTTACGCCCACACGAACATATTACCGATTGCCTGAAATATGCAGTATGGTCAGCAATAGCAAAAGTTTATATCAATCAATTAAAAACGCTTGCTGGGTTCTTTGCACCCGTTGTCATCGCTGCTTCATACTTCCATTTCCTTGTCCTCTTCCAGTAAAAATTTATTAAAGCTCATGCCCATGTCATTTTGCTGATAAAGATCTTTCACCGAACCAAAGCCGATAGCATCTTTCATTTGGCCCGCTTCAATGGTTTCAGAAGCTTTGCGTACTATGTTTTTACCATACTGGTCTTTAATGTTATACATGACTTTCCGTAACCGGTCCATTTGCAGCCGGTTGTCAAAAAGGCTGTATTGTAATGCTTCCGAAGACACAAAATCGCCTACCTCCAGTCCCATGAACATCATATCCTTTCGTAATACTTTCAGTGGCTGCAGCTTTTCGTATGCCGCAATCTTATATTTTACCTGCTGCAGCATTTCCATGGCGTCCTGCAGGGGATGGATCAGCCTGATGCTGGTTTTCCATTCTCCCGCACTGTAATAACCGGTATAAAAACTAAGTTCCCTGCAAAATACGTTTTGTTTTACCAGTCTTTGCTCCAGCCGGGTACATAAAGAAATGAGCATAGCTTGTAAAGCTTCGTAGCTCGACCGTGTTTGGGCAGAAAGGCTGCGCATAGCGCTCATTCTTTTATAATCAGTTGTAGAAAGGTCTACTTCTTTAAAATGCAGCCGGTAATACCAATAGTTGCCGGTTACACCACCAAACACTTTTCTTAATAAGGATTCTGAGGCGTTGCGAAAGTCGATAGGAGTGTAAATACCAGCCCGGTTCAGGCGTTTTTCCCCGGCCCTGGCTATACCGGGTATATCAGTGAGGGAGAGCCTTCCGAGGTAGTGATCTATGTTTTCCGGAGTTATATGGATCAGCCCGTCTGGTTTCTGGATTTCAGTAGCCAGCTTGGCCAGGAAAACGTTGGCAGCAATACCAATAGAGCAGGTTATATACACTCCAACCGTGTTATGGATATCTTTTTTTATTTGCCGGGCAAGCGCAATGGTGTCTTTATAAATGTAGGTATAGTTGGTCAGGTCTACAACTGCTTCGTCAATGCTTTTGGGAATTACGCTATCCGCATCGCAGTAAGAACGCAGGATGTTCATGATCTGCACATGAATACGGCGATAAAGGAACGGTCTTGTAGGAACCATTTCAAAATCAGGGCATAGCGCCTTGCATTGGCGGGCTTGCATACCGGTTCTTATCCCGAATTTTTTGGCTTCTCTGGATGCTGCAATAACCACAGCATTAGGTCCACTGTAAGGGCATACGCCGATGGGTTTGTTACGTAAATGCTCCTGCCACTGCTGCTCACAGCTGGCAAAATAGCTGTTCATGTCTATATACATTACCAGTGATGTCCCGTTTTTATTTAACGAGTTATGATTTACAGGTTTCATGACTCAGGATGTTTCAAGAAATAAAAATACTAAATTTTTTAGTATTTCGAATGCTTGTTATGCTTAGTGCCAGGACAAACGCAGGGTGGACGCTGAAGTATAGGTACGCCACCTTCGCACGAATCAGTATGGGAAGGCGGTTTGTAGTTAAAATCGCACTAATATAATGCGCTCCTGGCACCTATTCGTTCCTGTTCCCATGGTGCAGGCGGGCATTTGTGGCAAAATGTATGACAGAAAGCATTTTTATTCCAGGTACCACGCACCAGGATACAAAGAGAAAAGTTTAAAAATCCAACATGAATGGGGCCGAATACCTGATTATAATCAGTTAACGGTATTTTTCTATCATCGCGATTGTAAAATTATTTAAGTAACATTGAGCCTGTTTCTGAAAGCTTTTTCGCTTTGCGAAAAATATTCTTTCACCTAAACTATTTAAACATGACATTTCAAATTAACACGGACAATCACTTAACGGTAAGTCCTGAGTACGCTGCAAAAATTGAAGGCATGGTCATTGGTGAAGTAGACCACTTCGCTGAGCACCTTACACGTATTGAAGTATACCTGTCTGATCAGAACGCCCATAAGGAAACCGCTACAGATAAGCGTTGCAACATTGAAGCCAGGCTGAAAGGAAAGCAGCCTGTTGTTGTTTCTGATGATGCTGCAACTTATGATCAGGCCATAACAGGAGCTGCAGCTAAGCTTAAAACAACACTCCATACGATGATTAGTAAAAGTAGGGGGCATTAACAGGGTACAGGTTTTTTATGCTATCCGCCAGTGATAAAACTGGCGTTTTTTTTATGCTGTATGCAATCTTCAACAACCCCGAAAAAATCTGGGAATTCATCATGAAGTGCCGCTTGGACGCTGAATTTTAGGGCCCGATAAGGGCTAACCCCGGTCATATTTACCGATGACATCTATCATTCCAAAATTATATTTAAGTCATAAAAACAATTAACATCTTCTTAGACTTTTGTGTAACAATAATCAGAAAAAAATACAGACATGAAAAAAATACAATTAGTCGCACTGTTCATCTTTGGATTAGGGATAAACATTTTTGCGCAGGACACTTACAAACTTGTTGAAGCTAAAAGCAAAAACCTGGTAACCGGTACCTCCACGTTGCACGACTGGCGATGCATAGCTGAAAAACAATCAGGGACCGCAGTTATCAAAACGGATGGAGCATTTGAAATAAAATCGCTTTATGCCAGGATCGTTGCCAAATCACTGAAAAGCATTAAGGAAAATGGCAGCTATTATGATGGTGGCATGGATAAAAATGCTTACAAGGCATTAAATGCTGACCAATATCCTGAAATAGTGTACACCCTTTCAAGTATCTCAAATGTAAAAACATCGGGAAACACTTCAACATTCACTGCAACAGGAAGCCTTACCATTGCAGGTAAGACCAACAAAGTTACTTTTCCGGTAAAGGCTGTAGTAACAGGAAACAGTGTGGTTTTCACCGGCTCCGTTAAGTTCAAGCTTACCTCGTTTGGTATTACACCGCCTAAGGCCCTGATGGGAACCATTAAAACCGGTGACGATGTAACGGTTGTGCTGAACTCAACCTATACTAAATAAAACCCAACCAATTATTAATATTTAAATAAAGTTTTTATGAAACGCTTATCACTGGCTATCGCTTTACTGGGAAGCTTCTCCATTGCAAATGCACAAACCGAAGAATCTTTCTTATCTAAACTACAACCCGAAATACAATATACAAGGCCCGGGGATAAAACAGGCCTGAATCAGTTTGAAACAACCAAAGATGAAACAGTTCCTTACGAGGGGCTTAAAGTAAAATTCGGGGCTGGTTTTTCTCAGCAGTTCCAAAGCCTGAAACACAGCAACTCCGGCGCTGTTCCGCTTTATCCAAGACTGGCTCCGGGTTTTGGTATAGCCCAGGCCAACTTAAATATAGATGTTCAGCTGTATGACGGTATTAAACTGAACCTTACTACTTACCTTGCAGCAAGGCACCACAACGAAGCATGGGTAAAAGGCGGCTATATCCAGTTCGATAAACTGCCTTTTAAAGGAGAAGGATGGGACAAGCTGATGCAATATGCAACCATTAAAATGGGGCACATGGAAATCAACTATGGCGACCAGCACTTCCGCCGTTCTGATGGAGGTAATACCATTCACAATCCATTTATAGAGAACTACATTATGGATGCATTTGCCACTGAAATTGGCGGTGAGGTTTATCTGCAAAATGATGGTGTTATGGGTATGATAGGTATTTCTAACGGTCTTATAAACGGTACTCACCAGCAGCCTATTTTTGCTGCAGGTACAGATACTACTCAATACAAGCGTAACCCATCTGTTTACCTGAAAGGCGCAGTAGATAAAAACCTGGGAGAGGTAAGGGTAAGAGGTGCTGCTTCTTTATATTATAACAACAGCTCTGGCCGCAGCACATTATATGCTGGCGACCGTACCGGCAGCAACTATTTCTTTGTAATGGAAGGCGTATCGGCTACATCTAAAGATAATTTCACTTCCGGCCGTTATAGCCCTAACCTTACTAACCAGATACTGGCCATACAGCTGAATGGTTTTGTAAAAGCAAAAGGGTTTGAGTTTTTCGGAACATACGAAAATGCGAAAGGCCGCAGCATCAATGAAAAAGTAGCCAATTTTGATAAACGCAATGTAAACCAGTTTGCGGCAGATGCTCTTTACAGGATCGGTGAAAAAGAAAAAGTATATATCGGTGCCCGTTACAATACCGTACGCGGTCAACTGGTAACCAGCAATAAAGACAAGCAAAGTATTGACAGGGTTGCTGTTGGAGGTGGATGGTTTGTTACCAATAATATTTTGCTGAAAGGTGAATATGTAAACCAGAAATACAACGATTTCCCTGCAACCAATATCCTTTCTAAAGGAGAGTTTAAAGGCGTTGTGATGCAGGCTGTAGTAGGCTTCTAATCAATCATTGAAGAAAAAGGGCAGGCTTACAGCCGCCCTTTTCTTTTCTGTTACCTTATTCTTATCGCTAACAATAAAAACTTAGGGTAATGTTTCTGATTAAATTTTTATGGTGTGGAGTACTGTACTTTTTTTTCAGCGGAGCAACTGCCCAAACCTATCAGGCCTCCGTATCGGAAGGAAGCACTTTTACTTTGAACGGCTCTTCTAATATCAACGAGTTCAGGCTTGTGTACACGGGAGGCTTTGGCAGCGGCAGCAAGGTCAGGATAAAAAAAGAAGAAAGCAGACTTAATGTAAAAGCCAATGCTTTGAACCTGAGCATACTCGATTTTAAAAGCGCCAATAGCTATATTACCAAAGATTTCAGAAAAATGCTGCGTGCTGATGTTCACCCGGCACTTTCCATTGAGGTGCTAAGTGTATGGCTGCAGAAAAACCAGCCTGCCAGAATCTCTGCGCTCATTAACCTTACTATAGCAGGTTGTACCAAACAGGAGATCATAACCCTTGCTATTACAGAGCAAAAAGACACTTTTCTGCAATGTAAAGGCAACCATGCCATCTCTCTTAAAAAATATGCGCTTGTGGCTCCTAAAAAGGCATTGGGCGCTGTACAGGTAAATGACAATGTAACTATAGATATGCTGTTAAACCTGCAATACAAAAGAATAGATTAAGTAGCCAGTTATATTTTTCAATCACAGACTGTTGTTTGTTCTTATAAAGAAAGCGGCTTTTGTTGAGCCGCTTTTCCATTTTAAACAGTTTTTACTTTTTGCTGCCCATGGCATATTGAATGCCGCCCAGCAGGTGCTGCAGGAATAAAGGCTCACTGTACGATTCATTAGTATGGCCCAGCCCTGTATAAAAAACCCGCCCACCCTCAAAATCATGGTACCATGCCATAGGGTGAAAATTGCCGTTTTTACCGCCTTCGTAGCTTTTTTCATCAATCGTTATCAGCACCTTTATGCCAGGATTAATATTTTTGAAATTGTACCACTCATCCTTCCTTTCCCAAACATCGGGCAGGTGCTTTGTAGCCGGGTGACTTTTGTCCTTTACAATTAGCTTTGCTACTTGCTGTTTAGGATGATTATCAAACCATGCTCCTATCATTTTATTATACCATGGCCATTCATATTCGGTATCTGTAGCAGCATGTACTCCTGCAACTCCCCCACCAGACCGGATATATTTCTGTAAAGCTGTTTTCTGGACCTCATTGAATAATGTTCCTGTGGTATTTAAAAAGATAATGGCTGCATATTTTTTTAAATGTTTGGCTGTAAAAACAGCCGGATCGGTTGTTGTATCAACCTCAAAGCCATTCTCATTACCCAGCTTCTGTATAGCTGCAATACCCGCAGGTATAGAGGTATGGTAAAAACCCGCAGTTTTGCTCATTATTAAAACGCTGGGAGGATTTTTAAATGACAGCAACATCAAAAAAACCCAGGTTAAAACGATCATTATTTTTAAACGGCCGAACATATTATATATTGTTTATGTGCATATACGAATCAACTAAAGTAATGTAAATAATTCTTACTATCCACATTTTTTGAACCATTATACAGCGTGAAACTGAATACTATCCTGACTTTAGCTATATTTGCAGCGCAAATTCAAATACAATTTATTTTTTTAAATAATATAAAGATGAAAAAGATCACATTTACGCTACCTGCTGAAGCTTTAGGCACCGCTACAGAAGCCTTTTTACTTGGAGACTTTAACGAGTGGAATTTAGACAAAGGCATTAGCTTAAGCGTACAACCAGATGGCTCTTTAGCCGCTTCTGTTGACCTGGAACCCGGTAAAACTTATGAATACCGTTTTTTATTGAACAATGGCACCTGGATCAATGACTGGGCTGCAGAGCAGTATGCGCATAACCCTGTTTTTGGTGTGGAAAATTCTGTGATTTCTGTTCCTGCAGAAATTGCTGAGGAAAAAGCAACCGTTAAAAAGGCCAAAGCTCCTAAAAAAGAAACAAAGGCTAAAAAAGAAACTGTTGCAGCTGAGCCAAAAGCTAAAGCAAAAAAAGAAACTAAAACCGCTATTGTGAAAGATGATCTTACCAAGATCGAAGGAATCGGAAGCAAAATAGCTAAATTGCTGGAAGCAGACGGTATCAGCACTTTTGCAGCGTTAGGAAAAGCAACAGGAAAGAAGCTGAAAGCTGTTTTAGAAGCTGCTGGTCCTAAATTCCAATTACACGATCCTGCATCATGGCCTAAGCAGGCTAAATTAGCTGCAGCCGGAAAATGGGATGAGTTAGCTGCATTACAGGAAAAGCTCGTAGGCGGTAAATAAGCTTATGGCTTTTTTACCGGCTTTTTGGAAAAACTTATCAGCAACGCCGGAAGTAAAATAAGGTTGGTAACCGTAGCCGTTATCAAGGTTACAGAAGTAAGCCAGCCTAATGCGCTGGTGCCGCCAAACCCGCTGAAGCAGAAGATTACAAATCCTGCTATTAATACCATAGACGTGTAAATGATACTGATACCTGTGCTGTGTATGGTTTGTATTACAGTGCTTTCGGGGTCATTATTATGGTAGCTCAGCTCCTGTTTGTAATTTACCAGGAACCTTATGGTAATATCTATGGCAATACCCAGTGCAACACTGAATATAAGCACGGTGCTGGGCTTTAGCGGTACACCGGCCCAGCCCATAATACCGGCTGTTATTCCTAACGGAATAATATTGGGAATTAAAGAGCACAATAAGATACGCAGCGATTTAAACAGGTACAGCATACAGAGCGCTATTAAAAGAAAGGCCCAGAAAATGCTTTCCTGTAATCCGTTGATGATAAACCGTCCTCCTTCCAAAAAGGCAATGCTGCTGCCGGTAAGCGATACATTGTATTGATCCTTAGGGAAAAGTTCGTTGGCGCGTTTCTGAATGCCGTCCAGCAGTTCGGGTAAAGCGTGGGTGCCTACATCGGCCATGTTCACGCTTAGCCTGGCCTCCTGTTTAGTACTATCCATAAACCGGGAAACGAGCTTGGTAAGAGTATTTTCATTACCTGCAGTACCGGTGCTGCCTGTTTTCATATTGAGGTATTGGGCCAATCCCGGTAAATCAAATTCAGAGGGCATGGAATAGCTGCTGCTGTCACCTTCATAAAAGGCCTGTTTGGCAAATTTCAATCCTTCTACAAGACTTAAAGGACGGGCTACTTCCGGCCTTGCGGCCAGGTATTGGGCAAAAGAGTCTATTTTAACAAGGTTGTTGAAATTTCGGGTTACGCCGTACTTCTTTTTGGTGTCTATTATAATTTCCAATGGCATTACCCCTTTAAAGTTCTTTTCAAAAAACTTAAGGTCGGTATAAATTTTATCCGTTTTAGGCACATCGTCTACCATATAAGCATTGCTTTGAAGGCGCAGTGCTCCAGCAACGGCTATAACAACCAGCACGGTAGTTATAATATATATCTGCCTGCGGTGGGACAAAGACCATTTCTCCAGCCTGTCCAGCCAGCGGTTCAGTCTTGGGTTATATAAATACTTAGTATGTTTTTCTTTGGGCGGCGGTAGAAAATAGAGGGCAATGGGTATTAGTATCAGCGATATAAAGAACAGCAGCATGATATTGATCCCCGCCACTACGCCAAACTCCTTTAATATAGCGCTTTTGGTAAGTGCAAAAACAGCAAAACCAATAGCGGCTGCTACATTGCAGAACAGTGTTACAATGCCCATGCGGCTTACCATGTCAGTAATGGCATTTTTCTTTTTTTGCTGGGCGGGGATATGATTACCCAAAGCAGCCTGCTTATGCCAGCTTGTATGGTATTTATTGAGGAAATAAATGCAGTTGGGAATACCTATTACCACAATCAATGGCGGAATTAAAGCAGTAAGCAATGTGATCTTATAGTCAAAAAAGTGCATGGTAGCGAGGCTGAACAATACACCAATGATTACCACAGCAAGAGAGAGCAGCATAGAGCTTACTGACCTGAAAAAAAGTAATAATATGATTGCTGAAAGCACAATAGATGCGGTAAGGAAATAACGCATTTCATTGGCGATGCGTGCCGCCAGCACTGTTCTGATATAGGGGAGACCGCTTAGGTTTACTTCTACCTTAGTAGCCTGTTCAAATTTTTTAATTTGGGTTGTTACAGCATTGATCGCGGCATCTCTTTTTTTTGAGTTGATAATTTGTGCATCCATACTCAGCCCCATCAGGTAAGCATTGGTAACTGGGTTATAGAGCAAACCGTTGTAAAAGGGAAGGTTGCGGAAGGTGGCAGCACTTTCATCTAACTGTGCCTGGGTAAGTGTTGTAGCAGGGAAGATTTTTTTTGCCTGCAGCTTTTCAGAAGCGGGATCTTTTACCAGGGTAACCGCTCCGGGAACACTTAATATATCTAAAACTCCCGGAATCTTTTTAAGGTTGTTCTGCAGGTCAACATATTGGTTAAATATTTTTTCTGTAAATAACTGATCGGTTTGAATACCAATAATAAGCATATTGCCATCCTCTCCATATTTCTTCTTAAATTCCTGGTAAGCAATATTTACCGGGTGATTGGTGGGGATAGCTTTGGTAAATTCATATCCCAGCTGCACTTTAGTGGCCTGGTAGCCGGATAGTACAGTTGCTGTGATTAATATTGTTAATAGTATGAACCTGTATTTAAGAACGGCTTTACCCAGCTTTTCCCACATAGAACGTATTTTTAAATCTTGTTTAGTTTGCTCACTTTTTGAAAGGCTGCATCGTTGCAGTATGCACAAAGAAAAGAAAAAAATTACCTTGCATGCTCATATTGTTATAAGTTGCCTGATAAAATCCATAAAACCAAAGGAATAGTGCTCCGTTACGTGAAGTATGGTGAAACCAGCATTATTGCCTCTGTGTACACCGAGCTGTTTGGGCTGCAATCTTATTTATTGAACGGGATAAGAACTTCGGGGAAAAGGGGCGGCGGCCGTATCAGCTTTTTCCAGCCGGCTGCCATACTGGACATGGAAGTGTACTATAACGAATTTAAACAACTGAACCGGGTAAAAGAATACAGGTTCGCCTGTATGTACCAGCATATTTTTTCTGATGTACTTAAAAACGGGGTAGCGGCTTATATGGTAGAGCTTTTGACCCAATGCCTAAAACAACCCGAAAACAATTATGGCCTGTTCGCTTTTACTGAAGATTGTTTTACCGCGCTTGATGCCTGCAATGATAAGGTAATGGCCAATTTTCCTGTTTTTTTTGCAGTGCAGCTTACGCATTTTTTTGGTTTTTTGCCGCAAAATATTACACCCGGAACCTTGGAAAGTAACGAGATTTTCTTTGATATAGAAGAAGGTGTTTTTACCAATGCGCCGGTATTTCATCATTTATATCTTGAAAAAAGATACGCACTGATACTGGCAGCGCTTTTGCAGGTGCGGCATCCGCAGGAGCTGGCAGAAATTGAAGCTGATGCTGAAGCCCGGCGTAAAATTCTGGAAGCAATGGAAATGTATTACAGCCAGCACCTGAACGATTTTAGAAAGCTGAAAACGTTACCGGTGCTGAAAGAGATCATGCGATAATGCAAAGCCGGTGCTATTGGCCTTCTCTTACGGATTGCGCTTCGTTATTTTTCAGGAACAGTTGCCCGTTTAAGGGTACCGGAAAAATTAAAAAAACTCACAAAGGTAACATTTTCTTTTCACCCATTTCCCGGAAATAAAATATTCCTCAAAACATTCGGAAAAGCGAAAATCTTTCTTTTATTTTTGCCGATTGTCCTTTTTGAAAACAATCTGAAAGAACAATAGAAAAGATATAATTATAAATAACTTTCAAATTTTGTAACTCGTCTCCCTCTATCCGGCAGGATAGAGGGTTGGGGGGTGAGGCTTTATGGCATTACCACATATTTTAAAACACGTTTACACAAACGGTACCGATGAAGTGATAAGACGCGGTAAAAAAACGCACGCGCTTGGTTTTGTTGAGCTGGTTGAGTTTGATAAACTTACCGGCAATATTGTATTTCGTGTAAAGGACGATACTTACAGCAGCTTTTATAAAGTATATATCCAGAAATACAGCGACCCCAGGCAAATATCTTTAAGATGCACCTGTCCCTATAACCTGGGTGATATTTGCAAGCACGAAGTAGCCTCCCTGTTCCAGCTGCAGGAGCTGCTGGATAAAGGACAGTTGGGTGATGAAGAAGTGTATTACGACCAACGCCATACTGTTATAAAGCTGCGGAATCTTGACCTGCGCTCACTGCGCTCACTTTGCAGCAGTGACAGCTTTAACGAAGCAGAGAAATTTTTACAGAAGAAAAAAGCAAAGATCGTATCTGCAAAAGATGAAACGGTAAAAGCGGTTGTTGCCATTGATGGGAAAGACCATACAGTGGTTATTCGTAAAAATGATGAGAGGAGCTTTGATACCAGCTGCGATTACGAGGATACAGAATATCCCCTGTGTTTACCCAAGGTTATTGTGTTTATGCAGTTGATCAAGCAGCACGGGTCAGATTATTTTGATACCATCCGTAATCGTGATGTAGAAAAGAACAAGCTGCTTGAAGCGTATGGATACTCGCTTGCAGATGACCTGAAAGGAAAGTTTGAATTTGTTTTTAAAGAAGGGAAGCCTTTTTTACGTGTATTGGACAGCAGTATTAAGCGGGTAAATACGCCTGGCAGTGCAGCGGCCCCCAAACAGGTTGTTGCACAACAAAAGCAGGAGGCCGCCACAGAGACTGATGTGGCTGTTGAAACGGTGGCACCACCGGTCAGCCGCTTGGGTGTTGTTTTCAATTTCAATAAAAGAGCATATCCTTACTTCACCGTTGATACGGTTATTGGCGAAACCAATGAAGAGCAAAACGGATTTACAGGAACGGTAGAAGCGCTGGATATTGCAAAGTATATTGACACCAGCAATTATAGTGAACATGATATAGCATTGCTTAACACAGTCAGGAAACTGCAGGATACGGAACTAAAAAAATATATCCTCCGCAATACTCCTTTTGGTAATGTTTTGGAAGAACCGACACTTGACGGGGAGCTGAATGAAGAGGAGAAAAAACTGGCTGACGAATACCTGTTGCCCCGCATTAAAAAACTGCTGGCAGATGCGGCAGAGAACCCATTGGCATTTATTCTTCCCCAGGGAAAAAAGTTTATAACTCAAAACCTTCAAAGTGTAGATGCCATTGAGATACCCGCCGCAATTGAGTTTTTTATAGATAAGAGCGGAGATGACTTTGTTTGCGAATGCCTGGTCAGGGCAAGAGGCATGGTGCATGGTATTGAAGAAAACGAAGCGCCCACACCGCTGGTGTACCTGTATAATCACCAGTTATTTGCCTTGCCTGATGCAGATACCGTATCGTTATTACAGAAGTTTTCTAAAGACGGTAAAATAATTATACCACAGGAAGAATGGCCGCATACCCTGCACGAATTTATACTGCCGCTGGCTAAGGAATATAAAACAGACTTTGACCCTTCGCTTCTGCAAATTATAAAAGGGGTAGAGCCGGAAGTAAAGCTGTTCCTTACAGAGAAGGGCGACTTCCTGGTTTTCCGCCCGGTGTTTTCTTATAAAGGCCACGAAACAAATGCAGTGGGCAAGCAGGTAATGCTGATACCCGAAGGCAGTAAAATATTAGCCGTTCACCGCAATAAAGAAAAAGAAGAGGCCTTTATACAAAAGCTTCAGAACCTTCACTCCAACTTTATCATAAATGAAGAAGAGGGTACCCTTGCCTTAAGGGGCGTTGAGATCTTAAAGGAAAACTGGTTCTTTTTATTTGTTGATGCCATGAAGGAAATGCAGGTGCCTGTATTTGGACATGAAGCGCTGCGCAATTTCCGCTTCAACACAGCAAAGCCCCAAACAAAGATCTTTATCAGCAGCAATACCGACTGGTTTGATGCCAAGGTTGATATTATGTTTGGAGAGCAGAAAGTATCTATTGCAGAAGTAAAGCGTGCCCTGGCTGCCAAGCAGCAATATGTACAGCTTAATGATGGTACTTTAGGTATTTTGCCGGACGAATGGCTTAAAAAATATTCTTTGCTTTTCAGGGTTGGCGAAGGAAGCAATAACAAGCTGAAGCTGTCGCAATACCATAAAAGCGTAATTGACGAATTGTTTGAGCTGCAAAACGAAGAAGAGCTGCAGTTTGAGCTGGAAGAGAAATATAACCGCTTAAAAGATTTTGAAAAAATATCTGAGGTAGCGCCGCCGCCGCACTTACAGCAAACGCTAAGGCCCTACCAGGTTGCAGGCTTCCAGTGGCTGAACTATTTACAAAATATTAACTGGGGTGGTATTTTGGCCGATGATATGGGTTTGGGTAAAACCATCCAGGCGCTGTCTTTCCTGCAGCATTATAAGGAGAGTAAACAGGAAATGAAAGCTTTGGTGGTTTGTCCTACCACGCTGATCTATAACTGGGAAAACGAGATCAGGAAATTCACGCCCCAGATGTCTTATTGCATACATCATGGCAGCACGCGTACCAGGAACTCAGATGAAATATTAAAACAGGATATTACTATTACCACTTATGGTACTTTACGGAGCGATATCAAGTTGTTCCTTAATGTAAAATTTGATTACCTGGTGCTGGATGAAAGCCAGGCCATTAAGAACCCGTCGAGTAAGGTAACACGCGCCGCTTCTCTGCTTAATGCAAAGCACCGTCTGTGCATGAGCGGTACGCCTTTACAAAATAACACCTTTGATATTTATGCACAGATGAACTTCCTGAACCCCGGGATGCTGGGAAGCATTGAGTTTTTCAGGCAGGAATTTGCCATTCCTATTGACAAATTAGGTGAGGCCGACAGGAAGGAACATCTGAGGAAAATATTATACCCCTTTATCTTACGCCGGACCAAGGAGCAGGTAGCAAAAGACCTTCCGGAAAAACAGGAAATGATTTTATGGTGCGAAATGGGGGATGAGCAACGCCGCATTTATGATGCATATAGAAATGACTATCGAGATAAAATTTTAGGAACGATCGACAACCAGGGGTTAGGTAAATCGCAGCTCACCATTTTGCAGGGGTTGATGAAGCTGCGCCAGATATGCGACTCGCCGGCTATTTTAAATGAAGAAGAAGTTTTTGAAAATCACTCTATAAAAATTGAAGAGCTGGCGCGTGAAATTACCGAGGATATGAGCGACCATAAAGCGCTGGTCTTTTCGCAGTTTTTAGGAATGCTGGGCCTAATCCGGCAAAAGCTGGATGAGCTGGGAGTGAAATATGAATATTTTGATGGCAGCACTTCGGCGCCTGACAGGGAGAAAGCCATTCAGAACTTCCAGAATAATGATGAAGTGCGCGTGTTCCTCATTTCGTTAAAAGCCGGGGGCGTGGGTTTAAACCTTACCGCAGCTGACTATGTATATATTGTAGACCCCTGGTGGAATCCAGCGGTAGAGCAGCAGGCCATAGACCGTACGCACCGTATTGGCCAAACCAAAAATATTTTTGCCTACAGGATGATTTGTAAGGATACTATTGAAGACAAGATCCTCAAGCTCCAGGAAAAGAAAAAAGCACTGGCAAGGGATCTTATTTCTGATGAATCGGGCTTTGTAAAATCGCTGACCAAGGAAGATGTAGAGTATTTGTTTAGTTAATGCGTTTTACATTAATATCAATGTTTTGTTTATGCCGGATTCAATAAAAACCGAAAGTTATATTTTTGAAGAGACGTCAAATAAAACTTCTTCAGCAAACAAAAAGCAGATTTTCATTCTTGTTTTTTGTTGTCTCATTATGGGTGTTATTGTTTACTGTATAACGCCCATTCAGGGAGGCGCTACGGATCTTTGGGGCAATATCGTTTCGGAAAAAGAAGTAAGAGTCAGTGTGATTAAGACAATGGTTTTATTTATTCCCCTGCTTTCATTTTTGATTGGGCTGATAGTAAGTTTAATACCATATAAGAAAAAGAGATATGTTGATAAATATGTTCCTTTTTCATTAACTATCCTGTTAGTAATATACTCAGTTCTGTTTATTTTAAGAGTGTTAGGCTCATTATAAACTTATTCAATATGTTATGAAATTCCGTCGGCTCATATCTTTATTAATTATAGCAGCAATACTCATCGCATTCTTTACCAATCCCAAAGAAAGCGATTTTAATACATTCATTCAGCCTGCCATCAGCAGACAGCAGTCCCCGCCTCTGGTTGAGTATAAAAACAGCCTTATTTATTCTAATGCGGAAATAACCTATTTCAACCCGGCTTCTGTAAATGGTAAGTTTATTGCCGCAGCCAGCAAGGAAAAGTATATCGGGCTTTTCGGCAGGTTTTGGAAAGTGAAGAACTAAAAGAGCCTGCTGTTAATCCAGTTTTTTCAAAAGCTGCTGTGCTTTTTTATAGTAGCTGTTTCCCTCGCTCACTAATTGGGCATATTCAGTTGTCTCCTCTTTTTTATCTAATTTGTAGGCTGATAAAGCAGCAAAAAAAGCAGCATCTTCTTTATAAGCAGAGGGGCCGGTGGCTAACTTTTCCAACAGGGGCAAGGCCGTTTCATATTGCTTTGTTTTAACAAGGCTTACTGCATAAAAGAAATGAGCCGTAGCATCCCCGGGATTAGCGGCTGCCTGTTGCTGTAGCAACGGGATGGCTTCTTTATATTTCCCTTCATTAAAAAGTAATGCGCCTTTATTAGATAATGCTTCTGACCCTCTTACTACAGCCTGGGGCATTTCAGGAACGGTATAGCTATCAATTCCAGCAGGAACAGATAGGTAAATGATCACAATTGCGGCGGCAGCAGCAACGCTGATAATGTACTTTTTGAAGGAAACAACTTTTGCTGGTTGTTTCTTTTCCTGTTTAAAATATTGCCGGGTAAGGGGTGTTACAATTTCTTTGATGGCAGCATCATCTGCCGGCAACAGGTTTTTCTTTAATATAGCATCTGCCTCCAGCCAATCTTCATAATCCTGTTTTAATGCGGCATTGGTTTGCAGCTCGCTTTCAAATGCAGCACGTTCCGGGCCTGTCATCCAGCCTTCAATATATGCTTCTATTTTTTCAAAATGGGTCATGCTGCATTATGTTTTTTATTTCTTACAAGCGATATTAATTCAGCCATACAAAGCGATTTCTTTTTCCGCAGGTAAGCATAGCTTACACCCATCTCATCTGCCAGTTGCTGCTGCGGTTTATCTGTATAGCTGGCTACAATAATTTCGCGGCAACGTGCACTTATTTTTTGGAGCATTTCCATTACGGTACTTTCCTTTTCTAAAGTATCAGCGTATAGGGCTGCCGCTTCAGTGTCTCCGCTTGCTATTTGGGTATATCCGTCGTCTATGCTTTTTGTTACCCCCTGCCGTTTGTTTTTTTCTGTCTTGTTGATCCATTTCCGCTTACAGATCAGCAGCAGAAAAGCTTCCAGCGGGCAGGTAAGCACAAAAGAGCCATCCCTGGCCAGCTTATAAACGTCAATGACCGCTTCCTGGAAAATATCACCGGCTTCTTCCTCACCGGCACCTTTTGATAAGAGGTACTTCTTTATTCCGGGCGCGAAATTTTTATAGATACCCTCTATTTGCAGGGAATCGTGGTTTTTGAGCGCTTCAATATATTGTTGATCGGTATGCAAATAATTGGTTTGTAATCAGCTAATGTAATAAAATTCTTTTTTGTGATAATATTTGAATAAATTTAATTGCGAACATATTTAAACAAGCTCTGCTGTAAAATCAGGGGTAACAAAATATATATCAATTGATATACTGAAAAACTGCCAGCGTGAAAAGTGTATATAATTTTTTTTTCTTCCTCCTGTTAACCGGTTTTGCCGCTGCACAGCAGGCAGACAAAGACAGTTCTATTGTTGCTGTAATAGACAGCAGCAATAAGGTTTCCTTTTCTGTAAAGCTACCGGTTCTTACACAAATACCGGGCGCTCCTGAGCCCTTTTATACCTATCTCTGGGATTTTGGAGATGGACACTTCAGCACAGCCGAAAATCCGCAGCATGTGTATGAGAAGGATGGAGTGTATGATTGCATACTCTATGCGGTTAATAATTATGATGACGGGAAAAAACCCCAGCGTAAAAAAGAAAAAATAAAAATTGAAAAACCTTCCGGCGGCCGGGCCGTAGCTTCTGCAGCCGAAAAGGATTTCTTTAAAGCCAATGGCCTGTTTGAGCTGAAATACAACTGTATGGCAAAGCCTAACGATACCATGGTGCTGATCGTAGGCTGGAAGAACACCGGCGCACAGGAACAAAAAGGAAAGCTGTATTTAATGCTGAACGAGAAGCAGTTTGAGCAAACCTGTTTTGATACTTCGGAGTTCAGAAGCTATGAGGAAACCTCTTTATTAATGGCGCACAGCAATGTAAATGAAATTCCGGGGTTTAATGCTTCTTTGCTGGTTACCGAAAGTGGCAGTCCCGCGTCCGGGATTGTAAAAAAAGTTGATGCAGCGGATGCCGGCGCTTTATTTTCTAATACAGTGTCATTATATAAAAATGTGCTTAGCACAGATCTGAAAGCAGTCCCATCCGGCGAAGCCCGCTTTTCCTTTTTACAATTACATGTTACTCCCGAAATGATAAAAGACACGAATGCAACCCTTACCATTACAGGCGTATATGTGCCCGATCAGGGACAGCCGGTAATGCACCGGTTAAGCGTTCCGGTAGTAAACTCCCACGATCCCAATAAAATGAATATAAAAGGAGGGAGGCTCAGTTACCGCTTCTTAAAAAAATATAAGCCGCTGAATTATAAAGTAAGATTTCAAAACAATGGCAAGGGCCCCGCACGTAAAATAGCGCTGGATATGACATTGGCTCCTGTACTAAATCCTGAAACAATAAAAGTTACTGATATGCACCCCTATTGCCCGCCTTGTGATAGTCTGGCAAAAGAAAAGCGCGGGTGCTGGGAGCTGGAAAAGAATGATAAAGGCGCTGTATTTACTTTTCACGGGATTTATTTACCGGGTACCAATCAAAAAGGTGTGGAGGATAAGGATAGCACCAAGGGGTTTATAGAATTTAGCGTGGTAACTAAAAAGAAGCTCGAAAATAAACCGTTCAAATCGCGCACGGCCATTTATTTTGACAAGAATGAGCCGGTCATTACCAATTATGCAACCGGAAGATTTAAAAAAAGCCCTTCGCCGGTTTTTATGGCAGGTTATGAAAAGGCTTTGGGACGCGATGCTGTAACAAGCGATGGTATAGTAACAGGTGTGGGCCTTGCTCCCCTTGCTCCCTACCTACCCTACTTCCAGGTGGAATTGTATTATAAGGCAGGTATAAGCACTCAGACCGCTCATTTTACAGGGATAGAAAAACGAGGGACGGTTTTTATTGATTCTTTGAAAAGGGAGTTTGAATATAATTCTTTCGACTCCACACAAACCACTAAAATAAGCCAGGTAAAGCTCATCCCGCTTCAGCTTCGTTACAATATCAATGATTATATTTCCATTGGCACCGGTGCAGTGGTAACAGCCGATATAGGCGGCGATATTAAAACGTCAAATAATTACAATATCATTAGTGCCAATGGTGTTCAGCTTCCGTACGGTATATCAGCAACAGAAAAAATAAAAGCATTCAGCAACTGGAAGGCCCGCCCGTTTTTTGATCTACAGGTGGGCAAAGTAAAGCTGGGCCCGCATTTGGGCCTTAGGTATTATTACAATGGTAAAAACAGTAGCTTTGGGTACATATATGCAGGATGGCGTTTGTAACTAAAGCTCCCGACTATTTTAAAATACCATTGTTTATTGTATTGCTGGCAGCAATTGTGCTGTTGTTTGCAAATGCTATTGCCCCGCAACAAAAGTTATCGCAGGAGTATAGCCATTTTAAAAAGAAAGATTCTTTATCGGGATATATCAATTATCTATTCGACAGGATAGATGAAACGCCCGTGCTTGCCGGTAAGGCAGATTCTGTATTGGGTAATATCTGGCGGCAGCCAAAAGACCCTGATGAAAAAATAGCGTATTATAATCTGCTTACTAACATTGCTTACCACCTTTTACAAAGCGGGCAGGTAAAGTCTTCTACCCGGTGGTATGAGAAAGCATTGGGTTTTTACCAGGCAAATAAAAACGACAAAGTACTGGCAAGTGAATGGGCGTTTGAAGAATATGTATGTAAACCTCTTGGAAATAATTATACCCGCACAGGCGATTTTACCAAAGCCGTTATTATACAGCAAACCGCTATCCGGTCGGCAACAGAAAATGGCAGGGAAGGAATGCTGCCCGGGTTATATGCCAACCTTGCCACCACTTATTTTTACATGCAGGACTATGCAATGGTCCAGGTCATTACAGGCAAAGGGCTTGAAGCAATCAGAACCGGGAACGGCCGGGCCGCGATCCAGCTATATAATCTCAAAACAGAAGCTTACCTGGAAACAGGGCAAACAGATAGTGCAAAATACTGGAATGATAAGGCCTTACTTAAAAAAATGACTGCTGAGGATAATATAGCCTGGCAGGTTACATCGCTTGCAAATAAAGCCCGTATTCTTAATGCAGAGCATAAACCCGGCCCTGCAATAACCTGTCTTCATAACGCCTGGGATTTAGGATTTTTTGTTTCGCCAAGAGAAAAAGCCCGCCTGGCTAACGCATTAGGGAATAACTACCTTTTAAAAGGCCGGCCGAAAGAAAGTTTATTATGGTATAATAAAGCATTATCCTTTTTCTATCGCGATAGCATTGGTTTATACCCCGATTTTACGGTAACCACTTCCATGTTTGGCCTTGCACAGGTATTTGAAAAAACAGATCAGGCGGATAGTGCCTCCTACTGGTACACACAGGCTGTTTTAAACGATTACTACACCCAGCAGTTAATAGACGCCTGGATGTATAGTAACAGCAGCATTTATTCAAACGATCTGCTTACTGAAAAAGGTATAGCCTGGCACCATGCCATGTACAATCATACCAAAGAGGAAACGTATTTACTAAAAGCAGCCTGGCTCACAGAGCTGTCAAAAGGCCGGAAACTGATGTATAACCAGCAGCGCAGCCAACGCCTGCAAACAGATACAAGTATTGCTGCGCCTGCTTTTGATGAACTGCGTAACGATTATTTATTGCTGGCGCAGGCAGCTGTACCACAGGAGCAGGAGGCCATAAGAACGCGTATAGCAGAAAAAGAATACCAGCTAAGCTTAACCAAAAGCAATTATGAAGAACAGTTATCGGCCCCGCGGTACGATAAATTCCTGGCATGGCTGAATGATGCGCGAAGACACAGCAACATAGTAAGCTATTATTGCTCCGATACTGCTTTTTACATGGTGCATATAAGTTCTTCGTCTGTAAGTCACGTGGCAGAGGCGCCGGCTGCTTTCCAGGACATTAGTCATTTTGTAAATACTTATTTCTATAACGGTCCGGGCGCATTCAACAATGACCCTCCCGGATATTACCAGTTCGCGGCCGCACTTTTAAAAAAATATTTGCCGGACGCATCTTCCCGCACATCGGCGTACATTATTTCACCTGCTGGCGCCTTGCATCTTTTACCTTTTGAAGCACTTTCCTATAGCGGGAAAGAGCCTCAATACTTTGGTGCTGCCAATACAATAAGCTACCAGTTCTCTTTATTACAGCTGTTGAATACAGCGAAACATAAAGATGCTGCAGGAATGACTGTTTTTAGTTTTGAGCAGGAGCATTTAGGATTTCCAGCATTGCCTTCGGCAAAAGAGGAGGCATCATTTTTAAAAAAATTGTTTAGCTGTAAAAGGTACAATGCTGCCACTGCAACCGATAATATTTTCTATAAAGAATTAAATGAGAACAATATCGTCCATTTATCTTCCCATGCTGTTGCTGATGACAGCGGCTCACAGCCCTTTATTGTACTGCAAAATAAATTATACCTGGGGCAGATGCAGTACAGCCGCTCAAAATGCCCGTTAGTAGTGCTCGCCGCCTGCGAAACCGGCAAAGGGGCATCAGTGCATCAGGAGGGAATGCTAAGCCTGGGGCGCACTTTTATAGGCAAAGGAGTAGGAGGCGTGCTTTCTGCCCGCTGGCAGGTAGATGATGCCACCACCACCACTCTTCTGAAAAATTTTTATAAGGAGCTGATCCGGGCGAAAGAGCCGGCTAAAGCATTACAACAAGCCAGGGCTATATATTTCGGGGAGAAAACATCCGTTGCTGATCAAAATCCCTGGCTTTGGGCCGCTATTTATTACCAGGGAAACAATCTTCCCGTATTGGTTAAACCGGCAAATAGCTCCTTGTTCATTTACATTTGTATTGGTTTGCTACTTGCAACTGCAGCAGCGGCTGTTGTCATTTTAAAAAAGAAATAAAAAATTTTCAACTAAGGGGTAACAATTGTTCCAGGTGCTGATATACCTGTAAACAATCATTTAAAACAATTTAAAACCCATAGTTATGAAAAAGACATTTTTATTAACCGCCGCTATTGCCATCGCTGCTATTACTATCAGCTCCTGTAAAAAAAGCGATAATTCTGTTAAGATCCCGGGTATAGATGACAAAGCCTCCACACAATTGATGGATGCTTTTTTTGCCAGGCATGCACCAAAAGATGAAAAATTTACGATAGATGCTGCTGCCGGGGGAACCATTACCTTAAACAGTGGCACAAAAATCACTTTTCCTGCCAATGCTTTTAAAACCAGCGGAGGCGTTGTTGCCTCCGGGAATGTTTCTGTTTCGGCAAGGGATATTTTAGACGCTTCTGATATGATCCTGGCCGATAAACCCACCCTTACTTCGGGAGGAGAAATGCTCCAGTCTTTTGGTGAAATAATTGTAAAGGCCGAGCAAAATAATAATCAGCTGGTTTTAAACGGAGCGAAGCCTCCAAGCGTTGTTGTTCCTATAGGAGCCGGTGCAAATGGTCAGCAGAGAGAAGTGCCTATGTGGGATGGAGACAGTACAATCAGCTATACCTTAAGCGGCCACAATCATGAAAACATCAGCGTTTCTGTAACAAGCCAGGTAAACGTAAGAAGAGGGATTGCATGGGATCAGATCCCGGGTTTTGGAGTGGCTTCACCGGCAACAACCATTTTTCCTTTAGACGCTTTAGGTCAATGGAGGAACTGCGATGCTTTATATAACGATCCCCGCCCTAAAACAACTATTCTTGGATACTTTGGCGATAAGTTTAATTCCGAAACAGGTAATAACTATTCCAGCTCAGACCCCAGCCTGTTGTTCTTTAAAACAAAGAATACCAATACCTTAATAAAGCTATATAATGTTATTTTTTCCCCGGCTGCGGGTAAGGAAGGACTGTTAAGCTATCAAAACTCCATCCCGGTAGGACAGGAAGGAACTTTTCTGGCGCTCAGTGCTAAAAACGGGAAGTTTTATGCAGAAATGAGAGATGTAACCATACCTGCTCCCGATGCCGGAAAAACATACGCAGGGTTTACGTTCAATATGACTGAAGTATCTGAAAGCCAGCTGTTAAGCCTTATTAACCAGATGAGTACCAAATAAAGCTGGTGCGCCGGAACCTATGAACCTGGGATTGCTGAAAAGCAATCCTTTTTTGTATTAGGGCCAAAAAAAAAGGGTCCTTCCGTAGAAACGGACTGACCTCTAACGATTGCTTGCCATATGAAAAAACTTGAAAAATCTTTTTTTATCACACTTCCTCTTCTTCTTTCGTCTCCTGAATAACCCTTTTGTGTTATTGTTACACAAAGATAATTGCTATTTGTACAATTATAAATCCAACTTAAGCCTTAAAATACTACTCTCAAGCGTATAATATTTTCTGAAACTCTTTAGGGGACTATGTTTTATTGTATTGATAAAGGGATGTCCAAGCAAAAATCTGCTCCTTATAATTTTAAAAAGCGGGGAAATTCAGCCTGTATTGTTATGCTGAATGATGTCAGGTTGATGTTTGAAGGTCCGGCATCTTTTGATTTTCACTGACTTTTTCAAAGCTGATCCACCAGCCAAAAATAAAAAAGGTCCCTCCGTAGAAACGGACTGACCTCTAACGATTGCTTGCCATATGAAAAAAAACTTATAATCTACTTTTTGATAGCTTTCGCTTATCTGGTGCAAAGATAAAACGGATAAAAACACAGGAATAATAACTTAATGTTAATTTTTTTACTTCAAAGATGAACAAAGTGCTAAAAATTCAGCTCCCTATTGTGTTTCACGGGATATTGGTATTTATGCCCAACACTCCTGTATATTTCCTGTTTATTGATCTGAAACAAGTATTTTTAATACCTGGTTTAAAAAAATTGTAAAAAAAATTAAGAAAAAGTTAAGGCCGTATAGAAAATAATTATACCTTAGCGTCCCTATACATCAAAAAAACAGATTTTGGAGTATAGCAAACATCAGCTAAGCGTAGCCGATGTTTAAAAATGACCTCTAATTGATTGCCTCTAACGATTGCGAGCCTTGTGTTTTTTAAATTGTTAATCCGGGTTTCTTCCCGGATTTTTTTATATCAGTCGGTTCCATGACATTAAATAAAAAAGGTCCTTCCGTAGAAACGGACTGACCTCTAACGATTGCTTGCCATATGAAAAAAACTTAAAAAACTTTGTATTCCTTCTCACTTTCTCTTCTTCTCTTTGAAATAACCCCTTTGTGTTATTGTTACACAAAAGTAATTGCAATTCTTCCTGTTTTAAAACCAATTTAATGCTATTAATTTTATTTTCAAACGGTATTTATTTTACTGAAACATTGTACAGGCAAGGGATTCATAAGATATAAGGCATTATATCCAACGTAAAAATGTTGTATAAAAAAGATCTTTTTGAATGGTGTTGCAACATTATTTCCTTTTCAGGCGCCCCTTTTATACCAAAAATGCCAGGAGGAGTGGATAAAATATCCTGCGGCTTGTAGCGTTTTATATTTTAAAACGGGTGTGATTAACGTTTTCAATTATCTAATATCAGTAGATTTGTAATTATGGCTAAGACTCCTTCACAAAATCAGGGTGCGTTCTCCTTTTTTGATGAAGTGGAGAAAGTAGATCCACTTCCCAAACCCAGAAAGCACTCGTTGAGGCCTCCTGCGCAGATAGAAGCGATGGAGGAAAGCCCTGTTGAAGCTGTTCCTGTTGCAAAAGTGAACGGGGATCAGGAAAAAGAGCACCCTGTTAAGGATGCAGGAATTGTTGAAGCGTTTCCGGAAGATACAGTTAAAAAACAGGACTTTGAAACAAAAATAGCTGATAATCAGCAATCTATTACAGAGGAGGTGATGTCTGAAACAGATCAGCCGGATTTTCCTGAAAACGTACCTGTTACAGAACCTGACCAACTGTTTGAACGCAGGAGCACCAGGGGGCGGAAATCAGTAAAGGAGCATACTATTGCTGCAGGCATGATAGAGATGCCGGATGATGAAGTATTATTTTCGAAGCAATACTACAGCATGGGAGAAGTTACCGCCATGTTTAAAGAAAATCATTCACTTATACGTTACTGGGAAAGTGAATTTGATATTTTAAAACCCAAAAAAAACGGGAAAGGCGACCGGTTTTTCCGGCCTGTGGATGTAAAAAATCTTTACCTGATATACGACCTGCTGCGCCGGAGAAAATTTACCATTGAAGGTGCACGTGAATATTTAAAGAACAATAAAAATGCTGGGGAAAGACTCGCCGCTGTTCAATCGCTTGAAAAAATGAAGGCTTTCTTTTTAGAATTAAAGGCAACACTGTAAAGTATAGTTCCGGGTCGGTGTTGTACAGGTATTGCCATTTTTTGCCGGCTGATGAATGCATTGTACTTTTATCGCATTCAATTAACAACTTTAGATGAAGCACATATTTTTTACATTTATCCTGATAACGCTTTTCTTTTTTACTTACGCACAGCATTTTGAAACCGTTAAAGACCGCACAGGTAAAAACCTGCTGAAAGGTTTTGTAACCGATAGTATTTTAATCGCAGACACTGTTAATTATAACTGGTTTGGAGTGCACGAGCGCGCTTATACTCCTGATGAGGCAATTGTAAGGCGTTTTTCTGAAACAAAAGACAGTGTTACATTTCTTATTTTTTTTGGAACCTGGTGCGCTGACTCGCACTATGTCATTCCCCGGTTTTACAAAATTGCAGCGCAGGCCGGTCTTGATAAAAAGCGGATCACCTTATTTGGTTTGGACAGGACTAAAAAAGATGATGCGCATTTCGCTGCCAACCTGGATATTGCGCATGTGCCTACTATTATTGTGCTTAAAAATGGCAAAGAGCTGGGCCGCGTAGTAGAATATGGCATTACAGGCCGGTTTGATGAAGAGCTGGCTGCTATTGTGGCGGCTGCGAAGTAGTTGGCTTTCCGCTCACAATACTTACGCTGGTACTTTTTCCAGACAGATCCACGTTCAGGGTTTCCATCAATTGCATTATTTCGAGGTTTACCTTTTGCCTGGTGTTGTTAAACGCTTTTATATTATCGGGAGAAGTGTAATAGTCGGCCGTTATTACCAGTGCATTCGGCATAATATCGGTCAGATACAGGTTGAAGTTCAGAATTTCAGGAACAGATAATATTTTTTTTATACCATCGAGTAATGCACTTACTTTTTGTGGTGGCGTGTCCACTCCTATTTCCAGGCGAAGGTCTGCCCTGCGTTGGGTTCGGTTGCTTAGGTTGTCCAGCACACTATCTACCATTTGCTTGTTAGGTACGGTTATATAAGTCTTAGCGTCTGTCCTGATGCGCGTGCTTCTAAGGCCGATTTTTTCAACCACACCGCTAAAGCTGTTTACCTTAACGGCATCACCTGTTTCAAATGGTTTGTCAAAAAATATGATGAAAGAGGCTATCAGGTTTTCAAGGCTTTCTTTTAATGCCAATGCTACAGCTGCACCCACGATACTAAGTCCCGTAACCAGACCTTTAATATCATAGTTTAAAGTATATTTTAAAAGCAGCAACGCTCCTATAATGCCAATCACCACTTTTATAAAATCTTTAAAGAAAAACACCAACTGGTGGTTAGCATTATCGCCTTGCCGTATATACCGTTCCTTAATTAAAAGAATTGCAAAATCTACCGACTTAATTAAAAACCGGAAAAACGTAATGATAATAAGAGCGGAGCCAGTCATTCGCAGCAGCTCCTGCAGTTTCAGGCGATAGATATTAAAATCCAATGCCTGGGGGAAATTAAGTTTGTCTAAGGCAATAACAGTTATAAAAGTGGCAATAAACAACCCCAGGGGCTTTGCAATCAGACCTTCAAAAGATACACTGTCAATGTTCTTATATCTTTTTTTTAAAATAAAAAAGAAAAAAGAAGCAACGTAATGAGCTATATATTTTTTAAATAAAAAGACTACCAGTATAATACCGGCTACAATCAAATAAGTTTGTACCGTATTGTCTAAAATTTCCTGTTGCAAAAAAGAATTCATCCTGTTAATTTAAAAAAATTCATTCAAAAGTAAAAGGTATTTGTATAAGCGATCTTAAATAAATATATGCCAGTGGTATAACTTTGTACGTTTAAATTAAATTAATAAATGGCAGACTGGGAGGGCAAGTCCAAAGGTAATAAAACCGGCTATGGGATATTCATAGCCATTTTGAAAAGCATAGGAGTGTTGCCTGCTTATATATTGCTCTTGTTTGTGGCCGGGTATTATTTCCTGTTCAGCTGGAAATCATCCCGCGCGATATGGTATTATTTTAGAAAAAGATTGAAGTTCTCTTTTTTCAGGTCGCTTATAAAGTTATACAGCAACTACTTCTGGTTTGGCCAGGCCATTATAGACCGGATTGTAATAATGGCCGGAATTAAAAACAAATTTACTTTCAATTTTGATGGTGAAGAACACCTGCACGAGATGGTGGCCAAAGGCAAAGGAGGGTTGCTGCTGAGCGCCCATATAGGCAATTGGGAGATTGCCGGGCATTTATTAAAACGACTCCAAACCAAAATCAATATCGTGATGTTTGATGGGGAGCACGAGCAGCTAAAACAATACCTCGAAAACACGACCGGGCATAGAAATGCCCATATCATTGTTATAAAAGACAATATCTCTCATATTTACGAGATCATGGAAGCGCTGAATAAAAACGAGCTGGTTTGTATGCACTCTGACAGGTTCTTACCCGGAAATAAGACCCTTGAAACAGTGTTTTTAGGAAAACCGGCAAAGTTTCCGCAAGGGCCTTTTGCATTGGCTTCCAGGCTCGATGTTCCTGTTTCTTTTGTGTTTGCGTTAAAAGAATCACTTTACCATTACCATTTTTTTGCAACAGAAGCTGTTGAGTATAAAAGCTCAGGATGCTCCTCGCCTGAGGCTGTACTGGAGCCATTTGTAGAAGCCATGACGGAAAAAGTACGGCGCTACCCTTCGCAATGGTATAATTATTATGACTTCTGGAAATAAGGTGTATAGCACTTTTTGAACACGACATATCTCCCGCTGGTCCAAAGGGGGATATTCCGATTCCATTCAATACTTAAGCCATTCTAAACCGAAAGCTGTTGTGCACCCCTGGAAATAAGGACCCTGTTTAAAATCCCTAAGTTTCCTTACTTTTAACGCCATTAATCATTTGCTTTGAGCATAGCCACTAATATATTGCCCTATATTCCTCAGCGTGCGCCATTTGTAATGGTAGATACCCTGGAAGCCTGTAATGGAACCGGTGCTTCAACCCGTTTTACCGTGAAGGAGGACAATCTTTTTGTATTCTATGGGAGATTGACGGAACCAGCCCTGGTAGAGAATATTGCACAAACAGCTGCTGCGCGTATAGGATATATTTGTCAGCAGGAACAAAAAGCGGTCCCTGTTGGATTTATTGGTGCTGTTCAGCATTTAAAAATCAGCAGCCTCCCCGAAACCGGGGATGTGCTTGATACGGTTATTACGGTTAAGCATCAAATATTCAATGCAACGGTAATAGAAGGAAAAATAGCTGTGAATGGAAAAGATATCGGATCTTGCGAAATGAAAATATTTATATCAGAATAATTAAAAACGTCCCTAAATGAAAAAGTTATTCTCTACAATTTCCATTTTAGTCATTATTGTCTTGTTGGCATTTCAGGCAAAGGCCCAAACCCTTAAAGAGGTTTTGAATAATACTGAAACGCCTGTTTTTTATTATGGTATTGATTTTACCAAGGCAAAACTGATCAACGATCCGAATGCCAACCCTACAGACATTGTAACACGACAATTTGCTGGGTTAAATGCGCTGATGGTCAACGAAGCAAAAAAATATAATATCGCCGGCGCTTTCAGAAGATCAGAACTGCATAGCGATCTTAGCTATACCGATAAACGAAATGAAAAGGCAGATCCTGATAAGCTGCAATCAACAAGCACCGAGGATTTTAATCGTTTAAAAGAAAGCGATATCCAGGCCTTAATAAAAGGTTTTGATGGTGGTAACAGATCCGGCACAGGGTTGTTGTTTGTAGTAGACGCTATGAGCAAAACACAAAAAGCTATTTCCGTTTGGGTTGTTTTATTTGATATTAAAGGCAAAAAGGTATTGATGGCAAAAAGGATGGAAGGTGAAGTAGGTATGGGATTCAGCTTCAGGAATTACTGGGCTACTGGCTTTAAAAAGATCATTGACCAGATATCCAAATCTGAATATAAGAAGTGGAAGTCGGAAGTTGACGGATGATGATAGTTGACAGTTGATAGATGACGGATGACGGTATGTTCGTGCCAGAAGTTATCAATGTTCAGTTAAACAGAAAAATATATTTAGTAATAAACGAAAGGTCTCCTCTTTTCCAACACATGACAATGACAAAAACCTTTAGCCATACCATAGAAGTGCTGATCCGGTTTAACGAGGCCGATCCGCTGGGCATTGTCTGGCATGGCCATTATATCCGCTACTTCGAAGACGGGCGTGAGGCTTTCGGAAAGAAGTATGGTATTGGCTATATGGATTTTTTTAAAGAAAACGTAGTGGTTCCTATTGTACATGCCGAATGCAAGTACAAAAAATCGCTCAAATTTGGTGATAAGGTCATTGTTGAAGCCACTTATCATCCCTGCGAAGCTGCAAAAATCATTTTTACGTATAAGCTTTATAAAAAAGGCGAGCCTGCAATCATTGCCACGGGTACCACTACGCAGGTCTTTTTGGAAAAAGATACGCAAACCTTATTATTAAATAACCCGCCTTTTTTTGAGGCTTGGAAAAAACAGCACGATATATAAAATTGTTATGACCCCGGCTCCTGTACTACTATCAACCATCTTGCGTCGCACACTTCTGCACCTATGCATATATCAGCGTATAAAAAGAGCAGGGAGTTTTTCTCCTCTCCAAAGGAGATGGATCGGGGGTGAGGCCCGGGAGAGGCGATGAAACCTGTTTACGCCATATCAGACAATATCATTTCGCCATTGGGTCATACTACCGGCCAAAACTTTTCGCGGCTACTAAAAGGTGACAGCAGCGTGCAATTGCATGAAGCCGGCAGCAGAAGCTCCAGGGCGTTTTTCAGTTCGCTTTTTCCTGAAAGCTTCTGGCAGCAAAATCCCATTCCCTTTTTTACAAAATTTGAGCAGTTGCTGGCTTTATCTATTGGCAACGTGCTGGAACAAACAAAGCTTAACCCACGAGACGGGAAAACCGGGTTGATCATTTCTTCTACGAAAGGAAATATCAGCCTGCTCGAAGAGCAGGAGATTTCAGGCCCGCTAAAACAGGAAATCAGCCTTACTTCGTCGGCAAAGAAACTGGCAAAACATTTTGGCTTTGCCGCACCGCCTCTTATTATATCGCAGGCCTGTATTTCTGGTCTCGTGGCTTTAATTACTGCCAAAAGAATATTGCAGGCAGGTATGTATGAAAATATTATAGTGGCAGGGGCCGATCTTATCACAAGGTTTATCCTGTCGGGTTTTCAGTCTTTTCAGGCGGTAAGCGATGAAATTTGCAAACCCTTTGACGCAAACCGGAAAGGTATTAACCTGGGCGAAGCTGCGGCTTCCATTGTGCTATCTGTAAACCAACCTGGTACAGGAAATAGTATAGAGCTACGGGGTGGGGCGGTAAGTAACGATGCCAACCATATTTCCGGGCCATCGCGTACCGGGCATGAATTATTTAATGCCATGCAGCAGGCGATGAGCGAAGCCAAGGTCCCTGCAAAAGAAATAGACTTTATTTCGTTACATGGTACTGCAACATTATATAATGATGATATGGAGAGTAAGGCGGTTCATCTGGCCGGGTTACAATCCGTACCGGTGAATAGTTTAAAGGGTTATTACGGGCATACGTTAGGCGCTGCCGGGCTTATTGAAAGTGTTATCAGCATGCAGTCACTTAAAGAAAATGTAATAATCCCTACTAAAGGGTTTGCTACACCTGGCACTGCTGAAAATATAAACGTTTGCAGTACCTTGCAGCACACAGCGCTAAATACCTGCTTAAAAACAGCATCCGGTTTTGGGGGCTGTAATGCAGCGGTTGTGTGGAGAAATATATAGGTTGTCTAAGGTCGCAAATTGCGACCTCAAGAGTAAAAATTTATGAATATAACACTGATACAAAATAAAATTTATGAAATACGGGGACAGCGTGTTATGCTCGATCTGGATCTGGCAGAACTATATCAGGTTGAAAACAAAAGACTTAAAGAGGCTGTTCGGAGAAATATCAAACGTTTTCCGGCAGACTTTATGTTTCAGCTAACAAAAACTGAATATGATAACTTGAGGTCGCAATTTGCGACCTCAAGTTGGGGAGGCACCCGGTACATGCCCTTTGCTTTCACAGAACATGGAGTAGCGATGCTCGCTGCTGTACTTAATTCAGATAAGGCTATAGATATGAATATTATGATTGTCCGTGCCTTTATTGCATTAAAGCAGTTCGCCATAGAACAAAAAGATCTAATGCAGAAACTGGAAGAAGTGAGAACAGAACTGCATCAGCGGATTGATGTACACGATGCCCAGCTTGGCCAGATATATGAAGCTATTGAGAGCATGCTGGACGGTCAGGCAAATAAAAAAGAAAAGGAAGACGCCTGGAAAAACAGGAATAGAATAGGATTTAAATGATAAACAAATTAGAAATAAAAGGAGCGAGGTTTAAGGATAGGACAAAACTTTAAAACCTTTAAACATTGAAACTTATATAATAAATGACAAATTTTTACAGTAAGGACAAACGAACTGCTTTAGATGCAAAACATTATGCGCAGGTAATTGCACATGGGCCTATAGTATTCCAGGTAGCAAAGATGTTACGGGACAAAGGCATTTTAACTACTATCGAAGATGCCAGATCTGGCATAACACTTGCCGAAATTGTTGAAAAAATCCAGGTCCCTGAATATGGAGTAAGAGTTTTGCTGGAAGCCGGGCTGGGTATGGAAATGGTAACCGTAGATGATAAGGGAAAATACTACCTGGCCAGAACCGGTTATTTTATTTTGCATGATCCGCTCACCAGGGTAAACATGAATTTTGTGCAGGACATCTGCTACAAAGGTTTATTTCACCTGGAAGAGGCCATTGATACAGGTAAGCCTGCGGGTCTGAAAGAGCTTGGAAACTGGAATACGGTTTACGAAGGACTTTCCCAATTGCAGCCGCACCAGCAAAAAAGCTGGTTTGAGTATGACCATTTTTTCTCAGATATTGCTTTTCCGGCGGTATTAAAACATATTTACAAGCCGGAAAATCATATTAAAAAACTACTTGAAATTGGCGGAAATACGGGAAAATGGGCATTGGCGTCTACAAAGTTTGACAAAGATGTAAGGATAACGATAGTGGACCTCCCGGGACAGGCAGCTATGGCCAGGAAGAATATTGAAGATTTAGGTTTGAGCGACAGGGTTGATTTTTATCCTGCTAACGTGCTGGACGAAAACGTTCAGTTCCCCACCGGGTACGATGCGGTTTGGATGAGCCAGTTCCTGGATTGCTTCTCAGAAGATGAGATCGTAAGCATTATGCAACGTTGCGGAAAAGCTATAAATGAAGATGGCGCTATTTATATTTTAGAGGCCTTTTGGGATAACCAGCGTTTTGAGACTGCTGCATTTTGCATCCAGCAACTCTCTATCTATTTTACAGCAATAGCCAATGGTAACAGCCAGATGTACGATAGCCGGGTGTTTAAAAAATGTATTGATAAGGCGGGGTTTGATATAGTTGAGGAAATAGATGGTATTGGGCTAAGTCATACGCTGCTGAAGTGTAAGAAGAGGAAGTAGGCTGACGGGTTGAAAAGTTTATAAGTTGAAAAGGGGAGAGGGGAATGTTATGTGATATACATTTAAAATAACCGTTATGGAACTCCAGGTAATACAAAATAAAATTTATGAATTAAGAGGGTTGAAAGTTATGCTTGACTATGATTTAGCAGAACTGTATGAAGTGGAAACCCGGGCATTAAAACAAGCCGTTAAACGGAATATTAAGAGATTCCCTCCTGATTTTATGTTTGTATTAACTGAAAAAGAAAAGGACTTGATGGTGTCACAGAATGTGATACCATCAAAAAGCAAGTTTAGAGGCGCTGAACCAATGGCATTTACGGAACAGGGGCTTGCTATGTTGAGCAGTGTTTTGAAATCTGAAAAGCTATTGAGGTAAATATTTCAATTATGCGCGCATTTGTATTGTTGCGTCAACAGGCTTTATCTCATAGGGAGTTATCGGAAAAACTTAAAAAGATAGAACGTAAATATAATAAACAGTTTAAGGATGTTTACGAGGCATTAAACTACCTGCTTACAAAAGATAAGCAACAGGTAGAGCACAGGAGCAGGGAGCGGATCGGTTTTAAAAGAAATAATGAGTAAAAAAAAGATAAGAGCGAAGAACAGGCGGTAGCCTGTCTTTTATGAAAACATATTAATCACATAAATTAGGTTCAGACATGCAACCCGAACAAATAGACGTACTCGTAATTGGTGCAGGCCCCGCTGGTACTGTAGCCGCTTCCATTGTAAACCAGGCAGGTTACAAAGTGAAGATCGTAGAAAAAATGAAGTTTCCGCGTTTTGTAATTGGTGAGAGCCTGCTGCCGCGCTGTATGGAAGCGCTGGAGGAGGCCGGATTGCTCGAAAATGTATTACAGCAGGGCTTTCAGCGTAAAACAGGCGCCAAGTTTGTACGCGATGGTGTGATTTGTGATTATTCTTTCTCTGATCAGTTTACTAACGGCTGGGATCATGCTTACCAGGTAACCCGTGCAGACTTTGATAAAGCCCTGGCCGATGGTGTACAGGAAAAAGGTGTACCTGTGGAATATGAAACCACGGTAACGGCTATTCGCTTTAACCCTGATGGAAGCTCCACTACAACTGTTGAAGACGCAGCAGGCAATACAAAAGAAATTTTTGCACGTTTCATAATAGATGGCAGCGGCTATGGTCGTGTAATACCACGGTTGTTCGGCCTGGACAAACCCTCCAATCTTCCGCCACGCAAGGCTGTTTTTGTGCATACTAACGATGTAAACCGTCAAATGGATGATGAGCCGGATCGTATTACAATAGTGGTGCATAAACCCGACGTATGGGTATGGATCATTCCTTTTGCCACTGGCATCACCTCTGTAGGTTTTGTGGGAGATCCCTCATTTTTTGAAAAATATACAGGTACGCTAGAAGAGCAAATGCGTGCGCTAATTGCCGATGAGCCTTATATTGCCAAACGCATGGAAGGCATTGAGTTTTTATGGGAGCCCAGGGTGTTACAATCCTGGTCGGCAACCACAGAAAAGTTCTATGGCAACGGTTTTGTGCTTACAGGAAATGTAACAGAGTTTTTAGACCCGGTATTTTCTTCAGGCGTTACACTGGCAACGGTTTCCAGCCAGATAGCGGGTAAGCTGGTAGTGAGGCATTTAAAAGGAGAAAACATTGATTGGAACAAGGAGTACACCGAAGTAATGATGCAGGGCGTAAACACGTTCAGGAGCTATGTAATGGGCTGGTACGATACAACGCTGCATACCATTTTCTTTGCCGATAACCAGGATCCTGATGTAAAACGTATGATCTGTTCCGTACTGGCGGGATATGTGTGGGATACGGATAACCCGTATGTGAAAAATCATGATACGGCATTAAAAAAGCTGGCAAAAACCATTACCCTGAGAGACAGTATTACCTATATCAATAACGGGTTTAAAGATCCTGACCCGCAGTAAATTTATAAAGAAATCAGTAACGTGTTAGAGGAAAGCCCCGTTCATATCACATCCACCTGCCTTATCCGCAATAATCAGGTATGGAAGGAAAAGCAGCTCCTTTTTGAAGATAAAGGGCAAGGCGTGGATTTTTTACATTCCCTTTACGAAAAGCTGGATATTAATTATCCGAAGTTTTTCAAAATGGATGCGCTTTGTAAATCAGGAACAGCCGCTGCTCATGTTTTACTGAAAAATTTTGAAAAAGAACGATACAAGCCTGAAGAGATCGGTATCGTATTGTCCAATAAAAACGGAAGTATAGAAGCGGATGTTAACTACTATGAATCATCTAAAACCTTTCCCAGCCCTTCTTTATTTGTGTACACGCTGCCCAATATTGTAATTGGCGAAATAAGCATCAGGTATGGCTTTAAGGGAGAGAACGCTTTTTTTGTGAGTGAAAAGTTTAATGCAGACTGGATGTACTTCTATGTGAACAACCTGATGCAAGCGCATCATATTAAAGCCTGTATCTGTGGCTGGGTTGATGTACTGGATGAAGAATATGATACCTGCCTTTTTTTAGTTGAGAAAAAAAGTGAGAATGGCATTAACTTTACCGCCGGAAATCTTGACATTTTATATAACCGCGCATAATAAAAATTAACATACAGAGATGGACAGGAATGAGCTGATACAGCAGTTGAAAGAGCAAATTATAAAGCAATTAAACCTTGCCGATAAAAAACCGGAGGATATCAAGGATGATGATCCGCTTTTTGTGGAAGGCCTGGGCCTCGATTCTATTGATGCCCTTGAGCTGATTGTACTGTTGCAGCAGGAGTACAACATCAAATTAAAAAATGCAGAAGAAGGACAAACTATTTTCCGTTCTGTAAGCACTATGGCCGATTATATTTTAGAACAACAGGTGGGGTCTGCTAACTAAGTAATGTCTTCATCGGTTTTCATAGCAGGGTTGGGCATTATATCTGCCATTGGTAACAATGTTGCCGAAAACCTGGATGCGCTTATATCGGGCAACGCAGGAATAGAAGCTATGAAGCGCCTTCATTCCATACATAAAGAAGAACTGCCTGTTGCGGAAGTAAAACTTACTAACGAAGCTCTCGCAGATTTAACACAACTGCCATCGCACATCAGCAGAACTGCTTTGCTAAGTACGGTTGCGGCAAAAGAAGCCTTAGATAATTCAGGGATAGATATTACCCGGTGGCGTACAGGGTTTATATCAGCCAACTCGGTTGGGGGTATGGATAAAACTGAAGACTTCTTTGAAGATTTTTTACAGGATCCCGGCGCGGGGTATTTACGCAGTGTGGTAAATCACGAATGCGGCGCGGTTACAGAAATTACTGCCGATGCTTTGGGCATTAAAGATTTTGTAACTACCGTTAGTACGGCCTGCTCCTCTTCTGCCAACAGTATTTTTTTAGGAGCCAGGCTTATAAGGCAAAACCGGCTGGATGTAGTAATTGCCGGTGGCGCTGATGCGCTTACCAGGTTTACACTGAATGGCTTTAATACGCTGATGATATTAGATAACCAGTATTGCCAGCCTTTTGATGATAATCGCCGTGGGCTGAACCTTGGCGAAGGCGCGGGCTATGTGGTACTGGTTTCAGAAAAAGTGGCAGCAACTTTAGCTGATACACTTTCTGTAACTATCAGTGGTTGGGCTAATGCTAACGATGCGCATCATCAAACAGCTTCTTCTCCCGAAGGGAAAGGGAACCTGCTGGCTATGAAAGGCGCTTTACAAAAAGCAGGCCTGCAACCGGCAGATATAGACTATATTAACCTGCATGGTACCGGCACCAATAATAACGATATTGCCGAAGGTACTGCCATTAAAACGTTGTTTAATGGTAATTATCCTCCGATGAGCTCCTCCAAATCCTTTACCGGCCACACTTTAGGCGCCAGCGGGGGAATAGAAGCCGTATTTTCTGTTTTGGCCATACAGGAAGGTATAATATTTCCCAACCTTCGTTTTGAAACCCCTATGAAAGAGCTTCCTTTCAGGCCGGTTACCGAACTGCAAAAAACTGCCGTTAAAAATGTAATGTCCAATTCATTTGGTTTCGGGGGCAATTGCAGCTCGCTGGTATTTAGTAAATATATAGCCAGGTGAGACCAAAATAAAAACCGAACCGGATTATTCTACAGGATCAATGATTTATTTTTTCACTCCGCTGCTTTTCAGAATAGGCTTGTATTCCTCAAACCGGTGTTCCCTGATGGGTTTTACAAAAGGTTCGGTTTTAAAATACAGGAGCAGGCAGGGACTGATATTATTGTATTTTTCTACAAACTCATAATTGGCCAATTCGCCGTTTTTTATACGCTGCTTTATTTTATTGTGATAGGGGTACATAAAGAATAATAAAGATACATTTAAAGAGGTTGCCTAAAGAGTACCCTTTGTATAAATTAAATATAGATTGGCATTAAACGGTGTGATAGAGAAACCACATATTGTGCCTCAAAGATTATTACGCTATTATTTATATTTCCCGGCTACAAAGTCCTGCAGATAGCTGCACCTTGTTAATGCCTCCGTATAAAATTTTGTATCTCCGTATTCTTTTTGTAATTCAGGGAAATATCGGTTGTTCATAAACGAAATAAAATACGCTTTTTCGTTAAGGTCATACTCATCGTAACTTTCAAAATCGCGGTACTGTGGCTTGGGTATCTGTTTCTGGCTGCACCGCGCCATCATGAACAGGCACCGGGCTTTAAACTCTTTATCTGAGCTCGCCTCCATTGCTTTTTTGAAGTATTCCAAAGCTGTAAAAGCCCCATAATACTCCTTTTTAAAAGCGGTGGCATTTTCAGGGATGAAGTAGCCATCAACGCCGCTACGCCAGTACTCCACCAGGTTCCAGGCATAACCGTAGTAAGTAACGTTATAATAACCCAGTGCCAGCTTATACAGGTGGTTAGCTGCATTGACTTTGTCTGATTTAATAAGCTCATGCAGGCGGGTCATTTCTTTGGCATAAGCCAGCTTTGTAGTGGTTGTTTCATCACCGGACAGACGCTCTTCCCTGTCAAACAGGATATCAATAAAAGGATCTTTCTCAATAACCATATCCTGGCCGGGTACTTTTTGTAACCATGCTATAGCTTTTCCATAATCATAATCTCTTAAATAAGCGGTACCTGCAAAATCCGCCACATCTTTTATCTTAAGCTGGTTGTGGCTAACCAGGAACTGCTCGTAGGGCGTAAATTTTTTTGAAGATAAAAAGGAGTACAGGCCTTCTGCCTGCTTACCATTAAGCTCATCCCTTAAAAAAGCTACAGACTGCGTGGAGTAATACTCCGGCACTGCCTTTTCAGCAGCGCCAATGGCGAGTACCGCTTTATTTAAATCGCCCTGTGCCTTATAACGTTTGGAAAGAACATCTACCAGCAGGTTCCTGTAAAACCTGAGCCATTGATTTTTTTCGTTATTGCCATAATAATAGGAATAGTCCTTGTCTTCTTTTTGCCTCGCTGCCACTGCTTTATTATATAACCATTTCAGAGAGGGAAGTATACCGGCTTCCAAAGAAGCATCCACTTTCTCCTGTGCGCTGATGTTTACCAGCAAGTTGGTCAGCATCCACTGATCCTGCAAACGCAACGTCAATACCATTGATTTTGTTTGAGCAAGATAGTCCCTGGCCTTTGAAAAATCTCTAAGCATATACGCTCCGTAGGCAGCAGCAAGCTGCATCAGCGCCGGGTCCTTTACTTTTTTTTCAGCGGCTATGTTATTTAAAAAGCTTACCAGGCCTGCAAGTCCCGGTTTTTCTTTATTCAGCAAACTGTCCGTTTCCTTACCGGTATATTGATAATAATAGCTGATACCTAATAAATCGCTGTTATACTCTTTCCCTGTAAGTGGCGTTAAATACGCTTCCTCATACTTGTTGATCTCCCTCACTACCAGCGTGGATAATAAATCAGACGAAGGGTTGACCGCATAAATTTCTTTTAATACCGGTAAATCCGTTTCAGGATTTTTCAATGCAAACAACGAAAGCATATCCGCTTTTTCATCATCGGTCCTGCATAAAGAAAGATATCGCTGTTTGTCATTGGTTTTTACAACGGCCCAGTCGAACCCGTAATAATTGGAGATTTTTTTTGCATGGCTTTGATGAAAGGCCTTGGAAAACAGGTAGGCCGCTTCTTCATTTTTTCCCAGCCTGAATAACGCACCAGCTTTTAATGCAAGGCTCATGGGTTGTAATACTGATGGGGTTTTATTACCGGCCACCAGCTCATCATAATACCTGACCGCATCTTCGTAACGGCCATTGTAATGCGCCAGCCTCACCACCTGGTAGGCATACTTTAGCTTGAAAGGATCTGTTTTGGCAGCGTTATATAACTGTATGCCGTTCTTCAGCAGTTTGTCCATTATCATGCTGTCTCGGGTTTCCGGCTCCCAGTGGTCGCTGCTTATCACATAAGGCTCTGCTTTTTTTGCATACAGGATATATCCTAAGGCTTCCAGGTCTTTTCCTTTTATAAAAAATTGCGACATGCTGTTCCTGCTGATCGAATCGGGCAATACTGCCGGCTTATTCTTTTCTATATGATAATAAAGTGTACTGATATCCTTTGCCGGAAACTTCATCACGAAAGTCTTTACATCTTTTGGTGAAGCAGCGTGGTTAGTAAAATCAGCCCATTCTTTTACCAGGAGGTCTTCACTGCTGACCGGTTCTTCATAATCGAATAGAAACTGCTCATTGGTATAAAAAAACGGCTTGTATTGTATTTGAGAAGCGGCATACTGGTTAAAAAAACTCAGGTAGTAATCATAAGGATCAATGCTTCCGCCACAGCCAATGATATTTTGCGGAACCGAAACCAGCGCAGCGCTAATAACGGAGCAGGCCGCTGTAAAAGCTTTCCAGTTCATCTAAAGAATATTTATTTAAAATTACCGAATCGCAATGATACAAAACCACGTGCAGGCTTTTTGCTGTTAATTTTTTGTTCAACAACCGGACCACATTTTGCACAGTTCCTGCATCACTTTTTTCATAGCGTAGTACATCACCTGTCTTTAAAGGTCGTCCTGATATAACCGTGTCTTTTAATACTTCAAAATGATAGGAGCCGCTGTTTTTAAAGCTGTTTACAACTGGTGCGGGTATGGACAGGAACAGGCCGGTGTACTTATTCTTCCTGAACAATACATACCAGTCAAACAAAGGCAGACCGATATCAAGCTGTAACGGGTAGGTTTGTATAAAAGACTGATACGCTTTAAACGTTTCCACATCAATAATGGAGTTCCGGGATTTTATATCCTGCAAATTTCCCATGTTATAGCACATCAGCAGCCCTTTATGAGCAGGAGGTATGCCTGAAGACGTAGTGTACTTAACCTGGTGCAGCCGTATGGTAGCGGATACTACCGGTGCAATGTTTTGTGCTTTAATATTTTCCAGAAAGTAAAAATATTTGTCTTTGGTTGTTGCTGTCCAGTCGCAATCCATCTGTACTTCATTAATAGGGTCTATGTGATAAAGCGCGCTGTATTTTTTTAACAGCGATGCAGTATTGGATGCCAGCGCTTTAACCTCAGCGCTGTCTAATTTATAGAACACATCGTTGGTGATAAAGACTGTAGGGACAATTGTTTTTTGTTGCAGGTAAGAAGTATCCCTGATGCGGATTTTGGCTACAGGCAGTGCTTTGTGAGCGAGATCGTCCCAGGCTATATCAAAAAATTTGATATAAAGACAGTTGACTTGCAGGCTGTCCAGCCGTTGCTTTTCAAACGAAGTGGGATTGAAATAGCTTTTCCAATAATAGATGGCAGGCGCTGTGTTGCGCGTACCCTGTTTGCAACCCAACAGTACAAGTATTGCTAAAGTTGTGAGATACCATTTCATAATAGGGTAACTACAGCTGGCTGGTAATTCCTAATCCTTTGTAAATAGCGTCCTGTATTTCTCCCCTGATATTGTATGATCCCAGTCGCGGGTTATTGCGTGTTGGCGTTACCCTGTTCGAAAGAAAAATGTACACAATATTGTACTTAGGGTCTACCCATACGCAGGTTCCTGTAAATCCTGTATGCCCGTATGTTTGAGGCGATGCTAATCTGCTTGGATAAGGCTGGCTGCGGGTAGCATTGTTTTTCTCTGGTTTATCAAATCCATAGGCCCTGCGGCTGATATTGCTGCGATAGGCAGTAAAGTTTTGAATGGTTGCCCATTTCAGAAAACGATGTCCGTTCAGCTCTCCGCCATTCAAAAGCATCTGGTATAATTTTCCCAGGTCATAGGCGGTTGAAAATAACCCTGCATGCCCCGCAACGCCTCCTCCTAATGCAGCTCCTTCATCATGCACGGTACCCTGTATCAACTGGTTTCTGAACCCGGTTTCTTTTTCTGTTGGCACTATTTCTTCCAAAGGAAAATTCTTTAAAGGCTGATAGCCGGTTGTTTTCATGAACAGGGGGAGATAGAAATGATCCTGGACATATTCGTCCAGCGGCTTACCGGAAACCGTTTCCACGATTTTCCCCAAAAACCAGAAATCGTTATCGCTGTACTCGTATCTTTTTCCCTGTGCGGTAACGGGGCTTTCTATAATGGTTTTCCAGATGGTATCTTTCCAGTCGTTTCTTAGGTACAGGCCCCGGGCAACCTGTGTAGTAAAGCCAGGTTCTGGGTGAGATTTGTATAGATTTGTCCTGGGATTGCCATCTGCATCCAGCGTAGCTTTATAAAAAGGAATGAACGGCACCATTCCGGCCTGGTGCAGGATGATGTTTTCTAAAGTAAGATTTGCCTTGCTGGTCCGTTTAGTAAAGGAAAGATAGTCAGAAAGCTTTTTTTTTAAATCTACTTTGCCCTGCTCTGCCAGCTTCATAATGGCTACGGTAACCGCTGATGTTTTGGTAACCGAAGCCAGGTCAAAGATACTGTTCAGGCGGGTGGCATCTAAACTGTCGTAATCAAAGCTTCCAAAAGCTTTGTGATAAATGATCTTTCCATCCTTAGCGGCCAGAATAACACAACCCGGATAGGCTTTTTTTTTAATACCATCTATAGCAATAGAATCAACAGCGCTGAAGCGTTCATCTCCTATTGGCTCCAGGTAGGTCAGGTCGCTGGGAGAGACCAGCTTCCCATGGCCCTGTGTATAAGTGCAAACGCTAAAAGGCAAAGTGCCCGAAGCCACAAAATCGCCACGGAGCCAATCTGCAGCAACATTTTGAAAAACGGCATCATCTTCATAACAAATCGCCAGCGATTTAGCCGTGCAAAGGCCGGTGGCAGCAAGCGGATTTCCAAACACTAATGTCACCGCGTTGGTTTTGTTAAGCGCGTACCAGTTCTTTAGTGCACTTTGTGTTATTCCGTAGTTGGTGGTTCCTTTCCGGGTATTCATATCGTGAAACCCGATGATCACATCGTCGTATTTACCCTCCAGTATCTTTTTTACAACTACGCCGCCTTTATCTGCAGGGCTGGCATAATTGATATAAAACACATCTGCGTTAAAGTCGCTTTTTAAACGGTCGCCCAGCACTTCTTTGCTGCCGCTACCAAATGCTACGTAAGCAATTTTGCGCTCTTTTTTCAGCGGCCAGGTAAAAAATTCATTCCTGAAAGTATTGGCGCCGGCCAGGTTGAGCAGGGTTAAAGACTTTTCTGCTACTCTTTTACGGATAGCATTAGTTTCAGCATTCAGGTCGTTCAATAAACTTTCAATAGCAACAGGCTGCTGATCGCTGAGTCCAAGATTATATTTTGCCAGCAAAACCTTTTTTACTTTTTGCTCTATATCCTCCCAGCTCAGGCGCTTTTGCCGGATTGCTTCTTTTACAGCTTTAATAGTGCCTTCCACGCTTTCGGGCAAACACAGCATGTCATTGCCGGCAATTAAAGCCTCCACCGCAATGGTGCCCCCCGGGAAATATTTAGCCACCCCCTTCATTTCCAGGGCGTCTGTAAAAGTTAGCCCTTCAAATCCCAGCTCTTTTCTCAGCAAGCCGTCTACAGCATTTTTTGATATGGAAGTGGCCCTGTTCTTTCCTTTATCAATAGCAGGTACTGACAGATGGCCTACCATCACACTTTGTACGCCGGCTTTGATCATTTCACGGAACGGATATAATTCTAAGTTTTCCAGCTCTGTACGTGGTTTATTAATTACAGGCAGGTCCAGGTGGGAATCTACATCCACATCGCCATGACCTGGAAAATGCTTGGCACAGGCCATAATGCCTGCATCCTGCATTCCCTTCATAAAAGCAATGCCGTTCCTGGCTACCCGGTATTTGTCTGCTCCAAAAGAACGGAAGCCAATAACCGGGTTATTAGGATTATTATTAATATCCACCACCGGGGCATAATCCACATGTACACCCAGGCGTTTATGCTGCTCACCAATACATTTGCCGGTTTCGTATACTAATGATGCATCAGTAATAGCCCCGAGCGTCATCGCATAAGGATATTTGATCACACTATCCAGCCGCATGCCCAGCCCATACTCCCCGTCAATTGTAATAAGGATGGGTGTTTTAGCCAGGCTTTGATAATAATTGGTAAGCTGCGCCTGCCTTACCGGCCCTCCTTGAAAAAAGCAAATGGAGCCTACATTATATTTTTTAATATCGTTTACCACGTTAGCTTCAAGGCCCTTATTGGAGTAGGCTCGTATAATCACCAGCTGCGCAATCTTTTCATCATCACTTAAGGTTTTATAGGTGTTATCTACCCATTGCTTTGCAGCAGGAGAGGTTTGCGCTTTGCAAAAAAAGGAACAGGCTATTATCAGCAGAAACGAACTGAATTTCTTCATCATTACTATTTTAAGGTATGCTTACAAATGTAGCCTAATATTGATAAAACAGGTATATAAGAAAACCGTTAAAAGTTTTTCTTATATCATTTTTGATATTGTCTGACGCTGTTTGAAATATTATTTTTCATGTTTTGCAAGCAGGAGGTAGTAACTGATGAATAGTAAAAAGCAAAAACCGATTTAGGTCTTATACCCTAAACAACTAAAGCCAATAATATGAATACCAGACACCTCAGAACGATACCTATGCACCAATTGCTGCGGTTTAGCAGTACCGATGCCGGTAAGATGAAATGGAACCGCAGAAAGTCACCTTCAATGCACCCACTATATATATCCGGGGCTAGATGCTATATGACGTATGGGGACTGGGGCTGTATGATTTTCCTGGAAAACAGGAAAAATAGTAATACGACCTTATTCACTGCAGCATTCAATGATACAAGTTGTAAAGGGCTGAAAAATGCAGCGAAAAATTTTGCTAAATTATAAGTTTAAAAAGAAGAAGGGATGTCGGCAATTCAAATATTATGGCTATAAGATTGACAGTAAAATTTATTTATTTAATGATGTTGATTTCACCATATTGTAATATAGCCGCTCCAGCAGCCTCATATCCTTTGTAATAATCAATGCGTGGGCTTTTAGTCCCGGTTTGTATTGCAGCTCTTTATCCTGGCTGGTCATTAAGCCTCTATCCAATCTTACTGTGCCTAAAAAGCCACTATCAATAGCTACATTAGAGATATAGCTGAGCGTTCCAGGTACAAAACCTGTTTCCTGGTAAGGATAGGCATCAAAGCGTAACTGCACTTTCATGCCGGTATCTACTTTGCCAAAATTATTTTGGGAAAGCCTTATTTCAGTATAATACCTGCTATCCGGCGGGTTCACATATCCTAATAATTTTCCCTGGTCAATATGCTGGTTTTGTTGAAGAGGCAGTACGAATACAACCTGTCCATCAACAGGAGACTGGATAGTATATTGCCTCAGCCATTCATCCACACTACTTTTAAGTGTTTGCAAAGCCTGCTCAAATATTTTTTGCTGCTGGAAAATATCGTGATTCAGCTGGTCAATCTCTTTTTGCTTATCTCTTACCTGGTTTTGTTGGGAAAGAATAGCTGCGTCCATTTGAGGCTCTGCCTTTTGCTTATTCATTAGTGCCGCCTGTGCCTGCCGGTACTCTTCTGCCGAGATCACTTTCTCTTTATACAGTATCTCATTCATTTCAAAAGTCTTTTTCGCCAGCTCGTTTTCCTGCTGGGTAAGGTTCTTTTGAGCTGCTGTCTTTCCCCTCATCCCCTCCAATGCTGCAATATCATTATGTAGCATATTTTTTCTTCTGTAATAAAAGCCGTTAACCAAATAATCATTATATTGTTGCCATGCTGCAATGAATGTTTGGTAAAGAGCCTGCAATTCTCCCAAATTTTTGAATCTTTGATTAAAAAGCACAGATACTGCAGCCGGATTATTTTGTTCCAACAGGTCTATGCTAGTCTTTAATTTTTTGGAAAGGTCTATTATTTCCTGCGTGGAAGCATTGCTTTCTATCCAGCCTATAATATCGCCTTGTTTTACATGTTGATTATTCTTTATAAACAATGCTGTTAATCGCCCACTTTGGCGGGAAATAATTTCTTTAGGGGCATTGTCTCCGGTAAGCACTGCACTGCCTTCAATAATGTCTGGATAGCGAATAAACCAGGTTCCTGCCAAAAGTAAAAGTAACACAACAAGAAAAACCAGCAATGACCATTTTTCAAAAAAGTCGGGTTTGCGGCTGATGATTTCCTGGGCAACCTCGGAGCGTTCGTGGAAATTTTTATTCAGAGAAGCCTCTTGCAAGTCTTCTTTTGATAATTCAACTGTATCTATGGGTAATTCACTCATATAAGCCGTGTTTTAAACAGTAAGTAATAGATCACGCAATCAGCTTCCCAGTTCCAGCTGGTTTTTTACCAGCTTGTAATATTTTCCTTTCAACGCCGTCAGATCTTCATGCGTACCCTCTTCAGCAACCTTACCGTTATCCAACACCACAATTTTGTCGGCGTTCTTTACAGTGCTTAACCGGTGTGCCACTACCACCACTGTTTTGCCCTCAAAAAAATGCTCCAGGTTCTCTACAATTTCTTTTTCATTATTCGCATCTAATGAATTGGTCGCTTCATCAAAAAATAAATATTCCGGATGCTTATATACTGCTCTTGCAATCATGATCCGTTGTTTCTGACCCTGGCTTACGCCCGTTCCTTCTGCGCCCAGTTTAGTATAGTACCCGTTAGGAAGTGATTCAATAAAGGAATGAACATTGGCAATGCGGCAGCTTTGTATAAGGCGGTTGGTATCTATCCCTTCATCACCCACAGCTATATTTCGCGCAATGGTGTCATTAAAAATATATCCGTCCTGTAAAACTGCCCCGCAGCAACTTCGCCAGAACTGATGGCTGATAAAACTGAATTTTAAACCGGCCTCACCCCCTAACCCTCTCTCCGAAAGAGAGAGGGAACTTCCAACACCCACCCTTATTTCCCCTTCATATTGCTCATACACTTTCAGTAAAAGCTTAACTAAAGTGGTCTTGCCACTTCCGCTGGCACCTACAATAGCAGTTACTTTATTTTGGGGTATGATCAAATCAATATTTTCCAATACCGGGTCATTGCCCGCCCCCGGATAAGTGAATGAAAGGTTTTTAATAACGATGCTCTTGTTCTCCGGCAGATGGGTTATATAAGATTTGGCAGTATCTTCCTCATCGTCCAACTGGTGTATCTCATTCAATCGTTCCATGCTGATCTTAGCGTCCTGCAAGCTTTGCACAAAGCCTACCCATTGCTGTATAGGTCCGCTCAATTGTCCAATAACATATTGAACGGCCAGCATAGCCCCTAAAGTAAGTTGCCCGTCAATGACCAGTTTAGCAACAATAAAGCTGATAGCTATGCCTTGTATCTGGTTAATAAAAGTAGCTCCGGCGCTTTGTACCTGGCTATAGTTTAAATTTTTAAATCCCAGCTTAAAAATATTGGCTTGTATATTTTCCCATTCCCAGCGTTTTTGTTTTTCTGCGTTGTTCAATCTTATTTCCTGCATACCCTGTATCAATTGCAGCGTGGTATTGTTTTCTTTAGCAGAAAGATGAAAGGTTTCATAATTCAGTTTTCTGCGGATACGCAAAAACAGCTGCACCCATACAAAATAAACAATGCTGCCCATGCAAAACACAAAAAACAACTGTACACTGTAAATAACCAGCACTATAGCATATATAATAAAATTAAAAAAAGAGAACAAAGTAGTCAATGCCGTACCGGTAAGGAATCCCTGGATAGTGCGGTGATCCCCTATTCTTTGTAAAGTATCCCCGGTATGATGTACATCAAAATAGGATACGGGTAAACGGGTAAGCTTTATCCAGAAATCGGAAAGGATCTGAATATTTAAAATATTGGATACCCGGAGCAGCAACCTGCTCCTGATAAAACTCACGATCGTCTGGCTAAAGGTTAGCATTACCTGTGCCATTAATACTATTATTACATATTGCAGGTTTTGTGTGTTGATACCGGTATCCACAATACTTTGTGTAAGAAAAGGGAATACCAAAGAAAGCAGCGAAGTGATAATTAAAGCCGAAAACACTTGTATGAGCTGCCATTTAGCCGACCGAAGGTACTGTATTACCAGGCCCCAGCTCAGCTTGTTCTCCTTTTCGCTGTCCAGCTCATAAAACCCTGGCGTAGGCTCCAAAAGCAATGCGATGCCCGTTTCCCCAGCCCTGTTATTTTGGGAAGACACCCAATGTTTTTTAAACTCCGCAATTGTATAATTGATTATCCCTTTACCGGGATCAGCAATTTTCGCTGAGCGGTTGGTAAGTTTGGCAAGTACAACAAAGTGGTTCTGCTCCCAGTGAAGAACGGCAGGTAAAGGAGCTTCCTCTAATTGCTCCAGAGTGATCTTAACACCTCTTGTCCTGAACCCTATTTTCTCTGCTGTGTCACTAATACCCAATAACGATACACCTGCTTTGTTAAACCCTGCCATGTGCCGCAAGGTATCTGCATTAAAATGTTTTCCATAATACCGGGCCACCATTCTCAGGCATGTAGGGCCACAATCCGTAGCGTTTAGCTGGCGATAGTAGGCAAAGGATCTCATAGCGTTATATTAAGCGATAAACAAATATTGGTAAATATTTTGTAAAATCAAAATAACCCCTGTACCTTTATTAAGTCCTTTTAATCAATGAAAATCTAACCGGGATGAAACTATCTAACCTGCTTGCGCAACCAATGCAGCATTGTGAAGATGCGGCGGCTCATTTATTGAGCGCATTAAATATTCAATACACCTGGTCTTATTTACAACGAGAACTGACCGAACATCCTGATTATCCCTCGTTAGCGTCTATTGCCGATGTTATTGGTATATCATATGACGTGGCCTGCGCACCCATACGGATCCCGGTGCAGGAATTTAGGCGTTCTGCCGACTTCAGGCTGCCGTTTTTAGCGCTAATAAAGCCAAAGGGCCTGCATCATGAAATTTTCGCGGTGGTTACAAAATGCACTGAAGATGCAATAGAGCTCTATAATCCCGCAACAAAAAAGCAGGAAATATACACTATAGCTTCTTTTGACGAAATATACAATGGCTTGACCCTCGTTGTTGAAGCCGGTAGTAAAACACAGGAAGAAGATTATAAAAGCAACCTGAAGCAGGAAAAACAGGCTTATTTTTTCAATGCCATTGTTTTACTGGCACTGCCGGTAATAACTATTATAGTTAGTATAACCTATTTATTCAATTACCCTGTTATTGACGCAATAGTCCCGGTTATATTTACCGGATTAGCACTTGCAGGTTCGCTGATAGCCACGCTTTTACTATGGCACGAGATAGATGAATATAATCCTGTTATCAGGCAGGTATGCCAGGCTACGGCAAAGGTAAATTGCTCCGCGGTGCTCCATTCCAAAGGCTCCAAAATATGGGGTATTAGCTGGAGCAACCTCGGCTTTACTTACTTTGGAGGCATGCTTCTTTCATTATTAGTAACGGGCATCTCGCAAAATGCGCTCGTACTATCCGCCTGGATGAGCATCCCTGCACTGTGCTACCCGGTGTACTCCATATACTACCAGTGGAAAGTGGTTAAACAGTGGTGTGTGTTATGCCTTGCTGTACAGGGTATATTACTGCTTTTATTTATTACTGCCCTCGCCGGAAGCTTTTATAAATGGCCCCTGTCAGACGCTTTGTCTGTACACTCCATTACCGGGTTTGGAGCCTCCTTCCTTTTTGTTTTTGTAGCAGTTACGGCGCTTATGCCCGCCTTACAAAAAGCTAAGAGCTCCCGTCAGAAAACTATTGAACTGCAGCGAATGAAACATAATCCGCAACTATTTGAAGGACTGTTAGCAAAACAAAAAAGTATAACCAAGCCTGATGCTGACCTTGGAATAACTATAGGAAGACCTGACAGTGTTTACAGACTGGTTAAAGTTTGTAACCCCTATTGCGGACCTTGCGCTAAAGCCCACCCGGTAATAGAGGATCTGGTGAATAATAATGATGAAGTAAGTTTGCAGATCATTTTTACAGCTTCTGACGATGAAAAAGATATAAAACGGGCACCCGTTATGCACCTGATGGCCATAGATTCCAAGGGAGACAAAGCGCTGACCCAACAAGCATTGGATGACTGGTATTTATCTCCAACGAAAGACTACAACACATTTGCAGCCAAGTATCCTGTGAATGGAGCATTTGAACAACAAGGAGCGAAAGTAAATCAGATGCGTGAGTGGTGCGATAATGTGAAAATAAATTTCACTCCTGCTTTCTTTTTATGCACCAACAATAACGAAGACGATGCAGCGTTTTACCAGCTCCCCGAAATGTACACGATAGCTGACTTGAAATACTTCTTTACTGTTTAAATGAAATGATATGTCATTAGAGGTTTCACTTAAAAGACTGCAATTTGCCAATGCAATGATCCGGAAAAAAGCTACAGGCAACCTGGAAACCTTTGCAAAAAGAATGAATTTATCAAAAAGCGGGCTAAAAAAGCTCCTGTCAGAAATGCGGGAAATAGGTGCGCCCATACAATACGACCGCTTAAGAGAAACTTATTATTTCACGGAGGACGGTGAAATGAGCATATCCAAATTCATGAAATATGGAGAGTTGATCACAAGAGACGATCTCACCAAGATAGGAAAGCCGGAAGAACTTTGCTTTTCTTTAAAAGCCGTCTTTATCCCGTGTAAGGATATCTGAAAAATATTTTCGAGCCACAAATAGTAGCTCGAAGGGTTTTAGTTTCGCTCCAGAAAAACCTATCAAATTGCTTAACCTGCAGTAAAAAGCGATTGAGAGGCTATTTATTTAAAAATTAAATTTTACAAAATGAAGAAACTAAAATTAAACCTTCAGAACATTGAAGGGGCAGAAATTCTCAGTAGAGAACAGTTGAAAATGGTGATAGGTGGCAATGGTGGTAGTGGTGATCCAACGGAATGTGAAACAGATGCAGACTGTGAAACATTAACAAGGCCATGTTCTGAGGGTGGGGTGCAAACAGCTATCGGTAGATGCTATGCAAATCCTGGAAAAACAAAAAAAACCTGCCACTATGGATATGGACCTTGTGTTGGGGATTAGTTGAATCAATCGAAAAATAACACCGACTGAAATTCGGTGTTATTTTTGTTGTAAAATATTAAGTAAAATGAATAGAATATCACTTAAGGCTTTTATACCTTATTTAATATGGTATATGCTAATTCAGATAGTTATGGCGTGCGGTTGTGGTTCTATTCGTCAAATTTCTATAAGCAATATTATTATTAATAATCTGGATTCTAATTATGCTTTAAAGGAATTATCTGTCAACTATCCTTTCAGTTCTTTTACCAATGTTTATACATTTGAGGCTCCACAGTCAAATGTGAGTATACCAACACCCTCTTCCGGAGTTAACTTATTCATACGAACTCAAAACAAGGATACAAGCTTTACTATCTATAAACCTGACTATGTTAATATAAATGTGAATGAAAGTGGTATTCAACTTGAATATGAAGATGCCGAAAACTTAAAGTATAACTTGTTTCAAAATGCAATGAGGAATTATTTCCGGACGATTTCAGAAAACTTCAGAAGTACATCATTTGAATTAAAGAGTGAAATTTCAATCAACGAATATAATAAATACAGAGACAGTTGCTTGAAAAATGAGCACGCGCTGGAAAAACAGGAAGCATTGATGTTGTTTGAAAAGTATAAGATACCAAATGGCATGCAAGACGAATTGTTACGTAACATTGATGCTAAGCATTTAATAAATGCTGCCAGATGGAACGTGCATTATGAAAAAGAATACGATAGCCTGAAATTGCTGCTTCCCCAAGTTTTTCAATTTATAAATGCCGCAGAATCTCTGTCTAAGTCAGCATTTTTACGTAGCAACGTTGTGTTCGATATTGAGAACATATATCGTTATCTTCCTGAAAAACAATACACGGTTACAGATAGGCAATCTTTGATTGATAAATATGATTTAGCTAGGAAATACTTCAAGAAAAATCGTATCCCATATCAATACATGGTCTCAATATTGAAATATACTGCCATCAGGCGAAACATAACAACAAAAGGAAGCAAGCTGGCCAGATTTAGAAAAGATGCCAGAAAATCTGTATTCAGGGAAGACCTTACTGCAAAAATTCAATCTGACAAAGAATATGCACTCTATAATGCCCGCACCCAAAATAAATATGACGACAAGGGTATTTATGATGTCAATTTAAAGTCTATTGAACTAAGTGAACTGCTTGAAAAATATAGACAACAACCCTTATTAATTGATTTCTGGGCGAGTTGGTGTTTGCCTTGTATTCAAAAATTTCAGGAAATTAAATCTTACCAGGAAAAATTCAAATTGCTTAATATTGTTTTTCTATCTACTGACAAAAATCATTATCAATGGAAATCTGAACTGCAAAAATGGGGTTTATCAAAGTACCGTAACTATCGGAGAAACTACAACAACCAGGACAGTGTTTTTAAACAAATAAATGCAATCCCTAAATATGGGCTTTTAATGACGAATGGTAGTTTAAAAATCGTGAATGAGATTGATATAACAACAATTAAGACATATTTAGATGAATTTGGGATAACCCGGGGAAATGATGGAAGTATAAATTATGATCTTTAAACTTTTTAAACCTAAACCCTCAGCATTTTAAAGAGGCAGACGGAGAAAGTAAGGCAAAACTAAAGCTGTTCATTCGATGTGAATGCGCTCAACCTTAAACAAAATGGAAGACTAGCACTCTGTTAATAAATAAAAATGACTATTCCTGCCTTTGCCATTAATCTAAAATCACGCCCCGATCGTAAAGCTCATATTGAAAGCGAATTTGAAGGGCAGATGGGATTTGCTACTCATGTTGAAGAAGCTACTGAGCATACTAAAGGAGCAATTGGGTTATGGAAATCTATAAGAAAAATAGTAACAAAAGCTAATAACGAAAGCTTAGAGTACATCCTGCTTTGTGAAGACGATCATTGTTTTACTGAACATTATAATTACAAGTTTCTACAACAATCTGTCAGAGACGCACAAGAAAAAAAAGCAGATTTACTATGCGGCGGTGTCAGTTGGTTTAAAACCGGCATTCAAATCTCAAAAAATTTATTTTGGGTAGAAAAATTTTCCGGACTACAGTTTACAATTATATTCAGAAAGTTTTATCAGAAAATTCTATGCGTAAAGGACTTTAGTGAGTATGACGCAGCCGATTATAAATTGTCGGACTTAACCAATAAAAAGTTTGTAATCTATCCATATATGTCTACACAAAAAGATTTTGGATATTCGGACGTGACACTCAGGAATAATCTTAGAGGAAGAGTAGAACAATTATTTGCAGACAGTTCTGAAAGATTTGAACTACTTCGAAACATAAAAGATTATTATTCCGGGATAAAAACAATTACCAGCGATTTAGATGAAAGTGAAACAGAAAACATTATAATTCCAATATACACTATTGTTGAAAGAGCAATATCAAGATTTGGCAAAATACCTGGTAAATCGAGTTTTGAACAAACGGTTATTGAGGCAGGGGGAGATAATATCCAGGAAAAGTGGAAAGCCTTATGCTCCTGTGTTCAGCAAGCACAGAAAAACAGCGATGATTTTATTATTATCACCTTTGATCATATTGTTTTGAACTCCTCTTTTAAAAAAACAAAACTTCTTAATAATATTATTTTCGCCAATAATTATGGTAGTGAGTTACTCTTAGGGAATATTGAAATGTTCAATCATGCCGTTCCTATAGCAAATAACTTGTTTTGGGTTGATTCTTTTTCCTATTCTTCTTTCATCATCCTTTTTTCCCCAATATTCGAAAAAGTAATATCAGTTCCTCCATCGGACAATGAGGATATCTACAGTTACTTTTCTTATCTAACCAGCCATAAATTAGTACTATATCCATTTATTGCAGATATTAAAGCAACAGGCATGAAAACGCCTGGATTCCAAGAAAGAGGGGAACAATTATCAATATACAGGCAAGTACACCAAACCTATGGAATGATATAGCAATGATAACAGCTCTAAAGAAAAATATACGAATTATTGTTGCTATTCTATGTATCAGCCTTCCGGGGATAAGAATATTTAACGGTGCAAAAAAGAAACTTCAGAGAAAACTGTATAACAGTGCCGGTTTATTTTTAAGCTACCATTCGATAAAGATCTCTTTTTCCAGACTGAGTTTTCGCAAGGTATATCTTCGTTCCAAAAATTATAGCCTTGTGGCCGATAATTTGAAATTATTTTTTTCATTAAGCAAAATACTTTGCGGAGAATGGGGTAAGGTTATAACGAAAATGGATGCTGCGAAGCTAGTTCTCTCATTCTGTAATTCAAATAACAGTTCCAAACAAAAGAATGACGAGTCAATCAATAAATCCTTTAGTAGATATGAATGGGAAAAAAAGGCTTATCCTGTTTTTAAAAGATTTCTTAAGTCTATCCAGAAGAGTATAATTCAAAAAGCTTACATTCAGGAGTTATCGGTTATATTTTCGTTACGACCTTATGATAACGTGCTGTTAAGTTTAGAGGGCTTAGTAGTTGAATACAGTACTATAGAGTGCAGGGCTACTTTGTACCATAAAGAGCTCCTACTTTCAACAAGTTTTACTGCACGAATGGATATAAATAATAGTATCATCTCTATAAGGCAGACCGAACCTCTTGTCCTAAGTAATCCTGTTAAAAAACTTGTAACAACAAATTGTTATGACCTTGAATTGCTGATCCGTGATAATATCAGTTTTGAGGTTAAAGGAACTGTAAAGAATATTTACCTGGATTACAATAAAATGACTAAAAGGCCGGTCAAAATAAAGTATATTAGTTTTGAGTTACCTATCATATTTAGTAAAAAGAGTTTTTCTATTTCAAATCAATCCAATATCGACATTAATGGCTTCGAAATATCTATGGACATATATCATGACTGTAAAGAAGCCGATTTGCTTAAGTGTTCCGTCTTATTTTTATTAGAAGGGCAAACGTTTTTCAAGTCTTACCCATTTTTTATTGTTGAGGAGCTAAAAGACTACAATGCAACAGGCTGCGTAGTATTAAAGCTTGACTATATGGTTTGTTTCTCTGATTTTTCAAGTTATTATTTTAGCGTTTCTACAATTGAAAATACTTTTAAACTGGTAGATAGCCAGCGCTTTGACCTATCTTATCTGAATGAAGACTTCATACATTGTATTAAAAATGATTTGTCTCAAATTTTAAAAGAAATTGACCTATCTCCTGCCGATCCTAACTACTTAAGATTAGCTGATATTCCGGAGATTTTGATCAGGATAATTATTTTAACAGAAGACCCACATTACTATGATCATAATGGTATTCACGATTACGCTATTGGTTTGGCTATTGCACTTAATATAAAGAAAAGAAAGTTTAAAAGAGGAGGAAGCACAATAACAATGCAACTAGCTAGAAACCTTTTCCTGTACCATTCAAAAACCATTACAAGAAAGCTGGAGGAATTGCTATTTGCCTGGCTGATAGAGAACCACTTTAATATTTCAAAGCAGAGAATATTAGAAGTATATTTAAATATAATAGAATTCGGGGAGAGCATATATGGTATAGCTGAAGCATCAAAATATTATTTTGATAAGGTTGTAGGAGAATTGAATATTACAGAGTATCTTGTTCTATCCTATATAATACCACGCCCCAAGTTTTTTTTGGAAGCTGTTTTAATTAAAAGTCCTCAGCTAAAGCAAAATCTTTCCAGGCATATTAATTATTATGGAAACTCTTTGTTAGCCCGAAAATTTATATCTAAAAAGGAGTTCGAAAATTTGCATTATACAATACATTTTAGACCTTCAATCGGTATATTAGATCTTGAAAATCCATCAGAGAATGAGCAATAAAAATCCTAGATCCAGTTATATTCAGTAATGGCATCAAAGTTTGGACACGTTTTTTTTACACCCGGGAAATCCCGATGTCCTAATATTTGAGCATTAGGAAAGAGTTTTTTTAACTCCACAAGCTTCTTTATCAGTGCAATCTTTTGTTCACAGGTTCGATCATCAACACCATTTCTTCCTCCTATATAGCTAATATGAATTGAATTTTGATTAAAGCCATATACTCCGTTGCTAACTAGTTCAATGGGATGTAAATCTACGACTTCGCCATTAGACTTGACCAGGAAATGATATCCCGGATCTATCCATCCGTTTACATCTTTCCAATAGTTTATTATATTCTCAACTGATGATGTTAATGGTGTGTCTGTTGTGTGTATTACTATATAATCTATCTGTCTCATTATAACAATGCGTCTAAATATGAATTTTTTTGCAAGGTTTAAGATCCTGCATTTGGCTGTATATTGATTTATGACTAAATTAAAAAAATCCTGAAATATTGATTGTAATGTTCTGAACCGAATATTTGCAGGTCTCTCCTTTTCCATTTTTCATCGTACCTTCGCATGTTCCCCGAAGGGGTCCTTCGGACAAAATTGTAAGAACATTGCCTGATAAAATAGTTTTATTACCTGATAATATTGCCAACCAGATAGCGGCCGGAGAAGTGATACAGCGCCCAGCCAGCGCTGTAAAAGAGCTGCTGGAAAATGCGGTGGACGCCGGCGCCACAGAAATAAAACTAATTGTAACAGATGCCGGCAAAACCCTGCTGCAGGTAATAGATAACGGCAGCGGTATGAGCGAAACCGACGCACGTATGTGCTTTGAGCGTCACGCTACTTCCAAAATAAAAAATATAGATGACCTGTTCCACATTAAAACGATGGGCTTCCGGGGCGAGGCTTTGGCTTCCATTGCCGCAGTAGCACAGGTAGAGCTTAAGACCAAACGTGCAGAAGACGACGCAGGCTCTTTAATTGAAGTGGAGAACAGCACCGTAATCCGGCAGGAACCGGTGGCCATACCCAACGGCACCAGCATTGCCATGAAAAACCTGTTTTTCAATGTGCCGGCACGCCGCAACTTTTTAAAAAGCAATGCTGCAGAAATGCGTCATATTGTAGACGAGTTTACCCGTGTGGCCATGTCTTTCCCGCATATTTTATTTACCCTTACCGCTAATGGTCAGCAGGTTTTTCACCTGGAGAAGGGTTCCCTGAAACAGCGTATCGTACAATTGCTGGGCAATAACTACAGCGCAAAAATGGTCACCGTAAAGGAAGACACAGACTATATGAACATTTTTGGCTTTACCGGTAAACCTGAGACAGCCAAAAAAACACGGGGCGACCAGTACTTTTTTGTAAATAATAGATTTATAAGAAGCCCGTACCTGAACCATGCCGTTATGAGCGCTTACCAGGAAATGATCTCCCCGGATAGTTTCCCCATGTATGTGCTTTTTATAGAAATAGATCCGGAGCAGGTAGATGTAAACGTGCATCCTACTAAACAGGAAATTAAATTTGAGGATGAGAAAATAGTGTATGCTTTTGTCCAGGCCGCTGTGAAACATGCGCTGGCGCAATTCAGCGTTACTCCCACCCTCGATTTTGATCTGGACGCTTCTATCCAGCAGCTTTCTTCGGTTTCAAAGCCGTTTACTCCTGAACAAAAAGAAGTAGCATCCGGCTCTCCTCTTTATAAAGGGTTTACACAAAAGCACCAGGCCCATTTTATAGAAAAACCATCCTCTTCAGAGCTGAAGCACTGGAAAGATTTTTACGAGCCTGTGAAAAAGGAGGAAGCCTTTTTTGAATACGAGAAAAGTCCGCAAATATTTTCAGCGCCCCAGGCTTCCCCTGCTTTTATAGTGGATGAGCATACCGATCTTGCCCAGGTTTTAAATACCTATATCCTTTATCCTACAGCAAACAGTTTCCTGCTTATTAACCAGCAGGCAGCACATGAACGGGTGTTGTATGAGCAAATGATAGCCGCTGCCGATGGAAAACCCGTTGCTACCCAAAAAAATATGTTCCCGCCTACGCTGGAGCTTTCTCCGGCTGATGCCGCTTTGCTGGAGGATCTGTTACCCTTTTTCAAAGTGCTGGGCTTCCTCATAGAGCCTTTCGGAAGCAACGCTTTTATTATTCAGGGTACGCCTGCCGATCTTGAAGGCGGTAATGAAAAACAAATTGTTGATTTTACCATAGAGCAATACAAACATTTTAATACCGATATAAAAATATCCAGCCGCGAAAAGCTGATAAGGTCGCTGGCAAGGCAGCGGGCTATTAAAACCGGCACCCGGCTTACCGAAAGAGAAATGAAGCAGCTGCTTACTGATTTATTTTCATGCAATACTTTTAATATAGCCCCTGATGGCAACCCTACTTATCTCGAATTTAAACAGGAGCAGATAGAACGGATGTTTGGAAAGTGATTTGTATATTTATCAAATAAATTCAAAATATAACTGCTAATAATAAGGTAGATTTGGTAAAATCAATATATTAGCGGCGATAATATAAGTTAAGCAATGCAGTACGAGATAAAGCAACACGATAAATTCAGCTACATAGAAGAGGGTGAGGGAGCGCCGCTTGTGTTGTTGCATGGGTTATTCGGGGCCTTAAGCAACTTCAAGCCGCTGGTAGATCATTTTAAACAATACAATAAAGTTGTAGTGCCTATGCTGCCTTTGCTGGATATGGACATATTACATACCAGCGTAAGCGGACTTGCTAAATATGTTCATAAATTTATTGAAACAAGAGATTATAAAAATGTAAACCTGCTTGGAAATTCGTTGGGCGGGCATGTGGGCCTGGTGTATTTATTAAAGTACGGCAGCAGCCGTGTAAAAACAGTAATTCTTACCGGCAGTTCCGGGCTATTTGAAAGTGCCATGGGCGATAGCTATCCCAAACGTGGCGACAGGGAGTATATCCGTAAAAAAACGGAGTATACATTTTATGATCCTGCCATGGCTACGGATGATCTGGTGGAAGAGGTTTTTTCTATTACTAATAACCGTTTAAAAGTAATAAAGATCATTGCACTGGCTAAAAGCGCCATCAGGAACAACCTCGAAAAAGAACTACATCAAATAAAGATCCCTGCGCTTTTGATATGGGGTAAGAACGATAATGTTACACCTCCATTTGTTGCAGAAGAGTTTCATAAGTTACTCCCCGACAGCGAGCTGCATTTTATTGATAAATGCGGCCACGCTCCTATGATGGAAGTTCCAGAAGAGTTCAACAAAATTTTGTTTAATTTTTTAAAAAAACATGCCGCTATTGCAACAGAAGCCTGAGGATAGGAGTCTTACTATAAAAGAGGCAATATGTTAGTTAGTAATTTACCCTTAGAAAGTCTGCCCCAGGTCAAACTGTCTGATAAGGTTTACTATGTATTACAGTTGATGTACGATTATAATGTACATGAACTGGCTGTGACCAGTGAAGGTGAATTTGCAGGAATGGTAAAAGAAGAGGCGTTACTGAATGTGGATGAAAATACGCTTATTGAAGATATTCAGCACTTATTTCTTAAAGTATCTGTAAGCGCTGCCGACCATTTTTTGAAAGCTGTTTCGTTGGCCGTAACCTCTCATTTAAGTATTCTTCCCGTAACAAATAATGAGTACAAACTGACCGGAATTATTGAAACCGGCCATTTGTTGCAGGACATGGCTGATTTTTTGCAGGTAAGCGAACCCGGCGCATTAATGGTGCTGGAAGTAGATACATTTCATTATTCTTTTTCGGAAATATGCCGGATTGTTGAAAGTAATGATGCCCAAATTACGCAGCTAAACACTTCTCAAAGCAGTGAAACGGGCAAAACCCAGGTAACAGTAAAGCTGAATAAGCTGGAGATTTCGGATATTGTAGCCACTTTTCAGCGTTATGACTATAATGTAAAGTATTATTTTGGAGAAGAGCTATATACTAATGAACTGAAAAACAATTATGAAAACCTGATGAGCTATCTTAATGTTTAATAGGCCACCATTAAATATAATTGAATCCTTGTGACGTAAGAATGCCCGGTATAATAAAATATTTGTTGTGGCTGTTATTTCTGTTGGGGAATTGCATGCTTATTTGCGCACAGGCAGACGATACCGGGCAACCCGCTACAGATACTTCCAGGGCATTTTCATCAGTTATCCCGAGCCATTTTTTACCGGATACTTTGAATCGGTCTTTTGAAGACAGTGTATTTACAATCAGGAATATTTATATTGTAGGTAACAAAGTCACCCGCAGGGTCATCCTGTTAAGGGAACTGCCTTTCCGGGAAGGCGATTCAGTAAATATAAAAGACCTCCCCGAATTATTAACAGAGGCGCAAACACGTTTGCTCAACCTTTCTCTTTTTTCAAGATCAGCCAAAGACTTTAGCATAAAAGTGCTGGACATTGAAGGCTCTTTTATGGATATTATAATAAGCGTTAAGGAGCGCTGGTACCTGCTGCCGGCGCCACACTTGAAGCCTGTAGACAGAAGCCTGAGCGACTGGCTGTTTAATAATAATGCCCAGATTTCCCGTTTGGATTACGGGATAAAACTGTCTTACAATAACGTGAGTGGCAACAACGACAAGCTGAGGTTTAATTTTATTACAGGCTATACCAAGCAATTGCAGCTAAGCTACAGCAGACCCTATATTGACTCACAATTAAAGTGGGGTGTAAACCTGAGCCTGGCATTAGGGAAAACGCATGAGATAAATACGGGCACGCTGATGAACAACAAGCCGGATTTTATCGGCGGGGGAGGTAACGAATATCTCAGGAACTTTTTCAAAGGTGCTTTTGAGCTCACCTACCGCCCGAAATTTTATACCATACATTTTTTTGGGTTAGGATATCAAACCCTTAGAGTGGGAGATACCGTTTTAAAAAGAAACCCCCATTTCTTAAGCAGGGGGGCAACAAGCGTTAATTACCCTGAGCTTTATTACAAGCTTGTATACCGGGACCTTGATAATATTCCTTATCCTACAAAAGGCTATGCAGCAGAGCTGCTGGCTTCTAAAATAGGGTTTAGCAGTAAAATGAATGTCTGGCATTTTGCCGCTAAGGGAGTTGGCTACTGGCATTTGGGAAATCCTAAAACCTTTTATAGTATTTCCGCGCTGGGCTCGCTGAAATTACCACAAAAACAACCTTTTTATACTTCTCAGCTGCTGGGTTATGGGGATCTGACAATGAGTGGCTACGAATATTATGTGATAGATGGTACCGCTGGTGGTTTAATAAAAACCACACTTGCCAAACAAATTACTAATTTTAGCATTAAACCGCCGATATTTAAGAAAAGGTTGGCCAGCCTTATCCCTTTAAAGATTTACGGGAAAGTCTATGGTAATGCGGGGTATGCGCACAACCCTCAGCCCTGGGCTACAGGCCTGAACAACCGGATGCTGTATGGCGGAGGCGTGGGGCTTGACATTTTTACGGATTACGATTTTACGCTCAGGCTTGAAATTTCTTTTAACCACCTTGGTGAAAGCAGGTTTTATTCTGAAAAAAAGACAATATTTTAATTTTATACGTAAGTCCATCCAACTACAAAAACAATAAAAAATATAGAGATGAAGGTAGCCGTATATAGCAGGGGTATTGATCCGGAATCATTTGATGATGTAAAAACATTTTTTGAAGAGCTGAAAAACTACAAATTGAAGTATGTTGTGTACGAACCTTTATTTGCCAGTTTAAAACCTTATATCAATCTGTCGGACTATACGCCAACATTTACTTCGGGGGAAGAACTGGATAAAGATGTTGAATTTATTATTGGCCTGGGTGGTGACGGAACAATACTGGATACTGTTACCCTGGTAAAAGACAAGCCTATTTCTATAATGGGTATCAATTTTGGCCGCCTGGGGTTTTTGGCCAGCATCGGGCGTGATAATTTATCGCTGGCTATAAAGGCACTGGCATTAAGAACTTATATCAGCGAAAAGCGTACGTTAATTCATGTAGATGCCGATATGCCTTTGTTTGATAATATTCCTTTCGGGCTGAATGAATTTGCTATTCATAAACGCGATATGGCATCCATGCTCAAAATACATACTTATATTAACGGTGAATTTTTAAATACGTATTGGGCCGATGGCTTAATTGTTTGTACCCCTACCGGTTCTACCGGCTATTCGTTAAGCTGCGGCGGCCCGATTGTTTTTCCTGATTCTGAGAATTTTAGCATAACCCCTGTGGCGCCGCATCACCTGAATGTAAGATCGCTGGTGATCAACGACAATAGTATCATTTCTTTTGAAATAGAAAGCCGGTCTGATGAAATCATTTGCGCGCTTGACTCCCGGAAGGAAGTTATTTCAAAGAATGTATCGCTGGCAGTACGAAAAGAGAAATTCACCATCAACCTGCTGCGCCTCAGCGAAAACAACTTCCTGCATACCATTCAAACAAAACTTATCTGGGGGCTGGACAGGCGTAATAATTAAGAGCCCGCCTGAATGTGGGTATGGAATATTTTTTCTGCCTCGTCATCTTCATACTTCTTAATAAGAGATAACAGTTTTCTCTTAAGCCCGGCCACTATAGATTGATAGCGTTTATCCTTATAAACGTTCTGCATTTCCTGCGGGTCTTTTTCAAGATCAAATAATTCCCAGGAGTCAACCTTTTCATAAAACCTGATTAGCTTGTACCGCCCGGTGCTTATGCCAAAATGCGGGGAAACAGCATGGATCCCGTTTTCATAGTAGTGATAATATATTTCCTTTCTTGCGGTATAAGGTTTTTGCTGAAGTAAAGGAAGGAAGGAGCAGCCCTGCATTTCCCCGGGAACTGTGGCGCCGGCAGCCTGTAAAAGGGTAGGCCCTATATCAATACTCATAATAAGATTACTGATAACCGTTTGGGGCTTAATTACTCCGGGATAGCGCATTACCATGGGTGTTCTGAAAGACTCTTCATACATAAATCTTTTGTCAAACCAGCCGTGTTCGCCCATGTAAAAACCCTGGTCCGACATGTAAATGACAATAGTATTATCAGATAGTCCGTTTTTATCAAGATAGTCGAGCGTTTTTCCTATGTTCCTGTCAAGTGATGCTGCCGTAGCCAGGTAGTCTTTCATATAACGCTGATACTTCCATTCTGTAAGCGCCCGGCCTGCAGGCTGCTCTTTTAAATACTCTTTTTGAATTTTATCATAGTATGCGAGGTATTTTTCCTTTTGAGCGGCATCCATTCTTTTAACATCCCAACTGGTACCCAGAGAGTCCTGGTTGGGATACACTTTAAGGTCATAGTCAAGTGTCATGGTTTCAGAGATGGTCATATCCTGGATTGCTGCTGCTTTTCGCGAGCTGTAATCATCATAAAAATTCGGAGGCAGCTTAAAGATCAGGCTGTCGTATTGTCCCAGGTCACGGAGATCTGGTTGCCAGGGCCTATGCGTAGCTTTATGCCCTATGACCAGGCAAAACGGTTTGCTGAGATCTCTTTTATCCAGCCAGCCATTTGCCAGGTCTGTAATGATGTTGGTTACATAGCCGTTATATCTTGTCCGTTTTCCGGCTGATTCTATAAAATCAGGGTTATAATATTGGCCCTGTCCGGGTAATATGCTGTAATAATCAAAGCCCTCCACCGCTTCGTTTGAGAGGTGCATTTTTCCAACCCATGCGGTTTGATATCCGGCTTTCTGCAATTCTTTGGCAAAACTGTTCTGGTTAAAGTTAAAGGTGGAATGGTCATTATCCCTGAACCCGTTTTTATGGCTGTATGTTGCGGTTAAAATACTTGCCCTGCTGGGCCCGCAAAGCGAGTTGGTAACATAGGATTTTGTAAAACGGGCTCCTTGATGCGCAAGCCTGTCTATATTAGGCGTTTTAACAGCGCTGTTGCCATAAGCGCTTATGGTCTGATAGGCATGGTCGTCTGAAATGATCAGCACTATATTAGGCTGTGCCTTTACCGGGCCGGTACATACAGAAATAAAGGCAATTATCAGCAGGCCGTACCATTTTCTCATCGCATATTTTTTTATGTTGCCTGTTGTTACAGGCTAAAAACCAGAAGTTCCGTTTGTTATTATAAATATAAAAAAAGAATGGCTGTCTCAAAAGTAAATTTGGTTGTCATATTGAGCTTGACGAAATATTGATAACCAAATTATTGGCCTTCGACAAGCTCAGGCTGACACCCCTTTTGAGACAGCATCTTTATATTTTACGGTATAACTGTCTGCTCTTATAGCCTTGGAGGTAATGGGGGATGAGGCGGTAAAGGCAAACGAAGCGCTAAAGGATGATGCGGAGGCCTGGGTGGCAGTGGCGCACGCCTGTACCTGTAACGTGAGTGATACTTTTTATGATGATGATATTTTGCTATATGATGCCTTCCCGGTTTTTTGTGCTTATACTTTTTATAATGCACTTTATGAGGCGGCAATGGCCTCCTTTGCGAAAACGCATCGGTTGCAGTCAAAGTAAATACTGCAATAAATATGAATAAAGCGATTCTTTTCATCATTGATAAAGGTTTAATTGTTCAGGGAATCATTTTTTCAAACACTACTCTAAATAGTGTTCTTTCTGTTAATAACAGACAGCTATTTAATGCGGCTGGTTGTTCAGGAAAAGAACTGTTAACTATTTTTTAGTATTTCTACTCAAAACAAGTAAGCTGTGCGGGTGTTATTTTAAAACTTTTTCTATGATGCTCGCAGATACCATGGGTTTCGATGGCTAAACGATGTTCGGCCGTTCCGTAGCCTTTATTGGAGTGCCAGTTGTACTGGGGATAAGCCACATGTAATTGCCTCATATATTCATCGCGGTAGGTTTTGGCAAGTATGCTGGCCGCGGCAATATGAGCGTATTTCCCATCGCCTTTAATAATACATTGGTGAGGGATATTTTTATAGGGGATAAAATAATTACCGTCTATCGAAATAAAGCCGGGACGGGCCTGCAATCTGTCCAGGGCCAGATGCATGGCTTTTTGCGAAGCTTTCAGAATATTGATCGTATCAATTTCTGCAACATCTACCATGGCCACGCTGTATGCTAATGCAAACGTTTCAATATAATTTCTTAAAATATCGCGCGTAGCGGCATTTACCTGCTTGCTGTCGTTCAGCAACGGATGATAGAAGTTGGCAGGTAATACCACTGCAGCGGCAAATACCGGCCCGGCAAAACAGCCCCGCCCGGCTTCATCACAGCCGGCATCAACCTCACCGGGCATATAAAAATTGGGTAGCTTTAGTGTACCGCTCATTACAAACTATTTTTATTGGTAAGCAATTTAAAGCAGGAGGGCTCTGTTACAAAATGCAGTTTTTTTTCTGTCTCCACAGGTTCCCCATCAATATGTAACGGCGCTTCCTTATAATTACTTATCCTTATTTCGCTGGTTTGAAAGTATATAATACTTTTGTTTTCGTTTATATTTTCGTTTTTCTGCAAACCGTTCAACCCGCCTACCTGCATCATCGTATTGTATAGCAGCGTGAGCCTGGATTGATCAGTAACAATCACCACATCTATCTTACCATCGTTAAGGCTGGCCCTGGGCGCAATGGTGAAGTTATTACCAAACTGGTTGCTGTTGGCAATGCTTATGAAATAGGCATCGGTTTTGAAGACTTTATTGTTCAGTGTTATTTTAAAGGAATATGGTTTTGCAGAGAAAAAATTGCTGAAGACTTTTTTAACATAAGTTGCCAGTCCGCGCTGGCTGGCTTTTGCAAAATCGTGTGCTACCTGGGCGTCAAAACCTATACCGCAAAGCATACAGGCAAACCGGTTGTTGATCCTGAATCCATCAACCAGTTGCGTGCGGTTATTAAAAACAATTTCAAGCGCTTTTTTCGGCGTTTTAGGAATCCCTGCTCCAAATGCTAGCCCGTTTCCCGAGCCGCAGGGAATAATACCAAACCGTACCGGCAGGTCTTTTAAGCTGTCCACCACCTGGCTTACCGTGCCATCGCCACCCACAATGACAATATCTGTAATTTTTTCAGAGATGATACTTTCCCTCAGGAAGGAGTAGTCTCCGTTTGCAACAGAGGGAAAAAACTGGAAAGGAATGCCTGCCTTCAGCGTTTCGGCGGCTATGGTATTTTGCACACTGTTTTTAGAGCCTCTGCCGGAAATGGGGTTAACAATATAAATGATTTTTCGCCGCATACACAAATATATCTTTAAACAAAGAATAGTTCTGTACTGCCTACAAAATAAAAATATGCTGCTGCCGTTTTAAAAATATTATTAAGATAATATTGTACTAACTTCATGGCTTATTAGTAGTTATCTTTACTTTACAAAATTGCACCTAAAATGAATTTTATCCTCAAAGTGCTGATCACCGGTTTAATTGCTTACCTGTTACAGTATATTTTAAGTGGCGTGCACTTCGCAGATATGAAAACAGCGGCACTTTTTGCCCTGGTACTGGCATTGCTTAACGCTATAGTGAAGCCCATCCTGGTTATTTTAACCATCCCTGTCACGGTACTCACATTGGGTTTATTTCTGCTGGTTATTAATGCTCTTATGGTGATGCTATCCGAAAGCTTTTTTAAGGGCGCCCAGGTAGATGGTTTCTGGTGGGCACTGGCTTTCAGCATTTTGTTATCCCTGGGATCTTCCATACTTTACTCCCTGGTTGGAGGTAAAAAAGAATAAAATTGTTTACAGTCAAGTAATTGGACTTTTTTTGGAAGCTTTCAAAAAAGTGCTTAATTTAGATGTCCTAATCAAAACATTAATCAAAAGTCCTGGTGTTTCTACCTCAGGGCTTTTTTAGTGCCTGCAGGCCTGCAGCTTTTACAAACACCCTTTGCAACTACTTCAAGATCAAATAATTCGTAGCCTTCAGGTAAATGAATATCAGGCGTTACCACCCCGTCCAGGCAATAAGTATTATTACATGCTGTACAAACAAAATGTACATGATGATCGTGGTGGTGACCTTCAGTACAATTGTCTTTACACAAGGCATATTTGATGGAATTATCCGAAGTGGGAATGGTATGTATTAACCCCTTTTCAACAAAAGCCTGCAACGTACGGTAAATGGTTACCCTGTCGAAATGCTCACCCGCATTCTTTTCTATATCTGCATGAGCCAAAGCGCCGCCACTGTTCAGGAACAGCTGTAAAATTTTCTGCCTTCCGGCAGTAACGCTCAGTTTATTAGCTTTTAATATGGATTCGATAGATTTCATACCCGGGTTACAAAGTCTTTAATTCTTTTTTAATGTCTTTAATCAGCCCGTTAATTTCTTTTTGCTTCAGCCCGTCATAAATAGCCATTACCTCACCTTTTCGGTTTACTAAAGCCCAGAACTGGCTGTGGATAAAATCATCTTCAATATGGGTCAGATTATTATTAACATCATCAATAGAATAACTGAACCTTGCTATATTGTAGAGGCTGTCTTTTCTGCCGGTGAGAAATACCCATTTATCGGTATTTACTTTCAGGGAGTCTGCATATACTTTAAGCCTTGCCGCAGAGTCTGTTTTAGGATCGCAGGTATAGGAAAGGATACGGAAATCAGGCTCATCTTTATATTTTTCATACACCTGTTTCATATTATCGTTCATTATGGGGCAAATACCGGGACAGGTGGTAAAGAAAAATTCTGCCACATATACCTTTCCTTCCACATCTTTATTGGTAAAAGTCTGCCCGTCCTGGTTAGTAAACTGGAACTTTGCTACTTTACTGATGGGTTCCAGCTTCCTGTTGTTATAGTCGGGAATAAACCACACTGCAATACCATAAAACAACAGGGACAGCGCAACAAAAAATATAAGGTAGTAAATAGTTTTTTTTCGCACGTTAATCATTTTTAAGAAACAAGCCCAACGTGATCCCGATAATTATCGGGGTTCAGGCCAAAATTACACAAAGGGGCATGAATTCCGTCTCGATTTTTTTCAGGATCGGAGCATCAACGGTTCTTCTTGGCTGAAAACAATAAATAAATATACAAGAGAAACGTAACTCATTGTTTAAATAGATGTGCGGTGCACGAATATCGTACATATTACATCTGAACATCGTATTTTGTTCATCAGTTTTACCATTATTAAATTGGCGGATTTGTTGCTAAGTTGTTATTTTTGACGTTCACACTTTTAAAAGAGTAATATGGAAAAGGAAGCGTTGAAACAACAGGTAAAAGAGCAAATAGTAAAGTTTTTAAACCTTAATACAGTAGACCCTGCTGATATTAAGGATGATGAACCTTTATTTGGTGAGGGCCTGGGATTAGACTCTATTGATTCAATTGAGCTGATAGTAATGCTTTCACGCGAATACGGGATTAATATACAGGATCCTAAAGAAGGAAGGAAAATATTGACCAATATAAACACCATGGTTGATTATATTGAGCAGCACCGTACTAAATAATTTATTATAATGAGCCGGATTGTAGTAACAGGTATAGGTATTATTACTGCTATCGGAGATACACTCAGTGAACACCGTGCTGCCTTAATGAATGGTAAAAGCGGTATTGGCAAGGCTCATTTTTTGCGCAGTAAATACATAGAAAAGCTGCCCTTCGGGGAAATTAAAACAGCTACTGAGGCCCTTGCTGAAAAACTGAATATTACAGATGTTTCGGTTACAAGAACAGATTTGATAGCCTTTTATGCAGTACAGCAGGCTATTGCAGATGCCTGCTTATCAGAAGCCATACTCTCTGATATTGCTACTGCACTGGTTGGCGCCAGCACCGTTGGTGGTATGTGCCTGACGGATGAAATGTATGCTGATGCTAATTCGTCGGATCAAAGCACTTCCCCTTATCTGCAGTCTTATCCTAACAGCGCTAATACTCTTTTTCTGCAGCAGCAACTGGGTATTGGCGGAATTGTAAATACATTTAATACGGCCTGTTCTTCATCGGCTAATGCTATTATGTATGGCGCACGTTTAATAAAGAACGGGATGGCTAAAAAAGTTATTGCGGGTGGCGTAGACAGCCTTTCCAAGTACACGGTTAACGGGTTTAACGCGCTGATGATATTATCTGATGAACCTTGCCGGCCATTTGATGCCGGCAGAAAAGGGCTGAACCTTGGAGAAGGTGCGGCTTTTTTGGTGCTGGAAAAAGAAGAAGATGCCGCAGGCAAAAATATATATGCAGCAGTAACGGGCTATGGAAACAGTAACGATGCGTTTCACGCTTCCACTACTTCAGCTGACGGTGAAGGCCCCTTCCTTAGCATGCAAAGAGCGCTTGAAGAGGCAGGGTTACAGCCGGGCGACATAGGTTTTATAAATGCACATGGTACAGCTACCGAAAATAATGATGAAACGGAAAGCGTTGCCATGCTGCGGCTGTTTGAAAAAGTGCCTGCATTTGCAAGTACCAAATCCTATACCGGCCATACCCTTGGTGCAGCAGGCGCTGTGGAGGCTGTTTACAGTATACTGGGCCTGCAAAACCAGGAGATATATCCTTCATTAAATTTTGAAGAACCGATTGCTTCAACAAAGCAGGTTCCTGTTAGGGAATATAAGAAAGTACATCTCCGGCATGTTATGTCTAATTCGTTCGGCTTCGGCGGCAATTGTACTTCGCTGGTATTCTCTAAAATTTAAGATGGTATGAAATGCTTTGCACTTCTTTTTATGGGGGGCATTTTGGCATCATTCCTGAATTGGAAAAGGACGCTTATCGTTACTTCTGCCCACTAAAATACTAAGCAATGTACATTCATCAACATATCTGTATCTCTCCTCAGCAAAAAAATGGTGCTGTTCACCTGGAAGAAATAAATGCTTCTGCTGATGGTAAGTTGCTGGCCAAAGAACCGGTATTGGAAGGTGTACCGCCGGCTATGCTACGCCGTATGAGCAAAGCGGTGAGAATGGGGATTGGTACCGGCTTACCGTTACTTAAGAATAATGCAGCGGACGGCATCATTATTGGCACGGCCAATGGCGGGATGGAGGATTGCATTATATTCCTCAACCAGATCATTGACTATGAAGAAGGACTTTTAACCCCGGCTGCTTTTATACAAAGTACACCCAACGCCATTGCCGGTCAATTGAGCCTGATCACTAAAAACCGAGGCTATAATGCTACGCATGTTCATAACGGCCAGGCCTTTGAAAATGCTTTGCTGGATGCCCAAATGCTTATCCGTGAGCATCCGGGTAAAAGTTATCTGGTGGGCGGGGTGGACGAAATATCTTCTTATAATTATAATATCGACTGCCAGGCCGGCTGGTATAGTAAAGCCAAAAACAATGAACATCTTTATACTGATAAAACCCCTGCCACCATTGCGGGTGAAGGCGCGGCTATGTTTATTGTAAATGGTAACCCGGTAAATGCCCTGGCTCAAATAAAAGCCGTTAGCATATTTCACAGTACAGACCCCAAAACGGTAGTTGGCCGGTTTAAGGATTTTATTGCCGAATGGGCACCGGTTACAGATAACACCATTTTTTTATCCGGTGAAAACGGCGATTTTCGGCAAACACCACTTTACGAGAGCTGTGAGGAGGTATTTGGCTCGGCTATTCCGGTAGCCCGTTTTAAGCATGTAACAGGAGAGTACCCCACCGCTTCCTCTTTCGCTTTATGGCTGGCCTGCCATGCACTTAAAGAACAAAGCCTGCCGCCCCATTTCTATAAAAATGAGCATAACCTTAGCCAGGTAGACCGTATTATTATATACAATCGGTACCAGGGGAAACAACATAGCTTTATCTTTGTAACACAATAAAATTTAAACAAAAACTAATATTTATGAAACTGTATGCACTCTCGTTAATAGCGGCTTCGCTATTGTTTTGCAGCCTTGCAAAGGGTCAGAAAATAAAAGTAAAAGAGGGGAATGCCAATGTGCTTAAAGGCGAAAAAGCCCTGAATATAGAATTCACCTACGATAACCTGAGTGTAGGCAAATTCAAAAATGAAGAAGAATACATTGCGAAAAAAAGAGAGGAGTACAATAAAAAAGAAGAAGGCAGGGGCGATAAATGGGCCGAAGCATGGATCAATGACAGAAGCCGCGCCTACCAGCCCCAGTTCCTGGAACAGTTTTTAGAAAAATCGGATGTAAAAAATGAAAAGGATGCAAAATATACTTTAATCTTTCACACTACATTTATAGAACCTGGCTTTAATGTGGGCGCATGGAGAAAGAATGCGTCTATAAACGCTGTTGTTACTATTGTAGAAACAGCTGACAGGAACAAAGTTGCAGCTGTTATTACTATTGACAATGCTCCCGGCCGCGATGCAATGGGATATGATTTTGATACAAGCTGGAGAATTTCTGAAGCGTATGCCAAGGCGGGTAAATCGCTGGCAAAATTTATGTGGTAGGTTTTTACTTTACCAGGTCAGACAACAGCTTTTCTTCCAGAACAACTCTTGACGGATTTGCGGTTTTATTCTGCCACTTTATAAGACGAATAAAGCCGCTTTCTATTTCTATACCTGTTATATCTCCATCTGAAAAGCAGCAGCAGCCAGTGTTGAAATAAGTGGGCTTTATGGCTGTATAATCCTCATCCAGCGTATCAAAGCGTTTTTGATAGGTTTTTACCTCGTCATTGATCTTTGCAATCAGGCTTTCATCTTTATGCTCTTCTGCAAAGCGCATTTGCCGGTGCAGGCGTTCCAGGTGGGTGAGCGATTCAAATACCGGCTGGTGCGTGTGGCCTGTGATCAGTATCATATTTTTTTGTGTGGCGCTCCACTCATACATTATTTCGTTATGTATAGTTTTCTTATAACTATCATTGGAGGGTTCGTTGGGATTGATACGCAGGAAAGATTGTAAAGGCGCCCATATCCTGGCTATAAAAAATTTTGTAAACCAGTTGCCATCGCTGTTGGCATCACCCTGGTGGCCATGTGTGCATAATATTTGCAAAGGGGTCCCGTTCACCTCTGTTATTAAAATGGCTCCTTCATACACTTTTACCTTCTGCCCATATATATTTTCCAGCTCAAAAGAAGCCAGGGGATCGTTGGCCCAATACAGATCGTGATTGCCGAATATTTTAATAAAAGCGTTTTTTGACAGGAACCTGCCTTCCAGCTCAAAAGTAGCTTTATAAGCTTTTTTCACCTGCCAGAAAAGATTCTCCCAAAGCTCTTCACAGTCGCCAAGACCAATAAAGCAAAAATTATTCTGATAGTAGTATTCCAGTGCTGCCAGGTAGCTTGCTTCAGCGGTTACAAAATCATCAGCACCATTTCGGTTGCCCTTATGCTGATCTGAAAAAATAATAAAGCGTCCGCCATAATCATCCAGGGAAATAACAGGGCCTTTTTGCCCCGGCTCTTCTAAAATACTATTGTAGAGCTTTGAAAGGGCATTGTAAATTCTTTCTTTATCAGGGCGCGAGGCAAACCTGTCTGATAGCCATAAGATAGGCTTTCTGAACAGGTATTGCAAAAGTTTACGCATATACCCTCAAAAATAGTCGCTACAACAGCAAACATTGCCACGAATACACAAATATTTCTGAAATTAAATGAAGAAATCTCAAAATATTACCTCGCGTATAACTGGCACTGTTGCACTTAAGCAAACTTTTACGTCTTATAAAAGAAAGATAAAGACCTAAGCCAATTATGAATAAAGCCGCTATTTTTTTACTGGTTGCTATCATTGCCTGCAGTGGTTGCCGCAAAGAAAAGCAGGGAGAAAAATTTACAGGGATAGAAAATATTTCTTTTGAAAACTATCCGAAAGTAGATGGTTCTACTTCTGCGAGTGTACTGAACGTGACGGTAGCTTGTAAAATGTTAGGAGTACCTTATCAATGGGTGGGGCCGGGCATTAGTTCTGAATGGATCTTGCAGCCGGTATATGAAAAAATCCCCGAACAGTATTATTCTTTTTTCTGGCAAAGATTAAAAAGCTCTAAAACGCACGATGCGTTTATAAACCTGGTTGACGGCAGTGCCGACATTATACTCAGAAGCAGTACCGCTTCGCCCGATGAAAAGGCCTATGCCGATGCTGCCGGTGTATCGGTTATGGAAACTCCTATTGCTTCAGATGCTTTTGTTTTTTTGATAAATAAAAACAATCCTGTAAAATCGCTTACGGTGGACCAGGTACGGAAAATATATACCGGCGAAATAACCAATTGGTCGCAGGTGGGCGGCAACAATGCGGACATAAAAGTGTTTACCCGTCCGCGCAATTCGGGCAGCGAGGAAGTGTTCAGAGCGCTGGTAATGGCCGGCCTGGAACCGGCAGATTTTCCCGAAAGCGGCATTGGGGGTATGTTTGGCGTTTTTCAGGAAATCAGGGGGAACGAAAATGCTATTTGTTACACCTTTAATAACTACAAAAATTTACAGGCGCGGGTGCCCGATAGTGAAATACCCAAAATAGCCATCAACAATGTTTTTCCTGCTGAAGGAACGATTAAAAATGGCACCTATCCCTTTATAACAAAATTATATGTTGCCGTCCGGTCTGATTTAGACCATAATTCCATGGCCTATAAATTATATGAATGGCTGCAGTCAGCAAATGCAAAACCAACACTTACAGAATGTGGATTTATCCCGGAATAAAGGTGTATTCAATTAAAAGACCGGGCCGTACCTGAGCCTTTTATCTTTTTGGGAGGCATATTTATCAGGATAAATAATATCGTGGGCAATTTCATATCCCTCGTCCGACACGGCCGAAAGGCGGTGGTGTGATTTGCGTTTGCGTACTTCACACAAAGCCCCTGCAACGGCTGTAACCGCAACACCTAATAACACCAAACCTATTACGCTGTACGTTTTCTTCATCAAATAAAATTTATCCAATAGGGTTTAATAAAACCGTGTTGTGTAACAATTTGCTAATAATAACGGGTACTGATTTATTGCAAATTATATACCGCTTTACTATAATAACAAATTTACTTAAAAAAGTTTTTGTACGCCAGCTAAAATAACGTGTTTTTTAAGGATAAATTTTGTATAAAAGCTGATTTAATAAGAGGATAATATAGCGGTTTATTTACGCTGTTGCGAAAACAACCAGTTTAATAGTCCGGGTTGTGCAAAAGTAGCATCCCAACTGTTATGATTGGCGTCAGGAAATAATGTAAACTTAACGTTCACTTTGCTTTTTTTCATGGCGGCAACCATTTCTTCTGAATGTTTTGGAGGTACTACATCGTCTTTAGCGCCGTGAAATACCCACCACTTCACTTTTTTCAGATTAGGGGCTGTGGCTGTGCTGGCCCCGCCACATATAGGTATTGCTGCCGCAAAGGTCCGGGGCATTCTGTTTACCAGCTCAAAAGTTCCCATGCCGCCCATACTCAATCCCATCACGTATACTTTTTTATCCTGAATATTGTAGGTATGTAACAGCTGTTTGGTAAGTTCCATTACCAGCCGCATGGGAAAGGTAGGGGTGCCGCCTGCTGTAAACTCAAAAGACCTGTCTTGGCCTGTACCTGTAATTTTTACATTACTCCAGTAAGATCTTTGGCTGCATTGCGGAAAAACTACAATGGCAGGAAACTCCGCCCTGTTCTCATCTTTAAGAAAAAGAGCGGCACCGTGGGTGAGCTGCTTTTCGTTATCGTTACCCCGCTCGCCGGCCCCATGTAAAAAAATAACAAGCGGGTATTTTTTATGTGGATCATAATTTTCGGGCAATAACAGCCGGTAGGGTAAGGTATCCTGATTTTTTATGAGCGTATGTTTTTCAAATGCATGGAAAGACTGGGCATATACACCTGAAAGCGGAAATAAAACAGCAATATATAGCATCCATAATAAGATCTTATGCTTCATAAAAGTATTTTACGGCAAGTTAAAAACAGATTTGTTATAAAAACGCTTTTATTTATTCAATATTGTAATTGAACCAATATAGAAACTATCTTTATGTCCCTTACTGTTTTTAGTGATAGTTTAAAGATTAAAACAGCTTTTACAATATGCAATTAATGCTGCCCAAAGTAATATCCGGAACCAGCCTGTTAGGAAATCTTTACAAAGAAAGATCCCTCCAGGAAAAAATGGATATTGTTAAAGAATATATTGATGCCTGCCCCGGAACGCCCATGTTTGATTCTGCCGGGAAATACGGTGCGGGGCTGGCTTTGGAAGATTTAGGTAAATGTTTAAAAGAGCTGGGCATTGCCAAAGATACAGTGCTTATCAGTAATAAGCTTGCCTGGGTCAGAAAACCGCTTACTACCCCCGAACCTACTTTTGAGCAGGGGATATGGGAAAATCTTAAATACGATGCCGAGCAAAAAATAAGCTACAGCGGCATATTGCAGTGCTTTGAAGAAGGCAATGAGTTATTGGGTGACTACGATTCGCAGATTGCTTCAGTGCACGATCCTGATGAATACCTGGCAGCAGCTAAAGATGATGATGATTATCAAAAAAGGTATACTGATGTTTTGGAGGCTTACAGGGCGCTGGCCGATCTGAAAAAGAAAGGTGTGGTAGCCGGTATTGGTATCGGAGCCAAGGACTGGCGTTCTATTGAAAAAATATCGAAGGATGTGCAGCTGGACTGGGTAATGATAGCCAACAGCTACACCATTTATAATCATCCTAAGGAGCTGGTTGATTTTGTGGAAGCGCTGCATCGGAAGGGGATCACCATCATCAACTCTGCCGTTTTTCATGGGGGGTTTTTAATGGGCAGCGATTATTTTAATTATATACAGCTGAGCAGGGAAAATCCTGAGCATGCCAACTATTATAAATGGCGCGACAGGTTTAATGAGCTTTGTACAGAATATAATATAGAACCCCCGGCAGCTGCTATTTATTTTGGATTGCATATTCCCGGGGTAAAAAGCATTGCATTAAACAGCAGCAATCCTAAACGCGTAAGACATAATATAGAAATGGCTAATGCCGAAGTTCCCGCTGCATTCTGGCAAAGAATGAAAGAGGATGGATTGATTGATAAAAACTATCCACATTTGTAAATAATGAAAACATTAATATGCGCATCGCCCGGTTTATTTGAATATGGGAACATGCCGGTTCCTGAACCGGAAAAAGACCGCGCAATCATAAAGATCAAAAGAATCGGTATTTGCGGTACCGACCTTCATGCTTATGAAGGAACGCAGCCGTTTTTTAATTATCCGCGTATTTTAGGGCACGAACTTTCGGGTGAGCTGGTTGACTTTGACAATGCGCCCGGTTTTGAAAAAGGCGAAGTGGTATCGGTCATTCCTTATTTCAGTTGCGGCACCTGTATTGCCTGCCGCAGGGGCAGGCCTAATTGTTGTGCCGATATAAAGGTGTTTGGTGTTCATATTGATGGGGGTATGAAAGAATATATTTCTGTGCCTTCAAAATATTTATTACATGGTGAAGGGTTAAGCTTTGACGAGCTGGCACTTGTAGAACCGCTTGCTATAGGAGCGCATGGCGTAAGGCGTGCCGATGTTGCTCCCGGTGATTTTGTTTTGATAATTGGCGCCGGTCCTATTGGGCTGGGGACTATGGAATTTGCGCGTATTGCAGGCGCTAAAGTGATTGCGCTGGATGTAAATGAACAACGCCTGCAGTTTTGCAAAGAAAACCTGGATGTGCATGCTGCTGTTAATGCTATGGATAAGGATGTTGCCGGTCAGTTAAAAGAAATTACAGGGGGCGATATGCCAACAGCTGTAATTGATGCTACCGGTAATCTGAGGGCCATCAATAACGCCATTCATTACCTGGCGCATGGCGGCAATTACGTATTGATAGGCTTACAAAAAGAACCTTTTTCATTCAGTCATCCCGAGTTTCATAAGCGTGAATCCACGCTGATGAGCAGCCGCAATGCTACGCGAGATGATTTTGAACACGTCATCAAAAGTATGAAAGCAGGGAGGGTGAATCCTAAAACCTACATAACGCATACGGTAGGTTTTGACGAGGTGAAGGATAACTTTGAGTCCTGGCTGGATCCTAAAACAGGAGTTATTAAAGCAATGGTTCAGTTATAGCAACAGGAATCCCGGGTTTGAATTAAAAAATATAGTTTTGAAATAATGGGTACAATGGCTCGCAAAAAATCAGCAAAAAAAGAGATCATTCTCAGAACTGCAGCGGCAATGTTCAGGGAAAAGGGCTTTGCTGCAAGCTCTATGCGCGACCTTGCTGAAAAGATTGGCATAGAAGCTGCCAGCCTTTATAATCACATACAATCCAAAGCCCAGATACTGGAAGAAATTATAGAGAGCGTTTCTGAAGAATGCAGGCTGCATTTAGATGATCTGCAAAAGGCCCACACCAGTTCGCTGGAAAAAATAGAATCGCTTATCCGCTTCCACACCCGCATGATGATGAACCGGTTTGAAGAATACTCTGTTATGGTAAGCCAGTGGATGCATCTGGAAGGTGATAAGCTCTCCCGGTTTGCTGCTGACCGCCGGGATTATGTGAAGCGTATGGAAGCCATTGTGGAAACCGGTATCCAAAAGGGCGAGCTGAAGCCTGTAATGCCCTATGTAGTGGTATTAAATATTTTGTCTTCGGTACGCGGACTTGAGTTCTGGCAGCGCAGTGCTAAAAGCCACACGGCCCAGGAAATGGAAGAGAATATAGTGGCGCATTTAATTGCAGGAATTACCCTATAGTTTTTTGAGCAGACAGCAATGCTACTATCAGCAAAATTGCCTGCCCGTCCGATCAGGAGGGCGTCGCACTGCTCCTCTTACGGTAACCCTACTCAACAACTTTAAAGTTGCCGTTCATTTTCAGGAAAATCACTTCCCCGCTTTTAATAATAGCATCAGCGCTTACTGCTGTATCATCACAGCTATAATCTATGGTTATACTCAACACATTGGTTTTAGCAGGATCAACCATCTGCAAAAACTTACAGCTGCCGGCCTCCGATAAGAATAGTTTTTTCCCTGTGGCGCGCTCCAGTAATTCTTTTATTATCTGCAACTGGCATACGCCCGGCAATACCGGCTGACCCGGGAAGTGACCTTCAAAAATCTTATGGCCGGCATTTATGGTTATGGCAGCCACTGCTTTGCCGGCTTCGTTGCTAAATGTATCAAGTGTATATAAATTTTCAATCAGCATAAGGCTGCAAATTTATGAGTTTCTCCAACGGCACAATTTCATACCCCGCCTGCTGCACCTGTTCTATAAACCGGGGCAGGATGCTCACAGTAATGGCCGCTGTATCATGAAATAAAAAAATACTTCCCGGCTTTACAGAACGCTGCAGTTTTTGCAGCAATGCTGTTTCATTTTTCACTCTAGTATCCATACTGCGCACATTCCAGCCAATAGCCATATAGCCCATTGCTTCAATTGCCTTTTTTAAGTTAGGGGTGGTAACTCCATAAGGCGGACGGAACCATTTCATTTCAATACCCAACACTTCTTTCATCAATTGGTGCATTTGCTCCAGGTCTTTGTACATATTCTTTGACGACAGCAGGTCGAACCAATATCCGTGCGTATAGCTATGGGAGCCAATTGTATGGCCCTGCTGCTGCACCTGCTTCAATAATTCCTTGTTAGCTGCTGCATTTTTGCCTATACAAAAAAAAGTAGCTTTTATATCGTATGTTTTTAATATATGCAATATCTGCGGGGTGTACTGTTCTAAAGGCCCATCATCAAATGTAACAGCAATTTTTTTTTCCTTTGTATCGGCCCTGCAAATAGTTTTCATGTAAAACTGCGAATGCACAAAATAGCTGCCGTAAAAGAGGAGTGACAGGTAGAAAATGAGAGGCAGCAAGTAGGCGTAGACAGGTACGTTAAAGCTCATATCAAACACAATGAGCGCCAGGAGCAGCAATGCAAAGACAATATTGGTATTTCTGAAGTTTAACATGCCGATAAAAGGTACAGGGCAGGGTACCTTTGCAGGTAATTGTTATAGATCAGGATATTACTCACGGGCGCTCCTTGAAAGTTTTTCTCTTTTAAGATATGGGATGTCATCCACAGGGCAAAACCAATGGAGGTAGGGTACTCTCCGCAATACTGCTTGTAAGTAATAACCTTGTTCTTTGTAAATAGTTCGCGGGCCAAGTCCCTGTAATGTGCGTTTTCTCCCGCGTTGCCATTATTACCGGTTATTACCAGGTCTAAATCTGTAACAGAAATATTGTTCTCTTTTAAAAAGGTTTCTATTAAAGAGCTTACAGGTATTTCCGGCGTGTAATAATTTTTAAATGCAGTTAACCGGGCCAGTGCGTTGTCCTTTTTTTTATCAAGAACAAAAAAAGCGGCCCCATCGCCGGCCATTGTTCCTTTGGTATTGCTATTTGTTAGCGATAAGCTTTCAGCATCAGTTTTATATAATCCAAAACGCTTTAATATAGTATGGCTTTTGTCTGTGATCTCATCTGCGGCACCTATCAGCACATGTTCTGCTTCGCCTTCTTCCAGTAAAGAAACCGCATCTGTTAATGCAGCTTCAAATGAGGATCCCCTGTGCACATAGGTATTATTATAATTATGGCACTGTAGCATGAGGGCTATTTGTGCGGCTACGGTGTTATGGGTAGATTGGATAAACGCCGTTGGGGACAGCAATGTTTCTTTAAACTCTACCATCCTGGTTAAAAACTGGTCTGTATCCGCCAGGCAGCCATAGGCGGTACCGGTAATAATAGCATCCGGGTTTTTTATGCCTGCCTGCTGCAGGGCTTCCGATGCCGCTGCTACTCCCATTTTAATAATGCGGCTCATACGGCGGATCAGCTTTGCATCTACATACTTTGTATAGTCCGGCTCTATACAGTGCAGCTTATCACCTGTATAATTTACCGGTGCAGCCATCATGGTTTCAAAATCCTGCTGCGGAGATACAGCGCCTGCCGCTTTAATATAAACGGGAAGGCCTGGTTCTTCATATATTTTTCTTTCACTAAGCATGTAAATAGGATATGTGCGAATGTATATTAAAAAACGGATAGCTTTTATAAACGGTCATCAAACATTAAAGGAAATATACCCGGGAATAGATATATTTGAATGATATACCAAATAACGAATACTTTTCAAATGAAAACAAGAAAAATCACACTTACCGAACAGGAAATACCAGAACAATGGTATAACATAGTTGCAGATATGCCCAACAAGCCGCTGCCACCGCTGCACCCGGGCACAAAAGAGCCTATTGGTCCCGAAGCGCTGGCCCCTCTTTTTCCGCAGGAGCTGATAAAGCAGGAAGTGTCTGCAGAAAAATGGATCACTATTCCTGATGAAGTGCGCAACATATACAGTATCTGGAGGCCAACGCCTTTGTACCGCGCTTATGAACTGGAAAAGGCCCTGGATACGCCGGCCAAAATTTATTATAAGTACGAGGGAGTAAGCCCTGCCGGATCGCATAAACCAAACACCGCCGTGCCGCAGGCCTATTACAATATGAAAGAAGGTGTTAAACGTATTACCACCGAAACCGGCGCGGGTCAGTGGGGAAGCGCATTAAGTTTTGCCTGCAACCTTTTTGGCATTGAATGCGAAGTGTATATGGTAAAACTTTCTTTTGATCATAAGCCCTACCGGAAAATAATGATGAATACCTGGGGCGCTAAAGTAATACCCTCTCCTTCGGAATTTACTGCGGCAGGAAGAAAAATTTTAGCACAGGACCCCAACAGTCCCGGCTCTTTGGGTATTGCTATTTCCGAAGCAGTAGAAATGGCGGCACAGAGAGAAGATACCAAATATGCCCTGGGCAGTGTACTGAACCATGTGCTGTTACATCAAACAATTATAGGGCTGGAGGCGCATAAGCAAATGGAAAAAGCCGGCGATCTCCCCGATGTGGTAATAGCACCTTTTGGCGGCGGCTCTAACTTTGCAGGCATTTCTTTTCCTTTCCTCAGGCTCAACCTGGAAGAAGGAAAGAACATCCGTTGTATAGCCAGCGAGCCTACTTCCTGTCCTAAGCTGACAAGAGGAGTGTTCCGTTACGATTTTGGTGATACGGTGGGTATGACGCCGCTATTACCGATGTACACCCTGGGCCACAACTTTGTGCCGGCACCCATTCATGCCGGAGGGCTGCGCTATCATGGTGCCGGTGCTATTGTGAGCCAGCTTTTGAAAGACGGATTGATTGAAGCAAGCGCGCATGATAACCTGGAAGTGTTTGAAGCAGGCGTATTATTTGCAAAGGCAGAAGGCATTATACCGGCTCCCGAGGCTACACATGGTATTGCTACTGCTATAAAAGAAGCAGAACGTTGTAAGCGTGAAGGTAAAGCTGAAACTATTTTGTTCAATCTCTGCGGACATGGCAATTTTGATATGAAAGCTTACCAGGATTATTTTGAAGGTAAAATAGTAAGGCACGAGCTAACAGATGCAGACATCCGGCATTCTTTAGAAGAGCTGGATACACCGGTGATTGCTTAATTTCAGATTATTATATCAGAAGCTGTCTTCAAAAAAGGCAGCTTTTTTTTGTGCCATATTATGCGCAATAATCATTAGGAGAACAGCCACAATTGAATATCCCTGGCAGATTTCGTTCAGGCGGGGTTTATTGAACTAAAATTATCTGACATCTTCCACCAAATAAAAAGCTGATGACCTTTTTGCAGCTCATACGATAATACTACAGCAACTCAATGATGACGTTTATTTATTTGTATTGACAACATAATATCAACAATAACTATTTAACTAATGTTTATTATGAAACAGAAACTATTCTTTCTATGCGTTTTATTTATTGCTGTTTTTCCTCTACATATGGCGGCGCAGCCAGGCTATTCTTCCAGCAACTTTCAACAGTCGGTAAGTTTTAAACCGGTAAATAACAATTACTATTACCTTAACGATGCAGATTTTGGCTATTTGAATGAGTTTGTATCGCTCAACTTTACTATTGAATTTTGGGTAAAAGTACTTCCTAACGTACAGCCTGGCACACGCATTTTTGGAAGTAACACCATGGGAATGAATTTTTCCATGGGGCCCGATAATAATGGGAATGTCAAACCCGGCTTGTGGTTTGACATTTGGTCGTACGATAATTCGGGATGGCCCAGCCCTTTCGATGAGGGCGTGTTTTACCATAGTTTGGCTGCAAATATCCCTAATGATGGACAATGGATGCATGTGGCCATTGTAAAGAACATCAATCAATCGGGAGCCGATCCTTCATATCCATTGGAACAGCGGGTTAGTGCAGGTCAAATGGGCTTATATATTAATGGTAAATTGGCTGGTATTTCCAATGCACCATTATCTACAACAACGCTTTCTATCGATAATTTCTTTATAGGCCATTTGTATGGTGCTGCAGATTACTTAAAAATAGATGAGTTCAGATTTTGGGGTGTTCCGCTGGTTCGTTCTCAAATAGAGTCGCACATGAACAATGAAATAGATAATAACTCAGGTTCATTAATATTGTATTACAACTTTAATTCTTCTATTCCCAATGCTACAAGTTTTAGTAATAGATCAAGAGGGTGGGGCAGCCCAACAACCAACGCATCTCCGGAAGAATTTAGATTGGAGCTATACAGTTCAGGGGGAGAAACGCCAAAAGCTGTGAACGATATAGAATATGCAACTTCACAGTCGGGTGACTGGAACGACCCCAATACATGGGGAGGGGTATTGCCCCCACCCGGAGAGGTGGTTACCATTAACAATGATATTACCATTTCATCACCGGTAGAAGCGGCTGGGTTAAACCTGAATAATGGTAAGCTAACTATTAGTGGAAGCAGCCTTACGCTTCTTTCTCCTCCCATGGGTGGTAGCAACAATTCATATATAAAAACAGAAAATGGAGGAAGCCTTCATTTAAAAACCCATTATAAATATGGAGCACTAATACCTGTGGGTGGAGACAGTTACAACCCATTATATGCCGAACGAGATAATTACGATAATGAAGAGTTTATATTCAGCAGTAGTAATAATCTTGCTGCCAGCGGTATTTCTCCATCACAGCCGGGCGTTGGCAATCTTTGGTACATAACGCCACAGAGTGGCACAACTCTATCAACTCCCCTTTTAGTAAAAATGTATTGGGATGAGGGACAGGAATTAAACGGATTTAATATAGCTCAGTCACAAATAGGAAATTTGCATGAAGGAAACTGGACGTATATAACAGTTGATAGTGTGGTATCCTACCCTGCAGCCGGCATGAGGGGTGTTGCATTTAAAACCACGCAGTTCTCGCCATTTATTCCCGTATACAATAATATTATTCCGCTGCCAGTAACTTTCGGTGATATTATGGCAATTATAAAAAATGGAGTATTACAAATAAACTGGACCTCTATAACAGAAATTAATAACAGCCATTTTATTATTGAAGCTTCTACGGACGGACGGCGTTTTACAAAAATAGGCACAGTGCAGTCAAAAGCCGAAGGCGGAAATAGCAGTAGTTCCCTTAGCTACAGTTTTGAAACAAATGCAGGCAGCGTTGCCTTTGCTTCGCTTGCCGGTTTAGCAGTTTTAGGATTGTTATTACCCATTGGCAAAAAGCAACGCCAACTGATAGCCCTGGCTATGTTGTTTTGCGTTGTGGGCTTTATTGCCTGTAGTAAGAACGCCAGTGATTTGGAAACCAGCGATGACCAGCAATTATATATCCGTATTGCGCAGGTAGATATAGATGGTACCACCTCGTACTCAAAAACCGTGCAGGCGGTGAGGAAATGAGCTAATATGATAATGTGCTAATGGCATACGGCTTCTCCGGCAACAAGTATCCGGCAGGAGTAGCCTTCCGTCTATGGTTCATCGCTCATGCTCTGTTATCTAACATCTTCCCCAAAAAATAAAAAACCTGATGACCTTTTTGTTTCCCCTGCGATTTAAAAAGGAGAACAACGGGTTCTTATATACTTTTTAACGCATAAAAAAATCAAAAGCAATGAAACAACTGGCAATAGCTATACTATGCATGACGTTGATAACTGCTGTACAGGCACAGGATTTTAACTTCGGCGTAACAGCAGGACCCAATCTAGGCACAGCAAAAATGAAAGGTGATGGTGTTGAACAACCCAAGTCTGTCATCGGCTTCCAAATTGGGGCTTTTGCTGAATTTGGACTGACAGACAAAATCAGCCTGCGGCCTGAGTTGCAGTATACCACTTTGGGATATAAGTTCGTACCCGAGGAAGATCTGTACGGAATTCGGCTTAAATCCAGCTACATTACGATTCCGATATTGGCCGAATATGCCATTACAGAAAAACTGAAAGTCGGCCTCGGACCGTATGTTGCGACAAAACTAGTCACCAAGTACAAACTCATTCCATATTCAGAAGAAGACGCAGAAATTGAGGACGAAGGCTATTTTGATTATTCGGATGCTGACAACGATGAGTTCAAAAGCCTGGATTATGGTATAAGCACAGGTGTCAGTTACCTGATTTTGCCAAAGCTGTGTGCGAGTTTGCGTTACAGCCACGGGTTGGCCAATATTTTCACAGTAGAAGGTACAGATGGTTCAAAAGCCTATAACCGCTCTTTCATGTTGGGTATAAGCTATACCATTCCGTTAAATAAAGGAAAAAAATAACCTTCCTGAGTTTCTCCGCCCGATATGCAGGTAAAAGGGATAAAGCTATCATTAACACAACAAGAAACACAGCAATCATGAATATAATCAAACTCGTATGCCTCCTGTCCATACTGTTGGTGGCAGGCTGTAAAAAAGAAGGAGAGGGTAACCAGGAAGAGGGCAAGAACAGTTGCGGCAAAGCGCTAAGCGAAATCGTGCCAAACGCCTATCTCAACAAGGTAAAGGAAAACGGCTTCACTATTCATTTGGGCAGCAACCCGCCCGATATATCCGGTACCTGGCGCTTTGCGCCCTGGCGGCTTGACGTCATGAAGATGACCGATGGTGGCACTGAGGGTACTGTATTGCAAAATGGTCTTACAGCCACTTTCTCCAGCCAGACCGCCACCTCCATCGACGTTAAGCTCACAGGGTTCTACCAGGGCTTTGAGAACTGCAAGCCCTGGATAATGGGTTCGGGCAACAATTTTACCATTTGCCTGTATATCCGCATGGACGCTTGTGCTGCTAATTTCAGGTATAATTATATGCGGCTTATATCCGGCACTAAAGACGGAAATGTGCTGCGGAGTATCAAAATGGCCACCATTGGCCTGGACGCCCTAAGCTCTCAGGCAACCTGCGATATGCAGGGCGGTATAGAAATCTGGTCAGATACAGACGGCGCATCGCAGCCGGAGTAACGCATTCGGAAATTCAATTAAAACACAGGGATCATGAAAAAATTAAAAATCAATTTAACAGATAAAGTACCCACCAGTGTAGTACTGCTTTTGGGGACTCTTGTTTCTCTTGCCATGCTTAGCTGCAGCAAATCCGGCGTTGAAGATGAGAAAGAAGAAGGGGATACGGAAATAAGGTACATCATAGCATTGGACAATGCAGCCGCCAAAAATGCAGGCCTTACCATCAGCTACATGACCGGCAGCGGACAGGTAACAACCGATGCGCCCGGCTTTGGTCTCAGCACTACATCTGAGTCTGCCGGCAAAAACGTAAAAGTTACAAAACCATTCCACGCCGGCATGTCGGTATCCGTACAAAATTCATCAACAGTACAGGCGGATCTGCGGTTACAGATCAATGTAGATAATACGGTTAAAAAAAGCATCGCTTTAAAAGTTCCGGCCAATAGCACAAATATCGGCAGCGTGGAGTACACCATAGCAGAATAAAAACAAACATTATGAAACATTATTTAAACATTAGTACTGTTGCCCTGTTGGGTGTGCTTCTGCTCAGCGCCTGCAAAAAAGAAAAGCAAGGCCAGGAAGAAGGCCCGCAGGGACCAAAAATAACCCTTACCAAAGCTGCCGATGCTAAAAGCGGCTGGACATTGTACTTAGAAGCTGCCGAAGCCGACCGGGTAGGGATATGGGTAGACCTGAACAACAACGGAACCAGAGACAATGGTGAAGCTATCACTAAATTTGGCCGGGAGTACGCTAACCGGAACCTTTTTTCTTTGGGGGCATCCAAAACCATTGTCCTGTATGGTCAGGTTACAGTATTGTATTGCCACGATGGTGAGTTAACGAAGCTGGATGTATCCAAAAGCCCCACGTTGAAGGAATTGTATTGCATGGCTGGTGAATTAACGGAGCTGGATGTATCAAAGAACATTGCTTTGGAAAAGCTGGGTTGCTACTCCAATCAGCTTACGGCGCTGAACCTGTCCGGCAACACACATATTAAGTATGCTGAAGTGTACAACAATCGTATTTCGGCTGCAAATATGACACAGCTTATCAGCAGCCTGCCTGCACGTATGCCGGTGGACGCTGCTGCCTTGTATGTGCGGCAAGGAGCCGATAACAACAGCCGGCCTGCCGCAGCCGATATAGCCACCGCCAAAGCCAAGAACTGGACACTGTACGAATTTGTAGACGGTGCCGGTTGGACCGGATTGTAACAAGAGGGCAGAAACAGGTAATGTTTTTGTAAAATAGCTTATTTTTAGCGTAATCAATCACGCTATGAGTAAGCTGAACTTTACTGAAACCCCCGACAGTATTTATATCGAGGCGCTAAGGGCCAATAACGAAAAGGCGTTAAAAGAGTTGTATGTGGCCAATTACCATAGAGTAGAAGATTATGTAATAAAAAACAGCGGCAGCGCCGAACATGCCAAAGATATTTACCAGGAGGCGTTTACTGCCCTGTGGCGCAATGTACAGTTGGATAAGTTTACGCCGGCAAATGCCGGTTCCCTCAATAGCTATCTTTTTACCATAGCAAAGAACAAATGGCTCGATTACCTGCGAACGGTAAAGGTTAAAAAAAATATAAAGCTTGACGATGATTACGGAGAACTGATGTCTATTGAGGAAACAGACGATATTACTATAAAGCGGCTGACCCTGGTTAAAGAGAAGTTTAAAGAGCTGGGGGACAACTGCCGCAACCTGCTGAAAAGGTTTTATTACGGCAGGGAGTCATTAAAAAGCATTGCAGCCGTTTTCAACTGGACAGAGGCCACGGCAAAGAATAATAAATACCGTTGCATCGAAAAGTTACGGAGCCTTCTAAAAGATTAAATCATGAACAACGAAAACAATATATCGCAGGAGGATCTGGCATTGATAGAACAATACCTGCACCGTCATCTGCCTGCAGCAGAATTGTTCAGTTTCGAGCAGCGATTGTCTACCGATGCGGACTGGCGGCAAAAGGTTGAAGAGGTGCGCCTGTTGATGGTGGGCATACAGGAAGCCGTATTACAGGATAAATTAGATCAGTTTCATAATGAAATAAACCCTGCAACGCTAAAAGCAGTGAGTGTTCGAAAAAGCAGCTGGAAAAAATGGATGGCTGCAGCGGCGGTATTGATTATTGCTGTAGCAGGCCTGCTCTATTTTAATACAAGGCAAACTCTTTTTGATGCATATTATACGCCAGACGAAGGGCTGCCCACCTATATGGGAGTAGCCGATAATTATGAATTTGATAAGGCCATGGTGGAGTACAAAACAGGGGATTATGGAAAAGCCATTACAACCTGGCAGCAATTATTGAAAGACAACCCCGGCAATGACACCCTCAGCTATTTTATCGGGTCTGCTTTTCTGGCCGATAAGGATACTAAGCAGGCAAAGGCTTACTTTGATAAGACCATCAGTGTTCCGGGGTCTGCTTTCCTGCAACATGCAAAATGGTATAAGGCATTGATACTGCTAAAAGAAGGGAACAGGGAAGAAGCGGCCAACTTACTTAAAACAACCGAACATCCCAACAAAGAAGCGCTGCTGCATAAACTTCAGGAAAAATGAAGCGCCTGTGTTAAGGGTCTGTCTGACCCAATTAAAAAACAAAAAATAAACAGATGAAATACCTGTTATCCACCTGCTTATTGCTTTGTTTCGCGGCTGCTGTTTCTGCGCAAAGTAAGCCACAGGTCATTTCTGAAATAGAAAACCTGCTCGGCGAAGAAAAATATGCAGAAGTGGATAAAATGGTAAAACAGCGCTTCGCTTATTTTATCAAAACAGAAAATACAGATACGCTTAGCTATTATATTACTATACCTTTAATAAACGTAACACAATCATTCCAACCACTATACGAATAAAAAAATGAGGCTGCTTTTACTTTTACTATTCGGACTATTAAATGCTTATGTGGTAGTTGCACAATCGAAACCGGAGTTTGTTCCCGATTTGGAAGATTTACTCAGCAAACAGCAATTTGATCAGGCTCACAAAATAGTACGGCAACGTATTGAAGCTTTTATAAACAACAGAAATATCGATACACTAAAGTATTATGTTACCTATCTCGGGAAAACCACAGAAAATTTAAAAGGGGCGCAGCAGGCGCAGCAAGAGGTCCTTGTCCTTTTGAACCGGCTCAAAAAACAATTTCCCCAATCTCAAAAACTGATTAAGATCTTTTTTAACGGGGCCTATTTTATCAGCAATAGCGGCAATCACCAGCTTGCGTTAAAAACTGCTGAAGAAATTGACAGTTATTTCCTCGCCAACCGTCAGATGGTGCTCAGCGAGCTGCCTTCCCTCTACTATATAATGGGAGATTTTGCAGCAAGGATGGCAGATAATGAACTGGCGAAAAGCAAGTATCTGCAATCTCTCGACTTTTTGAAAAAAATACCGAATCCGGATAAAGCCGACCTTGTAAAAGCATTTCACTCAATGGGCTTTATTTTCTATAATAACTCTCAATACGATAGCAGCTTGTATTATAATAGCAGAGCCATTGTCATTCTTGAAGAAAACAAAGACAATATATACGCCTATAACCGTTTGGCAGCTATACAAAATCACGTAGGTGGTGTTTACACCGCTTTGGGGCAAACAAAAGAGGCAAAAAAGTACTACGAAGCAGCCATTGAAAACAGCAGGAAATTCCTTGCATCGCCGGAGCTGCCACCGTCAGTTAAAGAGCCTACAGTGCTCACGCAACTTTATGCCATCGGAAACCTTGGCACATTGTACCTTGAGATCAACGATCTTGCAAAAGCCTTCACCATCTATCAATATTATCAACAACAGATCCTTGAAAAGTTTGGTAACAACCGGTTTGAGATCGGCAGATCTCTTCTTTTCCTGGCAATCATTAGTAATGAACGGCATCAATATGCCCAGGGAAAAGACTACAGTCTTGACGCTATCAGCAATATGAAAGCCAGCGGCAATCCGGAAACAGGGTGGGAAGCTGATGCCTATGCCCAGGCTGCAGTTGCTTTTCATCACCTTAATGAGATAGACAGCGCCTCCTTTTACTATGAAAAGGCCAATCAGATCCAGAAAAAAATCAATGCTACCAGCTACGACAAGCAGTACTTCTATTTTCAGGGGTTGCTGTCTGATTTCTACTCCACAACAGGACGGCCGGAAAAAGCAATAGCCATTGCCAGCGACGGACTGCACTACCTTACAAAAACAACAGGACAGCACTCCATAAGGACCATCAGGATGCTGAACTCCCTCGTAATTGCACAATACAAGGGAAAGCGTTATAAAGATGCTGAAAAAAACAGCATAAAAGGGATTGCTTCCCTGAGATTGCTGCTTTCTGAAAGCAAAGACTTTTCAGACAGTCTGACCATTGAAAAAGAGCTGCCAGGCTTTATTCTTTTTAAAGCAAAATCCTCCTATCAGCAACTCTCTAAAAAAGAAATTCCGGTAATTAAAGCGTTACTTTCCGAGTTGGAAGAAGCTATGAATATATTTGAAAAAAGAAAAGCCACCTATACAGATTATACCGGCGTTGGCGGACTACTGACCGAATACAAAGAGTTGACCGATTTTATCAAGCAGCTCAACTTTGAACTGCTAAAACTATCTTCAGATAAAAACTATATCGATAATATCATCAGTGCACACGAAGGGTCCTTATATACCCGTATCCGCTCCCGCATGGAACAACAGAAGGCTATTCAGTTTTCCCGTGTTCCGGAACATATTTTAAAAGAAGAAGCAGCCATTAAAGAACAGTTGCAAAATGCCTTTAGTGGAAACGGGACGCCGGATGAACGCATCACCTCCTATATGAACAATATTGCGCGGCTGAACGCTTTTCAGCAAACATTAAAAGCCAGCTACCCCGGCTATTACAGGATGCGTTATGGCCCGACCAGTATTGCTGTAAAAGAATTAAGCCGGCTGTTACCTGCAGGTGTAACCTTAATACGTTATCTTTTTGCTGATGAGGCGCTTTTTGCATTGGTTGTAACCAATAACGGGCAAAAATTTATTTCTTTACCTTATCAGGGTCTTAAAGACAAGATCACCTCATTAAGTGAAGCGGGCGCTGATGCAGCACGTACAACAGCTTTGGCTTTCCAGTTGTATGAGCAGCTCTGGAAGCCCCTTCAAAATGAAATAAAGAGCAGGCGTATTATCATTATTCCTGATGGCATCTTATACAACCTGAGCTTTGAAATGCTTACACCCGTAGCTACAGGATCGTTTGCTGAACTTTCAAAAAACTGCCTGCTTAACCGGTATGCCATTTCCTATCATTACAGCCTGCTGGCATTACAGGCCGATGCAGGGCCGGCCAAAAAAATGAAAGGAAATTTTGTAGCATTTGCACCGGGCTTCTTCGAAAATACAAGGCAGCAATACCTGGCCGTAGCTAAAAATGATTCGCTGCATTTAGATAAAACCTACCTGTCCCTTTTGCCGCTTCCTTTTACCCATAAGTTAGTGAACAGGATTAAAGAAAAGTTTGGAGGTAATGTTTTTTCTGAAAACCTGTCCACGGCAGATGTATTTCGTACAGAGTCAGGGAATAATCATATCATCCACATTGGTACACACGCCGAAGCAAATAATGATTATCCTGAATATTCGCGGTTAATATTTGCCAAAGACAATAGTAACCCGATGGCAGAAAACTCTGTTTACCTTTATGATATTTATAATTGTGATCTCACTTCCGACCTGTCAGTGCTTACCGCCTGCGAATCAGGCAAACCTGGTTACCAGGACGGGGAAGGGATGATCTCTATGGCCCACGCTTTTAGCTATGCAGGCAGTAAAAGCATTATGACGGGTTTATGGAAGCTTGATGAACAGGCTACTACCATTATTACCGGGCATTTTTATACCTACCTTAAAGAGGGCTTCTCAAAAGATGAGGCATTACAAAAAGCAAAGCTGGATTACCTGCAAACGGCAAATGGCAGAATGATAGCCCCGCAATATTGGGCCGGCCTGGTGCTTATGGGCAATACAGACACCATTCTATTGCAAAACAACCAGCAATGGCTGTACTATGTTATAGCTGCTGCATTAGTTTGCGCGCTACTGTTCTTTTTATACCGGAAGAAAAAGGCCGCTAAATAAGTAACATCCCTGCTTCGCCTTTTATAAAGTAAAGTATCATCAGTCAAAAATAGTTTCCCAGTTTTCCGAATGATATGCCTGAAAGCACATCGCTATCTGCTCTTTACTGTTTTTTTCAGTTGCAAGCGGGGGCAGGTGCTCCAGGTCAAAAAAACCGCGCTTAACGGTTTCAAAGTTGCTGACGAATGCTCCTCCGTTGGTAATTTCACATAGAATGAAAACTTTGCATACCCCGTAAGCATATAAGGGACGATTATGCTTATTCCTGTCCTGGATGGCGATTACTTTTACAGGGATTGCATTAAAGCCCGATTCTTCTCTTACTTCTTTTATAGTGTTTGATTTTACGGACTCGTTTACATCCACCCATCCGCCGGGTAAAGACCAGGTTCCGTTTTTTTCTTTTACAAGCAATATTTTATCATCACGGAAAATTACGGCCCGCGTATCTAATTTGGGCGTTTGAAAACCTGTCTCATTACAAAATATTTCCCGCACCTTTTCCATGCCCAGGCCCGACTTCCGGGACATTATTTCAGCGGCTATCTCCCTGATCCTTTCAAAACGTTCCAGGTCAAAAGCATCCTTTGAATAGGTTAATCCTGCCTGTGCTATAAATTGGAGCTCAATGGCCCATTTTAACCACGGATTTTCTTCTTCCTGCTTATACATATTATCTTATTATTACTGTTATGCTCTTATCAAGATATCAAAAAACCAGCAACCTGCAAATAAACAAGAGCGCATACAGAACTGTTCAATTTTAAATCACTTGTTTTATGTTTTTGCCTGACAGTTGTAAGAGTGTCCCTGCTTGTTCATTACTGAAGTTTAAACGGTCCGTGTTTAATGCAACGTGCAAACGGTTGCGCATCAAAATCATCTTTTGGTATCGAAAAATTGACTAATATAGCTAAAATAAATTTGCTTACAGGGAACCCGCTACCCCAATCGGGGGCCGTTTAACCTGGTTTTTAACGATTGCAAGATTTAATGATATAATAATTTGGGCCGGATGAGATTTTAATAGGAATTGTTTTCTTTTGAATAATGCAGGCGCTGAATATTGGGTCAGATATTTAGCATAGACTTAATACTATATACTTTATGACAAAGTATTTTCAATACGGTGATGAGCATTTGATTCATTTATTACAGAACAATGACAGGGACGCTTTCAGTGAAATATATTCCCGCTATTCATCGCTGCTGTATAATTATGCGTATAAAATCCTGGAGAACGAAGATGAATGCCTGGATGCGGTACAGGATATATTTGTATGGTTGTGGACAAATCGCCTTAAACTGCAGGTTAGCTGCTTAAAAGCCTACCTGCTTGCTGCAGTTAAGTATAAACTGGTTAGGGTGATACGCACCAGTAAAAGAAGATCCGAAATTTTAAACCGCAAAGTAGTTGTTCCCGATACTTTTATTGACGATAGCGTAGAAATTAAAGAGCTGAAAGCTATTATTAATGATTTTGTAAAAACACTGCCGCAACGCGCGAAGGAAATATATTTACTTAGCCGCGAACAGCAGCTAAGTAATAAGGAAATAGCGGCACAATTGCGCATTACCGAAAAAACTGTAGAAAATCAAATGACCCTTACGCTTAAAAAGTTAAAGCTCCACTTGGGTAAAATGTCTTTTTGGTCCGTCCTTTTATAAAATTTTTTTATTCTGTTTTGGGGGGTAGGCTTTTCTCATGTACCTGATATATGAAAAGGGTGAATACAGGCCCGGTTTTAATATGTTAAACGAGAGAGACCTTATAGAGATCCTTAAACGCATAGAGCAGAATATTGCTACGGAAGAGGATATCCGTATTTATAACAGCTGGTGCAATTCCTTCCAGGGAAAGGAAGGACAGAAGTTCTCAGGAGCATTTGAAGCCAAAAAAGCCGAGCTTTTAGAGAAGATAAACAGGAAGATAGATAATAAGGCCCGCCGTCTGTACCGGTTGATGAGCGTGGCAGCAGCGGTACTGGTGTTGGTCCTTTTATCAACGTTCTTTTACCGGTATACTAATAGGCCCGGCACGTGGGATCGCTCTGCTATAGCGTCTGAGATGATCAATGATGTGGCCCCTGGGACCAATATGGCAACCTTATTGCTGGCTGACGGTCAAAAGATCGAACTGTCCTTACTGCATAAAGATTGGATTACTACAAAAAGCGGTGTAGAGATCATACAGTCTGCTGATAGTATGGTTGCATTTAAAGAAACAGCCGCCGCAAAATCGCAAACAGGCCGTCCCTTACCCTACAATTCTTTGATGACCGGTAAAGCCCAAAAGTTCCAGGTATTATTGCCGGATGGCTCAAAGGTTTGGCTAAACGCCGCTACTACCATAAAATTTCCTGCAACCTTTGCCGGTCTTTCACAAAGAAGGGTAGAGCTGGAAGGTGAAGCTTATTTTGAAGTGGCCAAAGACCCCTCCAAACCATTTATAGTGGTTACAAAACAGCAGGAAATAAAAGTATTGGGGACGCACTTCAATGTAAAGTGCTATGCGGGCAAAAAGGGTACTGTTACTACGTTGCTGGAAGGATCTGTTAAGGTAAACAATAAGCACACTTTAAAACCCGGCGAACAGGCTGAATCTGATCTGAAGGGTGCCGTTTATATTTCAAAAGTAAATGCAGTTGCAGAAGCCGCCTGGCAAAAGGGCTATTTCGAATTTAATGATGAGGATGTATATGAAGTAATGAACGAGCTGGCCCGTTGGTACAATGTAGAAATTATATACGAAGGAGAAATACCCCCCGAAAAAATGCAGGGGACCATTTCCCGTTTTCAGAATATATCCGGTGTATTAGCTGTGCTGGAGGCTACAGGGGTTTTCAAATTCAAAGTCGAAAACAATAAAGTATATGTGCAAAAGGCCTCTTTATAAACTGTTCAAGGTGTAAAAACAAACATATTTCATTCGCTTTCCGGATCTCTCTTATGTGTATCCCTTCCCTTTTGGAGAATAGGAAGGGCCTGGGGAAGGCTTGTATATAAAACAACAAATGCAATAAAAACACACTGCCATGAAATTTTTTTACCATCATTTATTTAAACCAAAAATCAGTAGTATGAATTTTAAGAAGCATACTGTATTGGAACAACACGCAGGCGGCTGTCATTATCTGCACCTGAAAAAGATGTTTTCCATTCTCTTACTAATTTGCTTTTTGCAGGTAAATGCAGGAAGCAACGCGCAGCGCTTAACGCTGGTAACAAAAAATACGCCGTTTGAACGGGTTATGGAAGACATTAAATCCCAGACGGGGTACAATTTTTTTTATGTGAGATCACATCTGAAAGATGTAAGACCGGTAACTTTTTCTGTAATCAATGCCTCCTTGCAGGAGGCCCTGGAACTGCTTTGCAAAGACCAGCCGGTAACCTTTGAAATTAAAGACCGTGTAATTGTTATAAAAAAGAGAAGTGTTACCGAGGCCCAGGTTTATGTGCTGCCCCCGGTAACAGGTATTGTTACGGATGAAACCGGAAGCCCATTGGCTGGCGTAAGCATTAAAATAAAAGGCACCAGCATTGGTGTAAGTACGGCTGATGACGGGAGCTTTTCAATTGATGCTCCGCAAAACAGCGTTCTTGAAATTTCTTATGTTGGTTATATCACACAGGAAATAAAAACAGGCGCCGGTAATAACCTTAGAATAAAATTATTGCCCGGGGACAAGGACCTTGACGAAGTTGTGATTGTTGGCTTTGGTGTTCAGAAAAAAGTGAACCTGACCGGTGCGGTAGACATGATTACGTCCAAGCAGCTGGAAAGCCGGCCTATAGCCAACCTGGGAACAGGCCTGCAGGGATTGATACCAAACCTGAACATTACTATATCCAATGGCCGGGCTACAACCAATCCTAACTTTAATATACGAGGCTTTACATCAATAAATGGCGGGGACCCGCTTATCATTGTAGATGGAGTTCCTTATTCTGCGTCTGAAGTGGCCCGCCTCAACCCAAATGATGTGGAAGCTGTTTCTGTTTTAAAGGACGCGGCGGCATCAGCTATTTATGGTGCACGCGCCTCCTTTGGCGTGGTGCTCATCACTACTAAAAAAGCAAAGGGTAACAAGCTGAATGTAGCGTTGAACGCAATGGTAGGT
>JASGDI010000133.1:0-31633 GCA_049841335.1 Niabella sp. | reverse complement strand
TGGGTGTTTTTTCTACACGGGGCATACAGTGTTTTTCTTCCCTCATGGCGCGTCCGCCAATCCTTTGGTGTTAGTCATTCAAAGCTGGTAAACTTCAGGTTATTAACAACGGCCCAGGAATTACCAGATTTTTATGGGAGTAAAATTATATAACAGGGAATAATAAAACAACCCAAAATCCGTATAATTATATCAATTATTTATATAAATTTGTTTGTATATATAATGCTAAACTTATGACAATTAATCAAACACTAAAACAACTACGCAAGTCCAGGGGAATATCCCAGTCTCAGATGGCCTCATTATTAAATAAAAGCCAGAATGCTTATAGTATGATGGAATCGGGCCGTTCAAAGATAGATGCAGCGTTGGTGCCGGATATTTGCAACGCTTTTAATATCTCTCCCAATGAGCTTTTTGGGGATAAGGAGGCTAATTTTCAGCAGGAAAAAAACACGGCATATATAGAAATCATCAGGCTGTTAAAAAAAGAGCTGGATAAGAAAAATGAGCTGCTCATGTTGTCGCTTCAGGCCATTACCGAATTTGACAGGATGGTAGAGAAGAACGGGAACCTGGTTAGCTTTTTGAATATTATTAAGAAAAATTTACTCAATAAAGCAACGGTTTAAGATATGCAAAAGCTTATAGTAGGCAATAAAAAAGTTCCGTAATCGGAACTTTTTAAAAGAGGCTATACAAAATGCTTTAGTTAACCGCATAAGAATCCGGTTCACGCATCCGGCGGGCGCCTAAATAGCGTGCAGCATAATAATTTTCATCCAGGTCGCTGACAATAACGCCCCTGCTGGTAGAAGCATGTACAAACTTATTATTACCTAAATACATGCCCACATGTGAAATACCGCCACTGGTATTAAAGAAAAGCAGGTCGCCTGTTTGTAAGTTAGAAACGGCCAATGCTGCTGCCCTGAACTGTTCGCGGGCGGTTCTTGGTAAATCTATACCAAACGCCACTTTGTAAACTGCCCGCACAAAAGCCGAGCAATCAATCCCGCTTTTGGTGGTGCCGCCATACCTGTAGCGGGTACCATACCATTCGTCAATAGTTTCCAGTAATCTTATATTAGTTAACATGCCGGGCAGCATATTTAAAAGAGAGGCATATTTAACCTGTATAGTGGTAGGAGTAGAAAGCGTACGAACAGGGACTTCTATATTAGAAGCATCAATTTGGGTTACCTTGCTTTCTTTTATATTTTCTGCATGCTGCTCATTAAAGAAAGATTGCAGGCTGAAAGAAGACACTCCCACTTGCTGAGACTTGTACGATTCTTCAGCAGCAGGCACCACATTTGTTCTATATTGGTTGTTCAGTTTAAGAGGAGTAGAGCAGCTGGTCATTAAAAGAGAGATGATCAACCCCAGAAAACACACACGTAACATAAATATCAGATCCTTTTAATTATTTCCTATCTTAAAAATCGAATAACTATCAATTTTCGAATATTATAAAACGTCAGTTTGACTATAATATTGTGCTGACAGTTCAATTTTTTTTAAAAAACATTTTATTTATTGATTATCAATATTTTATTATCTGTTTTGGGCTTCTTATAAGATGATTTTAGCTATTTGGAGAGCATATTTAAGCCGCTCCTATGGTTCAGGATTTCTTATTTGAAGGCGGATACCTACGGGATTGACCTATTTATTTACGGGCTTGGGATTTTTTATATAATTAAAAACTGTAATACGTGTATTCTTTGCTCAACATTTCCCGGTTGGGGGTTGTTTATTTTCCGGGATGTGGATAAATTTTCAAAGCCTGCATCCAAAAGCATTCCGGGCATGTTGGTTCATGAATGTGCATAAACAGATTGGTTTAAAAATGATTTTTATTGCAGATTGCAACAAATAATTACGGATGAAATTCTCGCATTTACATGTTCATACACAGTACTCGCTTTTAGATGGTGCAGCCCCTATCAGCAGCCTTTATAAAAAGGCGATCAAAGACGGCATGCCCGCGCTGGCGATCAGCGATCATGGAAATATGTTTGGTGTATTCCAGTTTGTGGCCGAAGCATATAAAAACCTGGATGAAAATGGCAAACCTAAAGTGAAGCCGGTGGTGGGGTGTGAATTTTACGTGGTAGAAAGTCGCCATGAAAAAACATTTACCAAGGACAAAAAAGATAAACGTTATCACCAGATTTTACTGGCAAAGAACGAGACCGGGTACAGGAACCTTACCAAACTCACTTCTTTAGGTTTTATAGAAGGCCTGTACGGTAAATATCCCCGTATTGATAAAGAGCTGATCCTTCAATACCACGAAGGTCTTATTGCTACTACCTGCTGCCTGGGCGCTTCGGTGCCTCAGGCCATTTTAAGAAAAGGCGAAGCTGAAGCCGAGCAGGAGTTTAAATGGTGGCTCGATCTGTTTGGTGAGGATTTTTATGTAGAGCTGCAACGCCATGATATTCCCGACCAGGACAAGGTGAACGAGGTACTGGTGAAGTTTGCGAAAAAATATAAGGTACCCATTATTGCCAGCAATGATTCGCATTATGTTGAGCAGGATGATTTTAATGCGCATGATATCCTGCTTTGTATCAATACCGGCGAAAAACAATCTACTCCGGCCTTTAGGGGAGATTTTGCCGATGATGATGTGAACATGAAGAATATGCGCTTTGCATTTGCCAACGACCAGTTTTATTTTAAGACCACGGAGGAAATGTCAAAGCTGTTTCATGACCTTCCTGAAGCTATTGATAACACCAACGCTATCGTTGATAAAATAGAGCTGCTCGACTTAAAGCGAAGCATCCTGCTGCCTAACTTTCCTATTCCTGATGAATATAAGACGCATACAGCGGACCAGAAAACAGAAAAGGGAGACATCATGAGCGCCGATTCTCTGAACCAGTGGGAATACCTGAAACATCTTACTTATGAAGGTGCCAGGGAGCGTTATGGCGATGCCTTTGAAGGGGATGTGAAAGAGCGCATAGATTTTGAGCTGTTTACCATCAAAACGATGGGTTTTGCGGGTTATTTTCTTATTGTGAGCGATTTTATTAAAGCAGGCAGGGATACCGGCGTATTTATCGGTCCCGGGCGTGGCTCTGCAGCGGGATCAGTAGTGGCGTACTGTATCGGCATTACCAATATAGATCCCATCAAGTACAACTTGCTGTTTGAGCGTTTCCTGAACCCTGACCGTAAATCCATGCCGGATATTGATACGGATTTTGATGATGAAGGCAGGCAGAAGGTGATTGATTACGTGGTGCAGAAATATGGTAAGAGCCAGGTGGCACAGATCATTACTTATGGTACGATGGCTGCTAAAATGAGCATTAAGGATGTGGCGCGGGTAATGGACCTGCCGTTGCCCGAATCGAACGCTTTGGCCAAACTGGTACCGGAAAAGCCGGGTATATCTTTAAAACGGGTGTTGCATGCGCCTTTACAGCCAAAAGAAGGGGAAAAATCGCTGATCGAAAAAGAAGGGCTGGTTGCGGAAGACCTTGAAAATGTAAGGAAGATCCGCGAAATATATAATGGTGATGACCTGAGAGCCAAAGTGCTGCATGAAGCGGAGATATTAGAAGGATCGGTTCGAAATACCGGTATTCATGCGGCAGGCATTATCATTGCGCCTAAAGACCTGACGGAGCTGCTTCCTGTAAGCACCGCCAAAGACTCTGACCTGTGGGTAACGCAGATAGAAGGAAGCGTAATTGAGGAAGCCGGCGTAATTAAGATGGACTTCCTGGGTCTGAAAACATTGACCATCATTAAAAATGCCTTGCAGCTTATTAAGCTGAACTACGGTAAGGATATAGATATAGATACCATACCGCTGGATGATGAGCTGACGTACCAGTTATACCAGAAAGGAGAAACCAACGGTACATTCCAGTTTGAAAGTCCGGGTATGCAAAAGCACCTGCGCGACCTGAAGCCGGACAAGTTTGCAGACCTGATAGCTATGAACGCGCTGTACCGCCCGGGACCGTTGCAATACATTCCCAACTTTATCAAGCGTAAGCATGGGCATGAGGAGATTGCTTATGACTTACCTGAAATGGAAGAATACCTGGCAGAAACTTATGGTATTACCGTATACCAGGAGCAGGTGATGCTGTTAAGCCAGAAACTGGGCGGATTCAGTAAGGGCGATGCGGATGTGCTGCGTAAGGCGATGGGAAAAAAACAAAAGGCAGTACTGGACAAAATGAAAAAGCAGTTTATTGAAGGTGCGGTGCAAAAAGGCCATCCTGCCGATAAGTTGGAAAAAATATGGACAGACTGGGAAGCTTTTGCGCAATACGCGTTCAACAAATCACACTCTACCTGCTATGCATTCGTAGCTTATCAAACAGCCTATTTAAAGGCGCATTATCCAAGCGAGTATATGGCGGCCGTATTGAATAACGCCGGGTCGCTGGAAAAGATCACTTTCTTTATGGAAGAGTGTAAGCGCATGAACCTGCCGGTGCTGGGGCCTGATATTAACGAGTCGCTGAAAGGTTTTGCCGTAAACAAAAAAGGAGAGATCCGTTTTGGTTTAGGTGGACTGAAAGGAGTGGGCGAAGCTGCCGTGGAAAGCATTATCGCAGAAAGAGAGAAGGAGGGTGCCTATGCTACAATTTTTGACCTGGTGAAACGGGTAAACCAGCGTACCGTAAATAAAAAAACAATGGAAAGCCTGGCCTATGCCGGCGCCTTTGATTGCTTTACAGATATGCATCGTGCCCAATATTTCCACACAGCCCCCAATGATACCATGAACGGGCTGGAAAAGATCATTAAGTACGGACAGGTTTGCCAGGCACAGGCTCAAAACAGTGCTAATACGCTCTTTGGCAACCTTAGCGAAAGCATGGAAGTACAGCCCCCGAAAATACCGGATTGCCTGCCCTGGCCCTTGGTAGTGCAGCTGGATAATGAAAAAGAAGTAACCGGCATCTTTATCAGTGGTCACCCCCTTGATGACTATCGTTTTGAAATGGAAAACTATGGTATTTCAAGGATCGGGTATGTGAACGAGTTTAAGGAGGATCCGGAAAGAGTAAACTCCAATATTACGTTTAAAATAATGGGCCTTGTAAGCGATGCACAGCACCGGGTGGCCAAAAGCGGTAATAAGTTTGGCAGCTTTGTGATTGAAGATTATAGCGGGAAGCTGGAGCTGATGCTATTCTCGGAAGATTACCTGAAGCATTCGGCTATTCTGCAACTGGGAGCTACGGTGTATATAACGGGCTTTTTCAAACAACGCTTCAATGGTGATTATGATTTTAAAATATCGTCTATCTGCCTGGCAGAAAGTGTAAAGAAAAACTTTACTAAAAAGCTCAGCGTACAGTTACCCGCTGCTGATGTAACGGAGAATATGATAGCGTTTGTACAGCAAAACTTTAAAAGCTATAAGGGTACAGCTGCCGTCAATTTCACTATCAGGGATGAAGAAGAAGATATAGAAGTAGAGCTGTTGACCAATGGCAGGGGCTTTGAAATGAACAGCGAGCTGATTGAGTTTTTGAAGGATAAGGAAAACTGGAAGATAAGGGTGGAATGTAATTAGGGAGTAGTGAATGGTGAATAGTGAGTAGGAAGTGGGTCATTATACATGCCTAAAATAGGGTGACATTTTTTATAATTAGTTTAAATAAATGTAGCTGTGCGTGGCGTCCTCGCTTCACAACCCTATTTTATCGCTGCTTGGCGATAAACATAAAATAGATGAATGAAGCCGATAATTGGCTCCAGTACAACTTTTTATTTCATATCTTGTTATCCTTTGCATGAAAACAATGAACTGGAACGAATACCTGGACTATACGCATGAGTTATTGATGGCTGATACGCCTCAGCCTCCTTATGATAATTCCGATTATCATCATTATGCTAAAATGAATGAGACACGGATGAAGCGCTGGATCAAAACCAATCCTGTAACGGAAGAAACAGCAGCTTTAATAAAGAGCATTGATAAACCCCAACACTGGGTAGTGATTACCGAACCCTGGTGTGGTGATGCGGCACATATTGTTCCCATTATTTATTTAATGAGCGCGCTGAACGATAAAATTTCGTTCACACTTCAGCTTCGTGACAGCGGGTCTGAGATTGACAGCTATTTAACTAACGGCAGTAAGTCTATACCCCTCTTAATAGTGCGCGATGAGAATGGCAAAGATCTGTTTCATTGGGGCCCTCGTCCCAAAGAAGGGCAGGAGATGTACCTGGAGCTGGCAGCGCGTAAAGCCGGCTTTGAAGAGATCAAAACAGCTATTCAGCATTATTACAATGCAGATAAATCTTTAAGCACACAAAAAGAGGTTGTTGAGCTGTTGAGAAAAATAAACGGGTGATATTGCCGGGTCGGGATTTGTTGCACCCGAATAACGATAGCCGCATTGTTCAAGTTTTTTCACAATTACCTATTTTTACCGGGTTTGAAAACATGGAGCATGAAAAAAGCGCTAAAGCGAACCGGTAAAATATTGCTTTACATTATTGGTGTATTTGCTGTTTATGTAGCAGCCGGCTTATTGATCCCACGTATAGCCGTAAATAAAAATAAGGACTATCAATCGCCCAATGATATTACTGTTTATATCACAACAAACGGCGTTCATACGGACATAGTGATGCCCGTAAAAAGTGAATGGATGGACTGGGCCCGGTATATAAAGTATGCGGATACCGATCTGAAAGATACCAGCTATGCTTATGTAGGTATAGGCTGGGGTGATAAAGGCTTTTACCTGCAAACGCCCACCTGGGCCGATTTGAAATTTTCAGTGGCTTTTAAAGCAATGACAGGATTAAGCAGCTCGGCTATGCATGCAACATTTTATAAGCACATGGCAGAAGATCCATCTACTGTGGCTTTAAACATCAGTAAGGAAGATTACAGGGCTCTTACGGACTATATTGTTAATAGCTTTGATCTTGATGCTAACGGAAACGCTATTCATATACCGAGTGTGAATGATGGCTATGGCAATATGGATGCTTTTTACGAGGCGAAGGGCTCTTACAACTTATTCCGCACCTGCAATACCTGGGCAAACAGCGCATTAAAAGCGGCGCACCAGAAAGCGGCAATATGGACTTTGCTGAAAGATGGCATTTTCAGGCATTACAGGAAGTAGTGCTATTTGTTGCCATTAATGAGCTTATATGATATATAAGTTTTAGCTACTCCCGGTATTCCCGCAAATGTTTGTTGCTGATAGGTGAGTTATGTCAGATAAACTCCAGGCACAATAGCTTACATAGATGGTCTCCGTTGCATTATCAGGTCAAATTGAATGTAATACAGCGATGATTTCGTCACCATATTTGTTCGCTTTTTTTTCTCCAAATCCTTTCAAATCATATAATGCTTCTTTAGATAACAGATTGAGCTTTGCTATTGCTCCAAGCTGTGAGTTAGATGCAACAATGTAATTGGGGACGTTATCTTTTACCGCTGTGTTTGCCCGCCAGGCTCTTAATGCTTCATAACGGTTTCTTTCTTCTCCATTCAGCGTTGATGGGTCGAATGGCGGATTCTTTTCCGTTGAAGGGGGAAGCTGCGCTTCAATATTTGTAAGCTCTTCATAGAAAACCAGTACCGACCAAAAACCGGCCGGTTCTGATGTAATATGTTGTGCTGAGGTTTTCTTAACTGAAACGCTTTGCATAAAAGAGTTCAGCGTTCCTTCGTCTTGTTGGCTGTTTCCCTCATTCAGCCTGATGGGGAAGTGTTTTACTTTCATATAGGTTGCTTTAGTTGTTAATCACAGGTTATTGTCTGTTCAAAGATAATAAAATTTTGTTTTAGTATTATCTATAAGTTATGGCAGCTCATTGTATGCCACGAATACACGAATGAGTACAGAAGATGCGGCTATTTATTTTTTGAGTTTTTTATTATGAATGAAATACAGAGGATAAAGCCGACAATATAAACAATGGCTAATGCAGGTTTTTCAAATGTAAAATTTTGAAAATCGAATTGTTTAAACAATGTTACACCTAAAATGATGGCCCCGATTGTAAAAGCAAATAATAGCGCTTTTTTAGTTTCCATGTATTTTAATGTTTTATTATCAGGTCAATTACTGTTCCTAAAAGAAATGCAGAAAGCCAGAAAGTAATCATTCCTAACATATAAGAAGCAAATGCTTTGACATAGTTCACAGTTTTTTTCCTGTCAAAAAACTGCCCGATAGCCCAGCTACAATAAGCAACAGATAAGATACTTGCTATTAACATAAAATCAATGTTTGTCAGGCCCTGGAAAATTGCAAAAACAGCAAAAAACAACATTCCCATACCCATTACAAAACAAAGAAGTATCAGAATTTCATAGAAATTGTAGTCGTACTTTCTGAAAAAGAGCTTTATCCAAAGGGCAATAAAAACACCCATAATAATGTTTGAATATCCATAGTGATCCTGAACCCATTTAACAATTAAAACAGTTGTGGATTTTTTTGCTTCGTCAAATGTTGCATGTCCGTCCTCAATATGAAAGAAATGGTTTATAAGTGTATAAATCAAAGAAGTTACTATAATGAAAATAATGGGTTTTACAAGCCGGCTCCTGTTTTCTGAAATGAAATGCCTTACATTTTCTCCTGGCTTTGTTAAGAGTTCCCGGATGGTATATAAAATTCCTTTTTCAAAGTGCAGTACGTGCTCAATTTCGTGGATAATGTAATGCCCGTTAATCCGTTTTAGCTTAACAGGGTGGCCGCAGTTAGGGCAATAATTCAGGTTTACTTCAGTACTGCAATTTTTACAATTCATTTCTATTTGTTATTCTTTGCTGGCTCTGCCGGTTATAATAGCAGCCAACAGTTGAGCATTGTGTCGGAATCAGGAAAACCTGCCCGTCCCGTCCGGTCAGGCGGGCGTCCAGCCGGGCATCCTGCCAATAGGTGGAACTGAATAAAGATATAAAAGTTTATTGTTAATTCTGTTGCTCAATGTTATTCTTCAAGCTGGAACAACTGATGATAGTAGTGTATAGCCGATGATTCAATGTCGTTCCCACTTGCAAAAAACCGCATGTCCTACGACACGTTTTGAGTGTCATTTTATTTGCTGAAACAAAAGTTCAATAGGGGTCAATATTTGTCCACTATGAGAGTAGTTGCTTATCCATGTATCGTTGTCAAGCAAGGAAAAGAAACGACTGTTCAATAAAGAATGATTATTAAAACCACCCCAATTATTTTCAGTCATTGCAAGAAGAAATGAATTTGCTTTTGGAAATTCTTCTTTCAATTTTTGCTCTCTGGAAATGTAGTCTTGTTCCCAACCATTCCTGTTCCAACCGAGTTGTGTTTTACACTCAATGATGGCAACTACTTCGTTGCCATACCAGACAGAAATGTCTGGTCTAATGGCATTGCGTGTCCGTTTGATTTGTCGTTCTGAATGAGCTTCCAAGTGTCTATCTTGTGATTTTAAATACAATCGCAAGAAAAACAAAACTGTCTCAACAAAATAGTCAGCCAGTGGAGCTTGATATCGTTTATTGAGGAAGTTTTTTGTCAAGTTTTGTGTCAGACAATAATTTTTTAGTCGCTCAAGAATTGCTTCAGTGACTTCTTTTTTTGTCAAGTCAAACTGATAACCGTTTGCAATTGCGGTGTAAGATTTTTCAAGTTGGTCGAAGGTTGTCCGTACGCTGTCACGATAGGATTTGTCGAAGTCTTTAAGTAATGTCATTTTATGCCTCTATGAAGTTTAAGCTGCGGTGGGATTGGTCGCGACTGACTCACAAATATACGCAATAAACTTTCGCCTATTCCTTCTAACAGGGGCTATTGATGCAATAAGAAAAGGAGCTGTCTCAAAAGCGGTGTCAGCCTGAGCACAAATAATTGCGAATCAAGTTCTTGAAAATGACGAAACGGATGTCATGCTGAGCTTGTCGAAGTATAGTTCTATAGTAAAATGCCCTTCGTCTTCCGATAGTTATCGGAACAGGACGACATTGATTTTCAAACTTTTAGCCTTCTTGTTATTAACAGCTTGTTGAAGGTTAACGATTTGGTCATCAATGTTTCGTATCCCGGTAGCTATCGGGACAATATGACAACCAAATTGATTTTTGAGATAACCTCTTACAATAAGCTAAAGGTTCGCCAAATGACGAATACTGGATTAGTTTTTAATTGCGAACGAAAACTAAGCCTGGAGCTCCAATATACGGCAGGTGCGCGCTCTTACTTCGGCCAGTAATTCAGGATGGTCTTCGAGGTTCCGGCCATAGGAGGGTATCATGGCTAGGAGCCGCTGCATACTGGCTTCGGCCCTGTCGGGGAAGCATTGATACAATAGCCTCAGCATGATAGACACTGCCGTAGAAGCGCCGGGTGATGCGCCGAGAAGCGCAGAAATGGTACCATCAGCAGCAGTTACTATTTCTGTACCGAACTGTAATGTGGGACCGCTGTCGGGATCGTTATGAATTACCTGCACGCGCTGGCCGGCTTCCTGTAATTTCCAGTCGGCTGGGTTGGCATCGGGATAAAATTGTTTCAGAACCTTTATCCTGTCTTCGAAGGATAAGCTTAACTGGCGGATCAGGTATTTTTCAAGATCTATATTTTTAATGCCCACTTTTATAAGAGGGAAAATGTTCCAGTATTTAACGGTTCCGAACAGATCCCAGTAAGAGCCTTCTTTTAAAAATTTAGTAGAGAAGCTGGCAAAAGGCCCAAATAGAATGGCTTTTTCACCATCAATAATACGGGCATCCAGGTGCGGCACACTCATGGGCGGGGCGCCTACTTCGGCCTGCCCGTACACTTTTGCCTGGTGCCTGCTGCTTACTTCGGGGTTTTTACAAACCAGCCATTGGCCACCTACAGGAAAGCCTCCGTATTTTTTTCCTTCAGGCACATCGGCTTTTTGCAACAACTCGAGCGAGCCACCGCCTGCGCCAATGAATACAAATTTCGCCAGCACATTATATTTTTTACCGGAACTCAGGTCTTTCACTCTTATTTCCCAGCGCTTATCTGATTGCTGATTCAGTTTTCTGACTTCATGATGCAGGTGTAATGCTGCCTGCCCCGACTTTTGCAGCGCTTTGATAAGTGCTCCTGTGATAGCGCCAAAATTCACATCGGTACCCAAAGAGGAATAGGTGGCGGCAATTTTTTCAGTGGCATCACGGCCATTGATAATTAAAGAGGCCCATTGTTTAATAACTTCCGGGTCTTCGGAATATTGCATGTTTTGAAAAAGGCTGCTTTGCTGTAATGCAGTGTATCTTTTCCTGAGATATTCAACATCTTTCTCCCCCCGTACAAAGCTCATGTGAGGCGTGGAGCGGATAAAATCTTTAGGATTACCGAGTTTTTCCTGCTCAATAAGATAGGCCCAGAATTGTTTGGATATTTCAAACTGCTCCATAATAGCCCGCGCCTTATCAATATGCACCACACCGTTTTCGTCTTCGGGAGTATAATTCAGTTCACATAAAGCGGCATGCCCGGTGCCGGCATTGTTCCATGCGTCAGAGCTTTCTCCTGCCACGTAATTTAATCTTTCAAAAATATGCATGGTTTTGCCGGGGGCTAGCTGGTTGATGAGTATTCCCAGGGTGGCGCTCATGATCCCGCCTCCAATAAGGGCTATATCGGTTTCTATCGTCTCTTTCATTTCTGTATGATTTATTCAGGTTTTTGCTGCTGTACTTTTAGAGAAAGGAACACCGCCTGGTAGTAAGAGATAAGTAATGGGTGCGCTTCCCGTTGCAAAAACAGGCGCAAAAATAATACGAATTTTCCTATTTTCTTTTATGAAACCGAAATGATAAGATATATAAATATTTCGATAATGTTACATTGGAGCAGCAGTCTGGTGCGTTGATAATAAACTATCGGATGGCGGCTGCGTACCTTTAATGAGTCGTTTCTTCAAACGGAAAAAGGGTTGCTCTACAACGTAATAGAGTAATAGAGCGCAAATGGCTACCAGCACGAGGTAAATCATTAGCACCATCATTTTTTGATGTCCTACCCATTGATTGAAAAAAGGCAGCAGGCTGCCGATAACCAGGCTGCTGTGTACGAGATAAATGCTGTAACTCAGTTTACTGATATAGGGAATCACTTTGCGCCAGGCATTCTGTGGTGCTTTTATGCGAAAGAAATAGGGCAGCAGCAGCAGGATAATGCCCTGGGAAAGATCAAAGTATAGAAGTCCTGATAAACTTAGGATAGGATGATAGCCCAGATTTACTGTAAAGCCATCTTTAATGATCTGGTAAAGGAAGTAATTGCAGGCTACCAGCAGCAAGATCAGTATCCATAACAGCATGGAGCGTTTGCTGTTTTTCTTGAGAAAAAAGGATGGCCGGTAAACATATAGCCAGGCAGCAAGTACGCCGAACGCAGGTGCGTCCATTCTGCATAGAACGCGGTTTCTGAGAATAAGCCCAAAATCTTCCATAGTGGCAAAGCTGGCATTATATAGATAGTATGATCTTGTGACGTGTGCGCCGATCCAGAATAAAAGACTTACGTATAGAAACGCAAGTTTTGGACGGATCTTTAATCCCCTGATAAGCAGTAGCAATAAAACAGGTGTAGCCAGATAAAACCATTCTTCTGTACTTAAACTCCAGGCCTCCATGAAAAAATTTGGATGGTTTTTGTTGAAGTTCTGTATAAAGATCAGGTATTCACTTGCCTGTACACCGCTTTCCTGAACATAGGCATAGTTGAGAAAATACAGTAATACGAGCATAGTATAGTAGCTGGGTAAGGTTTTAAACCACCTGCTGATAAAAAACCGGCGTAGTCTGGCGTTGTTGACATTACCGGCAGATTCGAAGCAGGAGAATAACTGGTAACCGACAAGAAATCCACTCAATACAAAAAATATGGTCACGCCATCTAATAGTGAAAATACCATCGAAAGTGCCTGCATTTTACCGCCTGGCGGATAAATGAGGTACAGGTGGGCCAATACTACAAAGGAGATTGACAGACATCTCAGCAAGTCCATCCCGTAATTTCTTGTATTCATTAGTTTTGATTATTCAGTTACCGATCCGGATAATACTTATTCTTCTATCAGCTCGCTTAGCTCTAACCAGCGCATTTCCTTTTCGTCAAGCAGGCTGGTTACGGCGCCTATTCTTTCGGCCAGCTTCTGTAATTCTTCATAAGCGGTGCTGCCATTGTTTAGCTGTGCAGTAATGGATTCCTTTTCTTTGGTAAGATCTTCAATTTCTTTCTGCAGCAATTCAAACTCCCGTTTATCTTTAAATGAAACCTTCTTTTTCCCGGATGTATTATTTTCCTTTGATGTGGTCTTTACTGTCATCTGTGAACTGTTATCTGTCAGCTCCTCCTTCTTCTCTTCCTGCAAGCGGTATTGCGTATAATTACCCGGGAAATCCTTTACTACACCTTCACCTTCAAATACCAGGAGGTGATCCACCAGTCTGTCCATGAAATAGCGGTCGTGGCTTACAATCAACAGGCAGCCGGGATATTCCATCAGGAAGTTTTCTAAAACGCCCAGGGTAGGAAGGTCGAGATCGTTAGTGGGTTCGTCTAAAATGAGGAAGTTCGGGTTCCTGAAAAGGATAGAAAGCAGGTGCAGCCTGCGTTTTTCACCACCGCTTAATTTGCTGATATACGTGTATTGTTTGTCCGCGTTAAATAAAAATAGTTCCAGGAATTGCGCAGCGCTTATGGTTCCGCCTTTGGCTAAAGGGAAATTTTCAGCAATATTCTTCACAAACTCAATCACGCGCATGTCGTTCTTTACTTCCAGGCCCTGCTGTGAATAATTGCCAAAAATTACGGTATCGCCTATATTTATTTTACCACTGTCCGCTTCCTGTAACCCTTGCAGTATGTTGATGAAAGTAGATTTGCCGGCTCCGTTTTTACCTATTATTCCTACGCGTTCCCCTTTATTAAATGTGTAATCAAAGCCTGTGAGTATTTTTTTATCGCCATAGGATTTGTACACTTTCTTCATCTCCACCACTTTGCCGCCCAGGCGGTTCATTTTCATCTGCAACTGCACCTGCTCGTTCACTACCTGTTGTTTGGCGCGTTTTTCGACCTCATAAAAATTATCTTCCCTGCTGCGCGATTTGGTGGTACGGGCTTTAGGTTGTTTGCGCATCCATTCCAGTTCACGGCGGTATAGGTTTTTGGCTTTATCTATACTGGCCAGCTCGTTTTCTATACGCTGCGCTTTCTTTTCGAGATAGTTTTCATAGTCGCCTTTGTGCACATACAGGTTACTGCCTTCCATTTCCCATATTTCTTTACAAACAGTATCTAAAAAGTAGCGGTCGTGCGTAACCAGCAACAGCGTTACATTCTCTTTGTTCAGGAAATGCTCCAGCCATTCCACCATTTCCACATCTAAGTGGTTGGTAGGCTCGTCCATGATCAGCAATACATGCTTGTGCTCAAAGCCTATGTCAATAAGGGTTTTAGCCAGCGCTACCCGCTTTTTCTGCCCGCCGCTGAGGTTTTTTACCAAAGCGTCCAGGTGATGTATATTCAGCTTGCCAAATATCTGCTTTACTTTAGCGTCGAAATCCCAGGCTTGTAATTCGTCCATGTTCACCAGGGCTTCGGCTATTTTGTCCGCATCATTGCTTTCGCTGGCCGATTCATATTTTTTGATTGCATTAATAACAGGATTGTTATGAAAGAACACATTGTCTGCAATAGTTCTTTCAGGATCGAGGTCGGGTTCCTGTTCAAATAGAACCACATCCACATCCTTATTGATCCAGAGCTTACCTGTATCGGGAGTTTCTTTGCCTGCTAATATTTTTAATAAGGTAGATTTCCCCGTTCCGTTACGGGCTACCAAAGCGATTTTATCGCCTTCCTCTATATGAAAAGAAATATCTGAAAACAATGGCTGGATGCCATAACTTTTTTCTAACCCTTCTGCAGATACGTAGTGCATTTACTTCAATGTGATAATATGATAATATGCCAATATGCTAATAGGCAAAGGTACGCAGAATGCGGATGTATGTAGTATTGCATTTTCAAAATCACCCAAAGAGGTATTGCATGATGCGGAGCCTTATATTATATTTGTATTATATTATACCGGTGAATTACATGATACAACTTGCTGCGTATTTCTCATAACATAAAATAAATACCATGAAACAACTAATAACCATTACAGCTGCTATATGTTTTGCAGCGTGCAACCAACAACCTGAAAATGCACGAATAACAAACGGGAACTTTGATGAAAAAAAGGAACAGGAAGCTATTATGAAGGTAATAGAAGGTGAAACCAGCTCTTTTTATAAACGGGATTATGAAAGCTGGAAAAAGCATTATGCTCAAACCGCTTATGCCTTTCAGGCCTGGAATAACCACGATGGTACTATAGATGCCAAAACGGGATGGCCGGCGGTAGATTCAGGTATCGGCAATTATATTCGAGCCAATCCTGTAGCACCCGGAGGCAGCAGCCATCCTGAAGTGCTGCGTAAAAATATTATTACAAAGTTTTATGCTGATACGGTTGCTTATTTGCTTTGGGATCAATACAACAGCGTAAAGGACTCTGCAATGTTTAGCAAAGAAGTGCGGTTAATGGAAAAGCAAAACGGCGAATGGAAGATCGTAAATGTGTCTGCCTTTTGGGATTACAGCAAGATGATCCCTATTGCTGATATTAAATAACTACCTCTGCGGGGCTGCTTCTCTTAAGACATCACCCAACGGGGCATTGGAGCCTACTGGATCTTACAGAACAGAGGGGTCTTCGCGCGTCCGGATTTATATCGACTTCAGCAATCCTCCATCCACCGGTATGCTGGTGCCGGTTATATATGATGCCTGTTCTGATGCTAAAAAAGTTACGATGTTTGCCAGTTCCTCGGGCCTTCCCAATCTTTGCAGCGGAATATCAGCCTCTGCTTTCTTTGTAATTTCTTCTATTGAGATGTTTTGAGCTTTGGCCTGTATCCCAAATAACTCACTCAGCCTTTCCGTATCAAAGTTTCCTGTAAGGATGTTATTGACTGTGATATTATATCTGCCCACATCGCGCGATAATGTTTTTCCCCATGCTACTACAGCAGCACGTATGGTATTAGATAAAGCCAGGTTATCTACGGGCTCTTTAATGGTTCTTGAGGTAAGGTTAATGATGCGCCCGTAATGCTTTTTCTTCATCCCCTGTACAGCCAATGCCGTAGCGTATTGTACTGTCTGGAACAGGAGATTGAAAGCGGAGAGATAGTCTATGTCGTTCTTTTCCAATACAGTTCCCGCTTTTGGACCATTAGTGTTATTTACCAGGATATCAACACTATGATTACTGAAGTAATCCTCCATCTTTATTTTGAAACTGCCGAAATCAGCAAAATCTACTACTATATAATTATGTTGCTGCCCGTTGTTAGCCGGCAGCCCGGATACTACTTTTTTCAGTTTTTCTTCATTACGCGCCATAACGGTTACAGAAGCGCCGCTGGCCGCAAGCTGCGTGGCAACTGCTTTGCCTAGTCCCTGGCTGGCACCGCCCACCAGGGCTTTTTTGTCTTTTAAAGAAAGAATCACTTTGTGAATGTTAAATATTGAATATTAAATACTGAATGTTGAATATATGCCGGATAATTTTACATTTAAAATTTATCATTTTACATTCTACATTTTAAAGTCTCCCTTCTTTTTTAAGTTTATTAAACCAGTCGTCCAGGTTCATATCCAGCGCTTTTTCGAAGGAGGCTTTCATATCTTCCGGCTGGGGATGTTTATTCTGCCAGTCTTTAAAATACTGCTGCATAGCTTTATCCACGCCTTCTTTTCCCACCCGTTTTTCTAATTCGTATAACCATACGGCTGTTTTTACATAAGAAATAAGACCATAGTCTTCCGATGTTTTGAAATCTGCTGCAGGTATATCAATGGCTGTGCTCATCGGGATCTGCTGCATAGCGCTATATAATGCATTCTGAAACCTGTCTAACGGCAGTTTTTTTAGCTGCGGGGGGATTTGATCTCCAAAAACGGAATTGGTCCTGTATTTTTCTGCTTCATATCTAAACTGATAATAGGTGTTTAACCCTTCATCCTGCCAGGTATGTTCTCGTTCATTGCTTCCCAACATGCTCATAAACCAGTTATGCCCGATCTCATGCGCAATTACGGCATCCAGGTATTCCTTTTTTGCATCTGGCACCGTAATAAGCGTAATCATCGGGTATTCCATACCGCCGCTGGAATTATTTTTAGGGCCTTCAAATACCTGGACGGTTGGGTACATATATTCTCCTATCCAGTTGCTGTAAGCTCTGGTAGCATCTTTTGTATAGTCTATACTATTGTTCCATATCGTTTCTGGTTTGTTTTTATAATAAGTAAATGCATCTGTAATTTTACCAGATGCCAGCCTTATCGTATCATATTGTATCACTACATTTTGTTCTGCAAACCAGGCAAAATCAGGTACATTTTCTGCAATATAAGTAAGGGTTTTCTTTGCGGCCTTGTTCTTATATAACACAGGGGTACCGGTGCGGGCCTGTGCATTGCTGGCTCCGATTTCTTTGTACTGTTTCAGCTCATCAGCATTTTGTAATACACCGGTAGCACCCACTACATAATTACCGGGCAATGTAATGTTTACTTTAAAGTTGGCGTACTCGCTGTAATATTCGCCCATGCTCAAATAGGGAAATTCGTGCCACCCGCTTTTATCGTACACAGCTGGTTTAGGGTACCATTGGGTGACCATAAACTGGCCATCGGCATAACCCGAGCGTGAGAAATAAGAAGGTAAATGAACTTTAAAGTTGGTAGTAATAGTAACCGATTGTCCGGGCAGTAAATTTTTAGGCAGTACTACTTTAATAATATCAATATAATTAGGGTTGCTATGCGGCTCTGTTTTTGCGGCAGTTCCGTTTACTTTAAAGTTCAGCCCTTCTATATAGCCGCGTTTGATACCGGAAAGATCTTCTTCTGATGTGGGATCATTCTTCAATTGCTGAAATAAGGCAGTACTGTCGTTTTTATAGGCGTTGGGCCATATATGAAACCAGATAAAGCTCAGGGCATCCGGGGAATTATTTTTATAAGTAATAGTTGCTGCACCGGTGAGTGTATTAGCTTTATCGTCAAGCGAAACATCCATCTTATAATTTACCTCCTGCTGCCAGTATGGGTCCTGGGCAAAAGCAGTGATGGTCAGCACAAGCATAAAGGGTACAAAAAATAATCGGATCATGTTTGTAGTTTTTTGAAAGATAATGAGAAATTTCAAAGTCGGTTAATGACATTTTTTATATTTAACACAAATATGCCGGCCTTTGCCGGGTATTCTTTTAATTATTTCATCAGACGTTATAAAATTGCTGAGGACAGCAACCTGAAAACTAATAATTTGATAAAATTGAAAATTTTGTTATTTACCTGATAATAAATTATTTATGAAATTTTTATGCTGGCTTAAGGAGTGTTTCCTTCTTTTTTGTAAGAAGAAAAATCTTTAAAAACCGGCTGTTTTCCTGATGAAGCGATATCTTTCAAAGATGAGGCCTGTTAAGATAGTTGGTGGTTTTCTTTTTAACCCTTATCTTTTGGTGCTCATTCCGTTAAGCCTTTCCTAAGAAACGCCACGGTATGTTTTTTTTCTTTAATTGATTATTATATTGCAGGTTTAAATTTCGATGTGATTATGAAGCAGGCCTTATTAATTGTAAATGCTTTATTAGTTATTGCGGTTTCTTACTTATTGTACAAGCAGTTTACAAAAAGTTCGGAAGCCGTTGTTACGGCCGGGGCCGGTTTGGCTAATAAAGATTCGGTAACCAGCAAAAAGCTGCTGTTTGCTTATATGAATATGGATTCTATACAAAATAAGTATGAGCTTGCAAAGATTGTATCCAATGAGGTAGAGCGGAGACGGGAAAGCCTTGATGCAGAGCTGAACAGGATGCAAAAAGCATTCAGGAATAAGTTAGAAGGTTACCAGCAACGCAGCGCTACAATGACTGAAGAGCAGGCCGTTGCTGCAAGAGAAGACCTGGAAAATACGGAGCGTGAAATGATGGAAAAAAGGCAAACACTGGCAGACGGATACCAGAATTGGCTGGCATCTAAAAACATGAGCGTGATCAAGGATATACAGGATTATTTAAAGAAGTTTAATGCTGACGGCACTTATTCTTTCATATTTTCCCACGAGCCATTCTTTTATTACAGTGATACTGCGTACGATATTACAAGGGAAGTAATAAAAGGGTTAAACCAGCAGTACCAGGCTAAGAAAAAGAAGTAGCATCAGGCTATAATTTCCACTCCACAATACTGTTTTCCCATTTAGATGTGTAAGGAATGCTAACGCGGATATAGTTATCGGTATAGCCTTCCATCATACCATTTTTATTATGGTTTTCAAATAATACCTTACGGGTTTGTCCTGCATGCTGCGCTTCAAAGTACTGCATCTTCATATAAGACAGGTTACGCAATGCTTTATTTCTCTCATGCCTGATGTTCACAGGAACAACCGGGTTTAATGTGAGGGCGTGCGTATTATCTCTTTCAGAATAAGTGAAAACGTGCAGGTAAGAGATGTCTAACCCATGTAAAAAATCGTAGGTTTCTTTAAACGCTGCATCGGTTTCACCCGGGAATCCAACAATTACATCCACACCGATAGCGCAATGGGGCATCAGGGTTTTTATAAGGCCTACCCGCTCGGCGTACAGCTCGCGTTTATAACGCCTGCGCATCAGCCCTAAAATCTTGTTGCTGCCGCTCTGCAGTGGTATATGAAAATGGGGCATGAACTTTTTGCTGTTAGCAACAAACTCTACAATTTCATTGGTAAGTAGGTTGGGTTCTATGGAAGATATGCGGTACCGTTCAATACCGTTAACATTATCCAGCTCCTTAATAAGAGAGAAGAAATTCTCTTCTCTGTTATTGATCGATACCGGCGCCTGTCCGTCCGGGCCTTTACCAAAATCACCCAGGTTGATGCCGGTAAGCACAATTTCTTTCGCTCCTTCCGCTGCCAGCTTTTCCGCACTTTTAATTACGTTGGCAATACTGTCGCTCCGGCTTTTACCACGCGCCATAGGAATGGTGCAGAAGGAACAGTTATAATCGCAGCCATCCTGCACTTTTAAAAAAGTACGGGTACGATCGCCAAGCGAAAAAGAAGTGTTAAACCCGCTGACTGCGTCAATATCGCAACTGCAGATCTTTGCCGAATCGCCCTTGGCTATTTCCTTAATATGTTTGGTAATATTGAATTTTTCTGCCGCACCCAAAACCAGGTCTACCCCAGGTATTTCAGCTATTTCCTTAGGTTTTAACTGTGCATAGCAGCCAGTAACCACTACAATGCTTTCCGGCGCTTTACGCTGAATGCGGCGTACTAACTGGCGGCACTCTTTATCTGCGTTATCTGTAACGGAACAGGTATTTATTACATATACATCGGCCTGTTCTGTAAACTCCTTCTTCACAAAACCTTCATTTTCCATCATTCTTGAAATGGAGGAGGTTTCGGAGTAATTGAGTTTACATCCCAATGTGTGAAAAGCTACTGTTTTTGTGCCTTGCATAAGGGCGCAAAGGTAGTTTTTTTGGTCGACAAGTTGACAGGTTAACTGGTTAATGGCATTTCAATAGGTGTGATTTCTGTCGGCTGGGTGTAGCATAAATCGTCTTTTTGTGCATATATTCATCGCTATGAAGCGATAGAATAAGCGTGTGCGGCGAGGACGCCTCACACAGCCCTATACCTTGTCAATTTATTACTCTCTCAACTTTTCAACTAATCCCTACATTTGTCAACTGATATGAAAATTCTGCGTTTCCTGTTTAGCATTTATGCGGCCATACTGTTTGTAGCGCTAATGCTCTTGATATTTCCGTTTGTCATTATTGCCAGCTTTTTCGGCAGAATAAAGGGCGGCAATATTATTTACAGGTTATGTGTTTTATGGGCCGATATATGGTTTGCGCTTACTTTTCTTTTTGTAAAGAAAATATATGATGCCCCGTACGATGATAGTAAAAAATATATCATTGTAGCCAATCATATTTCGTACCTGGATATTCCTATGCTGGTAAAAGTGTTCAGGAAGCCACTGCGCCCGTTGGGAAAAATTGAAATGACTAAAGTGCCGGTTTTCGGCTTTATCTACAAATATGCTATTGTTACGGTAGACAGAAGCGATGCGCAGCACCGGGCGCTTAGCCTGCGTTTGCTGCGCTCGGTTTTAAATAAAGGTATTTCTATCTTTGTTTTCCCGGAAGGCACTTTTAACGAAACAAACGTGCCTTTAAAGGAGTTGTACAATGGCGCCTTCCGGCTTGCAATAGAAACACAGACCCCAGTGAAACCTGTGATATTCCTGGATACTTACAGCAGGATGCATTATAGCTCTGTATTTTCACTAAACCCGGGAATCAGCAGGGTGGTTTACCTCGAAGAAATACCCGTAGCAGGAATGACTATGAATGACCTCCCTGCACTGAAAAGTAAAGTGCACGAAAAAATGGAGCAGGCAATTATTACGCACAAGGCTCCCTGGATTTCCAAACAGTAAGTATATTGCACTACATGCCGCACGCACCTGGATTATACAGTAACAGCCACGGGAAGCCCGTTTTTGCAGAGATCATTATTCCGCTGGCCCTGCCGCTTAATTATACCTGGCAGGTGCCTGAACATTTGCTGGAAACGGTTAAAGCAGGCTGCAGAGTAGAGGTAAATCTTGGCAGGAATAAGCGGTATGCTGGTATTGTAAAATTCTTACACAGCAATGCTCCTGAATTTTTTGAGCCGAAAGAAATATTGAATGTCCTGGATGTACAGCCAGTGGTGTATCCCCAGCAGTTGCAGTTATGGCAATGGATGGCTGCTTATTATATGTGCACAGAGGGAGAAGTAATGGCTGCGGCCTTACCGGCTCATTTTAAGCTAAGCAGCGAAACCGTTTTGGTTTTTAATGAAGAAGCAGGAGAGGATTTTACGGACCTGGATAATGAAGAGTACCTGGTGGCAGAGGCTTTACTGATAAGAAAGGAGCTGAAACTGACAGAGGTACAGCAGATATTGGATGCTACTCATGTATATCCTGTTATTAACCGGCTGATACAAAAGCGCATCTGCTATGTATGGGAAGCGTTGAAGGAAACCTATAATCCTAAAAAGGAAACGTTCGTGATGCTGGCGCCGGAATACGCTGCAGAAGCGGCTTTGGAGAAATTACTGAATGAAGATAAGCGCCTGCAGCGTGCCGAAAAGCAAATGGAGCTGCTGCTGGCCTACCTGCATTTTCAAAAAGCGGAAGGCGATGTAACCAAAGCTGCATTGCTGAAAAAGGCAGGCGCCACCGAGGCGCAGTTTAAGGGACTGGTAGAGAAAGGGATTTTGATCGCTGATAAAAGAATTGTGGATAGGGTGAGACAGTCGCCTAAAAACATTCATGTAGCTTTTGAGCTGTCAGAAGCACAGGCAAAAGCATTTTCGGAGATTAAAGCGACGCTTGCCCAAAAAAATATTTGCCTGTTGCATGGGGTTACTTCCAGCGGCAAAACAGAGATCTACATCAGGCTGATAGAAGAGCAGTTGAAAACCGGGAAGCAGGTATTGTATATGTTGCCGGAGATAGCACTCACTTCTCAAACTATCCGCAGGCTGCAAAAGCATTTTGGCGGACATATAGGCGTTTATCATTCTAAATTTTCACAGAACGAAAGAATAGAAATATGGAACAAGGTAAAGGATGGCGAGCTGAAAGTGGTGCTGGGTGCGCGCTCTGCGCTGTTCCTGCCTTTTGATAACCTGGGCTTTATTATTTGTGATGAAGAGCACGATACTTCTTATAAGCAGATGGAGCCCGCGCCGCGTTATCATGCAAGAGATGCGGTTATTTATATGTCATCGTTATACGAAAACTGTAAAGTGGTTTTAGGTAGTGCCACGCCTTCTTTGGAATCTTATTATAACGCTTCCAAAGAAAAATATGGATTGGTGAAACTGATGCAGCGCTATGGCGATGTGGAGATGCCTGTTATTGAAATGATTGATACGCGCAGGTTCCGGGCAAAGGATATCACCGAAACTATTTTAACACAGCCGCTGCGTGAGGCGGTTCAGCTGGCCCTGCATAATAAAAAGCAGATAATACTGTTCCAGAACCGGCGCGGTTATACTCCTTACCAGCGCTGTAATGCGTGCGGCTGGATACCTCAATGCAGGCACTGCGATGTATCGCTTACTTTTCATAAGTTTTATAATAAGCTGGTTTGCCATTATTGCGGTACTACTTATCCGCCTATGACCACCTGCGCAGCCTGTGGCAGTCATGATTTTGTGCAGAAGCAATTTGGTACCGAAAGAATAGAAGAGGCTTTGCAGGAAGTTTTTCCTGATGCCAGAACGGCCAGGATGGATATTGATTCGGTACGTGGCAAAAACGCGCATGACCAGCTGATTCAGGCTTTTGAGCAACATAAGGTAGACATACTGGTGGGCACACAAATGGTGGTGAAAGGACTTGACTTTGAAAACGTAGACCTGGTAGGCATTTTAGACGCTGATGGGATTTTATCTTTTGCTGATTTCAGGGTGAATGAAAGAGCGTATCAACTGATGGAACAGGTGAGCGGGCGTGCCGGACGCAAGCATGGCAAAGGCAAGGTACTGGTGCAAACGGCTCAACCGGCGCACCCGGTATTGGTGCAGGTGCAGCAGCATGATTATGATGCCATGTACCAGGATGAAATAGCTAAACGGGAACTTTTTGCTTACCCGCCTTTTTCAAGGATCATTAAACTTACTTTCAGGAATAAAATAAGGGAAGTGGTGCAGGATGCAGCGCAACTCTTTGCCAATGCGCTTTCCAACCGGTATGCGCACAATATAACCGGTCCGGCGGAACCGGTTGTCAATCGGGTCCGCAATCAATATTTAATGGAGCTGATGTTAAAGCTGCCGCGTAATGCAAAGGTTCTGGAACAATGTAAAAAAGATATTTTATACCAGGTAGCTTTATTGCACCAGGAAAAAAGATATAAATCGGTGGTAGTAATACCGGATGTGGATGGTGTGTAGGATGTAAAATTAATTGCTTTATACTGACCATCTCCAAGACAAATTTTGATATCTCCATAAAGTAAAACCGGTACCGTAGGATCTGTTCAACAGAAGTTGGCAGCACGTAGCTTTATTATTCGTCTTGCTCTTTTGGTTTGTCTAATACTTGTCCCAATTGGTGTAGTTTGTCGGCTAATATTTTCTTATCAATCAATTTGGTTTCGTAGTCAGCAATAATTGCCGGGCTGATGTTTCTTGACATAGCAATTTCTACTATTTCGGTGTCTTTGCCTTTGCACAATAAAATACCAACGCTTGGATTTTCGTGTGGCTTTTTCACTTCTTTGTCTAACGCACCTAAATAGAAATTGAGCTTGCCTAAAAATTCGGGTTCAAACTCTTGGATTTTCAATTCAAATAACACCAAACAATTTAATTCCCGATGATAAAAAAGTAAGTCGGTTCGAAAATCTCTGTTACCAACCTGTATGCGGTATTGTTCGCCCATATAGGTAAAATCTTTGCCAACTTCCAAAATGAACTTTTGCATATTGAGTGTAATGGCTTTTTCCAAATCCTTTTCGCTATGTCCGTCAGGCAAGTCCAAAAACTCGAACATATATATATGGGTCTTTGAAAAAGTTTTCGGGTAATTGTGTCTGTAATGCTGAAATACTTTTGTTCCCAAGCATTGTTCGTTCGTAACTACAACTGTTTATTTCCCGCTCCAATTGCTTTACCGTTAGTTTATCGGTAATGGCTCTTTGCAGATAAAACAAAGTTTCTTCTGCTTTTTTGGTTTTTGAAAGCAACATTAAATGTTGTGTCCAATTAATTTGTGTCATTGCCGATGACACAAATTTAATAGCCTCATTTTCATTACGTTGTAAAAGTGTCATTACTGTTGACACAATTTCCTTTCCCGAATAAACCTCGAAAAATTGTTTCATTCTGTACAAACCCCTTCGGTTGAAACCTGAAAGGGCTGGTGCTTTTGATTGTATGAAATCGGCTAATTGCTGAACGGTGTTTTCGCCCCACTTACCTGTGTTTACCCTGTCGGAAACTACTTTACCCACATTGAAATACAACAACACCAACTCGCTGTTTGCTTTAGTGTAAACACGGTTTCGTGCTTCGGTTATGAGCGTAAGAATATGCTCAAAATCTTGCGTGTATGTGTTATCTATGTTCATCTTTTCTTTTTAGTCGTTTCCATAATTTCTTAAATCTTTTGGACCTCTAATTTCCATCATTGTATAACCCAATAGTAAGTTTACAGAATTATACCCCTTTATCTGTCAAGATTTATGAAATCATCCGGTCTCTGACTTCCGGCTATAAACCAGTATTCTGCAACCTCACTTCACCTTGCCTGTATCTACTTCCCAGTCATCCGTTCTAAATGGAGCAACCGGTAATCCTTCTTTGCTGAAAATATTAGATATGGCTTCGTTGCTGAAAGAAAATCTTACTGCTACAGGGCTTTTCACTTCAGGGTTGGATGCCACAAGTTTGTCTTTTTCTATTTTAATAGTGGCAGGAACAAATACTTTATCAGCGCCGGCAATAAAAAATTCAGTAGCTGCTTTTCCTGTTTTTAGCGTAAAGCCGTTAGGGGCATTATCAAAATACAGGCTGGCCTTGCTGCCGTTTATTTCCATACGTTTAAACATGGGGCTTTTGTAAATACCTAGATCCTGTTGGTAAGTTTCGGCTAAGGCATAAGCCGCAAGCCTTTTAGCTACATCTGTTTTATTTATTGGGTGTATATTTTTTACATCATTCACCAGGTCTGTAATTACTACCATGCCAGTGTTAGGCAGGCTTAAAGTTTGGGTTTGCTGTTCGCGGATGAGGTTGCCCATGTTATAATTGCCGTATTTGAAAGGAGCTATCTGCACATAGTAAAACGGGAATTCCTTTTTCCAGGCATTTCTCCAGCTGGTTATCATTGCAGAAAATAATTGGTTGTACGTAAATGGCATCACCGTGTTGCCTTCACCCTGGTACCAGATAACCCCTGCAATAGAGAAAGGCGTTAACGGTGCGATCATGGAGTTATATGCATAGCCGGGTTTTACAGGCCACCAGGGCGTTTGATTTTGCAGGGCAGCAGACCGCGTTAATACATCATTGGTTGTAACCACTTCGGCAGGAGCCCACGTTTCTGCAGGTGTGCCGCCCCAGCTTGCATTAATGATCCCTACCGGAACGTTGAGCTTTTTCTGAAGCTCCTTTGCAAAGAAATAGCCCACGGCGCTAAAACCGTCTAATGCTTCGGGGCCACTTATTTTCCAGACACCTTCTATATTATCCTGTGGGTATTGCGATGTAGACCGGGGCACCTGGAACAATCTCAGGTCATTATTGGCACTATAGGGCATTTCCTCCAGGATCTGCGGTAGTTTCTGGTAGCTGCTCCATTCCATGTTGGATTGCCCTGAGCATACCCATACTTCACCGATCATAATATTGCTAAGAGTGATGGTATTGTCTCCTTTAAGTGTAATCATATAAGGCCCGCCCGCGGGCGGTGTCTGCAGCTTTATTTTCCATTGCGCATTACCGTCCGTAACTACCGAGTCTGTTTTATTATCCCATGAAGCAGTAATAAATATCTTTTCAGTAGGGTTACCCAGTCCCCAAAACGAAATCTCGCTTTTTTGTTGCAATACCATGTTGCTCCCAAAAATGTTGGGGAGCCTTATATGGGCAAATGCAGCGCCAACTGTGGTTATGCTGAAAATAATACAAAATCCAATAGTTCTAAACAGGGTCGGTTTCAAGTATTGGGCAATCATCATTTTTGCTTTAATTATTAAAATTCAGAGATGAAAGGTAAGCACTTTACCGGCCTTTTGGAAACGCTGCAAACAATTCTAACAGATGTTTTTTCTGTGAGTTATATTCAGGATCGTTGAAAAGGTTCACCCGCTCCGAGGGATCCTTTGATAAATTGTAGAGCTCGTTTAAAGTTCTGGCGCTGTCCTTTGTTATGCGTAACTTCCAATCTCCGTCCCTTACACCTTCCAATGATGTATTGTGATAATAAATGGGCCGGTGAGGCTTGTCATAATTTTTTATAGTAAGAAAGCCGGAAACGGATTGTCCGTCCAGCTCATTTTCAGGCAGCTTCGATCCTGACCATTCGGCTATTGTAGGCAATACATCCAGGTTGGAAAGGGGTTTCATCAAAACTTCATTGGGTAAAGTATGCCTCTTCCAGTAAACAATAAACGGAACACGGTGCCCTCCTTCGTAGGATAATGCTTTCCATCCCCTGAAAATGCCGGCGGCGCCTACATCGTAAGGTTGGGAAACACCATCATCATACATGCGTTGCGGCGCGTTGATCCAGGGACCGTTATCGCTGGTGAAAATAAAGATCGTATTATTGGCCTCCCCTGCTTCTTCAACAGCTTTCCAGATCTTTGCCAGGCTTTCATCCATATCTTCAATCACATCGCCTAAAGCCCCGGCTGCCGATTGTTTGGTTCGATGTTTCATAGCCCCAAATGCTACAGGTAAATGGGGCATATTATGAGCCAGGTACAGGAAGAAGGGCTTTTTGTTTTTGTGCGCCTGCCTGATAAAGGCAATAGATTCTTTAGTATAAATATTGCTGAGAATGCTGTCGTACGGCTGATAGATCTCAGGTGTTGTATTCCTGAATATTTTAATAACAGTATCTGTTTGTACATAAGGGCTCCTGTAATCATGACTATACATCATTCCATAAAAAAAATCGAAACCCTGTTGGTTGGGCAGCCCGCTTCCATAATCGCCCACGTGCCATTTACCTACTGCCGCGGTAGCATAGCCGCTGGGCTTTAAAACCTCTGCGATGGTTACTTCATCTTCGGGCATTGTAATTTTGTTCCCTGGTCCTATTACATAAGTAATGCCGGACCTGGTGCAATATCTTCCGGTAAGTAAAGAAGCACGCGAGGGGGAGCAAATAGGCGATGTGGTTACAAAATTAGTAGCCATTACGCCACTGTGTGCCATCTTATCCAAAAAAGGAGTTTTGATCAATGGGTTGCCATAACAGCCGATATCGCTATACCCTAAATCATCAGCTAATACCAGTATAATATTGGGCTTTTTCTGGGCCCATGAAGCTGATACCATTAATAGTAACCAGGCACCTGCTATTAATTGTTTGAAGGTTTTTTTATTCATAGCCATTTTCAAAAATTACAGTTTGTCCTCTTTTAAGAGTTACAGAAATAATCCCGTTATCATTCCTTTTAAATGATTCCATCGGAATGCTTTTCGACAGCCAGGTTTTGAAGGGAAGCCTGATATTTAATTCGCCGTTTTTTTCGGCAACAACGGTAATGGTTGTAGGCACTCCGTTTTCTTTTTTTGCCGAAACAATAAAAGCCCCTTCGGCCCTGAGATCGTTAAAAGAAATATCGCTCCAGCTATATGGAACAGCCGGAAATACTTCGATATAACCATCCCTGCTTTGCAGCAGTAATTCGTGCACGCTTTGTGCAAAAGCAAAATTGCCTTCTAAGGTAAACGGCCTGTAAGTAAAGCCGGAGTGCTCTCCTCCCTTCTGATCTCCGTTCAGGTGGAAGCTATTGGGAGAGCAGAAGTTGGAAGCGAAGATCTGTAACTGCCTGACAGCTTTATCGGCCTCATAAGCCCGTGCATAAAGGCTTGCCATCCAGCTAAAGGAGTAGCCACACCATGCCCGGGTACCCATTTCTTCAATTCTTTTTAAGGAGTTTTGAATAATGGTTTTGTCTTCCGGGTTGTTAATGTCTAGTAATGCCAGCGGGTATATAGCCATATACTGGGACATGTGGCGATGTGAGCTATTCAGGTTTTGTCCGGGCGCTACTGTAAAGCCGGTTTCGTTTATTTCATAGCCGGGCAGTTGTTCCAGCAGGGTTTGCCAATGTTCAGCTTCGCCTTTTTTGCCGGCAGCAGCGGCTGTCTCGCCTGCGGCCTTGAACAGGAACTTAACAAGAGAAAGATCAAAATTACTCCACTCTGTAAACCAGGCATCCATACGGTTGTCGTTGTATTCAGGGCTGGAGCTTAAAGGAAGCTTTCTTACGCCATCTTCTAATCTTGTGATATTTTCGAGATAAGTAGCTACACCACGTATATAGGGATAGGCTTTGGCTTTAAGGAAAATTTCATCCATTGAATATTTCCATTGCCAGTAAAAGTGCTGCGCACACCAGGCGCCTACCGTTGGCCCCAATGCATATTGTATCCATCCTCCCATCGGATCTCCGTTAAGCGTTACCACGCCAGGTACATTCAATCCCTCTACACCAAAATATTGTTTAGTGTATTGTTCGTTTTTCGTTTTGTTTTTCCAGAGCCAGTTAATATAGCTTTCACCTTCTGTCAGACGATTACCGGTATAAACCGGCCAGTAACTAAGCTGTGTATTCAGATCGTTATGAAAATCACCTTTCCACGGCGGGAGGCTGCCATTATCAGCTGTCCAAACGGCTTGCAATGTAATAGCAGGGGCATTGGGACGCGATACCGAGCCCAGCTTATACATTTCCAGGTAGTATTGTTTTTCAATAAGGGTATCCGGCAGATTTACCGATGATCTGGACCAGAAATTTTGCCACCAGTTTGTATGGCTTGTCCAGCCCGTGGGCTCGCTTAAAGCAGTATTAAGGACGGGTATTTTAGCTTTGCTATTATTGTTGATGGTCCATCCTCCGATCATCCTGTTCCCCGGGAATTTTTGCCAGGCAATGGCTACTTCAAAATAATTCTTATCATAAGTGGGCTGATGGTAGCTGATGGTATTGGCTGTTTCTGTAACCGTACCCTGGGCATATCCTAATTTTTCAAGGCCTTGCGCGGAATGGTTATCTTTCCCCCTATTGCCGTTGTTATAATTGTGTACAATAAGTTTGGGGACCAGGGTTTTAAATATCTCATGAAAAAATTTTTCCTCTATGTTTTCGAAAGTAAAATATCCTGTGTTTTGAGTGGCATGTATGTAGCATTTAAAAGTTACCCCGCTTTCAAAAGTTATAATATTGATGGCATTTTTTATGTCGAGTGTATTGGATACAACTTTTCCAATACTGTTCAGATCAAATTCCATTGCGGCAGCCGGAAGTTTGGTAGGGTAGGGTAGCTGGTCATAAGGAGCATCGCCCAGCAGGTGGGCCGAATCATAGGTTTTATTCAGCACCCACCTTTCCACATCAGCAAAGGTGAATTTAGATAGATCCAGCGCTTTACGCTCGTCCCATAGATCAGCCCGGTCCAGCGATAAGCGCAGCCTGCCCTGCTTTTGCCACACAAGTGCACCAAGCCTGCCATTACCAAGCGGCATCGCCTCATCCCATTTTTGCGCCAGGTGGTCAAATTGTAAATTATGATTCTTTCCTGGTTGCGCACAGGCAATAACAGATATAAGAACAGAGAAGAACAACAGGGCTTTTTTTGTAACCGGCATAGCTTGGGTTTGTAATGATATTAAGATGTTAAGTTAAATATTTTATCCCGCTTTTTTGTATGGAATGGTTTGCTTATTTTACATTGATAGAAATTTACTATGGATATTGAAACGCTTCGTGATTATTGCCTTTCTAAGAATGGAGCCGAGGAGACACTTCCTTTTGGACCAGACACCCTGGTTTATAAAGTGAATGGTAAAATCTTTTTGTTAACCGGATTAGATAGTGAGCCGCTTTCATTTAATGTAAAATGCGATCCGGATAAAGCCCTGGAGCTGCGGGAGGCTTATCCCTGCGTTACTCCGGGCTATCATATGAACAAAAAGCACTGGAATACGGTTATTGCAGACGGAAGTATCCCTCCCAGGCTTTTAAAAGAATGGATAGATGATTCTTATAACCTGGTGGCTAAGATCAAAAAGGGAAGATGAGGTGCTGGGATGATAGATGAACTATTCATCAAACAGATCAGAAGATAAATACCTGTCGCCCCTGTCGCAGATAATGCAAACAATAACACCGGAGGTAAGCTCTTTTGACAGTTCAACAGCAGCATATACTGCACCGCCGCTGCTCATACCCGCAAATACCGCTTCTTCTTTTGCAAGGCGCTTTGCCATAGTACGGGCATCTTTTTCATCCACCTCGATCACTTTGTCAACCCTGCTGCGATCGAATATTTTTGGCAGGTAAGCCTCAGGCCATTTGCGTATGCCCGGTATGCTGGAACCATCTGTGGGCTGGCAGCCTACGATCTGGATAGCAGGATTCACTTCTTTCAGGTATTGCGATACACCCATAATGGTGCCTGTTGTCCCCATAGACGAAACAAAATGGGTAATGCTGCCTTCTGTATCGCGCCATATTTCCGGACCGGTGGTTTTGTAGTGCATACCCGGATTATCGGGGTTGCCAAACTGGTTAAGCATCAGATAGCCGCCCTCTTTTAGTTTGTCATTGGCATAGTCGATAGAGCCTTCCATACCCTTATCCTTAGGTGTTAAAGTAACTTTTGCGCCAAATGCCTGCATAGTTAAAACCCGTTCCCGTGTGGCACTTTCCGGCATTACCAGTTCTATGTTAATGCCAAACAGGTTAGCTAT
>JASGDI010000132.1:0-34247 GCA_049841335.1 Niabella sp. | reverse complement strand
TCCCAGTTAAATTGTATTGAGCAGTCTAACTTACGGTTTTCCGGTTTTTCGCTATCAGCTATCCTCCGCCAGTTTATTCCCTTTCTGTATATATCCTTTTGCTTTTTGTGGAATGTACATATATCTCTCATTCAATTAGTAGCCATATATATACTTGCCATAGTAGTGGCAACCTTTGTTTCCTTCTTATTCACTTACCGGTTTATTACATTCTCAAAACTGATTGATTTTGGATGGATAAAAAAGATATTAAATTTTGGTAAATATTCTTTTGGGATATGGCTGAATACAATGCTATCATCTTCCATTGACCAAATGATGTTAGGCTCTATGCTCTCAAAATCGGCAAGCGGTTCATTTAACGTAGCCGTAAGAGTAACCAATCTGACTGATATACCAGCCAACTCAATTGCTTCCATTGTTTTTCCTCAAAGTTCAAAGAGGTTTGAAGAAGAAGGAGACAGCTCCATAAAATACATGTATGAAAAATCAGTAGGCGTGATACTCGCAATTTTAATACCCATGCTGATAATAATATATCTGTCTCTAGATTATATATTGCTTTTCGTAGCTGGAGAGAAATATCAGGGTGTTTTGCCTTTACTGCAAATCGTACTTGCGGGTACTATCGTATCGCCATTTGGCAGACAAACAGGGATTGTTCTGGCTGCATCGGGAAGAGCAAAAGTCAATTTTTACCTGATGCTTGCCTCTACCATCCTGGTTGTCCTGTTCAATTTGCTCCTTATTAAACCGTACGGTGTTTTCGGGGCTGCAATAGCTTCAATTGCAGCAGGCCTTGTTCTTTTTATAATTTCACAATTCTTATTAAAGAAATATTATAAGGTTTCAATAAAAAACGTTTTCATTTATGCTATTTCCTTCTACAAGGAGTTCTACCACAATTATATACTAAAAAGAAAATAGAACATATTACTCTTTTGTTACAATACACAAGGAGGCTCTACTCCTTTTCTCATTTGCTCTTTGATGAACTGTATTTAAAGTCATCTGGTCTTTTGAAGTTGTTCTTACTTCGCCCTATCACAAGGGTGACTTTTTTTAATGCGCCACATCATTCTCTGCCCCCGGAAACAAGCCCAAACCCAATAGGAATACCTGATGAGGTCGCCCAACACCAGCTTTTACTCCATAAAATACCTGCGTATACAGCGCTGCTTACCATTCCATTGATTAGATTAGATTACAAATACCTATAAATAAAATCCTTTCCGAAGTCATGGGCAGAAATTAATTATCTCCCCTCGAATTAAGGCGCACCCACGCCCGCGTGTAAACTATTCAGATCTGTTGTGTTATCTACTGCTGCTGCCGCTGTTGTAAAATATAAATTATTACTTATGTCAGTAAAGCCCTCCGCCCCTGTGTCACTGGCATAATTAATAAGCTGGTCATCATCAAGCTGGAACCCTAAGTTATTATAGAACTCTCCTGTTGCACCAGGGAAGTTATATACATCTAATACTCTGCCTACAAAATAGTTTTCAGTATTCATTAACCCGGCTGTATTGTGATGTACTTTGAAATTACAGGGATGGTAAAGGTTCTCATTACTGTACATCCAGAATTGCGGAGAGATTTCAAAAGCAGAATACATCCGGCTATTGTAGGCCTTATTGTTGTAAACCTCTGCTATTCTATTAGCTCCTGCTGAGATATTGTAATTCCAGTACCTTACGAAGTTTCCCTGGTAGGTGTTGGCATAACAGTCGTGAACCTTACCGTTGCCTTCTATAAAGATCAAACCCGAATGAACGCTATTAGTTGGATTAATATTATTGAAAACCAAATGGTGAGCGTGAAAATCTTCTGCTCCGCGGATTGACACATAAGAACCCGCATCGCTGTTGTTAAACTCGCAATAGTTCACAGTCCAGTTCTTTTTTATATTGTATAACTGCGTATCCGATGCATTATCAAAGCCTCCTGGGAAATACGTCAGCTGGCCGCTGTTAGTGTGCTTGATCCGTGTAAACAATACATTCTCTGACCAGGTAGATGGATTGCTGGGATTGTATACCTTGTTTGTTTCATCGAAAATGCAATAATCCTCACCACCAGTATTGAACTCCATGTATGCAAAAGTGAAGTTATTTATATTTTCTACTTTAATAGATCTTGTTACAGTATTTTGAAACAGAAATCCTTTCGGATGCGAACCGCTCCCGTTGCCAAGGATAGTGCATCCGTCTACATCTCTCACCTCAATGCTTTTGAATGATCCATCAAAATTCACCAATCCGTTTCCGTTTTTGAAATAAACACGCTGCCCAGCAGGCATATTGATATTTTTGATTTCAATATAGCTGTAATTTCCTGGCGGTATTATAAATAGATCCTTGTCCTGCAGTGTTACTGGATTACCACTATCAGAAAAGTTTTCTCCATCGAAGAATATCTGTCCGCTCTCGACGGGTAACGTAAAGGTCCGTCCGTAGCTTGCAGGTTCGAGTGGCTCATCCTCTGCATCCGTTGTGATCTCAATAGTTCCTACCTGGCTGTCTATTGCACCGGCTTTTGTAAACTTAGCCGTTACTTCATAATCTGTATCCGGCTCTAACCCGGACTTAGATAATGTATCGCCGGTTTCACTGTCTATCACACTGTCAACAGTCCATACAACTGCAGCACCGTCAGGCCGGTTAGTTATCGGCACAGTGAAAGAATTCTCATCTTTAGTTACAGTGCCAAATACAGGCATTGGAAGAATTTCCGGGTTTCCGCATCCCCCGATCTTAAAATTTAACTGTACGTATGCTAATATAGCTGCGCGGTTAGCGAAGGGCTGATTGTCCTTATCGCGAAAGTTCGATTCAAATTCCCGGATAATAACCTCTCCGGTGTTATATCCAAGAGAAACCTCATTTACATCTGTATAATAAGACCTGAGGTTACCATTTAAGCCGCCAGCTATAAACGGTTCCCCATCTTTAAAAATTGCGCCAGACCCCGTAGGATCTAATTTTATTATTGCCATTGTTTTGAATGTATTTTTTAATGTTTATTTTGTTTATAGCTTTCACTGCTATCTAAACATTTATAGCAAGTTACCAATATTTTATATTTTATTCAAAACAACAATATGAAATTGAATTTCATATGATATCTTTCTTAATTGATTCAAGTAGCTAGTGCTATATCAATCCAATATTGCGGATAAAGTTTTTTAGCTTTACCCTTGCTTTATCATTGGTGAATTCCAGTTAATTTTAGCTTCTTTATTATTTAGTACATGTTGTACTGTTTCATGTGATATGCTCTCTGTATACTTTAATTTTACCATTTTATCCCGCACTAGCCGCAAAGGCCATCATGAAAACTGTCCGTTGAAAAACCAAAGCCTTTGTACAAAAAGTGATAAAAAACCGGCTGCCTATTGGAACAAGAAGACATGCTTCAGATTAATACCAAAACAGTTGAGAGGATAAAATAGCGTTTTGTAGAGGAAGGCTTTGAAACCCTACTCTGAAGAAAGCCGATGTAGTCTTCGAGGTCTGTTTAATTGCGTTGAGTCATAGTAAAAGAAGCCGATGGGAAGGTAGAATATGCGAGTTGCGCGGATTCTTTTTTAAGCATTATGTTTTCAGAGATCAGTTTTTCTCTCTTTAATTAACTCCCGAATCTCAATTTTGAGAGGATTCATTTCTGTAATAAAATCACCCAAAACAATATAGATAACCACTTCCTATTGTTTGAAAAATTAAAAAATAATAGGAAAAATAGTTACTGGGAATTTAATTATACGAAGCCTAAAGTTTTCTTTTAAAATGAAAATTATTATTTGTAAATGCATTCATGAAAAGCTTAGCTTAAAAGCAGGAAATTTCTCTCCAGGATGCGACATCAGATAAGATTATCTTTACCATCTACATAAGTTGATTGTTTTACAAATAATGTTTTCAGCCCCCTCAAACCATTTAAAGCTCTTTTTTTAAAGCTGTTGAAAAACGAACCGTCAAGATTTAATGTTCCATAACCGGTAATCACCCTTGCGTTACGGCTTCTTACAAATACAATTCTTCCGTATTCCTTTAGCCTTAAAGCCATAGAACCATCCTCCCCACGTTTTATATCAGTACGATATTTTATTTCCTTCCCCAGAGTTGCGTCATGTGCGAAGGTCATTCCCCTTACACAAAGCTCAGGACGTTTTTTGGAAAGAAAATACAAATACACATCCCTTAATGTTTCATAAAATCTAAGTCCCATCCGGGAGTGATTTTTATCAGGGAAATAACTCCAAAAGGAACAAGCTGCAACTACACCGGGTTGCTGTAGCCTGTCAATCATCGTTTCAATATATGCGGGGGGATACATTGTATCCGCATCAATGCAAATATAATATTTGCCCCTGCACATGTCAAGCCCTTTATTTCGTGCAAAACCCGGCCCTTTCTGCATTTCATTAGCGTAAGGGATACCGGTCAATTTTAAAACCTCTTCGGTACCATCTGCAGAATTATTGTTAATACCCACAATCTCAACCGGATATTTACATCGGGATTCGCTCAACGACCATAAACAACTTAATAATCGTTTTTCCTCATTATAAGCAATAATAGCTATCGTAGCCAAAGGGGCGGCGCTCTGTTTTTGTTTGAGATTTTCTTTAATTTCTTCAACAACAGCCCCACTTACTTCACTTAACGGCTTTTCATATAACGTAAGATATTTTGAATACCATGCCATACTCTTTTTTACTGTATTTTTAACAAAAATTATTTCCTTTCTATTTCTGCATTATGTCCGATTCCATAGATGATTTTCAAAATCATATACCTTAATAACGCGGGGCAAGTCATGCTTAGGCATTATGATAACATACATTCTCTTTTTCAATCCAGCATTACTTAATCTTTTTTCTTTAAATTCCATTTTCCCTTTTCAGGACCGCACAATCCTGGTAAGCCATACAAGTTAAAAAATATATTTTACCTTATAGATCAAAGATACCCACTTATAATAATTTCCTCAATTCTTTTTGCTTTGCCCCTATATTTTGGGATCGTTACATCCTCTGTATTTGGAGATACAGTCTAATGCGCTGTTTACATATAAAATATCTATAGCCACAGGCCATGCCTGTGATTATTAAAATTAGATGCCCTTGCCCTGACCTATTTCATTTGGAACTTGTTTAAAAAAAATATACTAAAAACTCTTACCTTTAGATAAATATAACCAACTGCGCCAAATATGGAATGGATAAAAATTCTAAAATGTCCGATAAGCGGAAACGAACTGCAAGAAGTAACCGATGAGGAAATTAATACACTGAACTATAAAATAGCAGAAAATGAATTGCGGCAAATTGGCGGAGAACCTATTTCCTATTCCATTAGCCAATGTTTGAAATCGGTTGATGCTCCATTTTTTTACCCGATTATTAATGATATTGTAATTTTATTGCCTAATCTTGCCCTGGTAGACGCCTCAATCAAAATTGAAAATTTTGAATTGAACAATGACAAAAAATTAGTGCAGGATTTTTACAATAATGAAGGCTGGCACTCTAATAGTAAAGGAGATTATGAGGATGCAAATATTTTTGAGGATTTGCGGCCTTTTGCCCAGGATTATATAAAAAAGTGTCACAACAGGGTAAGCCGGTATTTGCCGCCCTCCGGAAAATATATAATGGATGCAGCTTCCGGTGCTTTACAATATCCCGATTATCTTCAATATTCCGAAGGATACACCTACAGGATATGCGTAGATCTTTCTTTTCAGGGTCTCATGGAATGTAAAAGAAAGCTGGGAGATAAAGCAATTTGCCTTTTGTGCGATATGACAAATTTGCCGGTAAAAGATAATAGTATCGACAGCTTTGTTTCTCTTAATACTATTTATCACATACCCAAGGACGAGCAAATAACAGCAATAACAGAGTTATACCGGGTACTTCAACCCAAAGGAAAAGGGGTAGTAGTTTACGATTGGTATAAACATTCCCCATGGATGAATATTAGCCTGCTGCCATTCAGGGGTATAGAGTTTATCAGGCATCGGCTAAGAAATTTAAGGGCAAAAGCAGCCGGTAAAGGCAAGGCCAGCAAGAAACTCTATTTTTATGCACACCCTTATGAATACTTCAAAAAAAACTTACCTATTTCTTTCGATTTGGCCTGCTGGCGGTCTATTAGCGTACCCTTTATGAAGGTGTATATGCACTCATGGCTGTTTGGCAAGCAACTGCTAAATATTATTTATAAAAAAGAGGAGAAACAGCCCGAACTAACAGGCCTTAAGGGAGAATATCCTATGTTCATCTTTAATAAAGCTGAATGAAGTATCCTGGTTTTTTATAATTGAATACCTTTTTCTGCAGCCGCTTTCTCAAAAGCACGGGATATAAGCTCAATACTATTTTCCCATGTGTGGGTTAATGCAAACGCTCTCCTTTGACGGGCCAGCTCTTCATTATCAGAAGATAATAGCTGCTCTATTCCTTCTATATATTCACTCGCATTACTGGCAAGAGCTACATAATCCTTAAACAACCCCATAGACTCTGTTTTAGTAGCGATAGTTGGCTTGCCTAATACCAGGTATTCATCTATCTTCCGGGGATAGTTGCCTATAGTAATAGGATTTAAGTACTGGGGATTCATACATATATCAAAAGCATTAATATAGGCCGGTATAGCTGAAGGATCTTTTCCCCCAGTAAAATGTACATTTGGCATTTTGTGTAATAGACTATCCTGGAAAGCTTCATCTTCCGGCCCAACAAGAACAAAACTCCAGTCGGGTCGTTTTGTACTTAAATTTTCCAGAAGGCTTATATCAAGTCTACTTGCCAACAATGCTCCAACATACCCGATAATTGGCCGGCGAATATTTTTCAGATCTTCCGGCTCTTCCAGGTTTCCGTTATCAAACATGGAAAAATCACAGCCCTGGCCTACAAAAAATGAAAGGGGGTTATATTTTTTGCACTGATTGCTTAAATACTCTGAATTTGCTATACAAACATCACTTTTTGATATGAGCCGGGGTTCTAACAGGGTTCCATGCTTTTTCCAATAATTTACCCCCAACATATTATCCCTGGAATAATATACTGCAAGGGTTGGCTTCAGGTATTCTTTAAGATAATAGGATCTGAACATATCATTGTCGTTAAACAAGATAAATTTATCAAATCCCAGCTTCCTGGTAGCTGCTAATATTGACCTGGCGAATTTTTTGTTATTGTATTTATTTAACCAGTCAAATATCCTTGTAGAATTTATCCAGTTAATGGACTCCACCATGCAATCGGGATACAGATTATACAAATTATCAGCGATCTGAACAATGCCGTCTTCAGTTCCATTAATAACGTTTAAACGCTTTTGTATCTTCGGGTCTTTTTTCTTTCTGAATTTAGTAGCCCTATCCAAAGCTGCATTTACATAAAGTACACGATTATGTTTACTAAACTCAATTGCTATATCCTTACTATTGCAGCCAATTTCAATATCCCAGGCCTGCTGCCCTACTATGATAATATTTTTGTTTTTAATCATTTCCTGAGGATTAACAATATAATCAGCTCTTTTATTTTTACTAATATTAAAATATAGCTTTTTACATCATATCATAAACTGAGATCAGCGATTCTGCCGATTTTCTCCAACTGAATTGGCCTGCCCTTTCAAGCCCTTTTAACTTTAAAGTATGCTGTATGTCTTTACTTGCAAGTACTTCACACATCTTTTCCGCAATATCCAGTGAATTGTAAGGATCTACATACATAGCTGCCTGCCCTCCTACTTCCGGCATTGAAGATGAAGATGAAGTGATTACAGGAGTACCACATCCCATAGCCTCAAGAATTGGCAGGCCAAAGCTTTCCCGCAAAGATGGATAAAGAAATAAAGATGCTGCATTATACATTAAAGGCATTTCATCAGAACTTATAAACCCGGGAAATACAAACTTTTCCAAAAGATCTATAGCGTTCAGTTTTTGCAACGCTTCTTTCACTAACTCTTTCTCATAATCTAAAATGACCAGGGATGCAGGGTGGCTAACGGCCCTGCAATAATGCACATAGGCTTCAATAACATTTTTAGTATTTTTTTTGGGCGCAGTATTACCTAAAAACAGCATATAAGATTCGGGCAGCCTGTATTTTTGGATAAACGATTGAATCATCTCCGGCTGATACGCATTATTAAACTTGAGGTTAACGGCATTATATACTACTTTTACTTTTTCCTCGGGAACTTTTAGCTGCTCAATAATTTGCCTTCGTTCAAAGTCAGATACTGTGATGATAAATTTACTTTTCTTAACAACCCGGGGTACAATAATTTTCCGATACAAATTCCCGAAATTCTGATAAGCACTCCCCTTAAAACTTAAATGCTCAAGATATATTATATCATGTAGCGTAAGCAACAGCGGAGTTTTTAAATAACAGGCCGAGGTATTGCAGGTAGAATGTAAAAAATCTACCCCAGCCTTATTAACAGCTTTCGGCAAAGAAAACTGCTCCCAGTCAAAATAAGTTTTTCCCGGTAAAATTTTTACTTCAAAGTTCGGTGTAGCTGTTATACAATCCCGGTCAACGTCTTCTTTTACAAAAATCGTGTATTTATTAATGGTATCCAGTTTTTGCAACTGCTTTATAAGCTCCAATGCAACAACCTCCATACCATGCTTCTTTTTCCTGAATAATCTTTGAACTTCTATACCGATTCTTTTCATAAACAATCATTCTGGTTTATAAATGTCCGTATCATGTTTGGTAGCCACTGAAAGCTTATTTGCCTTCCGGGCTTTTAGCAACGCTATTACCTGGAAAAAAATAAATTTTGGTGCCTGCAAAAGAGATTTGTAGATATTCTGATCTGCTTTAAAATAAACTAAAGATGCCCGAAACGTATAAAAAAACAAAAATAATGCTATCAGCCAAAAAAACAACATTGACGGATATATAAATATATTGACCGCAATCAGGGTAATGGTTATAAAGAATAAAATAAACAAAGGGGGTCTCAGCAACATAATAGAAAAAGCGAACTGGTTCCAGTTTAATTTTATTACAGATCTCGTAAACAACCTGAGGGCCAATAACCAGTACCTGAACCAGGTATTGATCCAGCGGGCACGCTGCTTCACAAGCTGATCACTTTTAGAAGTTTTACCATCGTACACTACTGCATCCTCTGCAAATGCAATAATTTCGTTACTTTTTACCAATTCATACTGAAGCACTTTATCGAACCCGGCGCCTGAAACAGAAAAATCAAATAAAAACTTCTTATAAAGATCTGATATAAACGCCATACCGGAGCCTGCAAGCGATGCAGATGAGCCGGCTTCAAATAGCAGCTTTCTGTCAATGTACCGGTAAAAAATATCCCCGGCTTCATCAAGCCTGGCATACACTGTGTTCAGATTGCGTGCGGCCCTTACCCCCTGCACAGCCTTATATCCCCGGTGAAATAAACGGTTTAGATTTTTAAAATAACCGGCATCAATAATATTGTCACTATCAATAATAGTTATTATTTCATGTTCTCTTTTGAAAGATTCTATAGCATATTTATGCGACCTGGTGTTACTCGACAAAACCTGTGGAGGTTGCAGCAAAATCACTTTATCACTTGTAAAATTAAATGGCACAGTGTCGCAATTATCCGCAACTATATAAATAAGATAATTTGAATAATCAGCATTGAGTATAGAATTTACCACATCAGGAAGAAGGTCTGCCTGTTGATAGGCCGTAACTATTACTGCATAATCGTATTCATAACCATCCGTATTAACAGATTTTGCAGCTTTTGCTTTGATGGCGCTTATCAACTTCAGCACAAAAGGAAAAATAAAGTAAATGCCTGCTCCAACCTGAATCAGTCCCCATATAATTTTAACTAAAAGCATAAAAAAATATCCGTTTCTATAAGGTTATCTAATAGGAGGCTCCCATTTTCCTGTTGTAAAATTGTACTGCTTTAGTACTTTTGCAGGGTTCCCAACAACCACCGAATAGGCATCTATATCTTTGGTAACAACACTACCTGCCCCAATAACACTATGCTTCCCTATTCTTACACCGGCTGTTATAACTGCGTTAGCACCAATCCAAACATTATCCTCAATAATAATTTCCTTACAAACCACCTGTTGTTTCGCAGGAGGCATGTTAACATCTTCATAACCATGATTGAGCCCAGAAATAGCTATATGCTGTGCAAACATTACATGATTGCCAATTGTAACAGGGCCAATGATTGCACATCCGATGCCAATAATAGAATCCTCCCCTATGTGCACATCTCCTACACCATTATTTACCACTGCGAAGTCTTCGATTAAGGAATTCTTTCCCAAAGAAAAACGGTTATACGGAAAAATGTCCATCCTGGCATGCCTTCTTATAACAGCGCTTCCTGCTTTTTTATGTACGAAGGGGTTGACCAGGTTCCTGATCCACCACCGGGGCCTGGGATGTTTCTTTGATGACAATAGAAATTGCGCCGTTTTTGTTAAAGCTGAATTTGACTTTATTCTATCCTTTATTGACATTATAAGGTATTTGATTGATTAGAACGAATTTCATTGCCCTCTTTCAAACCGGCACGAAAACCTAATATCAAAAAAACCAACCCAGGAATTACAAATAAGACAAACGGCATATATTATATTTTAATAGTTCTATCCTCATTTTTCATATACCTCCTGCACATGCCATAAACAATAGGAAGTGAAACATTTGCAAACATTAGAGAAGGCATTGTACTCATTACTTCGTTTCCATAACTGGCTACAAACAGGCCGGCAACACCGGAAATCAATGTAACAAGTCTTACCCTGAGAGCTTTATCCTTCATATTCCATATCAAACCGCTAGCTCTTCCCAGTAAATACATCCAGATACAAAAGAAAAGAATAAACCCTACAATGCCATACATAGCCCATATTTTAACCCAATAGCTATCCGGTTCTATTGTTGCCAGATAAGTACCGCTATTATATTCCTTAGCCCAATGTCCAATGGCGCCCAATCCGTTACCAAAAGGGCGTGTTTCTAAATACTCCGCCAGCCTTTCCTGGCTATTAAATCTCACATTAAGCGAAGCATCCTCTGTATCCATAGCTGTTCGTAAACGGTGAATATGGTAGTTAGAGCTTCCTATATATGTGAACTTCAAAATCAGAATAAAAAATAGCGCAATCCCACCACCTACAAAAACAGCCTTAAAATTTTTACTTAAGCCAATAGCGAAAAAAATACCCACCAAAAGAGCAAATAAAGCAGTTCGTGTACCAGAAATAAGCATTCCATAAAACGACAATAAAGAAAAAAGTAATAACCCTATCTTTTTAAACAGCCCTTTAATCCCAAACATTAAAACAAGACCTACCAAACAAAAGTAAGCCTGAGAAGAGCCAAACTGTGCTGCCTCTCTATAAAAAGAAAAAACTCTCAGCTTCCCATGTATTATATGAGTAACACTTGCTCCATCATCTAAAAAACGCTGTTCTCCGGCACTTAAGCCAATAGTAGCCTGTCTAATACCATTAAGCGTACCCAAAGCAGACAAACCTATTATCAATATTAAAAATACATTGAGCTTCTTTTTTGTATCAATTAACAAAAGTCCTAACGGAGCTATAAGCATAGGAGTTAATGCAACGCTTCTAAACTCCTGCAGCCATCCCATAACGCTTCCAGATGCCGGATTAACCAATTCTGCTACACTAACCATGAACCAAAGTACTACAAGACCAATAAAACTGGTTTTCAGAATACTAAAATCAAATCGCTTTTGGTTATACCAAACACTTAACCAGGTTATAATTAATAAAACTTCATTTAAAATGCCGTATTGAAATCCACCAACCTCCCTGTCGATGATCCCCATAAGAAAGTTATAAATGATAATCGTATAAAAGCCTATCAGAGGCTCACGAAAAAGTAAAATAAGAAAAATATACCCCCCCAATAAAACTACTGGTATTATGGGCAAGAAAAAAAGCTGTGTAAATGTTGCAAATACACCAAAGGTTAAAGCTATAAGAAATAAGGCGCCCAACACAATCTTTTCGCGTCTGGCCATTTTAAGGTATCGTAAAGTTCTGCTCAAAATCTCTTAATATAATATTACAAGCAAAAAATTTACAACTCCTAAACACTCTTTACTTTATTTAGCACCCAACCTAAAAAGCCTGGCTGAGCAGAGAGGTAATCTATAAAAGGCCTGTTTTCATCTGAAAACTTACTGCCTGCCTCATATACAGCGATACTTCTGTCACAGAACATAAGCCATTCTTTCACGTTATGTAACTCTTTACCGCTACCAGCATCCACAATAATCACATCAAATGTTTCCTTCAAAATCTCAAATCCGGCTACAAGGCTTTTGGTATCCCGAAGCTCCAGGAGTGATTTGTCGTTGTTCGTATTCCGGTTCAGTATCGTTATTCTGTCCTCTACCTGGATCTCTTTTTTTACCAGGAAAGATTCAAATTTTTGCATGTTTTGCGATGGCGTATTTTGCTTATTAGTTACCAGATCCAGTATATTTCCATCTTTTTCACATATCAATAATACATTTTTACCCATCATGGCAAAAGCATAGCTAAGACTTCCTGCTAAAAAGGTTTTACCGTCTCCGTCAGCCATACTGGTTATCCCTAATACATTATTATTTGAAGTTAGATGCTCATTCAGCTCAAATCGCAGGGAACGCAGCAAATCTTTATATACAGAGTACTCGTTAACAGAACCTGCATCTTTCCAGATAGTTCTGAGGTCTTTGTCTGTTTCTGTTATATAGTTCAGGCAGCCTATAACTTTCTGCCGGGTTATCATTTCAAGCTGTTCGGGATTATCTATAACCTTATTTAAAGCAAAGATTACAAATAAAGCCATCAGGCAAAATACTAAACTTGACGCGCCGGCAAAACCTACATACAAAATATTTTTCGACTTTTCGGGGGGGCCGGGAAGACCCGGTTCTGCTAATGCCAGTTTAGCAGCCGTATTTGCCATTAAACGGGTTTGATTGTACTGCGTTTGTGCATCGGCATATTCCTTTTGCGCAATCTGAGCTTCCTGTACAATTGTAGCTTCAGTACCGGTATTAGTAGGAGATACCCCAACACCACCTGGCTGCGGTAAAGCGCTCATCTGCTGATCAATAGTAAGCAATATACTTTGGGCGGACGCCAGATCATTTTCCAATTTAATTCTCTGATCTAAAAGATTTTGTCTTAAAGTAACCGGATTTAAAGCCACCTTCTCAGCTGAACTGGTCAGCAACCTGTCTTTAATTAGCTGCAAAGAGTCTACAGACCGTTTATCCTCAGGCCGGTAGTTATTGTTAATATATTTCTGATAGGCAATCCTTATTTTTTCTTCAATATTTATAATTTCACTGTTTTCTTTTGATACATTCGGATTAATATAACCACCTTCTCCCTGAAGTTTTTTATTAATCTCAGCTATAGCGCCTTTAATAGAATTTATCTGCCTCACCACCTCTAATCGCCTGGTTCTTGCTTCATTTATACTTTGAAATGCGATTTCATTATTGCGCTGTGAAGCAGCAGCGCTCGCAGCTTTGACTGCAGCACTTGCCGATGCATTTAATACTTGGGCATTTTTCTGATTCATGTCCTCCTGCTTTCTACGTAAAATAGTATCCAGGATATCAAGCGATTGCTTTTGCCCTGCAACAGAAAGACCCGTATAATAAACTATAAAATTGTTAGCTAATGTATTTACTACATAGGCAGATAAATAGGGATTAGATGATTTATACTCAAGCTTTATAAAGTCGCTTTCACCATTTCTGGCTACGACTAATTTTTTTAAAATAGATTCCTCATCATACCCTGCATTTGATAAGATATCATATAATTTAATACGGTTCCCATTATCGGCTACTGAAATGAGCGCTCCGGAGGCTAACTTCTTTTCATACTCATTAACAGCATATTGCTTATCAGCTGGCGACAAGTCTTTAATAAGGTCGGAATATTTAGTAAACGCCTTTTCCGGGTTTTTCAGATCATGGAGTATTAAATTGTAAGAAAGCGCGTAGATGTTTCGTTTAGACATCATCATCTCAAGCATATTACCAAACTGCCTGTTTAGCGTATAATAGTCGGGCGCCTGTCCTGAACTTAGGGCAGCCTGCTGGAACTGGTTGGTAATTCCTGCTGAGATCAGCGCTGTAGATTTATACTCCCGAGGAAGTTTCTTAACCAGGAAATAAGTAATAACGGCACAAATAACGGGTACAGCCAGTATAAGCCACTTATACCTTAGCAGGTATTTTAAAAACTCTTTTAAGTTGAGATTTAAATTGAAATTCATTATTGTTTTCTTAAACCTTATTGTGTTTACTTAACAGCCTCAAGTTTTACACCAATTATATCTTCCAAAGCATTCTTAGCTTTCAAAAAAGTAACTTCAGCCGTCAATGCCAACGCTTCTGATTCTATAGAAGCATTTTTTGCAATAGTATATGCTTCTATTGTTGTTTGGCCATTTTGAAATTGAACCTGGGCATTATTGAGATTACTTTTAAGATCCCTGGCAGCTAATGACCTTAACTCCAGCTGTTTTTTAGCTGCAAGAAAATCATAATAGCGCCCTTTCACCTCTGTAGCCAATGTTGTATTATACTCATTACTTTGCTCAATAGCGAATTTATAATCAGCCTTTGCAGCTTTAATCATTGCGGGTCTTGACAACAGCGTTCCCAAGTTGACGGTTACACCCGCATTAAAACCCTGTGTAACTATAGAGCCATTTCCGGAATTGGTGCCCCCCCCACCGGGGACTAACAACACACCCTGCTGATTTTCAGGTCTGTAATAGTAGCCCGCATTAAATATATCCAGTATCCCTAACGCAGCTACACTTATTTGTGCTTTTGCCCGTTCTACGGTAGCATCAAAAGCCTTCTTCCTCGGGAAATTCTTTATAGCAAGATCAATATATTTACTCAGGACCTGATCATTGATATCTTTTATAATCACTTCCTGCCCATAAGACGAAACAGCAAACAAAATTGTAGAAAATACAATAAATACTTTAAATTTTACCGGTTTCATATTTAAACTTTTTCTTTTTGTAACATTGCTGGTATTGTTTTTAACATGATCTTACAATCCATCAGAAATGAGCTGTTTTTAGCATAGGTATTATCCAGCTCTTTTCTCTCTTCATCAGACATATTGGCTAATCCACGCTTGGTTATTTGCCATAATCCTGTTATTCCTGCAGGCCCCAAAAACCGCATGGCAAACTGGTCTGATGTTAATAACTCCGCTTCATAAAGAGGTAACGGCCTGTTACCAACTATAGACATATCGCCTTTCAACACATTAAAAAACTGGGGTAATTCATCAATGCTTGTTTTCCTGAGAAAATTTCCAAACCGCGTAATACGAGGATCATTTTGTATTTTAACAAATGCGGCAGGCGTTTCGCTGTTTGCGTACTGATTACTGGTTTTGCTTAATTTTTCCAGCTTTTTATCAGCATCGTTTACCATTGAACGAAACTTATAAAAGTCAAAGATCTTATATCCCGTGCCGGCCCTTTTGCTTTTATATATTACAGGCCCCTTGCTTTCCAATTTTATAATTATTGCAACTAAAATAAAAAACGGTAATAGAAGTACTAATGCCAACGAAGAAACCACAATATCAAAAAGGCGTTTCACCAAAGGAATTTTATACTCCAGGATCTGGGTTGAAAACTTGTCCTGGTCCTCGTTGGGCCTTAATAATTTAAATTTTATCAGGAAATTGATCCTTTCAAAGATAAGATAGGAGTTGAATGGCCTGAAGTATATATCATTTGCCTTTGCCTCCAATGCTTTTTGCTGCAGCTCTGTTTTATTTATCGATGTCAGCAAAATAATGATAATGCCCGAAGTGATGGCTTTTTCTCTTATTGCCATAACCTCCTGGAACACCCTGCTTTCATTGTGCGCTTCAACCAGGAGCACATAAGGGATATCGCTGATGGAGGCTGCTGAAAGATAATCCTGGAAACCAGCTAGATCGTCAAACCGCTTTAACCAGTAATCAGCAAGCAGCGCATCATCAGCAACAATCTCATCAAAAAAATTGTTCCCGATATAAGCTATGCCAATGGTGCGGCTAAAGCCATTAGTTCTCAGATGTGTTAAATTTTGTGTTTTCGGAAAGTAAATATTTGACTGCATCTTTCAATTTGGTAGGATTAAAAGGTTTATGGATGATTTCATTTACAGGAAAGCTTAATTCCTGCCTGATTTTTTTGATATCATTATCTCCCGTTAATACAATAACTGGAATATTAGAAAATAAACCACTGATTTTTATAGATTTAAGAAATTCAGGACCATTAAAATACGGCATATTGATATCAAGGATGATCAAGTCTGGTTTATTACTCCCTTCGAGCCATTGAATAGCTTCATAACCATTGGTTTTTAAAATAACGTCATAATCTTTAGATAAAACAAATTCCAAAAGCTTAAGTATCGTAGGTTCATCATCCACTATCAGAATTGTTTTCTTCATAAAATACAGTTTGTTAGACTTTCTAAGTTGGTAAAATTAGGTATAATATCATAAAATAGCTAAATATTTAGACGAATATCCCCCTGTTACTCCATGAAACGTACAAATTGCAGGATAAAAACTATTATCAGAAAATTTATGTCTTCAATCCATTTATCACAGCCTGTATTTTTTCTGTCAGTATCTTATTATTTGGTGGTAATAAAAAGGTTTTGTGATCCCCTCCTATATCATGAACGGCTACCCCTCCTTTAGCATATTTTTTCCATCCCAAGTAAGCAAAATCATCAATAAAATAGACACGCTCCTTAACCCGGAACACATGTATGCTCAAATCAGACGGCTTTAATTCATAAGTAATATATGCTTTGTCATACGCATCTACTACCTTACTGTTATAATCATAAATCTGTTCCTCTTCTTCTTTATAGCTTTTATTAAATCGCCTGTTTAAAAGCAACCACTGGTATTTTATTACATCTTTAGGGTGCTTAAAAAGGTTAGTGCTTATAAACACGGCTTTCTTTAGCTGATGTTTTATTTTAAAGAATAACCTGGATATTACTGCATCGGGAACACTGCGGTCGCTGATATTTGTATCCAATATACCCACCATCTTAATTTCTTTTCCCATTGCTATTAACTGACGGGCCATTTCATAAGCTACAAGACCACCGTAAGAATAACCCATAAGTATATAAGGACCCTTCGGATTTTGCTCCAATACCTCTGTAAGATACCGGGCTGCAATACTTTCTATACTATCTAAATGAGTAAGATCCCCATCAAGTCCTAACGCCTGAATACCGTACAAAGGCTGATCTTCGCTGAGAAAAGGAGCTAACTGCTTGTATAAGAGTATATTAAATGCACCGCCATGAATCAAATAAATAGGATACTTTGTACCGCTTTCTTTTATTGGAACCAAAACCCGGTTAATGTGTGATGTAGTTTTTCCGGCGATCCTTTTAGCAAGGCCTTTAATGGTAGGAGTTTCAAACAACGTGGCAATTGGCAGTCGTATGCCTGTAACTTCTTCAATTCTTGCCATTACTTTGATGGCTATCATAGAATGCCCCCCTAAGTTAAAGAAGTCATCATACACTCCTATCTGTTCCCTGTTAAATATTTCCGACCATATCCCCGCCAGTAGAGCCTCTTCCTCTGTTTGTGGAGCAACATATTTTTGCTGCTCTATTTCAGGCACCGGTAATTTCCTGTGATCAACCTTGCCATTTGCTGTCAATGGCAATTCCTGCAATACAACAAAAATAGAAGGGATCATATAATCAGGCAGTTTACTATGCAGCGCTTCGCGCCATTTCTCCTTTACCTGCTCTGTAGCAACTGCCTCATCCTGAAGTACGATATAAGATACCAGGTAACCACTGCCCAGACTATCTTCTTTTACAATAGTTATAGCATTTTTTATTCCCTCAATAGCCGACAGATGATAATTTATTTCTCCTAGCTCTATGCGATATCCCCGTAGTTTCACCTGATCATCCATACGCCCTTTAAATAATAAAAGGTCATTATCCTGCATGATGGCATTATCGCCGGTCCTATACATTTTTTCACCAGGTACAAACGGGTCTTCCAGGAAACGTTCACGGGTTAATAACTCGTTCCCATAATATCCCTTTGCCAGGCAAACACCACCTATGTATATTTCGCCTGTAATACCTTTGGGTACCAGGTGCAACGCCTCATCTAACAAATAAATACGGGCATTTGCAATAGGTACTCCTATAGATACGGCCTGCTGTCGTATCTCTGAAGGATTAAAATCATGGATCATACATCCTACCGTAGCTTCTGTAGGACCATATTCATTACATATAGCTATATTACCCTTACATAAATCGTAAATATCTTTTGCTAAAGCAGTTTCCAGTTCTTCGCCTCCTACAATTAATATGAAGTGCTGTCCCGGCAGGTTTTGACGAATATAATTACTATCCTTTACCAGCTTCAGATGGGAAGGTGTTAACTTGATCACATTAACCTGATCATCTGTAAATATCTTTTCGAGCAGAGCAACAGGCTCATCTTCGTCATATATTTTAAGCAGACTTCCTGATACCAGGGGTGAAAATATGGAGGTAATGGTTAAATCGAACGAAATGGAAGTATAGAGAGGGAACACACCCGGCACTCCTTTAAGATAATAGTCAACTGCCCAGCTAATGTAATTAACCAGTGACTGGTTAGCGATCATTACTCCTTTAGGCTTACCTGTAGAACCGGAAGTATACAGAATATATACCAGCGATTCAGGTGTAAGGGAAACTTCCGGCAGGTTTGCCGGGTAAGATTGCAATTCTGTATACAGGGATTGTACATTTATTTCCCGGGCCCCGGTTCGCAATTTTCCGGCAAACTGCGATGAAGTCAGTAAGAATGCCGCGCCCGAGTTTTCCAGCATATATTCAATGCGCTCCGGTGCATACTGCGGGTCAAGCGGTACAAATATACCTCCGGCCTTCAGTACCCCTAATATAGATATGATCAGGTCTGTACTTCTTTCCATAGCAATGCCTACCACAGAGCCCAAAGACACTCCTGCAGCAATAAGATAGTGTGCCATCTGGTTAGACCTCTCATACAATTCCCTGTAGCTTACTGACCCGCCTTTAAACAACAAGGCCGTTTTATCTGCATACGTTATACAGGATTGATTTATTTTATCCAGTATGGTTCCAGTCCACACATCTTTCTTAACCTGGTTATTCCAGCTTTCCCAATAATCGGCTAATACTTTCTCATCCTCAAGCCGGAGATCAGCTATCTTTTGTTCTGCATTTTCTACTATTTGCTGAAGGAGACAGCTATATTTGTCCATCAACCCCTTTATAGTAGAAGGTTTATATAACTGTGTATTATAAGACCATTGAAACTCGTATCCCTGCTCGCAGTTTGTAATATTTAAAAAGAGCTCAAAAGTTTCGGCTATTCTTTTGTTATAAACAATTTTGTGCACTACACCTTCAAACCGCACTTGCGACTCCATACCAATATCAATATTAAAAGATACAGGCGATAAGGGGATGCGCGAAGGGTCTCTTTCTATCTTGAGTTCCTTCAGTAGTGTACCGAAGGTGAATTGCTGATTTTCATAATCCTTTAACGTCTTTGACTTACGCTTTTTAAGATATTCTGCAAATGTCAGGTTAGGATCAGGATTACTTCTGAGCGGCAAAAAATTTACACAATGGCCTATAAGGTCATACATTTCAGTAGCACCCTGCCCTGCCGTTGGTAAACCTATTACAATATTTGAATTGCCTGCATATTTATACAAAAGCAGCTCAAATACAGACATCAGTGTAGTAACAAAACTGCAACCATACTTAGCACCGGTCTTTTTTACCGATGCAGCAATATCAGAAGCAAGTATAAAATCGTCCCTGCGGCCTTTATATGTTCTTAAAGCAGGTCTTGGAAAGTCAGGTGGAATCTCAAAAACAGGTATTTCACCCTCATATTCTTTTTTCCAATAGTTCAATGTATCCTGGTATTCAGCTGATTGTTCATACTGCAGGGAACGTATAACGTAATCACTGAACAGCAGTGGTTTTGCAGGAGACAACAGGCCTGAACAGTGCGTATTATAAAGCTTCGATACGTCTTCCAGCAAAATTCCAAACGACCATCCGTCACAAATAATATGATGAACTGTAAGCGTTAGCACATGTTTTTCTGCATTCAAACGGAAAAGAGCTGCTCTGATAAGAGGTCCGTTAAATAAGTCAAAAGCCAGCCGGGCATCGGCATTGTGGTATTTTTCCAATGCACTTTGCTGTGCTGATGTATCTAACGTTTCTAAATCCTGATAATATAACTGAAGGGCCTTTGATTCGTAAATGATCATTTTAGAACCGTCCTCCGTAAATGTTGCTCTTAAAGATTCATGGCGGAGTTCTAATTCGGAGACAGATTTGCGCAGGGCGTCTTCGTTAAGCTTTCCCGTAAAAAATAAGGATAAGGATTCGTTATAAGCCAGATTTGCATCTTCACCACCTATTATACAGGAAGCAAAAATCTCTTTCTGAGGTTCCGTTGCCGGAACAATTTTTTCAATGGTGTCCCCCGAAAACGGATCAAAATCTACTACCTTCTTGTTTTTATTGTCTACAATCATCGTTTATTTATCGTCCAAAGAAATTTGTAAATATTTACCCGGATTATTTTCATCCGGTACAAACCAGGCAGGACTCCCATTTTTATCTTTTCCAAGCCTTGCACCCGCAACCGGCGGTGTTGAATTATCAATAATTTTTATGCCTGATCCACTGCCTTGGGGAGCTATTACATTTTCTGCCTGCGGAATAAATCCTGCCTTGCAAAGCTCTGCAATACTCTCTTCAAAAGCGGTGCAAATAGCATCTATATCTTCTTTCGTATGGGCTATGGTTAAAAAGCAGGGGAATAAATCCCATATATGAATATTACGTAACCGCATTAATGCAAAGAGCAACTCGTAATAAGGATACTCTTCTTTAAATTTAATCTTCCACAAAGAAGAAAAATGAACTATGTATATTGGTACCCGGTATTTTTGGGTAATCTGATTCAGCCTGGCTGCTAACCGATCTGTCTTTTCATTCATTTCTTTTTGAAGACCGGGCCCCTGAGATTTCAAATAAGTTAAAGCCGCTTTCGTAGTAGCTAACGCTAAAGGGTGGCGAACAAATGTTCCGGCAAAATAAGTAACCCCTACCTCTGGTATTGAATTATCGCCATATTCCCAATAGCCGCCATCCAAAGCATCCATATATTTTTTGCTTCCGGCTATAATTCCAATTGAAATACCCGCACCTGCCACTTTTCCATAAGTGGCTATATCTGCTTTTATACCAAACAATGCCTGCGTACCACCTACATGACTTCTAAACCCTGTTATTACTTCATCAAAAATGAGTGCGACATCGTTGGCAGCTGTTAGTTTTCGTAATTCTTTAAGAAACTCCACCGGCTGAAACTCGGGCCTTCTGCTTTGTACCGGTTCTACCAAAACTGCTGCTATTTCAGAAGCTCTTTCTTTAATGATCCTTAAAGATTCTTCGGATCCATATTCAAGGATCAGCATATTCTGAACATTGCCTGCCAATATACCGGATGCTGCAGGATAGGTCTTGAGCTTCTTGCTGCCCCGCACTAAAACCTCATCCATAATACCATGGTAAGAACCGGTAAAGGCAACAATAAGATCTTTTCCGGTGACGGTACGTGCAATACGCATGGCTCCTAAAACAGCTTCAGAGCCTGTATTACATAAAGCAGCACGATCCATGCCTGTTAATTCACAAATAAGATCCGACACTTCTCCTGCCAAAACATGCTGAGGGCCGATCTCATACCCCTCTTCTACCTGCTGCAATAAAGCTTCTTTTATAAAATCGGGCTGATAGCCAAAAAAATTAGATCCGAATCCGTTAAGCGCGTCTATATACTTATTCCCGTCAATGTCCCACAAGTAACATCCCTTTGATTTTTTAGCTACAATAGAATACACCATTTCTTTGGTATAGGGCTTAAACCCTGATACCACCCTGGGGTCGGCCATTCTGGCACGGTGCTGCTGTGTATATTTTTTACTTTCAGCAGTTTTTTTGTTGTAAGCTTCTATAAAACGTGTGATATACTGTTGCTGTGCCTCCGAAAGTTCGGCTGATTTTTTTTCGATACGAGCTGTTGCACCAAAAGGTTTTTTTAACTCTATCTTCTCTTCTGCAGTTAATTCCTCGGAAGCAGTATTTGTACCGGCGTTTTTATCAGCAGTAATTACAGTAGCATTTTGTTGTATAACAGGCTGCTGGCTGTTTCCGCCTGTGGCTGCTGTACCAAAAGCCCCTTGCTGCATCATTGCCATCTGCTGTGTCAGCAATTGTAATTGCATAGACATTAAGCTCAACATATCGCCTCCAGCCTGTGGAACTGTATGGTTATAAGCAGGGGCTGTATTCACTGCAACAGCACTGCCTAAAGCAGGCGGTGGAGCCGGTTGAGTTCCATTATTCCTGAACATGGACTCTGGCAGGTTAGCATCATAAAACGCAGCCAGTTTACCCAGGCTGTCATAATCTTCGCTAAGCTGCCTGAACGTAACAGGGACTGAAAATTCTTTTTTCAGACTGGTGGTTAACTGCGTAAGCAACAAAGAATCCAATCCAAGCTCCGCAAAATTGCTATTGGGGTTAGCTTCTGCTACTGATATTCCTGAAGCAGATTCAATGATCTCTGCCAGCTTACCGAGTAAAATATCTTTCCTGCTCATTTCACTTGTTGATGTATTCGTTATTGTTTCATTTATAGTTTGAGGTATATAAACAGCAGGTGACTGCATGGCTACAGGCTGCACCGGGGGATTTACCCAAAAACGTTTTTTATTATAGGCATAAGTTGGCAGGTTTTGCAATAAACGATAGCTTTTGCCATTGTAGATCTTATTCCAGTCCATTTCTGCACCATGCTGCCAAAGCTTACCCAATGCAATTTTTGCGGCTATCACTTCGCTGGTAAGCCGGGTATTGGCAGTAAGTGTTGGGAAAGCATTGTCCCCGATACCGTTTTGCTTTACAAAAATAGAAGACGAAGCACCCGGCCCTGTTTCCAGGAATAACGGATTAAGATCCTGCTGAATAGCTTTCAGGGCTTTCCCGAACTGTACTGTTGCTCTTGCATGATTGGCCCAGTAAGAAGCGCTGGCAGCTTCACCGTCTTTCAGCCAGCCTGCGGTTACTGTAGATAGTATGGGTATCTGCGGCACATTCATGGTTGCAGTTTCCACAACAGCTTTTAACAGCGGAACTATGGGGTCCATCATTGCAGAATGAAATGCATGGCTGGTCTTTAATGGCTTGTTGATGATGCCTTCTTCAGTAAGTTTGGCTGCAAAATTATTAACAACTTCTGTTTCGCCTGAGACCACACAAAGTTCTGTTGCATTCTGTGCGGCTATAGCAAGCTCCGGAGGTAACAGGCTCTTCACCTTTTCTTCTGAAGCCCTCACAGAAAGCATACTGCCCGCAGGCAGCGCGCTTATCAGCCGGCCCCGCTCTGCAACAATCCGCAAAACATCATCCAGGGAAAAAATTCCGGAAAGATGCGCCCCTACAAATTCCCCCACGCTATGCCCAGCAAACGCCACCGGTTTAATGCCCCAGCTTATATACAATTTTGCCAGCGCATAGGATGTAATAAATATAGCTGGCTGCGCATATCGCGTATCTTTCAGCTTCTCTGCAGCAGCTTCATCTGCATGATCCACAAAGATAACATCGCGAATGTCTTCGCCCATATATTGCTGCAGGATCACAGCACATTCATCTACCGCAGCTTTATAAATTTCTTCGCATTCATACAGCTCCCGGCCCATATTGGGATACTGGTTCCCCTGCCCCGGAAACAAAAATACAATGTTGTTATTCTTTTCTTTAACATGATGACTGGCTCCGGAAATAACTTCAGTTTGCATCAGCTGCGAAAGAAGGTCCTTATTATCCCGCGCTACTATAAAATTGCGTACGGCCAGTTCCTGTCTTGTAGTGTTTATAGAGTAGGCTATTGACGGTAAATCAACCTCAGCATTGGCCTCTAAGAAATTGCTTAGCTTCCCGGCATACGCCACCACACTTTCTGCCTGGTGGGCTGACCAGCAAACCAACTGCGGCTTTTTATCCTCTGGCTTTTCAACAGCAAAGTTCCTGTTGTCCTCATATTCTTCCAGCACCACATGCGCATTGGTTCCTCCTACACCAAAAGAGCTAACCCCGGCCATCCTTTTTTGCGCTGATCTCCACTCCTTTAATTGATCATTAACAATAAAAGGGCTGGATGTAAAATCTATATGTGGGTTCGGTTTTGCAAAATTAATAGACGGAGGTAATTGCTTATGGTATAGTGATAAAACTGTTTTTATAAACCCCGCTGCTCCCGCAGCGTGAGTTAAATGTCCGAAATTACTTTTAACCGAACCTATAGAACAGAACTGACTTTTCTCCTGTTTTCCAAATGCCAGCTTTAACCCTTCTACCTCAATAGGATCTCCTAAAGGAGTAGCAGTGCCATGGGTTTCTATATATGAAATCTGTGCAGGATCAGCTTTTGCATCATTTAACGCCATCAGTATGGCAGCAGCCTGCCCTTCAATACTGGGTGCAGTAAAGCTTCCTTTGTTCCCGCCATCATTATTAATTCCTACCCCTTTTATCACCGCATATACTGTATCACCGTCTGCAATTGCGTCCTTAAGCCGTTTTAATAATACAGCCCCCACTCCATCACTAAATACGGTGCCCCTGGCATCTGCATCAAAAGGTCTGCAATGCCCGTCGGCGCTTAACATAGACCCTTCCTCGTATAAATGTCCGCTGTTTCCGGGAACAGTAATTGCAGCCCCGCCCGCAATGGCGGTATCACATTGTCCTGCCCTAAGGCTTTCTACGGCTTGTGCTATAGCTACCAATGAGGTGGAACAGGCTGTATTGACGTTTACTGCCGGGCCTGATAAATTTAACTGGTAACTTACACGGCTGCTTACATAATCTTTATCAGAAACTGAAATAACAGGAATGCTGCCCTGCATTTCTATTTTATCCCTATGCCAGACAACATTATTATTGAAGTAAGTATTGGTGCTACAGCCTGCAAAAACCCCGATAACAGCCGTTGTTTTATCAGAGAGATATCCTGTTTTTTCAAGCAGGTTCCTCGATACTTCAAGGAAGAGCCTGTGCTGCGGGTCCATTAGTTCAGCCAGCTTTGGGCTGATACCAAAAAATGCTGCATCAAAAAGGTCTGCGTCTTCTATAATACCCCTGGCTTTTACATAAGCAGGATCATTTCTGATTGCATCAGGAATAGCTTTGTCTAATTCTTCTGCTGAAAAAAAGCGTGTTGTTTCTTTTCCTTTTACAAGTATGTCCCAAAAAGCTTCAATAGTGCCGGCCCCCGGAAAATTGCACTCCATTCCAATTACTGCAATATCGGTTGCTGTCTGAATAGTTCGCTTTTTTTGCGGAGTACGCAGCGTACGTTTTTCCCCTTTTAAAAATTTCTGAAGCGCTGCGATGGTGGGGTTTTGATACAGTTTTGTAATAGGAATCTCAAAATCATATTCCTTTTTCAAAGCAGTTACCAATTTTTGAGCCAACAAGGAATTTCCGCCCAGTTCAAAAAAATTATCTTCAATGCCTATTTTAGCAAAGCCCAGTAATTTCTGCCAGCTATCTGCAAGCCTACGTTCTGTTTCCGAAACAGGAGCCACATATAACCCTCTTCGCAATATTGTTTCATCTGGTTCAGGCAAGGTTTTTTTATCTACTTTTCCGTTACTGGTAAGAGGTATTGCATCCAGCTCTATAAAGAAGTCGGGGATCATGTACTCCGGTAAAACATTCCTTAGCACTTCCCTAAGTGTTGGTATATCGAAATGTTGAGCGTTCTCCTTTTTAGTAAAATACGCTACAAGATATTTTTCAGCCGTTTCTCCCCTCTCTTTCGCTATAACTACAGATTGATGTACACCCTCTACTTCCTGCAAGCGGCTTTCTATTTCCCCGAGTTCAATACGGTAACCCCTGATCTTAACCTGGTTATCTCTCCTGCCAATATATTCAAGGCTCCCGTCTGGCAACCTTCTTGCAAGATCCCCTGACCTGTATAACCGGGAGCCCTCTTTATAAGGATTTTTAATAAACTTTTCTGCTGTTAATTCCGGCCGGTTCAAATATCCTCTGGATACACCGGCACCTCCAACAGAGAGCTCTCCAACAACACCAGGTGGTACGGGTTGTAATTGTTCATCCAGGATAATACAGAATAAAGTGGGAATGGGCTCTCCTATATCACTAAGATTAGAGGTAATTTCTTTTTCTGTTATTTTTTTATAAGTAACATGTACGGTGGTTTCTGTAATACCATACATATTTATAAGATCGCACCAGGTGTATACCTCATGCCATTTTTTTAATATTGCAGGATACAGCGCTTCACCTCCAAAGATCACATACCGCAGTTTCTTTAAAGGTTCTTTTTGAAGGACAACATCCTGCAACGCATTAAAAGCGGATGGGGTTTGATTCAAAATAGTAACCCCTTCTCTTTTCATTAACTCATAAAAGCCTGAAGGGTCCTTTGCAGTTTGCTTATCTACTACTACCAGCTTACCACCAAAAAGGAGTGCTCCATACATTTCCCAAACAGAAAAGTCAAAATTGAAAGAATGGAACATCGTCCAGACATCATTTTCCTTAAACTCAAATAAAGGCGCATCATTAAAGAACAACCTGACTACATTTCTATGTTCAATCAATGCGCCTTTCGGCTTACCTGTGCTACCTGAAGTATAAATAACATACAATAAGTTTTCGGGCTTAATCGGCATCTGCGGAGAAAGATGACTATTGTTTTTTAACTCGTCTTCAATCAAATCAAGATAAACTGGAGTTACATTTTCAAAGCCACTTACAATGTCTTTGAGATCAGAAGTACTGATAATTATGCTGGCGCAGGCATCCTCCAGCATATAACCTATACGATCCTTTGGAGCAGCAGGATCCATAGGAACATACGCAGCCCCGGTTTTTGCAATGGCAAGCATACCAACAACCATATCCACACTTCGTTCGATGCAAATACCTACCAGGTCTTCTGTAGTTACATTTCTGTGCAGTAAATAATTAGCAAGCCGGTTCACTTTAACTTCTAATTCCCCGTAAGTAAGGTATACTTCCTTAAAAACCAAGGCAGTACGGTTGGGAGTTGCAGATACCTGGGCTTCAAATAATTCTACAATAGTTTTTTCAGGAAACCCAATCTGCTCATTTCCGTTAAGTAGTAATTCATAATTGTGATCCATTCTTAGTTTTCACATTTAAAAGTTCAATCCTGGCCCTGCCCACATTAAAACTCCATAAATCACTTAATATTAGGATTAGCTCAAGCAACTAATTGTGATTTATCAAGCCTATCCTTTAATTCAGCGGTCAATGCTCTATATTAAGATTATATATAATAGTAAGCAGCAAATAATTACTGATCAACAAGAAGGCTTCTATACAAGACAATTAATCCTAACTGTAAAGATATAAATTTGTATGATCATTTCACTAATAATAAATTTAATATCAGGCAGTAATAAACTAAATATTTATCTTTATCTTTACTTCCGCCAGTTTATAAACTCAAACTATTGCATATTAATTAAATTTTAAAGCCAAAACAAAATGCAGGAAAATATCAACAATTTTTTTATATTGGATGAGCCTGATAGGAAAAGAGTGGGTAAAAGAACTTATTGGGTAAATCTTGCAAATAAAATATTTGAAAAGTTAAAGCTTAGCCATCGGTTAAAAAGGCTGCCAGATCCTAATACAGACATGAATTCCATTGAAATGAGGATAAATTTATTTCATCTTATTTCAATGATCATTAACGAAAAAACAGAAGGAGAAGTTGTTGAATTTGGTACTTACCTCGGAGAGACTGCTATTTTAATTCAAAAAACGCTTAACTATTTAGGGTCAGACAAAGAACTCCATGTTTATGATACTTTTGATGTAAAATTCAGTGAGTTCAGTTCTTCTGTTGAAGAAGAGATGAAAAAGTCATTTTTAAGTTACAATTTACAATTACCCATTATACACAAGGGCTTTTTTGAAGATACTTTTCCAACAGGATTACCTGAAAAAATTGCTTTTGCTCATATCGACTGCGGAATTCTTGATGATGCGGAGAAGCATAAAGAAGTAATGCTTTATTGTCTGGAATCGCTTTATCCGAAACTTAGCAAAGGCGGGATATGTGTGTTTATGGATTATGTTGATGAACGCAACCATAAATATGCACGAAGTACAAATCCAGGAGTTAAAATGGCGTGCGATATATTTTTTAAGGACAAACCTGAAAAAATTATTTCCTTATGTGCAAATGAAGGTTCTCATGCTTATTTTAAAAAAATATAGCATCGGTATAAATGTAAGATGAGACTTCAGAAACTACATTTTATTGTTATATCTGTCAAGGTTAATGTTTGATGTTGCCAAATATACTTTCCAAACTGGCCTGTAATTTCGGAATCGATACATAAATATTTTGGCATAAGGCTTTAAACATGTCATCGGTAATCTCCTCATGAGTATCATCCTGGTAAGCTGAATACTGCATATTATTTATCTGAGCAAGGTAAAGAAAGTAGTCGGGCGTCCAGCTTTTTGAAAAAAGCTCGTACAAATGGGCTTCGGGCCTACACCATATTACATTAGCGAATGACGCCCCATGCGGACCAATTATAAAGGAGGCATTTCTATAAATATTGATCTGTTCTTCAACACTTCTCTCCCTGTCTTCAATGATAATAAAATCAAATTTTTTCAGCAGTTCGATCAATTCCTCTTCATTTTCAATTTCTCTCCGGCCTTTTCTGCTGATATATATCCTGTTTCCGGCAGAGGGTGTGCTATCTGAAATATTTAACCGATTTTCTATATTTCTTTTTAGCGAAAGAATTTCATTAACATTAGGCTTCCAGGTGCCGCAATCACCAAAAATCACTTTTTCAGCTGAAAGCTTGTAAGTTCGGCTGTCAATGTACTTATCCGGGTCGAACCCTAATAACTCCAGGTATTGCTTTTCATAATGTCCCTCAAACGAGTGGTATGTAATGATCATATCCCTGAGATTGCTATCCCCGAGCGCATCTTTGATCCTGCTTAGCTTTGCTGCAACCATTAATACAAAATCATAATAACCTGTGAGCACACTTGGGCTATACATATCCTGGTGGTGGCTTAATAATGGAATAAGCGTAGGGACGAATTTAGAAGGACGCTTATCTTTTTTCCAGAATTTGTGTTCAAAACCCCGGTGGTCCCAATCAGTACAAAGCACTTTATTACCTATGACAACAGATCCATGTCTTGAGATAAAACCGTTCTTTAATTCATGCTGCCATACATGCACTTCTTCTGATGCAAATGTATACGCCTTATAGATACTCTTCTCAGGATTGTTTTCGTCCTGTATATCGGGTAGATCAACAGATGATTCGGGTACTACTTTTATACAATAAGGTTCCAGAAACTGTATTGTTTCTCCGGCAGTTAATAATGAAAACCCTCTAAAGTTCCAATAAGCCCGGTGAACAGAGGGTATCCTCCATATTTTTTTTATTATCGTTTTAACTATTTGTTTAAGCATGCTCATTTACACACAAATAAGCAGAATACTGGTACGTCAGAAATGTATGCTATTCTTTAAAAATGTGACTAAAGTAAAAGTATATAAATAATTTTAATTAACAAGACCTAAAAATTGCCATTTTACATATAAAATATTGTAAGAAGATATCAGTTTATGCCGCACGCCTTTTGTGCATTTCCAATTAAAAAAACCAAACGTAAGCTTAATAAAATAGTCATCTAAAAACATCAATAATTTTTTTATCACTTAAAGAGTAGATTTAAACGACCGGATACCCAATAGTAGATTTTGCCAACAAACCGATCAGAAAGCTTGGATACAATTACACAATAAAAGAGAGATAGATATATTCAGGGATATGAATACCATAGAGCAGCGAATTAATATTCTAAGCGCTGTTATAGAAATATAATGTTGAAGGAGAAATCATTGAATTCGGTTGCTTTACAGAACAACGTGCCCTACTCTTTCAACAAATATTAGACTCTAACCAATCCGGCAAGACATTGCACCTGTATGACAGCTTTGAAAAAAAAATCAGCTATGGCGATAAGAATATTGAAGACATCCCGATAGAAAATTTTGAGAAAGAAGGATTAAAAATGCCTGCTATACATAAAGGGTTATTCAATGAAACATTACCGGCACAGCTACCTGACCAGATCGCTTTTGCTCATATTGATTGCGGATTTGGGGGAGATAAATTTCAGTATAAAGAAATTGTTCTTTTCTGCCTTGAAAATATTTATACTAAAATGCTCAAGGGCGCCGTGTGCGTCTTAACGGACTATTTTGACCCATCAACCAATAACCCCGGAATAGATTGTAATCCCGGGGTTAAATTAGCCTGTGATGATTTTTTAAAGATAAACCTGAAGTTATTGTTTGCTTATACAACAATCAGATACCACATGCTTACTTTAAAAAGCTATAATGCTGTTATCCTTTATACAGCTTCTCATAATATTCATGCGCCATACGGTTGCTGTCGAACTGAAAGCGGACATCCTGCATACCATTTTTCATAATCTGGCGCCATGTTTTATAATCGCCGTAATAGAGCGGCAGTATTTCCCGGGTAAGTATTTCATATAATTTGTCCAGATCGTATTTATCCTGGTCGTGCACAGACATGTTGGCATAATCGGCTTTAGGGATTACGAAGCCATTATGGCCATGATTGATAAACTCAGGGATCCATCCATCGTCTGTGGAGAAATTCACAGCTCCGTTCATGGCAGCGGTCATACCACTGGTGCCCGAAGCTTCTCTTGGCACCCGGGGGTTATTCAGCCACACATCCGCAGCCTGTTTCAGGCGTTTGGAAAGGCCCAGCTCATAACCTATTAAAACAGATACATTCTTGTAATTTTTGCTTAAATGTACCAGCTCATTAAATTCGCTGATTGCAGGGTGGTCCATCGGATAAGGCTTACCTGCCCAAATGATCTGTACAGGGTATTTCTGATTGTTCATTAGTTCAAAAAAACGCAGCTCGTCAGAAGCTATTAATCCAGCCCTTTTATAGCCGGCAAACCGTCTTGCCCAAACCATTGTAAATACATCCGGATTGAACAGCTTTCCTGTTTGATCTGCTACAATTTCAAAAGCCCGCTTTTTCAGCCATTTTTTACGATCGTCAAAGCTATAATCATCTCCTACCTCTTTAAATTTATACATCTGCTTATCGGCCCAATAGCTCCAGTTCTGAGCATTAGTGATTGAGGTGATTGGGCAAATGCCGGGGTACTTGCTCCACATCTCGCGGGACACTTCTCCATGCAACTGGGACACACCGTTAGCCAGCCTTGCAAAACGTAAGGCTACCAGTGAATGGTTGAAAGAATCACTGTGATCACCGGTAAGGTTTTTAACCTCATCAATGCTTAATCCACAGAAATACGTCATTTTGTGGCACAGATAAATATCATGCTTTTCGTTACCTGCTTCTTCAGGGGTATGTGTAGTAAACACTAATCTTTTTCTTACCTCCTCCAGATTCCTGTTGTATTTTTTATACAGGTAAAAAGCCGCAGATAAACCATGCGCTTCGTTAAGATGGTATAGTTCAGGATTAAAGTTTAAAATATCTATCAGCCTGGCGCCACCCACACCTAATAAAATAAACTGGGCCACTTTTGCGGCCACATTGCTATCATACAATTTATGTGTGATGGTTTGAGAAACGTAATCATTCTCAGGCAGGTCGGTGCTTAATAAAAATAAGGGTGCTGTTTTAAATGTTTCAGGATTCAGATACCAGGCTTTTACCCAAACCGGATGATCATGCACATCTATCTGGAATTTAATCCCGGTATCTTCCAGGAAACTATAATATTTTTCATTCCAGGCAACATCTAAAGTCTGATCCTGGTTACGTTCCTGGTCATAATATCCGTATTTCCATAAAATACCAATACCAATAAGATTCTGGCGCAACTCATAAGCACTGCGTAAATGAGAACCCGATAAAAAACCCAAGCCTCCGCTGTATATTTTTAATGGCTGATGTATGGCAAACTCCATTGAAAAGTAAGCAACTTTCTTACTGTAGTTAGTATCGATTTCGAAAGGAACCTTAAAATTTTCAAAACTCATAAATAAGATAATTTGTTTTAATCGGGCAAAATAAGTGAATTTGATTGATGTTCAAGCTTATATTCCCGGGTTGTGGACATAATGTGTAGAAAATACATAGTAACGATGCAAAGCTAAGGGGCTAAAGGCAGAAAGCTGGAAACTGAAGGCTTATGCTTCATCCTTTTGCCTCACGCCTTACGCTTTAAGCTTTTTGCTTCATGCATAGCAACCTGCTCAAACAATAAAATCCTGCCATTTTTGATCGCTTTGGGAAGAGGTTACCGCATTCTCTATAAACGCCATACCCCGTACACCATCATATACAGTAGGGAAATCTATTAGCGGATCAGGTTCGGCGCCATCTAATTTTGCAGCCAATGCCAATATGAAGTTTTTATAGATATTAGCAAATGCTTCGAGGTAGCCCTCGGGATGCCCGCCTGGTGTCCTCGTGTTTATCTTTGCAACATCAGAGAGATAGCCATTGCCTGTACGATATACCTGTGCCGGGGCATCCGGCCATTTTACGATCAAAGTATTAGGCTCCTGCTGGCCCCACTCGAGTCCGCCCTTTTCTCCATATACTCTTATCCTTAAATTATTTTCTTCACCGGCGGCAACCTGGGAAGCAATAAGCACACCACTGGCACCTTTATCAAACTTTAATAACATAGCTCCATCATCATCCAGCAATCTTCCGGGCACTACAATGTTCAGATCAGCACAGAGCTTCACAATCTTTTGCCCCGAAATATACTCTGCCAGGTGCGCTGCATGAGTACCAATATCGCCCATACAGCCGGCCTTTCCACTTCTTGCAGGATCTGTGCGCCATGCCGCCTGTTTATTACCTTCCTTTTCGCTCAATGTGCTCAACCAGCCTTGCGGATACTCAACATAGATCTTCCTGACTGCCCCTAACAGGCCATCGGCTACCATCTTCCTGGCCTCCTTTACTAAAGGATAGCCAGCATAAGTATGTGTAAGGCATAACAAAAGCCCTGTTTCTTCTACCTTTTGCTGCAGCTTTTTCGCTTCCTCCAGGGTAAGTGCCATAGGTTTATCTATCACTACATGAAAACCATGCTCCAACGCCATCATTGCCGGCCCAAAATGTGCAAAGTTGGGTGTTACAATAATCACAAAATGCATACGCCTGTCTTCGGGCAATTCACTCTCCTTCCGGATCATCTCCTCATAGCTTGTATAAATCCTGTCGTCCTGTAAAAACAAATCTCTGCCTGACTCTTTAGCTTTCTCCGGATCCTGGCTTAAAGCGCCGCAGCACAGCTCAGCCAGCCCGTCCATGTTTAAGGCCATACGGTGTACGGCTCCTATAAAAGCACCTTTGCCGCCACCTACCATCCCGGCCCTTAGTTTGTAATTCATAACACTGTTGTCTTTTAATAAGGTACGAATATACTTTTTTCATCCGTAAATATTTATTGATTTTTGCTCCTGTAAAGTTGAATAGCTATCAATCACAATAAAACACACAAATGATTTATCTTCAGGATGACAATAAGATTTATTCCGATTAGAATAACCTGGCTGCCCAAGATCCCGGCAAAGTGAAAGAACTGGAATCACAGCTTCAAAGCATTAAAAACAAATATTAAGTTTTTAAGGAAATGCAGGCTATAGGTCTCTAAAAATTTTACGGGGTCAAAATATTTACGCATATTGCATATATGATGACACACAGACCTCTTTATCCATTACTGCTATTACTGCTAACCCTGAATTTTTCCTGCAAAAACAAAGAACAAAAAAATATTCCCAGGATTGTAGATAGCACTTTGAAAAAAGCTGTTGAAACACTGGCCCCGCCACAGGAAGAAAATCTTAAACCGGTACTCACCTACCACTGGGTAAAGAAAAAAGAATGGCAGTCAAAAAAAGATTCATTTGAG
>JASGDI010000131.1:0-24291 GCA_049841335.1 Niabella sp. | reverse complement strand
GTTTGTATGGGCAAAGGCAGTGACTTTTCAAAATCGCCCGGTACTACTGTTACCCATTTGGCATTACAGCGTTTGGCTACTTCTACTGATTTGCGGCAGCCGTCCAAGAAGATGTCAACATGCTCTTTCTTTTTAGCAGCAAGCGTATTGGCACCATTGCCACCTTTAGGCACTACAAACACGCCCATACGCATACCCAGTTTGGCCAGCGTATCGCCGATCCGGGCCTGCATTTCAGGTGTCCGGCCTGTCATGCCATTATCTTCAATGGACCGGAAGCCAAGATCGTGCATGTACTTGATCTGATCAATAAAATCTTTCCCTGCAGAGTGGGCGAACATTCCGTCATGTGGAGCATAATCAAGATGAAAGACCTTGCTTTCAGAAAAACTATTTCCGGCACTGCTTTCCCGGGATGCCAGTGTTAATGCGCCTGCAGTAAACAGGCTGCTTTTTAGAAAAGATCTTCTTTGCATCGTTATTTTTTTGCCAAGATAACTTTAAAAAAGTTACCGACCCCAGCAAAAATTTGCAAAACCCTGGTTAAAAATATTTTGCAGGATAATTTCAGATTTTGTTTTATACCTTTAGCGTTATGCGAAACATAGTATTAGCCGTTTGTAGTGCGATTGCATTTTTCAATACCCAGGCTCAAGACAACTCATTTAAAAAGTACGAACAATCTATTCCCGGTTCAGGTGTAAAATTCACAATGGTGCCCGTACCTTCAGGCACTTTCTTATTAGGCAGCCCGGCATCCGACCCCAACAAAGAGAAAGACGAAACCCCACAGAAAGAAGTAAAAATTGAAGCCTTCTGGATGGGGGAAAAGGAAGTAACCTTTGAAGAGTTCCTTACCTTTTTTGCCGATGAGCATTTTTCCAGGAACTCGAAAGTAGATGCCATTACACGCCCTAGCGTGCCTTATGTTGATCCTTCTGCTGCTGTAGGAGGTGATGATCAAACCTATCCGGCTATTAACATAAAACAGTTCTCGGCTTTAATGTACTGCCGCTGGCTATATAAAAAGACAGGTATTTTTTACAGGCTTCCGTCAGAAGCAGAATGGGAGTATGCAGCCAGAGCAGGCTCCAAAGCTATCTATCCTTTTGGGGATGATGCTTCGTTACTGGACGAGTACGCCTGGTACAGCGCCAACAGTAATGACTCTTTAAAACATGGCGGACTAAAAAAGCCTAACGCCTGGGGACTTTATGATATGCTGGGCAATGCACAGGAATGGGTATTGGACCAATACCAGGAAGATTATTATGCTACGATCAGCGACAAAGCCGTTAATCCCATCCGAATACCCGAAGTAAAGCATCCCGGGGTGGTTCGCGGAGGTTCTTATATGGGTGATGCCGGGGATCTGCGACCGGCCAACCGAATTGCTTCCAGCCTCGATTGGAGCAAAAGCGACCCACAGATACCTAAAAGTCAGTGGTGGAATACCGATGCCCCTTTTGTTGGATTCAGGATCATACGGCCGCTAAAACAACCTAGTGCCGAAGAAGCCGACAGGTTTTTTAAGCAATTCACAGGCAGGTAAAAATACAATAACAAAAAATATATAAAATGAGTTACAGTAAGTCAAGAAGAAATTTTGTAAAGCAAGGCTCACTGATTGCTGGTGGTCTTATGGCCGCACCCATCCTCAGCCGGGCTAATTACTTTTCAGGTTCAGCAGGTGAGATCAAAGTTGCGGTTGTAGGTTGCGGCGGACGTGGTACAGGCGCTGCGCTGCAGGCGCTTAATTCAAAGCAAAATGTAAAGATCGTTGCTCTTGCCGATGCTTTCAGAGACAGGGTAGATGGTTGCTACGCTGCTTTAACGTCTAAGGACCTTTCTGACCAGGGATATGGCAGTAACTTCCTGAATAAAGTAGATGTACCCGAAGAAAGGAAGTTTACAGGCTTTGACGCTTTCCAAAAAGCTATCCCCTACGCAGATGTAGTAATACTGGCCACCCCGCCTGGTTTCAGGCCGATCCATTTTGAAGAATGCGTAAAACAGGGGAAACATGTTTTCATGGAAAAACCTGTTGCAGTAGATCCCGCTGGAGTAAAAAAAGTTTTAGATGCCGCAGTAACAGCCCGGCAAAAGAAGTTGAATGTAGTAGTAGGATTACAGAGAAGATACCAGAACTCTTACCGTGAATTGTTTAAAAGAAAAAACCTGATTGGAGATATAACTTCTGCACAGGCATGGTGGGTAGGATCAGGTGTATGGGTTAAAGAAAGACAACCCAACCAAACAGAAATGGAATACCAGATGCGCAACTGGTACTACTTTAACTGGCTTTGCGGGGACCATATTGTAGAACAGCATGTGCACAATATTGACGTAGTGAACTGGTTTAAGGACGCTTACCCGGTTAAGGCCCAGGGCATGGGCGGACGGCAGGTACGCACCGATAAAAAGTATGGCGAAATATACGACCATCATTATGTGGAGTTCCATTACGCAGACGGCAGCATTATGAACAGCCAGTGCAGGCATATAAGCGGTACAATGGGCAAAGTAGATGAACTATTGGTGGGAACAAAGGGAAGAATTTATTGCGGCGCCGGCACCATAACAGATCTTAAGGGCAATACAGTGTACGGGTTTGATAAAAAAGGGGAAAACAATCCTTACCAGGGCGAGCATGATGAGCTGTTTGCCGCTATAGTTAAAGGTGAATATAAGTTCGCAGACGCAGAATTTGGTGCTAAAAGCACTTTAACAGGTATTATCGGTCGTATGGCTACTTACAGCGGACAGGTAATTGATTTTGAAAAAGCATTAAACAGCGGTATAGATATCATGCCTAAAGAATACAGCTTTAGCGCTACACCACCGGTCGTTCCTAATGCTGACGGAACCTACCCTATTGCCGTTCCGGGTAAAACCAATTATAAAGTTTCTTAGTTACTGTAACATGGCATCAATTAAGCCTGGCCGGTTTCAGAACCTGCCAGGCTTTCTTTTTCAAAGTCAAACTAAAAAAAACTACTGTAAAGGTTTTGGAAGTACACAACAGTTACTATTGAGCATATATGTTCGTTACCCGCTATTTTACTCTGCAGGCACATTCATAATGCTCGTTAATGTATTTTATTGATTCTATACAAAGTTCGTGTAAGACTGAAATGTTGATGTCGGAAAGTTTTTTTACATAGATGCAGGCTTTACTCATTTTGAATTTACCGAGGTTCACTAAAAGCTCCTTACTTCTTTCTGTAGGAGAATAAACGTATAGTGAAAATGCTGCTTTCCTTGGTGAGAAGCCAATAATTGGAGCATCGCCTTCATGTCCGCTTGCATACTTATAGTGGTAGTTACCAAACCCGATAATGGTGGGACCCCACATTTTGGGTTCAGCGCCAGACCATTCATTCATTAGTTCTATTAAACGAAAACTGTCGGCTTTTTTCTGTTCGTTGTCGACGTAAGCATTTATAAAATCCATTACGTCTTTCCCTGTGTAAGTTGTTTTTACTTTCGACATCATCCTGGTTTTGATTACTGCCTTAAGATTTTTTCCATTTTTTTACCTTTCGCTAATTCATCCACCAGCTTATCTAAATATCTTGCTTTTCTTGTTAACGAGTTTTCAATTTCTTCTATCCTATAGCCACAAATTACTCCTGTTATCAGGTGTGCGTTGGGGTTCAGGTTAGCTCTCTTAAAAAATGCTTCAAAAGTCACTTTTTCATCTATGAGTTCCTGCAGTTTTTTATTATCAAATCCTGTCAGCCACTCTATGACCTGGTGTAATTCCTCCTTTGTTCTGCCTTTGCTCTCAACCTTAGTGACGTAGTGTGGATACACCGATGCAAATATCATTTTTGCAATTCGCTCATTATGTTCAGGAGTTGTTTTCATATCATTTAATTTAATGTTGTGTACGAAATGTTGCCAGTAGTGTGCGGTGATTGTGCAGTATTCCGCCAGCTATAACCGCAGCCAATTGAAAACTTTTAATGAATTTAAGAACAAAAGCTGATAATTATTCGTCAAGCTTGAACTGAAGGAGGGATCTGCTTATAGCCGATGCTACATTGTACAGCCCTGTTTTACAAATACTTTTCTTATGTGCGGCCTTTCTTGTCAATAGTTATAAATAAATAATCCCCCAAGTCGTTTTTGTATTGGTTTCTTATTTGTTCAAACGCGTTGCTGTCAATATCGTTTCTAAGTTTTATCAAACCTTGTTGTACTTCATCAATATTTGCCAATGATGAAAACGATGAAATTCCGTGTCGGATCTTTTCGTTAAAGTAACATTCGGGTTTATTTTTCCCCACGTATAAAAAACAGTCTTTAAGGTCATCCTTAACAAAATACTCCTCCATCCTGCTAATTTTAAATGCTGCTTCCTCTGCTGCTTTTTGTATACTTTCAAGCGAAGGCATTTGAACAATGGAAGAATGAAGCATTTTAGGAAAATAGTGATTGAGCCAATATCCTTTCATTTGTTCAGGCGTAGAAGTGAATATTATCATTCTTCCATTGTCAGCCAATACTCTGTTCAGTTCTACAAATGCTTTTTTAATGTCTGTCCAATGATGAATGGTCAATATGGCAATAATTCCGTCAAACGTTTTGTCATCAGCTGGTATCTGTTCTGCGGCTCCATTCAACCAACCTACCTTTTGATTTCGGGTTCTGGCTTCGTCAAGCATTTTTTCTGACGGCTCTACTCCAATAAAATTTAGTCCTTTATCTGCCAAAGCAATTGTATAATTTCCTGTTCCGCAACCTATGTCAAGGTAAAGTTTGTCGCTTTGCGGGCGTAATAAAGAAAAAAGCCTTCCTGCCAAATACGGGTCTGCCTGTCTTGTGGAATTATACCCCGTCCCTATTTTATTGTATTTTACGTCCATTTCAATTGTTCGAGGATTTTCACCGAAAATCTCCAATCGAAGTCGAAAACTCAAATTTAGCGAAATCGTTTCAACAGAAACGTTTTCACTCCACTCTCGCAAAGCCCTTGTTATAGACAGAGTTCCGTTCGGGTTTATATCAACCGTCTTACTTTTTGTTTGTAGTCTAAATATATTTGTCCGTGTTCTTTGGTTAAAAATGCTTCTTCAAGTCTGATTTGGATTTGAATGAGGACATACCCTAATATCAAAAACAAAGTCGTCAATGCGTTGGGTGTTGCCAGGAAAAGCCCCAGCAAAGTTAATATCATACCGAAAAAAACAGGGTTTCGTGAAATTGAAAAAAGTCCGCCTGTTATCAACGCTGTCCTGGTGTTTGTGTCAATGCCGATACGCCAGGAGTTTTTCATGTGCCCTTGTGCCATTACTGTCCACACTAAAGAAATGGCAAGAAATGCAAGCCCGATGTATTTTACTGTTGTGCTGTCAAGTTGTGTGATTGGTAAAAAGTTGTCGTGCCAGGCAGGAAAAAAAGCATAAGCAACAACATAAACAAACATCATTATCAATGTTAGTTTGAAGTAAAGCCCGATAAGTCCGTAAGCACTGTCGTCTTTGGGCAATACAAGCGGATTTTTACCTATTCGTTTTGCCACTACAACCGATTTTAAAACAAAAGCAACTCCAAAATAAATAACGAAGTAAATCGGCAAAATGTATCTTAAAATGTCAGTCATACTTGTATGTTAATGCTGTCGCGACTTTAAATTCAATGTAAACAAGCAGGCAAACAACTACAATCTCCACTACAAAATAGGTTATCCCGGGAACTGTAAGAATAGAGTAATGCCTCATTAAAAGCCCGGCTGTCAAAATACAATAAAGTAAGTTGGCATAACCAATTGCTCTTATGAACAGTGGCCAATCTTTTTTCAGGAAAAAGAAACAGGTAGCTGAATAAACACAGAACAACATGGCTATTACTGAAAGGTAAGTCAATATTACCACAGGCATTCCAAAGTATTCATTGAAATTTCTTAATACTGCAAACAATAAAAATGCAGTAAGCATAGCTCCTAAACTATCTATCAAGAATAGCATTTTAGGCTTACTCACTAAATAATTTATAGCTTTACTTACCATGCTTAGCATTCAGCATTACATTTCTTGTATATCAGCCCCACTATTGCTAAACCGGCGTTAGCCGATTGCCCCTTTCCTGACACTAATTTAGGTTTTCTTTATCACTTCTTTTGTCTTCCAGATATTTCCCATGATTAACCAGATCGCTATAGAAATACACAGTCCTATAGTTTTAGCTTTGGTCATTTCTCCATCTGATGTTGTTATAATGATCAGCGAATGTAGTCCAGCCGCTGTTAAATAAGACTTTGTCTCGTTAGCAAACTGGCATAATAAAAAGGAGCTAATAAGGCAAATGAGTACAAACCAGGTAAAGTCAAACCGAGTGTTAAACCTGAAATGCCAGGCCCACCACAATATGCCAATTACCAGGCTGTAAGTAATTTTGTTTAGTGGTCGTAAAACGTCAAGCAAATAACCTCTCCAAAATATTTCTTCCGTAACAGCGTATAGTAAAGCAACAAGTGAAAAAGCAAGTCCATACACATGTTCATTAATGCTGTTGTTATTATAGATTCCTATTGCTGAAAAAACCATTGCAGGAACTAATGCAATCAAAATATTTTTCAGATGATTTTTTCCTGATAACGAAATTGTTCTCTTACATTTTTTATCGTATTTATATGCAATAAAAGCCGCAATTAAAGTTCCCAATCCTGCAGGTAAAAATGCCCAATTGTTAATCAAAAGCCCTGTTGTCAGTTTTTGATAGTAAGATGTAAGAAAACCTGAATTAAAAAGTGCTGATATGCCAAATGCTACCAAATAAAAAATGAATATTTTACCCCAGGATATTTTTGCACTAATAGTCATAAAGGTTTGTTCCTCACAGTTTGTTTTGTCTTTTGTCTTATTGGTGGTTGGGTCTGTATTACCGCCAATGGTTTGCGGCCTTACATTTGGGCGTTTTTTAGCATTGCCGTTAATCGAAGCCGATAAAATCAAATTTACGAAAAACTGTCAAACAGAAAACATACGCCCCTTTCTGGGGTCTACGGCAATCTCCCTTTTTGTGTGCTTATCCATCGCCTCCTGGCTCGCCTCACACAGCTTACTTGAAATGGCAAATTTGTAATACACCCTTTTCTGCCGGTCATTCTTTGATCTTTATTATGCCAGTCCGGTATAAGTCCAGGGCTTTTTGCAAAATACTCTTTATTGTTTTTAGCGGTAAGTCTTTGTTTGGATTAACCCTGAAAATCTTCATTCGGGAGCGATCCCCTTCTTCCAATTCGGGATGGTCAAGGTATCTCCCTTCTACCATAAGCATATAAGGTTCGTTTGTTTTTTTATCTGTCCATAAATAGCAAAACATTTTCTTCTTATAGCAAAAGCAGGGCATTCCCCACTTTTGTGTTTCCGTAATGTTCGTATCCTGATCAAGAATAATGCTTCGCAATGCAAGCAGACAACTCTTGTTTGGCTCTTCTTTATCCAGATAATAGTTATGAAGTTGTTCAAGCATTATTTCTATTTTATAGCAATTAAAAAATTTATTTCTGTATCTGCAGGTTTAATATTCGCTGAGTTCACAGCCAGCATACAAACCTAAGGGAGACTCTCCTAGGAAGAAACAAAGTACAATAATGTAACTTAATAGCAAAATCAGGTCTCGAAAGTTATATAACTACAGCTTTGCAAATCTTTCTTTTAAAGACTTTTAATAACTTCGTCAGATAAATTCAGGTCCATACAAAATGCAAAAAAGAATCAGTGTTCTTATAGTTTCTGTAATAGTGGTACTTTCATCATGCTCAAAAAATAAAGAGCAGGTACAAGTTCCTACGATCAAACTGGAAGAAGCATACATTGGTTCAGAAGGAGGTGTAACTTTAAACGCCTATGTATTGCAGGCAGCAAGCACAATTATCGATCATGGTTTTATAATTGCAACTGACAGTTCACTGAGTACTAGTGTACGTTCAATAAGCCTCGGTAAGCAACTTAACAGTAATTCATTTACACTAACAATTGACAATGGATTAATAAAGGGACAAATATATTTTTTCAAGGCCTATCTCAAAACAGATAAAGGAAGCTACTATAGCGAAACAAAACCCTTTCTGTCAAATGGGATTCCGGCTCCAATTATCAAAAGTATTTCTTCAGACTTTGGCTACATAGGAGATACCATTACTATATCGGGAAAATATTTTACCAATATGGAGTATGGTCCAATAATTACTATAGGTGAGGCCTCCGCAATACGCTTATCATACACGGATTCTTTGATACAATGTATAGTGCCTGCTTATATGAATGATTACAAACCGGAAATTATTGTCACGGTCGTTGGCAAATCGGCGTCATATACGAAATTCCAATTGCATACACCTCAGGTTCAACAAATCATTCCTGTCAGCGCGGTTATGGGCGATACCATTGTTATTGTTGGTACACATTTCGATAAAGTCAAGGATAGAAATACTATCTATTTTGATGATGTGACAGCCAAGGTCATTGATGCTACCAGAGACTCTCTATTTGTTGTTGTTCCTTTTGAAATGAAGAATCCAGAAGCTACCATACGTATAAGGGCACAACTTCAGGAAGCTCTTGCCGATCAAAAATTTTTACTGTCAGCACCCGTTATAAACAATGTCAGCAAGCTAACGGCTACTTTTAGAGATGAGATTATTATAACAGGTGACCATTTTCATACTACCGCAGACAAAAACCTTGTTTACTTCGGTGATGTAGTAGCAACAATAACCTATGCAGATAAAAAGCAATTAAAAGTAACTGTACCGGATGGCCTTCTCGAAAGCACAACTGATATCAAAGTGAAGGCTCAGCTACAAACTGTCATTTATAAGGATAGCTTTATTCTTAGAAAGCCTGAAATAGACTATATCATCCCCAGCGTTTCGGCATATCAAACAATTGAAATAAAAGGCAAGTACTTCCATCCCATTGCCCAAAACAACAAAATCTTCATAGAAAATATATCCAGTTCAGTATCCTCAGAAACCTCTGGTGTGCTGAATACAAAAATGCCGGCAGGCCCCTACCCCAGGCGAAAAGCAAAAATCATATTACAGCTTCTTGATTACATTATTGAATACGAGCCAGATCTAACCATTAAAGATAAATGGGTAATGGTTTCTAATACCCTCCCCTTTTCATATTACAGAATGGTAAACAATGCGGTTGTAATTAATAATGATGCTTATGTGATAGTACCTGATAACATGTGGAAGTTAAACAAAGCAGATTACACCTGGCAACAACTTCCAATACCATTTGAGGTCAAGAGCTGGCACAGTAGCGCTGAAAGTCAGGAAGGTAAAATTTATCTTTATTCAGCCGAAGCACCTATCAGCAATTTTTGGGAATACAATCCCCAGTTAAAGCAATGGAACGCAAGGGCGCCTTTTCCTGGAAAAAACAGATTTGGGGCCACCCATTTCAGTACAAAGGGACATATATATATTGGAATTGGAGCTGGTTATCTTCCTTATGGATTCTCTGTTGAACCTTTCTCTGACTTTTATAAATACAATATTGCTTCTAACTCCTGGATAAGAATAGCTGATTTTACCCATGAAGCATTTTTTCAAAGAACCGAAACGGCGTCCTTTGTAATTAATAATATTCCCTATTTTGGTAACGGGGCATATCATACAGGAATCAAAGATTTCTGGAAATATAACGAAGCGGCAAACCAATGGGAGCGGATTGCTGATTTTGTAAGTCCGGGCTACAGTTCACAACCAATTGCGTTTCTTAGCACGGCAGCTTTTTCTCTAAATGGATTAGGATATGTAACAGGAGGAAGTTCGGTGGGTGGCAGTGCCAATAACCTAATGTCCATTTACGACCCTGTAAAGGATAGCTGGACTGAAGGAGCCAATATTGGTCATCCGAGATCTTATCATTTTGCTTTTGCCGTAAACGATAAAGGATATGTTGGCGGAGGCAATTTAGGTAACGAGCTATGGGAGTTTATTCCCTGACTGTTTCTTTTAATTCAGGCTCTATCACAAACCCATGCATATCTTTTAAAAACTTATGCAGCACTTTCATGGAAGTAATGGGTTCAGCAATCAATAAAAACAGCTTACCGGTTTGTTTCAGTCTGGCCTTGTTAGTTTGGGTTTGCAGGTATTCAATAATTTTTTGAAAAACATCTGATTCAAAATACGGTGAGTCGGGCCTGTTGATAAAGTGACAGCGAAGGGATTCATTCTTTAAGCTCATCTTTTCAAAACCCAGGTCAATCGCCAGCTTGCGGCATTTCACGGTTTCAAACAGATCACCTACCTGTGGAGGAACTGTACCAAATCGGTCTGCCAGCTCTTTGTGCATTTCGTTCAGCTCCTTATCATTTTCGCAGTTATCTAAACGCTGGTATAATGATAAGCGCTCTGTAATATTTTCTACATAATCATCAGGTATTAAAATTTCTAGATCCGTATCTATAGTACAATCCTGTACAAAATCGTCCTGCTTACTGATCTCTTCTTTAAAGAGGTCTTTAAACTCGGTACGCTTTAATTCGCGGATGGATTCATCTAATATTTTTTGATACATCTCAAAACCGATCTCTGCCATAAACCCGCTTTGCTCTCCACCTAATAAATTTCCTGCACCACGAATATCCAGGTCGCGCATGGCTATCTGGAAGCCGCTTCCCAGCTCACTATGCTGCTCCAGTGTTTGTAAACGCTTTCTTGAATCGCTGGGCAGGGTGCTCATCGGCGGCGCCAGCAAATAACAAAAAGCTTTTTTATTGCTACGTCCTACGCGGCCACGCAGCTGGTGCAGATCGCTCAGGCCAAAATGATGTGCGTTGTTAACAATGATCGTATTTACATTCGGAATATCCACCCCGCTTTCTACTATATTAGTGCACACCAGCACATCATATTTACGGTCGATAAAATCCAGTATTTTCTCTTCCAGTTGGTGACCTTCCATTTGCCCATGAGCAAAGCCAATTGACAGATCAGGACAAAGCCCCTGTATCAACGCCGCCATTTCAGCAAGTCCGGCTACACGATTATGAATAAAGAACACCTGTCCGCCACGTTCTGTTTCAAAATAAATAGCCTCACGAATAACATCTTCATTATACACCTGCACTTCCGTTTGTATCGGCTGGCGATTGGGTGGCGGAGTGTTGATAATACTCAGATCTCTTGCACCCATCAGTGAGAACTGTAACGTACGCGGAATAGGTGTTGCAGTAAGCGTCAGGCAATCAACAGTGGTACGAATACTCTTTATTTTCTCTTTATGAGCCACACCAAATTTTTGCTCTTCATCTACAATTAAAATACCCAGGTCTTTAAATTTTACATCTTTTCCGATAATACCATGCGTACCAATCAATATATCAATCTTTCCTGCTTTTAGTTTTTCCAGCGTTTCTTTTTTCTCTTTGGCAGATTTAAAACGGTTAATGAAATCAACAGTTACCGGAAATTCTTTTAAGCGCTCGCTGAAAGTTTTATAATGCTGAAATGCCAAAATGGTAGTAGGCACTAAAACGGCGGCCTGCTTACCATCCACACAGGTTTTAAAAGCAGCACGAATAGCTACTTCTGTTTTGCCAAAACCCACATCGCCGCAAACCAGCCTGTCCATAGGCGATGAAGACTCCATATCCTTTTTTACATCGGCTGTGGCTTTGCTTTGGTCCGGCGTATCTTCATAAATAAAAGAAGCTTCTAACTCAGTTTGTAAATAGTTATCCGGTGTATGCGCAAAACCCTGCTGGGCCTTACGTTGGGCGTACAGCTTTATCAGGTCAAAAGCAATTTCCTTAACCCGGGCCTTGGTCTTTTCTTTTAACCGGTTCCATACATCGCTGCCCAGTTTATTCACTTTGGGCACACTGCCATCCTTACCTGTGTATTTGGCAATTTTATGCAGGGAATTGATGTTTACATACAGCACGTCTTTATCCTTATAAATGAGGCGTACGGCTTCCTGCATCCTGCCGTTTACCTCCATCTTCTGCAAACCACTGTACACGCCCACTCCATGATCTATATGGGTTACATAATCGCCCGGCTGCAACTCACGCAGGGTACGCAGCGTAATGGCCTTGTTCTTATTATAAGCCTGCTTAACCCTGTATTTATGGTAACGCTGAAAAATCTCATGATCTGTATAACAAACCACTTTCAGGTCATCATCTATAAAGCCCGAATGTATGGACAAAGGTACCGGATTGAAAACCAGCTCTGCCTTCAGGTCATCAAAAATGGTTTGCAGTCTTTGCAGTTGCTTTGGGTTTTCCGAAAAGATATAAATGCTGTAATTTTTCTTTTCCTTTTCTTTCAGGTCTTTTATAAGCAACTCGAACTGGCGGTTAAATGCCGGCTGCGACCTGGTATTAAACTCAAATTCCTCTTTAGCTCCAAAGTTATTTCCGCCAAAATGGAACACAGCCCTGCTTTGTATAGATTCTAAAAAGCTATCGGCTGATATAAAATCATCGGCAGACAAATCTTTCTTAAATAATTTATCTGCATCATCACTGCCGGATGAGGTTTGAACAGAACTGCTGAATTCTAAAAAATACCGGAGCTCTTCTTCATTATCTTTTAACCTTTCCACGCATAGCTCCTGGTTCTGCAGCCAGACGGCTGTATTAGAGGGCAAAAAATCAAAAAGCGATACCCTCTGTTCTGAAGTGAACTGGGTATCTACATTGGGTATAATGGAAACGGAAAGCAGCTTCCGCTCGCTTAGCTGGGTTTCAGGATCAATGATACGGATAGAATCCACCTCATTTCCAAACAGCTCAAACCTGTAAGGCTTTTCATTGCCAAAAGAATAGATATCAAAAATACCTCCGCGAAGCGCGTACTGTCCCGGCTCGTACACAAAATCGCTTCTTTCAAAGCCAAACTCGTCCAGCTTTAGCAACAACTGGCCAACATCAATAGTGTCAGCCGTTTTGATATGGATCATGTTTTCGGAAAGTGTTTCAGAAATAACCACTTTCTCAAACAATGCCTCGGGATAAGTAACCAGTATTTTTCGCCTCACCCCCAACCCCTCTCCGCCCGAAGAGGGGATTGGTGCTGCCAATTTTGTCAACGCTTCTGTCCTTAGCATCACATGCGATGCGTTGAGCAGCCTGTAGTTCTTTTTGGTCTTAAAAGAAGAGGGGAAATAGAAAATATCCAGTGCTCCTGTAATATTCTCCAGCGTATTATGGAAATAGGCCGCATCCTCGGCCTCATTTAAAACGATGATATGATTAAAGCCTGGTGATTGGCCTGCACTTGCAGCAAATACAAATGACGCAGCACTGCCAAAAAGCCCTGTGAGGGCAACTTCTTCTTTTTGAGGGGAGTTTGTAAGGAAGCCAGACAAAGAGAGCCTGTCCGCTATTTGTAAACAGCGGGGATCATCAGCATAAAAATTCTTCAGCACCTCCTGGCTCATCAGGGCGCAAAGTTACGGGTAAGTTGAAAAGTTTACAACTTACCAAAAGCGCTGCTTCGGGAAAAAACTAAAAAAAGACAGGCCAGAAAACAGCTGGCAGCACCATCTGCAGGGAGAGTACGGTCCACTTTCTTCAATTTCCCTTTCTATAAAATATGGTCAATGCTCATTCTTTCTGAGCTATATACCAGCGGTAGCAGCGTAAATAATAATAATATCCTTTTCATTTTTTTGGCATTTATTAAGAAGACGTACAAAAACTGCATTTCGTAACAGAAATAAAAAAAATTTCTGTACGTTTGAAAGGCATCCTCCAAAAACTTATTTTATGCGGAAAACAACAGCGCTACTTGTTTTAATTGTATGTTTTCAACAAATACATGCTCAATCTTACCAGCCTACCTGGGAGTCGCTCGAATCCAGGCCTATTCCCAAGTGGTTTACCGATGCCAAATTCGGTATTTTTATACACTGGGGCCTGTATAGTGTGCCCGCATGGGCAACCAATTCTTATGCTGACGGTTTTGGCAGCAATTACTCCGAATGGTATTGGGAGCGGCTGAACAACACAAAGCTGAAGATCCATAAAGAATTTGTAGATTTTCACAAGAAAAATTACGGGCCTAATTTCCAGTACCAAGATTTTGTAACACAGTTTAAAGCCGAAATGTTTGAGCCTGATCAATGGGCAAAGGTTTTTAAAGATGCCGGCGCCAAATATGTGGTGCTTACCAGCAAACACCATGATGGGTTTGCTTTATGGCCCAGCAGGGAAGCATGGAACTGGAACGCTTACGATGCCGGCCCTCACAGGGACCTGGCAGGCGATCTCAGCACCGCAGTAAAAAAAGCAGGGCTGCACATGGGTTTTTACTATTCTTTATATGAATGGTACAATCCTGTGTTCAACCAGGATGTATATAAATATGTAGAAGAGCGTATGCTGCCCCAGTTAAAAGACCTGGTAAACCGCTATCAGCCTGAAATTATATGGCCTGACGGGGAATGGAACCATAATGATACAGTTTGGCGCAGCCGGGAGTTTTTAGCCTGGCTTTACAATGAATCGCCTGTAAAAAATACAGTGGTAACCAACGACCGCTGGGGAGGCGGCAGGGATCATGGAGGATTTACTACCACTGAATACGGACAGGGGAACTCAAGTATGACAAGGCCCTGGGAAGAATGCCGCGGCATTGGAGAATCTTTCGGATACAACCGGAACGAGAACCTGGAACAATATCAAACCAGTAAAGCTTTGATTCACATGCTGATAGATATTGTTTCCAGAGGTGGAAATCTATTATTAAATATTGGCCCCACGGCCGATGGACGCATACCAGTAATTATGCAGCAGCGCTTAAAAGATATGGGCGACTGGCTACAGATCAATGGAAATGCCATCTACGGAACCACTGCATGGGCAGAAGCACCTAAATTGGCTGATAAAAATGTCTTTTATACTAAAAAGGGCCGGGATCTATATGTATTGATGACCGAATGGAAGCCGATAACGGAAGTGCCTGTAACTGGTAAGCAGGTGGAAATGCTGGGATATAACGGGAAAATAGCTTTTAGCAAAAAAGGAAATAAAACAGTAATACAGGCGCCTGCTGTTACACCAGTCAATAACCCCAACCCTTATGCCTGGGTATATAAGGTGTCGGGAGTGTTTTAATAAGTGCTTGAGTTGACAGATAACCGTTGACAGAGTTGAAAAGTTGACCGGTTAATAGGTATAGAATGGGCCATCGTCTATCGACCATGGTCAAGCCGGTAACGGCGCAATTAGAAATGCGTCTGTTAAGGATAACTTTAAGCTGGTTAAAACAGATAAGTAAGTACTTTTACATTTGAAAACGGAAAGATTATGCAGGAAGGTAAACGACAAAAGCAGGTTGCAGGTTTATTAAACGAGGAAATGAACAAAATATTCCAGAAGCTGGGATTGAATATGATTGGCGGAGGCATGGTTTCCATCTCTTCGGTGAAAGTTACCCCCGATCTGCTGGAAGCAAGATTCTACCTGAGCTTTTTCCAGGTTGAAGATAAAGATGCCGCTTTAAAAAAAGTGGCAGAAAGGCATCATGAAATAAAGAAAGAACTGGCGGCTTCCGTCAGGCACCAACTGCGCAGTATCCCGGTGCTTAAGTTTTTTGCAGATGATACGCTCGATCATGTATTTAAAATGGAAGAACTTTTTAAAAAAATAGAAGAAGAAAGAAAAAGCAATAATCAGTAACGCTTTGTTACTAATGTTATGTTAATGAAGAATTGTCGCATTTAAAGTGAGTAGTAAATGGTCAGTTGTGAGTATGTATCTATAATTACTCACTATTCACTACTGACAACTCACACTTAACACTAATTATTAATTACTAATTCTTAATCATTCATTCTTGCATTCCCTATTTGCCTGGCGCTATTTTAAAGCAAAAAAATCTACCAATGCCATCAACATTATTTCGTGGATATGTATGATTGCCATTATGGTAGGCACGGCTGCTTTGATCCTTGTGCTCAGTGTTTTTAATGGCTTTGAAGGACTGGTAAAATCATTATACGCTTCATTTTATACCGATCTGAAAATCAGTCCTGAAACCGGCAAAACAATAACCATAACCCGCGGGCAGCTGCAAAAATTACGGTCAGTACAGGGTATTAAGAACTTTTCCCTTGTAATTGAAGAGAAGGCCATTCTTCAAAACGGGAACAACCAGTCCATAGTGCATCTCAAGGGAGTTGACCCTGATTATGAGCAAACCACCACTGTTAGCGATCATATGTATTCCGGCCATTTTGATATAGGAACTGCACAGCAGCCTTTATTGGTGTTAGGCGTGGGAATTGAAGGAGCGCTTGGTATAAGGGCCGGCAGTGATGTAACACCTTTAATGATCTACGTTCCGCGTAAGAACGACTCGGAAACACTGAATGAGATGGAGGATATCAGCAGCGATACGATCCACACAGCAGGCTCCTTTATGATACAACAGGAGTTTGATAATAAGTATGTAATTACCAACCTTACATTTCTGCAAAAGGCCATGAAGTTGAATCCTGATGATTACAGCGGTGTGGAAATTGCAGTAAACAACCCTTCAGAAACAGATAGAATAGGAAAACAACTGGCTGATATTTTTGGAAGCGGATACAAGATACAAAACAGGTACCAGCAAAACCAGAGCCTCTACGCAATCATGAACCTGGAAAGATGGGTTTTTTATGCTGTGCTATGTATTATACTGGTAGTGGCTGCCTTTAATATGGTGGGTGCCCTCACCATGCTGGTTTTAGAAAAACGTAAAGACATCAGCGTACTGCATGCTTTGGGAGCCAACAACCATTTTATATTAAAGATATTTTTAAGTGAAGGGTTTTTGCTGGCCGCCATTGGCGGTGGCATAGGTATGCTGATTGCTTTAATACTTATTATCCTTCAGCAGCAATACCATCTTGTTCCTTTAGAAGGAGGATCTTTTTTAATTAATTATTTCCCTGCTGAATTAAAAATAACCGATTTTATCCTGGTGGGTGCTACTGTGCTGATCGTATCCTTTCTTGCTTCCTGGTTCCCGGCCTTGCAAGCATCTAAACAGGAATTTTCACTAAGAAGCGAGTAGTATGGCTACTGCAGGATGCCAAAGGTATAAGGCTTAAAGCTTTTAGTTTTTAGCTTTCGGCAAAAGAGCATTGGTTGGATTACTTCAGCATTCAAACACACTACATCACTTCCCCTACCAGGAACACGCTGCCACAAACCAGTATCAGATCATCTTTATGCGCATGAACTTTAGCTGCTGCTATGGCCACATTTACATTTTCAAAAACATGCCCGCTCAAACCACGCAATGCCGCTTTGTCTTTTAAAGTTGCAGCATCTAAAGCACGGGGTATATGCGCGTTGGTAAAATAATAAACAGCATTGAGGGGCAGCATATTCAGAACCGTATCCACATCCTTATCCTTTACCATTCCCAGGATAATATGCAGTTGGTGATAGGTAGAAATTTCAAGCTGGTTAAGCAGTTCCTGCATGCCACTTTCGTTATGGGCCACATCCAGCACTACCCTGGGATTATGCTGAATAGTTTCCCAACGGCCATGCAAGCCGGTATGCTTTTTAACATGCTTAAGCCCCTGCACTATAGCTTCTTCCGGCAAATGACAACCGGCAGCCCTCAAGTGGCGACAGCTTTCCAGCACCGTAACCAGGTTTTTGATCTGATACTGGCCGGTAAGATCCAAACAGTATTTTTTATGATCAGTTTTCCCCTGCTCGCTCACTTCAACTAAAAGCATTTCATCTTCGTACAGCCAGTGCTCTACATGATAATGGTCTCCGGCAAAAAACAGCGCGCTCCCGGTTGCGGCTGCTTTATCCCTGAAAACGCTTTCCGTTGCTTCCCTTTTTTCACCCACTACAACCGGAACTTGGGGTTTGATGATCCCGGCCTTTTCGGCAGCAATTTTTTCAAGGGTATCTCCCAATATCTGAACATGATCCCAGCCAATATTTGTAATTACTGACAAAACAGGGTTAATGATATTAGTGCTATCCAAACGACCGCCCAGGCCGGTTTCTATAATCGCTATATCAGCGCCTTCTGCTGCAAAATGATCAAAAGCCATAGCAACGGTAATTTCAAAAAAGCTGGGCTGTACGCTCTCTATAAAAGGCTTTATTTTTTCTATAAAATCAACAACCCGGCTTTCATCTATCATTCTGCCATTGATCTTTATCCGCTCTCTGAAATCTTTCAGATGGGGAGAAGTATAAAGCCCGGTCCTATATCCTGCCGATTGAAGTACAGAAGCCAGTATATGACTTACAGAACCTTTGCCGTTAGTACCGGCCACATGTATAAATTTTCCTTTTTGATGAGGGTTTCCCAATATTTCACAAAGCGCAGTGATATTAGCAAAGCCGCTTTTAACAGCATCGCTGCCCACTCGGCTAAACATAGGCAGGCGGGAATACATATAATCTAAGGTTTGCTGATAGTTCATAAGCAAATATAGAATAGTTAAAAATTGATACATTTGGCAAATGAATAAAGTTGCAATTATTGTGGCCGGCGGTTCCGGCAAAAGAATGGGAAGCGATCTGCCCAAACAATTCTTAATGCTCCATAATAAACCTGTATTATACTACACATTACATACATTTCTGTCTGCTTATGAGGATATGCAGATCGTACTGGTGCTTGCAGAAGAGTATGTAGATATGGGGCGGGAAGTGATTGATGCTTATTTTGAAAAAGACAGGATAAAAATAGCGCTGGGTGGCGCTACCAGGTTCGAATCAGTTAAAAACGGCTTATCGCTGGTGGAAGAGGAAGCTATTGTATTTGTACACGATGCCGTAAGATGTACCCTTACTGCTGATCTTATCCATCGCTGTTATAAGACCGCTTTGGAAACCGGCAGCGCGATACCTGCCATCAAATGCAGTGACAGTTTGCGTACTATTAAAGAAGACGGCAGCAATGAGGCCGTTGACCGGGAAAAAATGGTACTGATCCAAACACCGCAGGTTTTTCACAGTAAGATTTTACTGCCGGCCTTCAATATAGATTATAAAGACTGGTTTACGGATGAGGCAAGCGTGGTGGAAGCTTTCGGCCTCATGGTATCGTTAGTGGAAGGTGAAAAACAGAACATTAAAATCACCCATCCATTAGATCTGAAAGTTGCAGAACAGATACTGCTGGAAGCGCCTGTGTACAGCCAGCCCGGCTCATAATAATTGCTACCTGGCAATACTTACATTGCCGATCTTCGCAAGAATCTGGTGTGCCACATCCATAGCTTTAAGGCCATCAATTTCTGAAACTACGGTTTGCGTATTATTATTGATCGCATCCTTAAACTCCTCCAGTTCCTGCTTTATAGCATTTACCTGGGGAACGGCAGGATTAGCAATAGCAATAGTTTTGTTACCGTTAGGCGTGGCTATGTCAAAAGCAAATACATCTTTATCCTGTGGCTCTTTGAGCTTAATAATTTCTGTTTTTTTATCCAGGAAATCTATCCCTATATAAGCATCTTTCTGGAAGATCCTCATTTTCCGCATTTTTTTCATAGATATACGGCTTGAAGTAAGATTGGCCACACAGCCGTTGTCAAACTCAATACGTACATTGGCTATATCCGGCGTATCCGTCATTACCGCTACACCACTTGCAGATATTTTCTTCACATCACTTTTTACCAGGCTGAGGATAATATCAATATCGTGTATCATCAGGTCTAATATCACGCTCACTTCTGTACCCCGCGGGTTAAACTGGGCCAGGCGATGCACCTCAATAAACACAGGCTTCAGATCAAACCCTTTTAATGCAAGGAAAGCAGGATTAAACCGCTCTACATGGCCTACCTGTAATTTGATATTGGATTCCTTGGCCAGCTTTACTAACTGACGGGCTTCTTCCATGGTATGGGCAAAAGGCTTTTCCACAAACACGTGCTTGCCCAGTTTGATGGCCTTTTCGCACCACTCATAATGATAATTGGTAGGGGCAACAATATCTATAGCATCGCAACGGCTTAAAAAATCCTCCGTATCAAAAAACCTTTTGATACCGTATTTCTCAATAACCTCATTAGCCACTCCGTCATTGGGATCAACAAAGCCAACAACTTCCACATCGTTAATTTCCAGCCAGTTATTAAGATGGAATTTCCCTAAATGTCCAACTCCTACAATTCCTATTTTAAGCATCGCCAAAAATATTCATTTTTAAAGTTATAAAATTCAACGGTGCATAAGATTTTACAAAAAGAAAAAGAGCAAGCCTGAAAAGACCTGCTCTTTGTTGCCCTAAGTGAACAAATTACAGAACACTTCTTAGGGGATTTGAAAAGATTGGCCGACCTAAACTATTGATTTTATTGGGATTCAGCGTTTTTGTTGGTTCCCAAATCGGAGATTTTTTTTAGGACTGGATCATGTACATGACTCGCGCCGGTGCTATTGTATTTTATTAACAATGACAAATTCCATCAGTCGATGTTTCGGTTTATATTCTGATCGGCTTCGTTAAAGTGCGTTGGTGACTGCCTGCCTTCCCATTTATTTCCATTGAGTAAGTAAATTTCATAAAAGACGATCCATTCTAGCACCCATGGAATCGTGTACTCGTGAATGTTAATTCTTTCATTCCACCACATATCTGGTGGGTAATGCAGGCACAGGCTGTGATTGCTGTACATGTGAATGTCGCGGCAAGGCTCAATTTTCGGATACAGTATCGTGGAGCGCGGTTCGTGCCCAGCCACATATTCAATTTTGATTTTATACCTGTCTTTACAGCCGTCCGGCTGCACCCACCCGACGCAGACCAGTACATCTTTAATGATAGTGCACTCCAGAAACGGAAAACTCTCCTTCACCAGCCTTTGCTGGCAAAGAAGTACACCAAACCTATTGTAAGATTTTTTCCGTCCAAAAAACAAACTACTCATAGTGGAAACGGTGAGGCTGGTTTTTGATTCCTTCGAAATTGGATGTTATGTTCCCTGCTCTATCAGTATAAGCTTGTCCTGAATTTATCAATGTTGCACTAGAGCGTAGTTTGGCGAGACGTTCCTGTTCCTGCTCCTCCTGAGATACTACATATAGGTTCCCTTGTGCATCTGCCTTTATGTAGGGAAGACTTTTTAGGTAATTAAACCAGTTGAATCGGTATTGGGTATAATAGAAATTACGCTTACGGCCTTCATAAATGTAGCGCTTAATAACTTCGCCCTTTGAATCCCGCACGAGGTCAAAGAATTTCTCATCAATCTGGAGCCGATCTTTCACATGTTGACCCACTATGATCCCATTTCTGCCTGCATAGGATTGCATTTTTGGAGCCAAACTGGTATGTAAACTAAGTGTAGTAAGTTCCGTGCAGTTACCCACGCCAAAATTTGCCCAAAGCACATCGTCATCGTCACCAAAATCGATACCTGTGCGGGTGCAGATATTCTCCACACCGTCTTCTTCAAAAAGCCGTTGCAGGTCATTTTGTACAAAATAGGTAAACATGGCTGTTGCCGTCACTGCGTTCTTTACGGCTTCCGCCTTGCTGATATTTTTTCCACCGAAATAAACAAAAACTCCATCACCCTGTAAGCGCTGGATATGTCCACCAAAAAGCAGGCATACATGAATCGCTGCACTTTGAATCGTATTCGTAATGGTGTAGATCGTTTCCTTATCATAACTATCGTTCAGATTGGTGGAACCCTTAATATCAATAAACGCACTGGTGATATAATGATATTCTTGGTTGTCTGTTCCCTTTAGATATCTGAAATCAGGATGCAGGCCAATTTGAGCGTTGCTGGTATCGGGGCGGATAATCACATGATCCAGTGTCAACAAACTATTTTCCGGTTGCATACTCATGCGCCCTGAAAGTCGTGCCGCTGGGCGGGCTTTCACCAGCGTATCCGGACCTGTAAAATTCGAATAACTCTTAGACATTAACTTGTTCGCCTTGCTTTGTTGCAAAGCATTTTTCACGCGACTCGTATAACTATCAAAAATGTTCATTTGTGTATCAGATTTAGTGCTATAAAATAAATGATGGGAGTCAGCAGGAGGAACTGAGCGATGAGCAGCCAACCGGCGACCCTTAACTTCCGGTATTTAGCCGTAAGCCCTGTGGCAAGCAGCCAGGCCTGGTTGACGGTATCATCTGTCATCCGGTTCTCATCTTGCTCTCCAAAGGCTTCTACATAATTTTCTCTTTTGTACTCCGAGACCGATCCAAAGAAAATGAGAGAACGGCGTTTTGCGCCTTTGTTCCCGGAAACCAAGAAAGGATTACTGGCTATTACCGTAAGTATCGTAGAAAGAATGCTGCAAAGCCCGAACAGAATCAGCATACACCATAAGGTATAGGTCATCTCCATGTCGCGGTAAAAATTGGCAAACCCGACAAAAAGTCCACCCAGTAGAAAGGTGTTCAGAGCAATGAAAAAAGCACTCTTGTTGTTTACGCTGTCGTTATAATGATCATAGCGATCGATGATGAACTTAGCATGTTCGTATGTTTCTTTTTTTGTCATTATTCGGATATTATTGCGCTAATGAATAATGCAACCAAAACTCCAACAAAAGCATTTTTTACTTGCTTGCTTGCTTCTGGGGTTGCCCGACTTTATTTCAGTGATAAAGTGTTCGCAATTATAGTTGATCAGGCTGTAAGATGTGCCGATGCGCAGCAAGGCACCCTGTACAAGCGATCTTCTCTGCGCATTTGTCCCCGCAAACGGGATCACTTTATTCACTTTGTTCACCTGATTAAAAAAAGCATTTACTGAAATCAGGCTTACTCCGGTATGCGTGTTATTGTGGATGATCCAGTGCGTACCGTTGTGATCATACACGATGTAAAGAGCTTGATGCTGGATAATGTCCCAGCCGCTTTTGGGAGCAATCAATTCATCCCCCGGCTTTAATTGAAAGGAGTCAAAATAATAGTTCTGCATACAACAGTTTTATTGGTTATTGAACGAAGCGCTGGTATATTCGGCTGCTATATACTTCTCCCACTTGGCTCCCACACTGGTACAAGCAGCGATAAAATCGGCGGATGCCTGCGGGTGGGTAATGCCGTCTTTTCTTAGGCAGGTATTTGGAAGATCATACCATTTGCCCTCGTCCGATTGAATCCTCGCGCTATACCCATAAGATTCAATCAGCTTTTTTTTCAGTTCCGTGTGAATCGTGTCCGATGTTTTTTTAATGTCGTAGGTGAGTAAAATTTTTGCCATAACATTTCCTGTTTTAACATTCATAATAAGTGCCTTCAATCTTTTCGCGGAGTAGAAAGCGTTCGTTATCGGAGCTGTTGGGGAAGGAAATGTTCTGGCGGCCTGGTACGGACTTTGCACTTTATGAGCAGTGCCCTATCTTAGAGGCGAATTACAAAACACAACGGAAAGTTGCTGGCCTTGTGGCCACGCGGTAACAACTCAAAACCAAACTTCCGTTTTCCCCTGACCGGAGGTGATGACTCCGGTTCAGGGGATTTTCCTTATTTAATATCTGTTACGCCATTCCAAGTTTCGTGCCCTGTGGGGAAACAAGAAAAATTGTCACTTAACGTTATTGATACTCATTAGTCAATATGCTGCAGGATAAAGCTATAATCATAGCTGATCCTGCCGTGCTTATCGATGTTCTGCTGCCAAGCCGCCTCGTCATGGCTAATATCCACGATATCGGATGTTCTCAGCCGCCCCAGCTTTTTTTCCACCGCCTCGATAGCCTGTCGCTCGGTCTCCGAAAAAATTTCCATGTCCGGATCCCCATCGTGGTTGAGAAACTTCTCTCCCCCGTAATCGTCAAATTCCACTTCTTCAATATCCACGTATCCCGCGTCAAACAGCCGGTCATAAATGCCGCCGTAATTCTTGGGTACCGGTCCGTGCGTGATGGCCACATAGGTCATACCGCTGATGCTATAGCCGGTTTTACTGTAATGAAAAAAATCGGCGTAAAACAGCAGCTTGTTCATTTTCGTTTTAAACGGTTCCAGCTTTTGGGCAAAGAACTTAGCCATCATCCCTATTTTTTCCAGGCTGGGAATCCGGTAGCCATTGTAATTGCCCGGTACCCGGGTGCCAAAAAGCCTTTCCTCCATCAGGCTGTCCAGCATATCCCATCCGGTCAGTTTACTGGTCACCTTCTTGTTGATCCGCTCTATTTCCTGCTCTTCTAGTTCATTACTGCTCAGCTCGATCAGCTTCCTGAATTCCTCCGGGTCTTTTGCCAACTGGATCAGGCGGCCGGTCGTTATGCTAGGCATCTCCCCGTTTTCGTAATTGCGGTACACATTCGGTCCAAGCCCCAGAATCTCGCTCATTTTAG
>JASGDI010000130.1:0-6960 GCA_049841335.1 Niabella sp. | reverse complement strand
CAGAAATTAACAGGGCCGAGCTAACCCAAAGAAAAGTGTACCTTAAAAAACTGGATACTACCAGCGATCCTGCTACAGAGCGGTTGATGGGTATGGCGAATATTTACCTGGACAATAATTTCTTCCAGGCTAATTTTTCCAGGCTTTATGATGCTAAGCAAAACCGGTACCTGCGCGATAGTATTCTATCTAACAATTACTTCAGGTACATTAAAGATTATACAGGTACGCTGTATTTTTATGATAGTACCAATGCGCCCTTACATAATGATGGAAATTTGTCCTATGAATCTTTGGACCACATCATTTCCCGGGATGCTATTGCAACCAGCTTGCCTGATCTGTATGTATATGAGCCTTCTTTCGACAATTTTGTTTATATCACGGTAAGGAGGGTCAACAATGAAGAAGGAGCCTTAATAGGCACGGTGTTTATATTATCACAGCCTAAAAAATATGCTCCCATTACCATAACTCCCGAGCTTTTCCGGCAAAAAAAAGAGTGGGAGTTTTCCAATTCAACTGTTTATAATTATGCTATATATACCAATAAGCTCTTAACATCTTCTACAAAAAAATATCCGTTCACCTCAACGCTCGAAGGCGCTCAGATTCCTAAATCTGTATTTGAACTGAGAGAAAATAACGGGTATAGCGAGCTATGGTACCGGGCCAGCAATAAGCGTGTAATTGTTATGGCGCGCAAAAATGAAAGGCTTCTTGAAACCATCACACTTTTCTCCTATCTTTTTTGTGCTTTTCTTTTTTTAGTAGCCCTTATCCAACTGGTATCGAACCTGATCAATCTTTTGCTTAATAAAGGGCTTTTCCGAAAACGGCTGCAGTTTTCAACAAGTATCCGCGGGCAAATACATAATACTTTTATTTTAATAACACTTTTATCATTTGTGGTGATAGGTATAGCTACTATATCCTTTTTCACTCAACGCTTTGATGATGCTAATTCAGACAGGCTGGGCAGAACCATGAGCATTATGCTTAACGAAATGCAGTCGCATAAAGAGCTGGGAACGCTTGTTTATGATAAAGATGATTCCCTGCACACCCAGAAACTGGATGAAATTATTAAGCGCGTTGCAGATATTCATGGTGTGGATGTGAATGTTTATAATATCAAGGGCAGGCTGATAGCGAGCAGCCAGCTGGATGTGTATCAAAGAGGTATTTTAAGTAAGCAGATAGACCCTCGGGCCTATTATTACCTGTTAAGGCTCCGGCATATTGAACATACACAAAAAGAAAAGGTAGCCGAGCTTAAATATACCAGTATGTACGCACCGCTGCGCAATGAACAGGGATCGCTTTATGGGTACTTAAGCATACCTTATTTTATTTCGGAGCAGGTACTTAACCAGGAAATATCAAGATTTTTAATCACGCTCATCAACCTGAACGCTTTTATATTCTTAATTACCGGTCTTGTAGCTTTGCTTATTACCAACCGTATTACTCACTCTTTTGCGCTCATAAGGGATAAGCTGATGGGCGTAAACCTGTCTCAACACAATGAAATGATCGTATGGGACAGGAATGACGAGATAGGCAGCCTGGTATCTGAATACAATAAAATGGTTACCAAGCTCCAGGTGAGCGCCGATGCACTGGCAAAATCTGAAAGACAGGAAGCCTGGAGGGAAATGGCCAGGCAGGTAGCTCATGAAATTAAAAACCCGCTCACTCCCATGAAGCTGAGCCTCCAGTACCTGCAAAAATCTATAGATAATAATAGCCCCAATGTTCAGCAACTCACTGTAAATGTGTCTAAAACCATTGTGGAACAAATAGATCACCTGTCAAAAATCGCTTCCGACTTTTCCCAGTTTGCCAATATCAACCAGGTGGTAACCGAGATCTTTGATCTGCATGAGGTTATTCAACCGCTGGTGGTTATTTACAGCAAGAATCCCGATGTTGATTTTATATGGAGCCCGCTGCCTCATCCAATACCCGTTTTTGCTGATAAAACAAAGATGAACCGCGTGTTTACCAACCTTTTAGGTAATGCTATCGAAGCTGCAAGGCCAGATATTAACGGCAGGATAGAAGTGTACGAAAAGATAGAAGGTAAAAAAATTTATGTAAGTATAAGCGATAATGGAGTAGGTATTGAAGATGCCATGAAAGACAAAATATTTACGCCCAATTTTACTACCAAAAGCTCAGGAACCGGGCTTGGTCTGGCAATGTGTAAAACCATTATTGAACAGGCCGGGGGTGATATATATTTTGAAACATCTGTAATGACGGGTACTACTTTTCATATTGAGCTTCCCCTTACTGAAATGTGATTAAGTTAAGCCAGGAGAAACCTTTGATGTTCTGATCCCGAAAAAATCGGGCGAAATTCATGCTTCCCTTGTGTAATTTAAGCCTGCTCAAAAAACTTCTTTGGAGAAAAATTTCATGTCGGTTTGTCGACAGACAATTCAGCTTTTATGAAGCTGCCGGGATTTATTCTTATTATATACAGGCAAACCAGCCAGGCTCAATCCGCCCACAACCAGTACTACTATCACCTGCAGCAGCCAGAGCAGCCAGCCTAAAGCCAGTCCCACACCTGTATTTAAATGATAAAGGTCCATAGTTTTTTGTACAAGGAAAGCATAAGCTCCTATACCACCGGGTGTGGCAGCCATGGCCAGACTTCCTGCACATAATACCGTAAGGGCCTCTTTAATACCATAATGCCGGGTTTCTTCCAGCATTAAAAAGCCTGCATAAACGCTGGCCGCATATAAAGCCCAGATCGCTATGCTCAAAAACACAAATTCCCGGCGCCTGTTTAATGATCTGATGGCAATAAAACCCTGCCATACATGAAGGGCTATTTTTTTTAACAAGGCAAGCAGGTCGGTAATTCTTTTTTTAGTGATCAACAACCAAAGAGCTGTTATTATAATAAAAACGGCTATGCCAAGTGACAGGTAAAGCAAAAGATTCGACTCTTTACCATCTTGCCGGGCCGGGAAAAAAGTAGTAAGGATGGTTTGGTACAGGTCCGGTTGTAATAATAATGCCATTATAAACACTGCCAGCAGGGCAATGGTATCTACCAACCGTTCCAGGATAACCGTACCTACCAGTTTATCAAGGGGTATTTTCTCGTATTTGGTAAGTAGGGTGCATCGCAATACTTCTCCTAACCGGGGTACCGCCAGGTTAGCCAGGTAGCCCACCATTACTGCAAAAAATGTATTGAGTCTCGAAGGGGAATAACCCAAAGGCTGAATAATGAGCCTCCAGCGTATGGCACGAAGCCAATGGCTTACAACAGAAATAGCAATGCCGGGTAAGATCAGCCAGAAATTTCCTTTGCCAATTGCACTGGAAATATGAAGTTTATCATCAGCCGTAAGCCCTTTTAATGACCACCCTATTAAAAAGATACCCAATCCCAAAAAAAAAGCATATTGGAATATGGTAGTTTGCTTTTTAGCCATTAAATCTTAAAGCTTGTTGCCGGATTTAGGAAAGATGACCTTAGGTTGATGTGTTTTGGCTTCTTCAAAATCCATAATACCATATGCGATGATTACAATGATATCGCCGGCCATACCTTTGCGTGCAGCAGGGCCGTTCAGGCAAATAGTACCGCTGCCGCGTTTACCCCGGATGACGTAGGTTTCAAGCCTTTCGCCATTGTTCACGTTTACCACCTGTACTTTTTCGTTCTCAATTAAACCGGCTGCATCCATCAGATCTTCATCAATGGTAATGCTGCCCATATAATCGAGGTTGGCCTCAGTAAGGGTAACACGGTGGATCTTGGATTTTAAAACTTCTATTTGCATAGCGGCGCAAAAATAATCATTTGTTATGAACTACCCTTTAGATAACGCTATTAAGCCGCAAATGTTCATTTTCAGATTACAGCCAGATTAAGCCTTTCACCCGGCGTACTTTACAGGTATCAGCCTGATTTTTAGCTTTTTTGTTAACAAACAACCTTTCCAATACATAAAAGTTATTGTAAATTCGCAAACAATAATAGGGATCTGATATGAAGAAATATTTTTTACTGGCAGGATTTGTTCTTACATCGGGGCTGCTAATGGCCCAAAATGCAAAACTCATTGCAGAAAAATCAGGTAAGGGTGCGATAGTGATGCACGAAGTGCAGCCCAAAGAGGGGTTATATTCATTAAGCAGGATATATGGTGTGAAAGTGGCAGATATAGCTGCTGCCAATGGTTTCGACAGAGATAAAGGTTTATCAGTAGGGCAGAAGGTAAAGATCCCTTTAACCTCCGATAATCTTTCCCAGAAAAAAGGTAAGACACCTGTATATTATTCAGTATCTGAAGGAGAATCTTTAACCAGCATCAGTAACCGCTTCAATAAGATCCCCATAAAGGACCTGAAGAGCTGGAACAAGATAGAGGGTGATGGAATAGTTAAAGGCAAAGATATCATAGTTGGATATTTTACGGGCACAGCTCCGGCTATTTCAGCAGATAAGCAGGCAGATCAGAAATCAAATATCCTGGGATCGAAAAGTAACGCTAAAACCCGGCAGGGGTTAATTACAGGTACCAATATTAACATCCGGAAAGGGCCGGCTACGGATCAACCAGTTATTGCTACTGCGCAGCAGGATGAGATGGTGGAGATAATTAAAAAAATAAATAATGAGTGGACCTCCGTCCGTACCAAAGACGGTATTGTGGGGTATATAGCTTCGCAATTTTTAAAGGAAGCAACAGCAAAAGCAGAATCGCCTAAGAAAGCGGCTCCTGTAAAAACGGCTGTGATCTCCGGTACCAATATCAATGTTCGTAAAGGGCCGGCAACAAACCAGGAAGTGGTGGGAATTGTACAGCAGGATGAAGTAGTAGATGTTATAAAAGAAGTGAACAGCGAATGGACATCTGTACGTACCAAAGATGGTGTGGAAGGATATATAGCTTCGCAGTTTTTAAAAGCAGCAACAGCAAAGGCAGAACCGCCTAAAAAAGCGGCTCCCGTAAAAACAGCTGTGGTATCCGGTACGAATATCAATGTTCGTAAGGGACCTGCTACCGACCAGGAAGTGGTGGGCATTTTACAGCAGGATGAGGTGGTGGATATCATAAAAGAAGTGAATAGTGAATGGACTTCTGTCCGTGCTAAAGATGGTGTGGAAGGGTTTGTAGCTTCCCGGTTTTTGCAGTCAGGAAATGTAAAAGCGGCACCAGAAAAGGTTACAGGGCCTGTAAAGACAGTGAAAGCTTATGGCACCAGGATCAACATCCGCAAGGGACCGTCAACAGACCAGGAAGTAGTTGGCCTGGCAGAGGAGGATGAAGTGCTTACCTATCTTAGAAAAATAGATGATGACTGGTCTGAAATACGTAACGCAGGCGGAACTACAGGATTTGTAGCTACCCGTTTTTTATCGTTTGATGGCAAGCCATCTGTTGCTGCTATTGAAGCAGAAAAAATAGCCCTGGCCCAGGCAGAAGAGGCAAGAAGAATAGCAGATGAGGCCGCTGCCAATGAAAGAGCTATCGCTGCTGCTCAAAAGAAAGAAGAAGAGCGAAAGGCAGAAGCTATCGTATCAGAAAAAATTACTGCTAAAAATAATGCTGAGGCAACAGCTTCTGTAACAGATGAAGCAGGGTATTTTAAATCAGACTTTGAAAAGTATAAAAACCCTAATCTTATTTCCGAGCACACCCTTTCATCAGGTATTTTTAAAACAGACAGGGGCTGGAATGATGGTAAATATTACCTGCTGATGGATAATGCTGCTCCAGGAACTGTTGTAAAGCTTACCAACCCCGACAATAACCAATCTGTTTATGCCAAGGTTTTGGGCAAAATGAAGGGCGTGCAATACAGCGAAGGTTTTGATATAAGGATCAGCGAGGCAGCAGCATCCAAACTTAAAACTGATAATCTTGACAAGTTCAATGTAAAGGTGATGTATTAGGAGGGCCTTTGTGTTCTTAGTAATACTTTTCACTCAGTAGTTACTAAAACCGGTAGCCTCTTAAAAAGTCTTCCACGATCATCCTTTTTTTACCTTCCAACTGTATGTCCAGTAATTGCAGGTATCCATTGGCACAGGCCAGTTTCAGGTAGGTTTTACCATCTGTTTCAAACTCGCCTGCATTAGTTTCAGGTATTTCCGCTGTCTTCCTGCATTTAAAGATCTTAAGCTTTTTCCCGTTTAAAAAAGTGAAAGCAGCAGGGTAAGGTGAAAGGCCGCGTACCAGATTAAATACTTCTTCCATTGACCGGGAAGCATTGATTTGGCAGGTTTCTGTAAAGATCTTAGGCGCGTGATGTATAACGGCATCAGTTGATATAAGCTGTGGCATTTCTTTCAGGCTGCCATCGGCCAATCCCTTGACGGTTTTAACCAGCAAATCGGCTCCTATCGGCATCATTTTATCATGCACTGTACCCGCTGTATCTTCTTCGGTAATGGGAAAGCTTTCCTGCAACAGGATATCGCCGGTATCTATTTCATGCTTTAGTTTGAATGTGGTAACGCCGGTCTCTTTTTCACCGTTGATAACGGCCCAGTTAATAGGCGCTGCACCACGGTATTGAGGCAGCAAAGAACCGTGTAAATTGATAGTGCCCATAGCAGGCATGTTCCACACTACTTCGGGCAGCATCCTGAATGCTACACAAACCTGGAGATCTGCTTTAAGCTCCTGAAGCTGGTGTAAGAACGCCGGATTCTTTAGTTTTTCGGGCTGAAGAACCGTCAATGCTTTCTGCAAAGCATATTTTTTAACAGCGCTCTGCTGCAACTCCATTCCACGTCCTGCAGGCTTATCAGGTGCCGTAATTACGGCTACAATGTTACAACCGGCCTGCAAAAGGGCGGCTAAACCTGCTACAGCAAATTCGGGGGTACCCATATAAATAATCCGCAGATCTTTATAGCTATCCACATTCATGGTCGCGAATATCGGAAAAATAACAGGAAAGCCCTACCTTCGGTGT
>JASGDI010000129.1:0-3633 GCA_049841335.1 Niabella sp. | reverse complement strand
CCCGTTTTCGTAATTGCGGTACACATTCGGTCCAAGCCCCAGAATCTCGCTCATTTTAGCCGCACTGAGCCCGTACTGTTCGCGTATCATTTTAATCTCGTCCACAAAGGGTATCCCATATTTGCTCCGGTACTGGTTATGCACCTGCGCCTGATTGAGCTCATCGAGTTCCCGCGTCGTAAATTCTTCGCCATTCTCATTGTCCACCCAGGTGTGGTAAACAATCTGGAATGGCTCTTTTCGGAAATCAAACGACTGTAGCTGCTTTTTCAGCCTTACATCTCCTTTTGGCTTAATTAGTTTCATAATGTATTCTCTTTAAAAGGAAATGACATTTCGCGTTCCGCTTCGTGAAAAGAAATACAAATCACCGACCTGTCTGGCGGACCCATCGAAATTTTAATATAGATCATCCGATTTTTTACCTGCTTGCCAAATACCCACAAGGGAGCGCCAGCATTCAGTGTATCCGGTTTAGGTCCCTGAGAATAATCGTCTATCGAAAGCCCTTCAATTATTTTTATTCTCTGCATTGGACTCATCTCCAGGTTTAATAGTGTCTGCGTATTTTTTCCCCTATCATCCCTTATCCTGATTTCCCAGATTTTTAGCTTCTGATGAAAATCCGAAAGGAACGACCCGACTTCTTCCTTGGTTGCCATATTTAATTTTCATACTCCAAAAATACGAATAATTTTAGTAAATTGTACCTGATAGTGAAAAAAGTGCATAAAATGTTATATTTCTCACTATTAAATCGCCCCATTGTGTTACTGAAAATTACTAACTCATGGGTATTCAGACTACTATAACGAACGCCTTCACTATTTCTTCCGGCAAGTTGATTTCGCTATCAGTAAAAAATTTTTTCTTAAATGAAGAGCATGTGTGCAAATAGAAATGTTCCGAATAGAATTACGATTAATAAACCAAATATAAATCTCCCTCTAACCTTACTTTTTGTGGAAGAGGTGATCGGAGAAAAAATAAGGGAAATTATTATATATATATAATTTTGGCTACATAGAACGGCATGCTGATAAATACACATTGTTAGTTGGCTTTATATTCTATTACCGTGACACTTTGTTTAATGATCTAATACCAAGCCAGAAATTGGCGTGCATGCAGTAGTCAGACGTTTGAGTTCTATTATTTGCTGCAAATTTTATTCCGGCGGATTTTTTCTCTTGTTCACGAAGTGATGGTGTTTTTTAATGAGAGCCTTATGGTACTCAGCATTTAAAATTTCTTCTAATAAATATATTCATCTTATTCAATCATTCAATAAAATGAATATACCATGTCATCCGCAATTTTATACCTCAGGGTAAGTACAGACGAACAAGCCAGTAAAGGGTATTCCCTAAAATACCAGGAAGATGTTCTGGCGCAGTATTGTAATTTGAAAAACATCACCATTCTTAAAACGTTTAAGGAAGACCATTCTGCCAAATCTTTTGATCGGCCTGCATGGAAAAGACTTATGCAGGAAATAGAAGGAAAAGGAAAGAAGTTACCCAACTTAATTCTTTTTACAAAGTGGGATAGGTTTAGCCGGAATACCGGTGATTCTTATAGCATGATAAGGACACTTCAGAAGCTCTCTTTAGAGCCGCAAGCCATTGAGCAACCTCTTGATTTGTCTGTTCCAGAGAACAAAATGATGTTGGCTTTTTACCTTGCAGTACCGGAAGTGGAAAATGACCGGCGAGGTTTAAATGTAAAGTATGGAATGCATAAAGCGAGGGAAGAAGGCAGATGGATGGGCCGTGCTCCTTTGGGATATGCTAATCACTGCACACCTGACGGCTCCAAATATATTGCCTCAAAAGAACCTGAGGCTTCAATAATAAAGCACGTCTTCGAGCAATTGGCAGAAGGAAGATTGAATGTGAACCAGGCATACTTGCAGGCGATTAAACTTGGACTTGCCTGTAGTCGAAGCAATTTCTGCTCATTAATGCATAATCCGGTGTATGCAGGTTACGTCCGGGTAAAGGATTTAGATAATAATATCCAGCTTGTGCCAGCGCAACACCTGGGAATAATATCCATGTCAATGTTTGAAAAAGTGCAGATCCTCATAACCCGTAAAAAACAAAGACCGAGGTTTAATAAATCTTTCAATCCCGAACTGCTTCTTAAAGGGTATATCAGTTGCCCCAGGTGTTCAAGAACTCTGACTGGAAGCGGTTCTACTGGAAGAAGTGGTACAAAATATTACTACTATCATTGTAATTCCAATTGCGGATTTCGGATAAGGACGGCTCATACTCATAATGTATTTTTCCAAAGGATAATGAAGTTCTTTCCGGCTAAAATATACATAGCGTCATTCCGGGAAATTTTGTCGGATGCCTATGAACAACAAAAGCAGGAAATATTACAAAGACAGCGAAAAGCTATAAAAGGAATAGAGATGTTTACTGATCGTATTTTAAAGCTGAAGAGTCTGCTTTTAGATGGCTATATAAACTTTGAGGATTACCAATTGACCAAAGAAGATATTGAAGCAAAAATTCAGCTTCTAAGCGACGCAATAGCGTCATACAGCTACGATCAATCGGGTATTAATAACAAAATAGAACTGGCGGTAGATGAATTTTGTAATCCATATTTATTTTTCACCACCTTGAACAATGCACTAAAGCAGGAGTTTGTCAATAATTTACTTCACCGTAATTGGCAATGGAGCGAAGCTGAATTCGACGGAATTTTTAAACGACTTGCACATATAATTTATGAATCATATAAAAATAACGGCCCGGGAGAATCGATAAAGCAAGCAGGTGAAATACACTCATTCCTAAAAAAGTGGGCTCAAATGACCTTAAGAAAAAATATCCAGACCGAAAATCCTACAAATGTTTCGAATCCTGTTTGCCCGACCTAACAGGATTGTTCGAACCAGCCGTATCGTTTAAGTAACAAAATTTGCTAAAATCCTTTACTGTAGCGGATTTTATGGAAGAAAGAGCCAAAATAGCCTTTAAATACGAAGGCTAAAGAGATTTGGATGCGTCAATAATATAAAAACGCTGAAACCCTCTGCCGTAGAGGGTTTCAGCGTAATGAAATGAAAAAAGACAAGATTTGTTAAAATTGTCTTAACGTGTTGACCCATAAGGATTCGAACCTTAACTGACTGAACCAAAATCAGTAGTGCTACCGTTACACCATGGGTCAATCCTGTTCCGATTTCACAATCGGGTCGCAAAAATAAGCAATTCGTTTATTTTGAACAAACGCTTTTAAAAAAATATTTGCGAAAAGCTTTTCCTGATGAATATCACCTGTTTTATATGTGGGGTTTGAGATCTAACAGTTAATTTAGCAGCTACTAATTTTTAACGATTTAAAAATCTATAGCAAAATGAAAGTAACCGTAGTAGGAGCTGGCGCAGTTGGAGCTACCTGTGCCGATAACATTGCCCGTAAAGAACTGGCTTCAGAACTGATCTTATTAGATATTAAAGAAGGAGTAGCAGAAGGTAAAGCTATTGATATGATGCAAACAGCCGCTCTTCTGGGCTTCGACACTAAAATAAAAGGTGTTACCAATGATTATGCAGCTACCGAAAATTCTGATGTGGTGGTGATCACTTCCGGCCTGCCGCGCAAGCCCGGGAT
>JASGDI010000128.1:0-6943 GCA_049841335.1 Niabella sp. | reverse complement strand
ATAACGGGTCTGATGCTACAACTAAAATAGGCTTAGGCATATTGTTGAACGGTACACCATCAAGCAATCCAACAATGTATCATAATAGCAGCCCTATCAATTATGTCAGCGCTGCTCCGCCCACTATTATTTTACAGGGCGGACTGGATGATACGGTACCTAAGGAACAATCTGAAGCGTTGCGCGACAAATTAGTCGCCCAGGGGACTACACATCAGTATGTTTTTTACCCCAATCAATCGCATGGATGGTCAGATCCTGCTATCTGGTATGATTGCCTTAACAAAGTTCAAAGTTTTCTTAGCGCAAATGTGCCCTAATTTCGTGGCATGACTCCATTAGCAGAACGTATCAGACCCCGCACACTGGATGAAGTGGTGGGGCAGCAGCACCTTATTGGTAAAGGGAGTGTGTTGCGTAAATCCGTCGAAAACCAATCGCTGGGCTCAGTTATTTTCTGGGGACCACCCGGTACCGGTAAAACCACGCTGGCTAATATAATAGCACATGAGCTTTCTGTTTCGTTTTTTGCGCTTAGCGCTGTAAATGCAGGGGTAAAAGAAGTGAGGGAGGTCATTGAGAAAGCAAAGCTGGAACAGCAGAGCATTTTGTTCATTGACGAGATACACCGCTTTAATAAAAGCCAACAGGACGCATTATTACATGCAGTTGAGAAAGGGATCATTACCCTTATTGGCGCTACTACCGAAAACCCTTCCTTTGAAGTAAACAGTGCCTTATTGAGCCGTTGCCAGGTGTATGTATTAAAGGCTTTGGAGGAAAAAGATCTTATACAGTTGCTACATAAAGCCATTGAAGAGGACAGTGTGCTGAAAAAGAAAAAGATCGGTCTTAAAGAAACCGAAGCGCTGGTGAATATGAGTGGAGGCGATGCAAGAAAGCTGCTGAACCTGCTGGAGCTGGTTTGTAATACAGCGAAAGATAAAATTGAGATTACCAATGCGTTGGTAATGGAAGTGGCTCAGAAGAAAGTAGCGCTATATGACAAAAGTGGTGAGCAGCATTATGATATTATTTCAGCCTTTATAAAATCTGTTCGTGGCAGCGATCCCAATGCCGCGGTGTACTGGCTGGCAAGGATGATAGAAGGAGGGGAGGAAGTGAAATTTATTGCACGCCGCATGGTCATACTGGCCAGCGAAGATATTGGCAATGCCAATCCGAATGCGCTGTTACTGGCTAATGCCACATTTGATGCTGTAAATAAGATCGGTTATCCCGAAGCGCGTATTATTTTGTCGCAATGTGCTGTTTATCTTGCTTCCTCTCCCAAAAGCAATGCTTCTTATATGGCTATTGCGGATGCTATGGCGGCTGTGAGCCGGTTGGGCGATTTACCTGTTCCCCTGCACATAAGGAATGCACCTACTAAATTGATGAAGAATATGGATTATGGGAAAGGATATAGGTATTCTCATGATTATGATAATAATTTCAGTGAGCAGGAATACCTTCCCGAAAAGCTTGCCGGAACCAGGTTTTACGATCCCGGCAATAACCCGAGGGAAAATGAATTGCGTAATTATTTAAAGAAGCTGTGGAAGGATAAGTATGGCTATTAAGTAGTGAATGGTGAATAGTGAGTAGGGAGTGGGCTATGTGCGATAGTTTGATAAATATAAAATGGGTATAAGATAATGAATTGGGTATGTAAATCGTTTGGGGAGCTGTCGCTCGATGAGCTGTATGCCATACTTCAGCTGCGTTCAGAAGTATTTGTAGTGGAGCAGCATTGTTATTACCAGGATGTGGATGATAAGGATCAAAAGAGTTTTCATCTCATGGGACTGAAAGACGGGCTGCTGGTTGCCTATTCAAGACTGTTGCCGCCCGGCATAAGCTATACCGTGCCTTCTATTGGCAGGGTAGTGCTGCGTGCTGCTGTGCGTGGTACAGGTATAGGAAAAGAATTAATGGAGGAAAGCCTTAACCGTTGCTATGAGCTGTTTGGCAAACAACCGATAAAGATCGGGGCCCAGTATCATCTTAAAGCATTTTATGAATCATTAGGATTTGTTCAGTGCAGCGATATTTACGATGATGCCGGGATTGATCATATTGAGATGGTGAAGGGGATTGATTCAGGGACGTACGATTAAAAATTTAAATGTAGCCAAAGGCTACAACATAGAGCTTCGGGACTACAACTCCCGAAGAGCGATGATCAGATAGATTTACCCTACAGGTAATTTTTAAACCAAGAGTTGTCGTTGACCCAATACCACTGCACAAATGTCCGTAGGGTTTTTATATGGGCTATTTATGTGCTTCATCTATTCTTTCCATTCATACAGGGACCAGTTTTTTGCTTCGGCTTCGGCTATGTCTGCAGCGGCAGGCCAACTGTTGCCGTCTACGCCGTTTATGTTACTCAACAACCCTGCAGTGCCGCCAAAAGAAAAAGCCACACGCGAGGGAAGGCTATTGACGAGCCGCTTCATATTATCACCCTTAATGTTGTTTTTCCATACACGTACTTTAAAAATGTCGGGATTATTCGTGAAGTCTAATGATGTTAATAGGTTATTGTTACAATACAGCTCTGTCAACTCTTTGTTTTTTGATACATCCAGTGCCGTCAGGTGGTTTTCAGCACAGTTCAAGGATGTTATCTTACCATAAATCACAATGGTTTTGGAAGCGCCTGAAGAAAAAGTACCCCAGTCTTCGATCCCGTAACCAAATTTGGTAATACTTTCGCCGTTGTCTTTCGTACCGTTATTGTTCAGATCTATCCATGCTCCCGCCCGGTTGGCTTCCGCTGCATCCATCCATATTTTCCAGTTGGTATTGTCGTTGGCGGCCTTGGTCAGCGTTATTCTTTGCCCGTTTGTTGGTTCGATAGGTGTTTCTGTGCTTTCCTTTTTACACGCGTTGAGCAGGAGCATACCCAACATGACTGACATACTGATGTTTAGATACTGTTTCATTTTTTGATTTTTATATTAATCGTATAAACCCTGAAAAGGTCAACAAAAAAGGGATACTTTTTTATACATACTGAAGCCCGGGTTGAAGATGCATGTTCATCTGAAGCTATATGGGATAGCCGGTGAAGTTGCATAGGGGACTTCATCCGGCATCAGCAGCATAATCTCAAACGGGCAGTTGCAGCCGGTGGCCTTGTGTTTTAAAAAGACAACGGACCTGGCTGAAGGCTGAAAACAGGTTGCATTTTCCATGAATATTTATTATTGTTTTTGGCCATGGGGAACTTCCATATCCCGAAAGCATTCGGGATTCATTCTTTGTGTATTTATAAATGAAAATTTCATGTACGTTTCTCTTGTATATTTATTATTTTTTAGTCAAGCGGAACCTTTGATGTTCCGATCCCGAAAAAAATAGGGACGGAATTCATGCCCCTTTGTGTACTTTTGGTATAAATCCCGATAATTACCGGGATCATGTTGGTTTGTGTGCCATTTCAATCTTTAAACTTAAACACTGTTCATCATGACATCTTTAATTGATCGGGTAAAGAACATTTTGACCAATCCCAAAGCCGAGTGGGAGGTCATTAACAATGAACCGGCAACCTTGCAGGGGCTGTTAACGTCTTATGTAATACCGCTTTCGTTGTTGTCTGCGCTGGCATCGTTTTTAAAGTTTTTTGTTTTTTCATCGGCTTTTGGCATTGCTTACAGCATTGCATATACCATTTTTGCGATTGTTGTAACGGTACTGGTATTTGTTATTGCTACCTATGTTATTGATGCGCTGGCACCTAATTTTAAATCAGAAAAAGATATCAATAAATCAGCGCAACTGGTTGCTTATTCCGGTACTGCGGGGTATGTGGCGGGCATTTTTTCTTTTATTCCTGTATTGGGTGGTCTGTTATCATTAGCCGGTGCTGTGTATAGTATTTACCTGTTTTATCTGGGAGTTGGTCCTTTAAAGAAAACCCCTGAAGATCAAAAAGTGATATACATAGTAGTGTATATTTTGATCAGTTGGGTTATTTACATGGTGCTGTTTAGCGTAGTAGCGGGTCTTTTATTCAGCTCGCTGATGACAGGAGCAGCGGCTGTTTCTGTGTTTGGATAGTTAACAGGCTATGGGTTAGAAATAGCAGGAATCGTCAATTCAACTATAAAAAGAGGTCTTAATGGAAAGACCATCGCACTTGCAATTCGACTGCACGTTGAGATTGCTCTGTCCTCCTGCTTGGATGCTATAGTGTGGATGCATCTTTGACTGGAGGGACAACTTTCCTGTTTAATTAACTATAGCTATTCTATCCTCTCATCCATCCAGACGGCCGAAGGCTCTCGTTGTAATAGTGATTTTCAAACCGGTTTTTCACAGCTATGAAGTTAGCAGATTTCTGTCCTCCCCCTTCATCCACTATCTAAATAAAAGGCTTTCCGATATCCCCCTCTGGCGGGGGACATTTTTCCGACCAGTCCCAATCCCTGTCATTCACCTTCAGTTGTTGTGTGATACACAGAAATGTGTCCACACCGATAGGCTTAGACGGCCGGATCCGCTCGGGAAGACAAAAAAGAATCGTTGTTTCGAGCCCACCCGTGGCATACATGTGAGGATGAAGCCAATTTTTTTCTACACAAACAACCCCCAATCATCTGTGTACTCGTCCTTTTCAAAAGTGCTGACCCATATTTTGAAAAGCTCCCTGAACTGATCAATTTCCGCGCGTATCAGCATTGCATAGTTTTCGTCAACGCCATCGTCGGGGTCAAACATTAGCATAGAGCTGGCAATGGATTGTGCATTTTTACGAATGATGGTAGCATTCTCCATACGTAATACATAAATGCCGCCGGCTTCTGAGCTTTTGATTTTTGCTCCTACTTCAAAAGCATCGCTTAACACCATTTGTTTATTATAAGCTGCAAATGATGAGGTTGGATCATTGTCCTCCTCGCTGTCGTTTTCGAGCGCGCCGTTTAACATTGTAACAATCTCCCGCCATTTCTGATAGAGCGCTTTGCAGGCTTCTCTTGTAGGGTTAGGCTTCCATTCTTCGCCTTTTTGATCTTCCCTCCTGAACGGATCATCTTCCCAGTCCGGTAAATCGTTAAGTTTATCAATACGCATGGTGTATTAGTTTAATTCCTGTTTCAAATAGAATCCCGTATAGCTTTTTTTATGTCTTATCAGTTCTTCCGGAGTGCCTTCAAATAAAATCTGTCCGCCGCCATCACCACCTTCAGGGCCCAGGTCTATAATATGATCCGCTACTTTTATCACGTCCATATTATGCTCTATCACTAAAACCGTATTGCCCCTGTCGGTTAATTTGTCCAGTACACGAAGCAGGTGCCTGATGTCTTCAAAATGAAGGCCTGTAGTAGGCTCATCTAAGATATAAAAAGTTTTGCCGGTATCTTTTTTTGAAAGCTCGGTGCTTAGCTTTACCCGCTGAGCTTCACCGCCACTAAGCGTTACAGCGCTTTGTCCTAAGGTAATGTAGCCTAATCCTACATCCTGCAAGGTTTTTATTTTCCTGTAGATGTTAGGAACTGCCTGGAAAAATTCTACTGCTTCGTCCACGGTCATGTCCAGCACATCGGAGATGGATTTTCCCTTGTAACGGATTTCCAGTGTTTCGCGGTTATACCTTTTGCCGTTGCACTTTTCGCAGGGCACATATACATCCGGTAAGAAATTCATTTCAATCACCCGCATACCACCGCCTTCACAAACATCACAACGGCCGGTTTTAACATTAAACGAAAAACGGCCTGCATTATAGCCCCGTATTTTCGCTTCCGGCACCGATGCAAATAAGGTCCTGATATCTGTAAAGAATCCGCAGTAAGTGGCCGGGTTGCTTCTTGGAGTACGGCCAATAGGCGACTGATCTATTTCCACTACCTTATCAATATGTTCCAGGCCTTTTACTGATTGGTGAGGCATGGCCTGCATTTTACTTGCCGGGAAACAATGATTGCTTAAAACAGGATACAGGGTTTCGTTGATGAGCGTGGATTTACCGCTTCCGCTCACGCCCGTAACAACAATCATCTTACCCAAAGGGAATTTTACGCTTACATTCTGCAGGTTGTTGCCGGTTACACCTTTTAATTCAATAAACTTTCCATTGCCTTTGCGGCGCTCTTTGGGTATGTCAATTTTTAAATGCCCGTTCAGATACCCAGCTGTGATGGTGTCTAATTTTAAGATCTGTTTGGGTGTGCCCTGGGCCATAATACGGCCGCCATGATAACCTGCTTTAGGGCCTATATCAATTAAATAATCAGCTGCCAGCATAATGTCTTTATCATGCTCTACTACCAATACGCTGTTCCCAATATCGCGCAGGTTTTGCAAAGAAGTAATGAGACGCTGGTTATCTCTTTGATGCAAACCAATAGAAGGCTCATCCAGTATATAAGTAATGCCCTGCAGTTGTGAGCCAATTTGTGTAGCCAGCCTGATGCGCTGCGATTCGCCGCCGCTCAATGTACGGCTGGGACGGTTTAAGGATAAATAAGTAAGTCCCACATCCAGCAAAAATCCCAGTCGTTCCCTTATTTCCTTTAAAATATCTTTTGCAATGGCATTTTGCTTTTTACTAAGCCTTAATTCAATACCGTCGAGCCATGCAGCCAGGTTATCTAAATTAAGGTTGCTGAGGTAAGCAATGTTTTTACCATCAATTTTAAACCAGAGACTTTCTTTTTTCAGGCGTTCACCATTACAGGCAGGACAGGGCTGAGACTCCATAAATTTCTCCACCCAATCGCGCAGCACTTCGGTGCTTTGTGTAGAAAGATACCAGCGCTTTAGCATGGGTATGATACCTTCATAGCTGCCGGTATAATAATCAGGAATGGTCTCATCTGTTCCGTCAAGATGCAGTACTTTTTGTGCGCCTCCGTCTCCGTACAACAACAGGTCCAGTTGATCCTGCGACAAGTCTTTTAGTGGCTTGCTCAGGCTTATTTTATGT
>JASGDI010000127.1:0-18198 GCA_049841335.1 Niabella sp. | reverse complement strand
GTAAACTCACTGCCTGTTGCTACCGTTCCGATGGTAGCCTTAAAATTGCCATCATTGTTGACATTGCCCTCCATATCAAACGTTCTGCCTGTCTGCGTAGATTGTCCTGTTCCTGAAATAATACCATTGCCGGAGACGGTCACACTCCATGTTCCCTGATCACTACCCACATACTGCCCGGACCATTTTCCCGCAAAAACGGAACTATTTGTCTCTTTGTCTTTTTTGCACGACAATGTTATCGCAACTATGGCTACAAGTAGCCAGCATACTTTTTTCATATTGTTTTTTATCAATATCGTATTCAATGAAAAAGGTCATCAGACTGAAATGCTGCTGAGGTACACCTGGCCGGTATAATGTACACCTATAATACTTTCAGAAAGGTTGAATAGGGGTATATAAATATAAAACAGCCTGCTTGGATCCAAGCAGGCTGTTTTATAAAAGGAGCTTCCATCCAGTTACAGGTCTATGGATCCCATCACTTTTTTCATAAATCCGTTAAGGGCATCTTTTTCTGATTCGCCTGCTGCTATAGATTCGTGTACTTCCAGTGCCCCACAGCAATTGGAGATAAGCTCACCAATTACATCCAGTTCTTCTTCTTTAACAGAAGATGCCTCACTGATACTTTCCAGAACTGCAATAGCATTTTCTATCTGCCCGGGAGAGCAATTGCGCTGAATTTGCCTAATTACCGGTAATTTCATTGATCAATGTTTTTAAGGGTTCTTCTTTATTTGTCTGCACCTGGTTTACCAGCGCTCCATTGTTGAAGCTGGCAAAAGTAGGCAGGTTATTCACTGCTGCCAGCTTTCTGCTTAAAGGGAACTTTTCAGCATCGGCAATTACAAATACAGCAGATTCATTTTCGCTTGAAAGCCTTTTAAACTTAGGTTTCATTAGCCTGCAATTACCACACCATCCTGCAGAATATTGTACTACCACCCGGGGGTGCTGCGCTACTATTTCTTCCAGGTTATCCTGTTCTAATTCTATCAACATAATTTATTATTTAGTTTTTCGAAAAATATTCAGCCACTCCTTCAGTAGTAGCTTTCATTGCTTCATCGCCTTCTTCCCAGTTGGCAGGACATACTTCTCCGAATTTTTCAACGTGTAACTGGGCATCCAGTAAGCGAAGGTATTCATCAATATTACGTCCTAAAGGAAGATCGTTGATGGATTCGTGGCGAACGATTCCTTCTTTATCTATTAAAAAAGTACCCCGGAATGCCACAGGAGCGCCGCTGAACGACCATTGCCTGGTATCATTGTTAAACGCATATTCACCCGCCAGTACACCATAATTCATGGAAATGGTTTTTGAGGCATCAGCTATAATAGGATAGGTTACGCCTTCAATACCGCCGTTTTCTTTAGGCGTGGTCAGCCATGCCAGGTGCGTTTCTTCTGTATCGGTAGAGCAGCCGATCACTACTGCATTCCTTTTTTCAAATTCGGCCAGCTTTTCCTGGAAAGCATGGATTTCTGTGGGACAAACGAATGTAAAATCCTTTGGATAAAAGAAAAGTATAACGTGCTTTTTACCTAAGTACTGATCCAATGAAAAGTTATCAACGATTTCTTCGCCATTAATTACAGCTCCCGAAACAAAATGAGGAGCTTTTTTGCCTGTTAATGCCATTGTATAAAAGTTTTAAAAATGAATAATCAATTTTACTATGGCAGGCAACGAATTAACAGGTGCAAAAGTATTTATTTTAACGGGCGCTTCAAAAAGATAAGGCCATCAATTTTATTGTATTTTTAAATAGTGCTATAGATAAAATCTATTATATACATTATGTAAATAACTTTTTATAATAGTTTTTTAGGCCTAAAAAACTTCTGATATACAGCTGTTCGGGATAGAGGACGTCCCGAACTTTATTCTATCGCTTCCAGCGATAGATACAGACCTGTACCGCTGCAAGCGGTAGAAATATTCAATTATTCAATGGAGACACCATACTGTTATCAGTCCAGTTTCTTTAACTGTATATTCCTGAAGTCAATCGGCTGTCCTTCACTTTGTAAAGCGATATATCCGCTTGTAAGTGGCTTGCCATCCGCTTTTTGTTTAGGATCGAACCGGTTGGCTACGCCGCCCCCAATACTGGGTTTTGAGTATTGCAATACAGTATCGCCATTAATAATATGAGTGATAAGGGAATCGCCGAGTACTACCAGTTCGGCTTTTACCCATTCTCCTACAGGGTAGGTTTTAGAAGAAGAATTCAGGCAATGCCCGTCATATTTGCTTCCCTCGTAAACAATCTCAGTACCTGGCGAGCACATATTGCCTGTTGGTCGTGGTTTTCCGTCGGGCAGGCCCGCAAGAAACTGCATTTCTATAGAAATAGGCCAGTCCTGCTCTTTGGGCATTGTGCGTGGGTCCTGTGAATGGAACATAACACCGCTGTTTAAAATAGTATAGGAAGGCGCGTCTTCCATCCAGCCATCTACAAAACGATATTCCAGTTTTAAATGATACCTGGAAAAAGGTGTTTGATAATAGAGGTGACCGTATCTTTCTTTAAAGCCGTCATATTGATCATAGCGAACCTTGATCATGCCATCTTCTGCACGAAAAGTTTGGCCATAATTATCCCCTATATCATGGTGATGGATCTTCACCAGCCAGTCATCCAGGTTTTTGCCATTAAATAAAGAGATCCATTCACTGTCTTTACCAGATTTATTTGCTTTTGGAGAACAGCTGAATAATATAGCCATGAGCAGTAATGCTGCAAGCGATAATTTATACATGATGAAAACTTTAAAGCAATATAAAATAAATGTTTAGCATTTCAGGATAATATCCGCAAAACCTGTTTTTCAAAATTTGGCAAACTGATTTTAATTATTAAACTTCGGGTAACAATCAGTTACTCATGCGCAACAAGGTTTCTTATTTTTTTACTTTTTTACTGATTCTGATTATTGCACTGCTTGCTTATTTCCTGGGCAGGAAAAGCGCCTCTAAAACAGTGGACAATATGATAATGAATGATGTACTGATCAAGCAGATTGCCGAGCTTTCTGCTTTGGAAGTGCAGGGTAATGCAAGTATTAAAAGCAGTAATATTGCCAATGACGGAAGTATTACAGATTATTTTAAAAAGCTTTTTCTGGAGCGTACTTTCAATATCTCTGTGCCGTATGTGGCCAAATATGGCATTAACCTGGAACGGCAGCATATAAATATTGAAGAAAAGAACAAACAGGTATATATTGTATTGCCTGATCCGGAATTGTTAAGTTATGAGTTAAGGATGGACAGGATGAATGCAGCATCCCGTAAAGGCTTGTTTGAATCCAATGATGAAGAAGCCTATAGCAGGCTCATCCAGAAATTATATGCTCAGTCAAAGGCCCAGCTTGAAAGCAATACTAATTACCGGCAGCAATCAAAAGAAAAGATCAGGAAAATTATACAGGACTATTATGCTCCCCTGGATTACAAGGTAGAAATTACTTTTACCAATGAATTGAGAAGTAAGGTGGTGGAAGAGGTGCGGCAATAGATGCCGGATAATCTTAAATAATCAACAACCAATGCCCATTTTTCATTTGCAGAAAGCTAAAGGCTTTAAGTCTTATGCTTTCAGCTTCCTGCTACAGGTGCCTGAACATTCCTGCCTGAATGATTGGTCAGGCGGGGATTATTGCGTATTGAAAATTGGATATTATAAAAACTAAAGTGTCATTCCATCGCCTTAAAAGTAATTTTTTTAGGCACATGTGAAGTATGTACCACTTCCTTTACTGTTTTTTCGGGAGCTGTAGCAGCAGCTTCAGCAGATGGTTCTGCTAATTGGGCCAAAGTAGGGGCAATTACCAGTGATACAATAGACATCAGCTTGATCAGTATATTCATTGACGGGCCGGAAGTATCTTTTAAAGGATCGCCAACTGTATCGCCGGTTACAGAAGCCTTATAGGGCTCTGATTTTTTATAATACATTTTTCCGTTGATCTCAACGCCTTTTTCAAAAGATTTTTTGGCATTATCCCAGGCGCCCCCGGCATTATTCTGGAACATACCTAACAACACTCCACTCACTGTTGCACCTGCCAGGAAACCACCTAAAGGTTCTGCTCCAAAGCCGGGCAGAAAGCCTATTATTAACGGAGATATGATAGCAATGGTACCGGGAATGACCATTTTTTTGATGGAGGCCTCGGTAGATATTTCTACACATTTATCATACTCGGGCTTGGCAGTGCCTTCCATAATACCGGGTATAGTATGAAACTGCCTCCTTACTTCTTCTACCATAGCCATGGCTGCTTCACCAACAGCACGGATAGCTAATGAGGAGAACAAAAAAGGAACCATAGCCCCAATAAATAAAGAAGCTAATACATTGGCTTTATAGATATCAATGCCGCTGATCCCTGCAACACCTACAAATGCTGCAAATAAGGCAAGTGAAGTAAGCGCAGCCGACGCAATAGCAAAACCTTTCCCGGTAGCTGCCGTGGTATTACCTACCGCATCCAGCACATCTGTTTTCTCACGCACTTCCTTAGGCAACTGGCTCATTTCGGCAATGCCGCCGGCATTATCGGCAATAGGGCCAAAAGCATCAATAGCCAATTGCATAGCGGTAGTAGCCATCATAGTAGCAGCGGCAATAGCTACACCATACAAACCGGCACATTGATAGGCGCCCCAGATACCACCGGCTAAAATATTGATGGGCATAAACGTAGACTCCATGCCCATTGCAATTCCGCCGATTATATTAGTAGCATGTCCGGTTGATGATTTTTTGATGATCATATTAACAGGGCGCCGGCCCATTGCAGTATAATACTCTGTTACAATCCCAATCAGTGCGCCTACCAGCAGGCCCACCCCAATGGCGCCCAGTACACCATACTTGGTAAATGAAAACCCGCGAAGCTCCATTCTATCTGGCAAAAGCCACATTACAAGGCCAACTGAGGCAATAGCAGTAAGGATCATAGAACCCCAGTTCCCCATGTTTAAAGCCCTTTGTACGGTACGCGTGCAAATGCCGGCTGTATCGCTTACCCTGACAAATAAAGTACCTATAATGGAAAAAATGATACCTACTCCTGCAATCAGCATTGGTAAAATGATGGGGGAGAAGCCTCCTAAAGTATCAGTACCTGTTATTTTGATTTGCTGCCCCAGCACAATGGTTGCCAGTACCGTGGCTACATAAGACCCAAACAGATCGGCGCCCATACCTGCAACATCCCCCACATTATCCCCCACATTATCTGCAATAGTAGCCGGATTACGGGGATCATCTTCGGGGATACCGGCTTCTACTTTACCCACGAGGTCTGCGCCTACATCAGCGGCCTTTGTATAAATGCCTCCGCCCACACGTGCAAACAGGGCAATGGATTCGGCACCTAAGGAAAACCCTGTCAATACTTCTATGGTTTGAAGCATTTCTTTAGAATTCATTGCCGCTTCAGGAGCAAAATAATATTTTAATATAATGTATAAACCACCTAAGCCTAATACGGCCATACCTGCTACGCCAACGCCCATTACGGCACCACCACCAAAAGACACATGCAGCGCTTTATTAAGACTGCCCCTTGCGGCGTGAGCGGTGCGCACATTAGCTAAAGTGGCAGAACGCATGCCTATATAGCCGGCCAGGCCACTTAATACGGCCCCAATAATAAAAGCTATTGATATCAGCCAGTGAGAGTGTGGATTGGTTTGTGCCAATATGGCCAGTAAAATACCTACTACCACTACAAAATAAGCCAGTATCTTCCATTCGGCTTTCAAAAAAGCCATAGCTCCTACACGGATATAGTGGCTGATCTCTTTCATCCTGGGAGTGCCGCTATCCTGGCTTACTACCCATTTAAACTTCAAATACGTGTACAACAGGCCAATGATGGCCATAGCGGGAACGAGATAAATAATGTGCTGCATATAATCTTTCTCAATTTGGCAATTCCTGCAAATAAATTAAGTGAGGTGATAGTCATGGCTTACTTCACTATAATAATCTGAAGGCTTTCGTTTTACTTTTAAATGTAGTTATAAATAATTATTATGGTTATAAATATAGGGTTTTTATATTTCCCGAAAATAAATTTTATTGTCTTTTAATTTTGCCAGAACAGGTTCGTAGATATCTTTTATAATGGGTATATGAAGACCTGTTAGCCTGATACTGTTGTTTAATATCAGCTCTGCTGCAATGGCTAAAGGAAGGCCAACGGTTTTTGCCATTGCTGTTATAAGATGGTCTTCACCTTTTATAGCCATGCTGCTTTTAGCCGAATAATATTTCCCCCTTACTTCGTAATCTATTTCGTGCAGCATAACAATCATATCTTTATCCTGGTTGCCGAGCTTTAGTCTGGTCTCCAACAGGTATTGAAGAACCGACGAATGAGCAGACAAGGTATCTGGAATCACATCATTACTCAACAAGCCCAGATAACTGAAAAGCTCTTGTACCAATACTCTTTCTTCTACGGCAACCTGTTTTGTGAGAAAATCTGTAAAATTTCCGGACTGCGTATGGGTTTGCAAACAATGTAAAAACCATTCGGCAATAGGTTGACCTGTATAGTTCTTTGCAGATACAACCACATCTTCATTCGTCAGCCCCGCTTTAATAATATATTTCCAGCCAATGCAGAAATGCGGATGTCTTAGTGTAGTGCGTATAAACGTTGATGTGCTTTCAAGCCTGTATAAAGACATATAAGACAACGAGTCGCGGTTGGGGTAACAGACGTACCGGCCATAGCCGGGGATTGAAACCATTCCATGCTGATTAAAAATATCAGGGTAATTAATTTTAGTAATGTACCCGTTTTCCTTATATACTGCCCCGGCTTTGCCTGCGTTTACAATATTGGCAGGGTTCCAGGTAATTTTATAATGCCATGGGTTATCGTCGCTTTCGGGCGCTACAAGCCCGCCACAATGGGATTTGAAACTTTTGACAAGCCCTCCCTGGTCTTTAATGTTATCAATCATTTGCATAGCGCTCATGTGATCAATACCCGGATCAAGACCCATTTCGCAAAGAAAGAGAAGCTGATGACGGTTGATCCTGCTCTGAAGCGCTTTTATTTTTTCATCGAGATACGAAGCTGTGAGCAGATTTTTTCTGAAAGCAATGCAATCCTGCGCTACAATATAATGTAATGCCGGAGGCAGCATTGAAATAACAATGTCGGCATGACTTATAACTTTTACCCTTTCTTCATTATTATTGATATCAAAAGACAGGGCAAGGGCATTAGGGTGAGCATTGATTTTTGATCGGGCAAGCTGAAGATCAGCATCTACTACTGTCAGCGTCCATTTGCATGGAGCAGACTGCGCCAGCAGATAGTTAATAAGAACAGTAGCAGATTTACCGGCTCCGAATAACAGGATATTTCTGGTATCGTTTTTCAAATACAGATGAGGTTAAAAATAAAGAAATGCTTTATTGCTTGTATTAGCAATATATTAAAAAAAGCCACCTTTAAGGTAGCTTTTAAAATGCTGTCAGGCAAATATATTATCTTTTTTTACTGGTTACTTTTTTCGCAGGAGTGGTTTTACTTTCGGCGTCGGCCAGCTTTACGGCTTCGTAGGCATTTACGATACCACCATAAACCGAAATATCTGATAACAGAACATCCGGCCCACCACCGGGGTTAGCTGTTTGAACCGTAGGCTTGCTGACCGTTTTTTCAATTATTTTTTTCACCTGAACCGCGCTCAGGTTGGGATAGTAACTCATGATCAGGGCTGCAACACCGGAAACTACCGGAGCTGCCATACTTGTTCCCTGCAGGTTGGCATAGGTATTGCCGCCGGGAACGGTAGAGTATATCCTTACACCGGGTGCAAAAACGTCTACTTCCTTTTTACCATAATTAGAAAAGCTTGCTGTAAGATCGCCAATTTTCTCATCGCCGCTTGCACCAATAGTCATCCAACTGGCAGGTCTTTTACCATCTAAAAACTGGGCTGATGGAAAATTATAAGCAGTATCAATATTGGCTGCGTCATTACCTGCTGCATGTACCAGCAATACATTTTTGCTTTCGGCGTATTTCACCGCTTCATCTATCCATTTTTTTTCGGGAGAGAACCCTTTACCAAAGCTCATATTAATAACCCTCGCCCCGTTATCAACAGCATAACGGATACCCAATGCAACGTCCTTATCATGCTCATCACCATCAGGCACAGCCCTTATGCTCATCAGTCTTACATTGTCGGCTACTCCATCTATGCCCAGGCCATTATTGCGCGCAGCGCCGATAATGCCTGCTACGTGTGTACCATGCAGGGCCGATTCATTATCCACCATTACATTGCCGTTACCATAATACCTGTCATTAAAATCGCTATAATTGTCCTTTACTATATCGTTGCGATAATTTTTAGGGGCCTGTTCGCCCATAGTGGCTTTATCCAGGTCTTTCTGGATATCCTCCATCAGCATTTTACTGGTAATATCATCATTTTCGTTGCCTTTGCAGGTGCTCACTAATATTCGCTTTACCTGGTTGGCCGATCCGGCAAGCGGGGTGTAGCCGACCAGATCCTTACAGCTGTATACTTCTTTGTTTAAGTCTTTCCTGATCACTGAATCCCCTTCCCTGAAAACATCTGCCATTAGTTTTAAAAATTCAGTTTCATCAGGGTTGGAAGCATTTTTATCAATATCCTGTTTGGCTCTTACCCACATTTTATAATCCTCTTTTTCATTTGCTGGCACCTGGCTTTCGGTTTTTCCTTCAAACCTGTTCCTGAACTTCCAGTAAACCCTTGCCCCTTCAAAAGAATCTTTAGTTACATTTTCTTTACCATCTTTGCTGCCTAAAAAGTTCCAGCCATAAATATCATCAATATACCCGTTCTTGTCATCATCAATTCCGTTACCGGGAATTTCTTTTTCGTTGATCCATAGCACAGGTTTCAGGTCTTCATGTGTGGTATCAATACCTGAATCTATAATGCCCACGATCACAGGCGTGTTTTTCAGCCCTTTGGCTTTCAGGAATTCATAGGCCTGATCCAGGCTTATGCCATAAAGCTTGTCTTTTTGATAATCTTTTAAATGCCAGCCCTGGGGAACTTCATCCTGCGCCGAAGCAGTAATTGAAAATCCACCGATCGCGAAAACAAAACCTAATGCACCGAGTAGTTTATTCATGCAAAACAATAATTTTAAATAGAACAAACTACAAAAATATAGTTAACATCTTAAAGAATATCATAAAATGACAGGCGGTCAAAAAAACAGTTCAGCGGTTGATGGTAGTCAATAGTTAATAGCGAGTAGGTTACCATCTTCAACTTTTCAATCTGTTAACCGTCATCTGCCCACTGTCAACTGTCAACTTAAAGCAATGCTCATTTGTCATTTACCAGAAGCTAAAAGCTTTAAGCCTTCTGCTTTCGGCTTCCTGCTGCAGCCATCAGCACTTGATTATTGAAAATTGCGCAGTCTAACATCTAACGCCTGATGTCTAAAGTCTACTATCTCGTAAATCACCCAATATCAAACTTAATGCCCTGTGCTAATGGAAGCTCATGGCTGTAATTAATAGTATTGGTTTGCCTGCGCATATAATTTTTCCAGGCATCGCTGCCGCTTTCGCGCCCACCGCCGGTTTCTTTTTCTCCGCCAAAGGCACCGCCTATTTCGGCACCGCTGGTGCCTATATTTACGTTGGCAATTCCACAATCGCTACCGGCATGTGAAAGGAATTGTTCTGCTTCACGGAGATTGTTGGTCATAATGGACGATGACAGGCCCTGTGGCACTTCATTCTGGATAGCTATAGCATCTTCAAGCGTTGCATATTTCATTATATAAAGAATGGGAGCAAAGGTTTCTGTATGCACAACAGGGGAGTGGTGTACTGCTTCAGCAATGCAGGGTTTTACATAACAGCCGCTTTTATAGGTTTCGCCGGTCAGCACGCCGCCTTCAACAATAAAACGTCCCCCCTGGGTTTTGCATAGCTCAATAGCGTCTAGGTAATGCTGTACTGCATCTTTATCTATCAAAGGGCCGACATGGTTTTCAGGGTCTAACGGGTCGCCAATCTTTAGCTGAGTGTATGCATTTACCAGTCTTTCCTTAAAATCATCGTAAATATCTTCATGAATAATAAGCCTTCTGGTGGTGGTGCACCTTTGGCCGGCAGTGCCAACAGCTCCAAAAACAGCTCCCGGAATGGCAATATTCAGATCGGCATCTTTAGAAATAATAATAGCATTATTTCCTCCCAGTTCAAGTAAAAATCGCCCCAGCCTTTGTGCTACATTAGTGGCTACGGCTTTTCCCATCCGGGTAGAGCCAGTAGCAGATACCAATGCAACTCTTTCATCTTTTGCTAACCATTCACCCGCATCAGCGCCACCCACAATAAGGCAGCTTACACCTTCAGGAACCTGACTGGCGGCAAATACTTCTGCAATAATTTTTTGGCAGGCCACAGCGCATAAAGGGGTTTTTTCAGATGGCTTCCATACACAAACATCGCCGCAAACCCAGGCCAGCATAGCATTCCAGCTCCATACCGCTACCGGGAAGTTAAAGGCTGATATAATACCCACCACACCCAGCGGATGGTATTGTTCATACATCCTGTGCCCAGGCCTTTCACTGTGCATGGTGAATCCGTGCAATTGCCTGCTCAGGCCAACTGCAAAATCACAGATATCAATCATTTCCTGCACTTCGCCCAACCCTTCCTGCAGGCTTTTGCCCATTTCATAAGATACCAGTTTGCCTAAAGCTTCCTTGTGTTTTCTCAATGCTTCACCTATCTGCCGCACTACTTCGCCGCGTTTGGGAGCCGGCCAAAGCCTCCATAGCAAAAAGGCCTCCTGTGCTTTTTGTATTACCGCATCATACAGCTCCCTGTTGGCAATCTGTACTGAAGCGATTAACTGCCCGTCTACCGGAGAGAAAGACGCTATCTTTTGCTCACTTCCTGACAGCCAGTTGCTGCCTGTTCCGGCTCCGCTATTTTCGTTGCTTATACTCAGTATTTGTAAAAAATCCATTATTTATTATTTAGTACTATAAAGGTAGAGCGTTTAAGCTTATAAAGGATGGGGTTGCTGGATGCTGAATACTGGTATAGGCCGAAAGCAGAAGGCTTGAGGCAGAATGCTCTCCAGCTTTTGGCTTCCAGCCAGTAGTATAGAATTTCTATATCACCTGTTTGATCATCCTTTTTTCCGCTTTTTTTGTCAACCTTTAAACAACTATTTAACTACTATCAAACCACTTTCAACCATCCCCACAACCTTCAACCTGTCAACTTTTAAACCTATCAACTTTCCAACCCTGTCCTCTGTCATCCGTCATCTGTCCTCTTATATTACTGGTCGTACATTATACATTAATGAAGTAAAAAATATTTATGTAACCAAAACAATTTTATTGTACACAATTTAAGTTGCTTACATTATCTTTGATTTTTAATGAAGCTTTCCACGCAACATTTGCTCGGTATAAAAGACCTTACAAAGGAGGATATCTCCCTTTTTTTAGATACGGCTACCCAATTCAAGGAAGTGCTGCAACGTCCGGTAAAGAAAGTTCCTTCTTTACGTGATGTTACCATCGTAAACCTGTTTTACGAGAACTCAACCCGTACACGTATTTCTTTTGAGCTGGCTGAAAAGCGTTTATCGGCAGATACTATCAATTTTACGGCATCAGGATCTTCTGTTTCCAAAGGCGAGACCTTGCTGGATACTGTAAATAATATCCTGTCCATGAAAGTGGATATGGTAGTAATGCGCCACAGTGCCAGCGGCGCACCGCATTTCCTGGCACAGCATATACCGGCAGCTATTGTAAATGCCGGGGATGGTATTAACGAACACCCCACGCAGGGATTACTGGATGCTTTTTCTATTCGCGAAAAAATGGGGAAATTGGAAGGGACCAAAGTGGCCATTATAGGCGATATTACTCATAGCCGTGTAGCTATGAGCAATATGTACCTGCTTAAAAAGATGGGAGCAGAAGTAACACTTTGTGGCCCGCCTACTTTAATTCCCAAGTATGCCGGGGCTGCTTTTGGCGTAAATGTGAGCTATAACCTTGAAGAAACCTTAAATTGGTGCGATGTGGCCAATGTGCTGCGCATTCAACTGGAAAGACAGAACCAGGTATTATTTTCTTCGCTGCGCGAGTATAATCTTAGCTATGGCATCAGCCGCAAACTACTGGAAAGCCTGAAAAAAGATGTGGTAATTATGCATCCAGGTCCTATCAATCGTGGAGTGGAGCTGGATAGTGATGTAGCAGATAGCGGCCAGTCCATTATTTTGCAACAGGTAGAAAATGGTGTGGCCGTAAGGATGGCCGTATTATATTTGCTGTCAAATAAAAATAATTAGTTCATGGATAATAGTTCATAGTTGACAGCAACTATGAATCATGAGCTATGAACTATGAACTTAAAAAGCATGTCAGACAGAATTTGCCTTTTTCCCGGAACTTTTGACCCTATAACATTGGGGCACGAAGATATTATCAACCGCGCTATTCCGTTGTTTGATAAAATTGTGGTTGGAATTGGTTTTAATACTTCCAAAAAGCCCATGTTTTCTACTTCGCAAAGGCTGCAGTGGATAAAGGATATTTACGGCCATTGCCCCCAGGTGGAAGGCGCGGTTTATGAAGGGCTGACTGTACATTTCTGTCAGAAGATAGGGGCGCAGTTTATTTTAAGGGGTATTCGTTATGTAAGTGATTTTGAATATGAAAAAACAATTGCAGATGCTAACCGTGCGCTGGATAAAAATATCGAAACCATATTTTTGACCGGTGAGCCTAAATATACTTCGGTAGCTTCTACAATTGTCAGGGATATTATTAAAAACGGCGGTGATGCCAGCCCGTTTCTTTCCAAAGTGGTTTGTGAATCACTTCGGACTATACCATTGTCCGGATAATTACCTTCCTGTTATCTGGTAAGTTATGGGTTGCTTACGGTAAGCTTTTACTACCCTGCCATTCTGAAGGGCAGGTTTCCATTTACCGGATGCTTTAATAACTCTTAGCGATTCTTCTTCCATTCCGTGACCATGATTGGTAAGCGCTTTAAAATCGCTTGTATTGCCATCTTTATCTACAATAAACTGGATAATTGTGGTATAGTTGCCTGGCTTTGCTCCATTATCTACCGGTACCCTTCCGTTAAGATTGTTTACCAGATAACTGCGCCAGTTATCGGGGTATTGGGCATCAATTTCTGTTTTAGTGAAGATTTCCGGCTCTCTTTTATTTGCAGTTGCAACTGGTTCCATTTGTACATTTTCTTTTTTTACCTCCCGTGTTACCTGGAAATTTATGGGTTGTATGCGATAGGATTTTACAGCTTTGGCTTCTCCGCCCTCTTTATTATTTAAAGCCGGGCGCCAATCAGGCGATTTCTGTAATACTCTTACTACTTCTTCCTCCATTCCGTAACCTTCATTGCTCAATGGCTGGACACCTGAAATACTTCCGTCTTCGTTAACAATGAACCGAACCAATACTTCATATTTACCGGCAGGTGCACCTTTTTCAGTAGGTATCTGTCCGTCTATATTTCGCTCTAAAAAGTTGCTCCAATTTCCGGGGAAAGCTGCTTCTACATCAATCTTTACTTCACCTTCTTTGAGTATGCGCTTAGGGGCTTCTTTTTCTGAATAGCCAACTACTGTGATAGGATTCAGTTTTCTGTACCTCCCTGAGCCTGTTTCGTATTCCGCTAATACTTCTTGCCCAATAGCATCTCTTTTTTGGGGTACGGTGTCTATTTTCTCCGGGATATCTGTAACAGGATGTACCTCATTTTTTAAAGGAATTTCCGTGGCGGACGTTACAGTAGTTTTATTATTTGCTATTTCAGGTAGTGCAGCTACCACTTCTTTAATTTCTTTCTTATAGGTAAAACCAAACAGTGCAATAACGATTATGGCTATGGGTAGTACCAATAATTTTCTCAGCCATTGGTGCTGTGGCTTTTTAGATGTTGTTAACATGGCAATTCTTCTTTTTAACTGACTATGAAAAAATGGGTTGACTAACTGAAGCTGACGGCCTCTCAATGCCCGCAGCAATAAAATTTCTGCGTATTCGTATGTATCCTGCCCTTCGGTGGCATGTTTATCTGCCAGAAATTCCTGGATCGTTTTCAGCTCTTTCCTGTATAGATAAAAAAGCGGGTTAAACCAAAATACAGCCAGTACTATTTCTATGAAAATAAGGTCCCAGCTATGCTTGCTGCGGATGTGGTACATTTCATGCTTAAAGATCTGCTCGCCTTCGACAGATTGCAAAGGGGTTCTGCTGTTCCAGAACAGCCATTTGAAAAAGGAAAACGGGGCATTGGCATCTGTAGTGCTGATGAACTGAATATTTTCTATGGTTTCCGTAACTGAATTTTTTTTGATACTGATGATTCTTCTTATGGTCAGGACAAGCCTTGCTAATAAAAACAGTACAATCACACTATAGAGAATATACAGCAGGAAAGAAGTATCAGATCCTTCCCGGGCAGTGATCACCATATTTTCTCCCGTGCTTACCAACAGGTACACAGGGTTGGATGGATCTGCTTTCATTACCTGTACCGGTATTTTTATCAATGGCAGTACAAGGCTTAGTATAATAGAGAACAGCAGGTAAAACCTGTTATACTGGTGGAACCGCTCATTTCTTAAAAAGAAGTGGTAGTAGCCATACAGGATGCCGGAGCAGGCCATCATTTGCAATAGGTAGGTAAGCATACAATTATTTTTTTTGTTGTTTCCTGATTTGCTGCAACAGCGTCTCCAGCTCTTCCACGCTTAAATTATTTTCCTTTACCATAAAAGAAACGATATTGGCAAATGAGCCTTCAAAATACCCCTTCACCATGTGTTTTATAGTTTTACCTGAATAAGCCTCTTTGCTTACTGATGCTGCGTACTGATGCTGCCGCCCGAATACATTTACGGTAACAAAGTCTTTTTCTACCAGTATTTTTAAAATGGTGGCTACTGTATTCTGATGGGGCTTGGGTTCGGGCATAGCGTCCAGCACTTCTCTTAGAAATTGTGGTCCGTTATCCCATAAAATGTGCATGATCTGCTCTTCTGCTTTTGTTAATTGTTTCATCCTGTAATTTTTTTCTGCGAGCAAGTTAAAACTAATTATTTAGTTTAACAACTATTTTTTTAGTTTAAGAAGATCTGTAAGGTTTTTAAAAACCTCACAGGTCTAAATTATTTGCCTTATTTTGCAACCCTACAATTAATAAAGATCATGCAGCAGCCGATTATAGAGATCAGTAACGCGAATATTTACCAGGGCGATAACTTAGTGCTGAAAGAAGTAAACCTTACCGTTAGGGAAGGAGAATTTGTGTACCTGGTGGGGAGAACAGGCACCGGGAAATCGAGCCTGTTGAAAATGCTGTATGGCGACCTGCTTTTAACAGAAGGCGATGCTGTTGTGGCAGGCTACCAGCTAAAAAATATGCACTGGCGCGATGTGCCCTTTCTAAGGCGTAAGCTGGGAGTAGTGTTCCAGGATTTCAGGTTGCTGACAGACAGGAACGTGGCCGATAACCTGAAATTTGTTTTGAAAGCTACAGGCTGGAAGGATAAAAAAGAGATAGACGATAAAATCAATGAAGTGCTGGAGCAGGTAGGCCTGACACATAAAGCCCTCAAAATGCCTTTTGAAATGAGCGGGGGCGAGCAGCAACGTGTAGATATAGCCCGTGCCTTGCTGAACAGCCCCAAACTTATACTGGCTGATGAGCCAACGGGAAACCTTGATCCGGTTACAACGGATGAGATTATGAGCCTGCTTTTATCTATTGCCAAAGAAAGTAATGCTGCCATTGTAATGGCTACACATGATTATGCGGTAGTAAAAAAATATCCTGCAAGGCTTATTAAAACAGAGGGGGGCAGGGTGATTGACAATGCTACCATAGATAATCTATAAACTGCCCGATGTTTTTGTCGTTGTTATAAGTATCTTCCAATAATCTTTTCCGGAGCTTTACTTCCTCTTCCTCAAAAGGAAGATAATAAAGCTGCGAAATAATAGAGGCAATTGCATTAGCCGTAGTACCAATATGACAGGCATCTTTCAACCCGGTTCCTTCTACCATAGCAGGTGTGGTTACACAATGCCTTCCCTTGTATAAAGCATGCAGCAATTTAATCCGTACGCCGGTAACATTTTTATTAAAACCGGGAAGTATATTAATATGTGCTTTTTGTACCAGGTCTTCCATCTCCCGCTCGCTGGGATTGCTCACTAAGCAGGTGTTCCGGCATAACCCCGCAGCCTTTTGTATGCTTTTGGGCGGATTTTTTCCTGCAATAATAAAAGGGATCCTTACCAGATTAAATACATTGCTCAGCAGCCATAGCGCTGCTTTCTCTGTGTCGGGGTTGGCGAGGTTGCCATGAAAGAGACAGAGGCTGCCCATGCCTGCCGGACAATCTACCGTTTGCCAGGAAGGGAAAATAGGGATCGTTTGTACATTGCTAAGGCCGAGGTTTGCAAAGCTGTCCCGGTCCTCGTCAGATACACAGGCATACAGGCATTCATCGGGTAATGTAGAAGTGTATTTTTTGGTTAACAGGCTTTCTGCAAGGTAAAAGGTCTTTTTGGCAGGGTTTAGTGTACAACGGGCCATTTCACGATAATGAACAGAGGCTTCATTATGCATGCGCACGCAAATTTTTCGATGGCCCTGGTTAATATAGTTGATAATGCCGGTAGTATGCAGCCCTTCCAGCAAAACGGGGTGACTATCCTTATTAATATTTTCAACGAGAGTATCATTGCATCGGCAGTTAACGAAATAAGGAGCGTTTAGCGACAGGCAGTCCAGGGCATCCTTTCTTTCGTATGATTGTACGGTCTCACAGTATTTGCTTAGTTCCAGCGAATTACATTTTTCTTTAAACCTGAAATAGTGTAAATGTATCTTAACACCCTTCTTATGAAATGCTTTGATTCGGTTCATCATATCAATAGCATCGCCACAGTCAGCAGGACAAGGTGTATCCAGACATACAATATGCAAATAACGGCTCAAAATATTATTACCACTTCATAAACTAAAAAATCCGGCAACAGGTACGCTGGTCCTGTTGCTGATTATCTTCATTAAAACATCAGGCAGGCATAATTGTTCGGCCGTGAAAGGTATTAAATGTAGAGCGCTAAATTTCTTTGAAGGCTGAAAGCGTAAAGCAAAAGACTTGAAGCTGTGTTTACCTCAGACTTCCAACCTCTGGCCCCGGACTTTTCCGACCATAAAGGCTAAAAGTATAAAGCTTGAGGCCGAATGCTGGCTACTCCCGACATCCGACTTCTGTCCTCGGACTTCTTGACCAACTAAGGCATCCCCTGCATTCCGCCCTGCATGCTTTCCTGCTCAGCCTTCAAATTTTTACGCTTGAGCAGCGACGCATCAAACTTTCCGAACCGGTAAGAAAAATTGATACTGAAGAACTGCTGGTCGCGCACGCGATACTGGTGCTGGTTAAAGAATCCGGCAGAAGTGTACACATCATTGACACGGGTTTTGAAAATATCGCTGCCGGTTAATGTAACAGAAGCCGCTTTGTTTTTCAGGAATTCATATTTTAAAGCCACATCAACACCATAAGTAGGCATACTGTAACCCTGGGCGTTTCCGCTCACATTACCACCAAATCCTCCGCGGCCACCGCCACCGCTGCTGGCGCCGGAACCTCCCGGCGCTAACACTGTTTTGGAGTTGTAGTCTCCCGACAACTGTAGTGTGAAGTTTTTAGGCAGCTTGAAGGTGTTATTGATCTTGGCAAACCAGCTATACATCTGTTCGGCTGTTGTAATAGAAGGGTCATCAATATTTATCTTTGAAGTATATATATTAATGTTGCTGGTTATATCCCACCATTTAGCTGGAGCATTTTTAGCCACTGCTTCAAAGCCTCCCACAAAGCTGGAGTTGGCATTCATATAGGTATTTATAATTACTAACTGGTTGGTCAATGGGTTGGTTTCCTGCGATTGATATCTGGTTATCAAACCTGTGGTATTTTTGTAGTAAACCGATAAAATGAGGTTATTGGTCCTGTCAAAGTTCTTTGAATAGGATAATTCCAGAGAATTAGTGAACTCGGGTCTCAGGTTAGGGTTACCCTTGCTCAGG
>JASGDI010000126.1:0-21757 GCA_049841335.1 Niabella sp. | reverse complement strand
CCCACACTATTGTGGCCAACAACAGGTTATACAACAGCGCCAATAACCGCAGGTTCTGGAAACGGGTGGACACAGCAGGAGTTTTTAAAAAAGGCGCCACTAATATTTCAATTGCCAATGAAAAGTACGAATACCCGTTAGACTCTGATCATATTTTTGTGTTCAACAACATCTGTTTTCGGGGACCAATAGCATTTGGCTATTGCGACAGAACCGGCGGCAGCAACAGCTTCTCTGATATTTATATCAGTAATAATACCTGTATTGATATAGTAGCAGATCCTGGTGTACCAATGAGCCTTATAAATTTCATCAGGCCCAATATACCGGCAACATACAGGAACATTCATATTTCCAACAACATTTTTTCAATACCATCCCATAAACTAAGCTCAATAGTAGAACTTGCCGTAACAAGCGACAGGGATGCGATTCTTTCACAGGCCGGTATTGTAACCGCCAATAACTATTGGTCGGCAAATCCTTATAAAAGTGGGGTGCATAATTTTATCAGCCAGAACGATAATAAAGTAAATGCAAACCTTCCGGTTACTATTTCCAATATAACAACGCTTAATGATATTAAGCCTGCCCGCAATTCAGATTTGATTTTAACAGGCGACTATAAATCATTTATTACAAAAGATTTTTTTGGCAATACAAGATTAAAACATCCCGGCTCCAATGTAGGGGCCATAGAAAATATTCCATAATTCCCGGGGAAGTAATATCCCTTTTATTAAAATGTTATAAGTATGAACAGGATTCAAAGTACCAGGTTGCTCCTTAGTTTAATTGTTTGGTTTATCAGTTTTATAAATGCCGATGGGCAGAACCTGATCAAACAGCCATTGCATGAAAACTGGAAGTTTAAGCAGGTGCGGCTCACCAATTGGTACACCGCCACCATACCGGGCGTAGTACATTCAGATCTTTTAAATAATGGTATTATTGAAGAACCTTATTTCAGGATCAATGAAAGAGGACTGCAATGGATAGAAAAAGAGGATTGGGTATATGAAACAAATTTTAAGGTAGATGAGGCCATCTGGAACAGGAACAATATCCGTATCAGCTTTGAGGGGTTAGATACTTATGCAGATGTCTATCTGAACGACAAAAAAATTATTACAGCAGACAATATGTTCCGCTCCTGGAGCGCTGATATAAAGAGCCTGCTGAAGAAGGATAGTAATGTATTAAAAGTATATTTTCATTCTCCCATTAAGATAGATATACCGAAGTGGGATGCCCTTCCTTATAAATACCCCGCGGCTTCCAATGATCAGTCTTACAACGGTGGATTGTTTGAAAAGAAAGTGAGCGTGTTTGCCCGTAAAGCCGGCTATCATTATGGCTGGAACTGGGGGCCGCGTCTTGTTACATCGGGCATCTGGAGACCTGTTTACATTGAAGGCTGGAACGAGGCAAAAATTGAAGATATTTTCTTCAGGCAACACAACATTACCAGCCGTGTTGCAAATATTACAGCCATTGCAGAAATCAATGCTGCCAACAACACTGCGGTTTCTTTGATCATCAGGAACAAGACCGATGGGAAAATATATTCCAGGAAAAACGTCTCGCTAACAAGAGGGCTCAATACAATTGAGGTGCCGTTTAGTATTACAAACCCCAGGTTATGGTGGAGCGCCGGGCTGGGAGAGCCGCACCTTTACAATTTTGAAACAGAACTGCAGATCAGCGGTAGCATAGCAGGTAAAAAGGAAACCCATGTTGGCTTGCGTTCCATAAAAGTGGTTAACAAGCCAGATCAATATGGTAAAACTTTTTATTTTGAGCTGAATGGCCGTCCGGTGTTTGCAAAGGGAGCCAATTTCGTTCCTTCTGATAACCTGCTGTCGCGCGTTACCAACAGCAAGCTGGAAGAGATGGTGCAGAACGCGGTCGCTGCCAATATGAACATGCTAAGGATCTGGGGTGGCGGTATTTATGAAGATGATTATTTCTACGAGCTATGCGATAAGAATGGCATTATGGTTTGGCAGGATTTTATGTTTGCCTGCGCTATGTATCCTGCCGAAGGAAAATTGATGGAAAATATCCGGCAGGAAGCTATTGAAAACGTAAAACGCCTGCGTAATCATGCCAGTATTGTTATCTGGTGTGGTGAAAATGAGATCAACGACCAGTGGCGGGTACGTGGCTGGCGGGAAAGCCTCCGTAAGCAAAACCCTGAATATGAAAAGATCATGTGGAACCAGTACGTTGACCTGTTTCACAAAGTACTGCCCGAAGTAATTAAAGCATACGATCCAGACAGGTTCTACTGGCCCTCCTCCCCTACATCAGCTTTTGACCAGCAAAGCAACGGTTACAGCGGCGACCTGCATTTCTGGGATGTGTGGTATTCAAAAAAACCGATCAGAACTTATGATACAGCAAGATCCCGTTTCTTTAGCGAATATGGCTTTCAGAGCTTTCCTGATTTTGAATCGGTTAAAGCGTTCGCACCCAAAAAAGAAGACTGGAACATTTATTCCGAAGTAATGATGGCGCACCAGCGGGATGGTAATCATGCCAACGCATTGATAGAGCAGTACCTGCTGGATGAGTTCAGGAAACCCAAAGATTTTCCTTCGTTCCTATATACCAGCCAGGTATTGCAGGGAGATGCCATAAAGATAGCCATAGAAGCGCATAGAAGGGCAATGCCTTATACAATGGGCAGCCTGTTCTGGCAAATGAATGATAGCTGGCCTGTAGTATCGTGGGCAAGTATTGACTATTATGGTAAATGGAAGGCCCAGCAGTACTATGCCAGGGAAGCAAATAAAGATATATTGATCTCTCCGGTTAGCGAAGACGGGATGCTTTCCGTATATGTGGTTTCTGACCGGTGGAAGAATACAACCGGCACGCTTACTGTTAGCGTAATAAAACTTGATGGTCCCATTGTAAGCAGTTATGCTCAAAAACAAACCATAACAGCAAATGCAAGTAAAATTGTTTTTACAAAAGCTATCAATGAACTGCTGGCCGGCGCAGCTAGGGAAGATGTTGTGATACAGGTTGCGTTTAAAGACGATAAGAATAAAGAGTACAGCAATAATTACTTTCTTGTAAAGCAGAAAGAGTTAAACTATCCCAGAGCTACGCTTACTAAAAGTATCAGGCCTGTAAACGGAGGATATGAAATAGCTGTTATGGCCGATAAGTTCGCAAGAGCCGTGCATCTTAACCTTCCGGGGCTTCACGAGCGGTTTAATGATAATTTTTTCGACCTGCTTCCGGGGCAGACTAAAACCATAAAAGTGCAGACAACAATGAGCCTGCAGAACGTGGAAAAAGAGCTTGAAGTTTTTTCGTTGGCAGACACTTATTAAAAAACATAAAAATCATTTAATCAACACGCATTGCGTATGAAAAATCCAGGGGATGAAAGCATTTAAATTAAACAGGCTTTTCAATAGTCAATCGGGCAATTGTTTTGACGTGGCAATTGATCATGGCTTTTTTAATGAAGCCCCTTTCCTTAAAGGAATTGAAAATATAAACAACACTATTAAAATTTTGGCAGATGCCAATCCTGATGCCATCCAGTTAACAGCAGGACAGGCCCATTATCTTCAGCTTATTGCAGGTAAAGAAAAACCGGCACTTGTATTAAGAGCCGATGTGACAAACGTATACGAGTCTTCGTTACCCCGCACTTTGTTCTGCAGGATGATTGAAAACCCTGTTGAGCAGGCCCTCCGGCTGGATGCTGCCTGTGTGGTGGTTAACCTGTTCCAGGTACCTCATGCGCCTGAAGTTACCGATCAGTGCATTCAGAATATATTGAAAATAAAACCAGACTGTGACAGATATTCCATGCCGTTGATGATAGCGCCGCTTGTATTCAAACTCAATGAAGCAGAGAACGGCTACCAGGCTGATGGTGATGAAAATAAGATCATACCATTGGTAAGACAGGCGGTTGAGCTGGGCGCAGACATTATCAAGGCCGATCCTACTGATAATATAGACATTTACTATAAAGTAGTAGAAACTGCGGGCGATATACCGGTACTGGTACGTGGTGGCGAAAGAGCAAGTGATGAAGAAATTTTAAACCGAACTTACGAGCTGATGCAGCAGGGCGTATGCGGAATTGTGTACGGTAGAAATATTATTCAGCATGACAACCCGGCCGGTATGACTACCGCATTGATGACTATTGTACACAACGGGGCCGGGCCTGAAGAAGCTGCAGCCTTAATAGCAGACACGGCCTAAGCAATAACGAAAATTATTTGAGGCTGATGACTATTTTCCTTTCAAATATTTATCCAAAAACTGCTCCTGCTCCCAAAGCGTATGCAGCACATTTTCTTTGGCAGCGTACCCGTGGCTTTCCTTTGGAAGAATCACCATCCGGGCCTGGCCACCTAAGCCTTTAATTGCCTGGAAATATCTTTCTGTTTGCAACGTAAATGTGCCCGGGTTGTTATCTGCTTCGCCGTGGATCAGCAAAATGGGCTTTTTCATTTTTTGTGCATTCATGAAGGGCGACATGGTATTGTATACTTCCGGCACATCCCAGTAATTGCGCTGCTCGGTTTGAAATCCAAAGGGTGTAAGTGTTCGGTTATACGCACCGCTGCGGGCAACACCACAGGTAAAATCGTTGGAATGGGTAAGCAGGTTGGCTGTCATGAATGCCCCGTAAGAGTGCCCTCCTACAGCTACTTTGGTACGATCTATATAACCTAACCTGTCCACCGCATCAATAGCGGCGCGGCCATTGGCTACTAATTGTTCAACAAAATTATCATTAGGTTCTTTGGCCCCTTCGCCAATAATAGGGAAAGAAGCATCGTCCAGTACAACATACCCTTTGGTAATCCAATAAACAAAAGAACCATAGGAAGGGAAAGTAAACTGGTTTGGGTTCTTATCGCTTTGCCCGGCACTGTTTTTATCCTTGAACTCCTCGGGATAAGCCCATATCAATAAAGGAAGCTTTTCTTTTTTATTCATATCATACCCTAACGGCAGGTACAGTGTGCCGGACAGGTCCACACCATCTGCCCGTTTATAATGGATCACTTCTTTATGAACATTGGCGATAGCCTCAAAAGGGTTTTTATTAAAAGTGATCTGTACAGGCGGTATCTTTTTTTTGTAGTTCCTGAAATAGTAATTGGGGTATTCATTTTTAGATTGTATCTGTACCAGCGCTATGCCGTTCTTAAAATCTTCAATGGAATAAATATCTTCCTTTTTATCTTTAAAACTGCTTTGATAAAGTCTTTTAGTCTTTAAAGTTTTCAGATTAAATTCGTCAATGAACGGGAACTGGCCTTCCTTTGTAAATCCCTTACCTATTAAAAACAGGTTACCATTCTCTATTGCCAGCACTGGCCTGCCATATTCGTTTTCCTTGGTTTCAAAACTGCCGGGATCACTGTAAATATCCTGGTAGTTACGATCCCAGATCAGCTTAGGCGTTTCTCCCGGCCGGGAGGGGTCTAAAAGATAGGTTATAAGGTTTCGGGTATCGTACCAGCTATCATATAAAACAGCAGTATTAGCATCACCCCAGGTAATGCCGCCAAAACGTTGCCGGGTTTTAGCCAGGGAAACCGGACCGGATGTAAAAGGCGCTTCCCATACAAAAATCTCGTCCCGGTAATCCACTTTATTAGCAGGATCGCCTTTATCCAGCGCCTCCACATAATACAAAGCAGATGGTTTGTCGTTTCTCCAGCTCATAGCTCTTTTACCTGTTGGTACCGCCCCAAACCCTTTCGGTATAATTTCAACCAAAGACGTTTCATTTACTGTTTTTATTTCACTTCCCGGCCTGTCATATACTTTTGTAACCTGCGGAAAGCGGCTCAGCGGAACAATATAAGAGAAGGGCTTTTTGATGGTAGTAAGCATGATATAACTGCCGTCAGGAGAAATGGACTGCCCTGAATACATGTCACTTTTTTTAAATAGTTCCCTGGTACCATCAATACTAACATTATATAGTTCAGACGTGATAAGGGTTTCAAAATTCTGTTCGTCTGTTTTATTTTTCAGCAGGTCCTGGTAGGTCCTGTTCTGCGAAGCCCTGCCATCTGCCATAGAAACAATCGGCCCCTGGGGCAGATCTTTTTTTGGATCAATCAATGCTGTCCGGTTAGCTGGTATGGTGCGCACCAGCAAGGTGGTATTATTCTTATACCAGCTGTATGGCAATCCCATATTGGCATTAAGATCAGCTTCTGTAAGCCGGGTGGCTTTGGCTGTGGCAACGTCTATCACCCACAGTTCCACTCCTTTAGCGGAAGTATGGGTAAATGCGATCTTAGAATCGTCAGGACTCCAGGTTATATAAGTGATCCTGGGATTTTCGGGCAGGCCTGTAACCTGCACAGGCTCGGCTTTTACATCTTTGATCTTCCTGATCTTCAGGTTATTGATATAGCTTACAGTGGCTGAAATATTAGTAACCGGATTAATACGTAACCCACCCAGCCTCATTTCATCCTGGTTCAGATCGTCCAGTGTTTTATAGGTGCTCCTGTAAGAGAGCAGCATATAGTTTTTCCTGGTATCCATGGATACTGAAGGAGCCGGTTCGTAATCGGCAAGGGATAATATGGGTTCAGATGGTTTTTGATAAGTAAGGTCTTCCTGCGCTATTAAAGCTTTAAAAGAAAAAAGGCAGAAAAAAATAGGTAAAAAAAAGAAGCGCATCATATTGTTTTTTACAAACCTACATGAATTTTTCTCCAAAGCTTCTTTGAACAGGAGAAATGTAACAATATCAGCAATGAAAACAGATATTCATAAGGCTTATTGATTCAGCCTTTATCTTTGCAGCTAATAAATAGTTTATGGAATTAACAGCAAAATTAATACAGGTGCTCCCCTTACAAAAGGGCACCGGCAAAACCGGTAATGAGTGGCGCAAACAGGATATTATTGTAGAAACCGGCGGACAATACCCTAAAAAAGTATGTATCTCTATCTGGGGCGATAAAATAAATGAAAAAGTTTTACAGACAGGTAATACGCTGAATATATCTTTTGACGTAGAAAGCCGTGAGTTCAACGGCAGGTGGTACACCGATGTAAAGGCATGGAAGGTAGAAGCAGTGGGCAATACAGGCGGCGATAACAGCTACGCTGATGAAATGCCCCCGGATGCCCAATATAACGACTCACAGGACGATCTTCCGTTTTAGTTTTAAGCCTTTGTTATGAATAGGATAAAGTCTTTGTGCTTTAACTTTACCTATTGAAAACCTTATTGTAATGAAAAAATTTTTTGCGCTTTTGGTGGTAAGCAGCGTGCTTATTGTTGGTTGTAAAAACGGATGTAAGAAAAAAGGAGATACACCTTCATCAAACGAAGATTCGCTGAATGTCAACTTAGGCGAAAGGGCCGACTCTTTGCAGAACAATCCTCCCGCCCATGTTGATTCGGTACAGCTAAAGGCCAGTAAAGACTCCATACTGACGGGTCTTACAAAAGAAGTGCTGACCATATTTAAGAACAAGCAATACACCAGACTGGATTCGCTGATACATCCTGAAGAAGGTGTTCGCTTTTCTCCTTATGCAACTATATTGCCTGAAGATAACAGGTTTTCGCGTGAAGCCTTTCACAAGCTGGTTACCACTAATAAAAATAAAAAGCTGAACTGGGGTAATTATGACGGCAGCGGCGATCCTATTCTCTTAACTCCTGCCGAGTATTTCAGCAAGTTTGTTTACGATGCCAATTTTGTAAGCCCCCAGAAATTTGATATTAACGATTTTATTCAAACCGGCAACTCTGTAAACAACCTCAGATCAAAGTACGAAGGTTGCGATTTTACTGAAAGCCATTCTTCCGGTACAAAAAAATATGGCGGTATAGACTGGAAATCCGTTCGCTTAGTATTTAAGGAAACCGGCGGGAAATATTACCTGGTAGGCGTGGTGCACGACCAATGGACGATATAGGATGATGAATGCTGGTTACTGGTTGCTGTTGCTGGTTAACGGTGTTTATGCTTTTGCTTTGAGATAGTCAGGAAGTCCGAGGTCCGGAAGTTTGAGAAAGAAGAAAACTGTGCTCAGCCTTTCGCTTTCAGCCTTTCGCTTTCCGCTTTCATTTCGTACATCGTACACCTTATACCGTACATTTTACATTATACTGGTTGCTGGTTACAAGTTTCTAGTTCAAAATTTTAAAGTTCGGCCTTCTTCAACTTCTGTCAACTGTCCTCCGTCCTCTTGAGATTAAACTCCGAACTGTGTAAGATGATGGTCAAGATGTTTGTAAAATAAAGCGTTCCATTCTTTTCCTGTCATTTTTCCGAAAGAAAAATTATCTTTTCCGTCAAAATGCTGAAAGCCGAGCCTTTGAGTTTTCTGAATATTGTCAATCAGTTTAGTCTTTTCCTTTTCGAAGTCTTTTTGTTCCGTAATGATAAACTCGGGTGCCGTTCTTCCGTTTTTCGGATAAGATTTTTCGCCGGTTACAAAACCCTTGATAAAAGTTTTGAGCAGGAATTTCTTAAAAGCGCTGGGTCTTTTGAACTGTTCAGGCTCATAAGTGAAAGCATAAGTTACATTGCAATGAGCCAGCATCTGGTCAACACTCATTTTTCCCCAATGAGGTTTGTCTGTTGGTTTTAACTGGTTAATGCGATGAATGACTTCATTCGCTACTTCTTCGGTGAAAATATTTTTTATCATTTTCTGTTGTTTGGCGATTTATTGTATGTTGTATGCCGGAGGCAGGTAACTTAGGTACACGCTTTTATACCAGCCCCTGCTTTTTCATACCAATATACGCAGTTACCTGGAAAACCACGATCATCACAATAGTAGGAATGAGTATAACGAAAATGTCTTTGAGCTTTCCTCCCTCAAGAAACAGGCCGTAAAAGGCCTCAAGGCACCAATGCAGGGGCGATATGCGCATAATGCCCTGCATGGATTGCGGCATGGCAAAAGCAGGCACCAGCAGGCCGCCGATGGCCGCAAACAGCACAATGGAGACTGCTCCTATTCCATTGCTCTGTTCCTGGGTTTTGGCAAATACCCCTATCATAATAGCAAAGCTTGCGGCGCACCAGCCGCATAAAATGATTACCAGCACCAGGCTGGCCATATCTTTAGGAAAATCAAGACCCGGCAATCCAATATATGGAAACACCCATTTACCAATAGAAAAGATGACCAGCGCCTGTAGTACCGTAATGGTTATGTAGGCTATTTGTTTGGATATCATAGCCAGCGTTAGCGAAGTGGGCATGGTTTTAAGGCGCATAAAGCTGCCGCTGTTCTTTTCTCTTACAATGCCTGCCCCAAGCGATATCACAATAAAAAACATAGCAAAAACCGTCCATGCCGGTATATTATGCTGCGTGGCATTTACAATAACATGGCCTCCGTCTTTAGAAACGGAAAACTGTTGAATAGGTGTTTGATTGGAAAGTATTTGCTGTTCCAGACCAGCCGGCAGTTCTGCCGAATCATTGATAGCACTGTACAATTGCCGTACAATATATTTGCTTTGCACGATCTGCAATACACTGTTAAGCGCGCCATCTATCCCCTGCCTGAAAGAGGCCTGCAATACCGGGTGATAGAATAATGTTACCGGTGCCACATTATTTTTTTGCGATGCCTGTGTACTATCCGCAGCAACAGCAACCATTTGCAAGGCCTGTCCGGCAACATTTTCTGATTTTGCCAGCACATCGGCCGTATATTGTTCCGGCACTACCAGCGCCAGCAGGGCTTCTTTATCCTGCAACCGCTGTTTCAGCATTCCCTCTCCCTGGCCCGGCAAAACTTCTTTTAAGGTAAACATGCCCCCGTTCCGTAATGCGGCTTCCAGCTCCTTCCCAGCAGCGCCCCTGTCTTTATTTAAGAACAGCAACGGAACTTTCTTGTCGTTCACCAATTCAAAAGTGCTGTTCTGAACAGTGGTAATAACTACAGCTAAAACAATGGGCATTACAAACATCAGCGTAAGGCCTACTTTATCACGAACCAGTATACGCCAGTCTTTTTTTATAGTTGCCAGGAGTTTATACATACCGCCGGCAAATGTAATTGTTTTTTTAACTGTCAAACAACAAACAAAAGCATGACGTAAATCATATCTCTTTAGCAAAGAACAACTCTAATTTAGCGGTGCATTTTTAAACCAGAACCAACCCATAAATCTACCATACATGAAACTATATAAGAAATGGATATTGTACCTGCTATTATGTACAACTATAAAAGCTAATGCGCAACATGCGGAGGAGCACCAGAAGGAGTATTCAGCCAGGGGCAACCTCCGTATTAGCGCCGCAATGGGACATGCTTTTATTAAGAAAGCTTTGCATAAAGATCTTGAAACATCCACAGTTTCGGCAGCGGCTCTGGCTTTGGATGCAAATTACTGGTTGGGGAACAGGTTTGCAGCAGGCCTGCATACTGACCTGGTGTTTGAGAGCTTCCTGGTGGAGGAAAAAACAGGAGGAGAAGAAGTTGATTTTATTGAACGTGAATATCCTCTTGCGGTAGTACCTGTAATGATGTTCAGCCCTGTGAACCATGTTACCCTTATTGGCGGTGTGGGAAAGGAATTCAGCAAGGAAAAAAACCTTGTGCTGTACCGTGGTGGCATAGAGTATGGCTTTGAGCTGCCCAATCATTGGGAGCTGGCGCTTTCCGCCATGTACGATGCCAAACATAAATCGTATGATACCTGGATGCTGGGATTTGGTATAAGCAAATGGATAGGACTATCACATAAACATTAGTGGGCAGGTTCATGACTTACAGCTCATAACTAAACAACTCTAATCCACACTCCAGCTTACGCTTCCATCCTTTTCGTCCTTTATATTAATACCCATAGCAGCAAGCTGATTGCGTATTTTATCGGATGTTACAAAATCCTTGCGGCTGCGTGCTTCTTTTCGTATGTCGATCAAAAGCTGCATGACATCTTTCAACTTTTCATTATCAGCTTCAGATACATTTTTCAATCCAAAAATATCTTCGAGGTACACTTTAAACTGTTGCTGCAATTTTTGAAAAGTACCGGCCGACAAAGCGGTAACAGCCACCAGGTTATCTTTCATACCGTTGATAACCGGCGCCAACTCAAACATATTGGCCAGCACTTTTGCAGTATTAATGTCATCGTTCATAAACTCGTCAAACTCATCTATCAGTTTATTTACTTTAGCATCTAATTCTTTATCGCCGGCGGTTGCCGTTAACGCATCGCTTTTTGATTGCAGCTTTTGCAGGTTCTCATAAGCCTCCCACAGCCTTTTTAATCCTTTTTCAGAAGCCTGCAGCGCTTCATTACTAAAATCGAGCGTACTGCGGTACTGGCTTTGTAAAATAAAAAACCTCACTACCATTGGGTGAAAAGCCTGGCTCAGTAATGGATGATCGCCGCTAAACAGTTCCGTAAGCTTAATTACGTTATTGTAGCTTTTACCCATTTTACGGCCATTAATGGTAATCATATTATTATGCATCCAGTATTTTACTGGTGCAGTATGATTGCAAATAGTACTTTGTGCAATTTCGCTTTCGTGGTGCGGGAACTGCAAATCCATACCACCGCCATGAATATCAAACTGCTTGCCGAGGTATTTGGTGGCCATTGCCGAGCATTCTATATGCCAGCCGGGAAAACCTTCCCCCCAGGGACTTTGCCAACGCATAATATGCTGTGGCGGCGCTGCTTTCCATAAGGCAAAATCAGCAGGATTATTCTTTTCATCCTGCCCTTCCAGCTCTCTTGTATTTTCCAGCAGGTCTTCCAACTTTCTTCCGCTCAGCCTTCCATAATCATAATGGGCTGCATATTTTTTTACATCGAAATATACCGAACCGTTTTTTTCATAAGCATACCCATCTGCTATGATCTTCTTTATCATTTCGATCTGCTCCACAATATGCCCCGTGGCAGTAGGCTCTATGGAAGGCGGTATATTGTTGAACTGAAGCATGGCCCAGTGAAACAGGTTGGTGTATTTCTGCACCAGCTCCATGGGCTCCAGCTTTTCCAGTACCGCCTTACTGGATATTTTGTCCTCGGCTTCGCGGCCCTCTTCTTCAAAATGGCCGGCATCGGTAATATTTCTTACATAGCGCACTTTATATCCCAAATGAGTTAAATACCTGTATAGTACATCAAATGTTACATAAGGCCTGGCATGCCCCAGGTGACTTTCACCACTCACCGTAGGTCCGCACACGTACATACCCACATATCCCGGCGTAACCGGCTCAAAAACTTCTTTCTGCCTCGATAAAGAATTGTAAACTTTTAACTCACTCATTGTTCCTGCTTTTCTAAGGACTGCAAAAATAGTGATATTGAATATGAAAGAGGAAGAGACTGCAGGGCGGACGCACAAATTTATTTTTCACAGCAATGGATCATTTACGATGTTAATTTACTATGCCATGAATATACGAATGAGCACCAAAGGTGCTATTAATGCTCATTATAAAAATAAAAACTATATTTTTCTTATTCGCGCCTGCCGAATGGTACAGGCGGGCATTTGTGGCCAAATATTTTATAGATTTATGTGTTCGCCCTGGGATAACAGGTACTGCCCAATAAGATTTTCTTTTATCGTGAGCCAAAGACCTGTGTCCAGTAAGCACCTGCACGTGCCACGCCCATTTCTTTAAAGTTGGCGTTCATTATGTTTCTACAATGTCCTTCACTTTTAAGCCAGCTATTGATCACCTCTTTTTCATTAGGCTGGCCCCAGGCTATATTTTCTCCATAGCTTCTCCATTTATAACCAACGGCAGTGATCCTGTCTCCCGGGCTGCTGCCATCTGCACCGGTATGATCAAAATAATTATTATCATTCATGTCCCGGCTATGATAGTAAGATGCGGTAGCCAGCAAATCATTCCAGGTAATTGTTGAAACAGGGGGCATAGCCACATTGCCGCAGTTACAGCCTGCTTTACGCACATCATTTACAAGCTGCAGCAATACCTCCTTATTGACATTAAAAGAGGCAACAGGCGGATTGGTTATTTCCATATCCTCGTCTTCTTGCTCCAACTGGACGTCCTTTTTAGCGCAAGAAACTATGCCACAGATAATAACAACAAAAAGCCAACCATGGAAAAGTTTCATCTTATAAATGCTTAGGAGAAAGTATTCAGCAACTATCCTGCCAGTAAAGCAGGGCTTTATAAGCTTATTTTATTTTTACATCGGCCACTACCATATAATGATCAGAATATCTTGTGGTAATTCGCTGGTACTGCGTGATATCAAAACTTTCATCGGCAAGAATGTAATCAATCCTCAGGGTTGGCGAAAGCGAAGTGTACGTTCGGCCAATACCAAAACTTTTTTGCAAAAACGCATCCTGCAAATTGCCTTTTACTGTTTTATAAGTATAAGAGTTGGGCACGTCGTTCATATCTCCGCAAAAAATAACCGGGTAGGGGCTGTTATCAATAATAGTACGGGCCATATCGGCCTGTATGCTCCTGTGTGTTATAGCTACCGAAAGCTTGGATAAGATATGGCGGGTATTACTTAAAATATTGCCTTTCCCGCCTTTTATTTCCTGTATTTTGGAAAGGTCTTCCTTCCTGAACTGGTTAGATTGTAAATGCGCCGTATGCACCCTGATAAGCTTTTTCCCTACTTTAATATCCGCAAACACAATGGCTTCGGGCAATGTAGGCCTGGGAAAACGTACCATTCCTGTATCTGCTATGGGGAACCGGCTGAAAATAACGTTACCATTGAACAGTCCATCACCATCCAGGTCATGATGAAAATAATAATAAGGATATTCCAGGCCCTTGCTTACGGCAACAATATTATTGTACCAATCGGGATTTACAGAGGAAGAAAACTCCTGGAAACAAAGGATGTCTGCATTTACCCGGCCAATCTGTTTCAGCATTTTATACCGGGTCTGACTACCCATATTATTATTCTTTACCATTTCAATAAAACGGGCCACATTCCAGGTAGCGATTCTTATGGTGCCTTCTTTTTTAGGTTCTTTAAACGATGCATAGAACTTAACCGCAAAAAAATCAGTGATTTCACCACTGCCTAATATTAAGGCAATACCCGATAACAGGGCCCATTTCCGGTATACAAGCAGCCACCATACAAAAAAAGCAATGACCAGGATAAGTAAAAATGGAAAAGCAAGGCTGATCAGCGAAACCAGCGGCCAGTTTTCAGGACTGATATGAGGATTAATGCAAGCCAGTAAAAAGGCCGCCGCTACGATAATGTTTATCACAAACAATACCCGATTGCTTATTCTTGCAAAAATTCCCATACTGTAATTCTCAGCCGGAAGATAGAGAAGTAAAACAAAAGGCAATACACAAATAGTGTAAATTTTACTTTCCTTTTAAATCTTCATTACTCGCCCTTTTTAAAAAATCCTTTTCATCCGCAGAGAGTTGATCATATCCCTGCTGGCTGATCTTATCAAGTATTTCATCCAGTCTTTGCTGTGTAAGTTTGGGCGTTTTTGAAAAAGGACTTTTAGCTGCGTTATAAAAAAGAGTGGATTTTACCTGGCTCCTGGCCCGGTAAGGCTTTTCGGGAGTGAACAGGTTCGTAAACCAATCGTACAAATGGTTCATCCACTCGCTTCCATCCATTCCTTTTCTTAAAAGAAAAATAAACAAAAAGCCCGTTAAAGCCCCTGCCAGATGCGCAATATACAGCGCCGGGTTATGAGCCGGAAGCGTAGCCATATCTATTACCAGGTAAATGATGGACAATATCCACAGGGAAAATCCACCCCCCAGCATCGGTAGGATCTTATAATTAGGCGAAACGGTGGTTGCTGCCGCACAAACGGCCAATACCGCTGCTCCCCCACCTAAAAAATACTGCGAATCTCCGGCAAATGGCATGAAGCGCTGGGCAACCAGAAAAGCAATGGCCCCAATAACAGTGCCATACAGAAATACCGGAACAATTTTTTTAACCCCGGTAAGATCAATTAATATATATCCGAAGCACCAGAGCCAGATAAGGTTGGCAAATAATTGCCAGATACCGGTATGAACAAAGGAATAGCTGAGCACCGTCCAGGGCTTTGCCAAAGCCTTTTCCATATCGCCCGACAATGCAAACCAGCTAAGTACATTCTTGTTAAATACACCTGTTACATCGCTTCCTGGCGGCAGCCTTACATAAGTAAGCGCCCTGAAGAATGCAAGTACCACAAAAACGATCATAGCAATAGCAATTAAGACCACCAGCGGGTTTACCCTGCTCCCATAAGACAACCTCGTATCAAAATTTCTGTCAGAAATCGCCATTAATTTCCAGTTTTAGCAGATTTTTTACTTTTTAGCCGGCAACGGAGCCCACAGTGTCCTGTTACTACTATTGCCGCCAATCAATATAACGTTCTCCGGTTGTTTTTGTTCCACATTTTTAATAAAATAAAGCCTGTAAGCGCACCACCAAGGTGGGCAAAATGCGCAATGCTATCACCGCTTCTATTGGAAAAACCACCAAAAAGATCAATCAGCACCAGTCCCAGTACCGCCCATTTGGCTTTGATAGGGATGGGTATAAACATCATATAGAGCTCAGTATTGGGAAACGTCATGGCAAATGCCACTAATACACCAAATACAGCACCCGAAGCCCCAACCGCCAGGCTGCCATGCCCTGTAATGTATTGCACTGCCAGATGCAGCGCTGCAGCGCCCAATCCGCAGAGCATATAAAAAATTAAAAACCTTTTAGATCCCCACACGTTTTCCAGTATCCTGCCAAACATCCACAAAGCAAACATGTTAAATAAAATGTGAAATAACAAATACGGCCCCGAAGCAGCATGGGCAAACATGTGCGTAACAATCTGCCAGGGCCTGAAGTATTCACTATCAACCGGCCAAAGGCCAATTTGGGCAGTAAAGGCGCCCTCAAAGCCTCCTTCTGTAAAAACAGCACCTAACCTGTTGTCAAAAATCAGCTGTGCCACCCATACCAGCACATTAATAATTATCAGATTCTTCACTGCAGGGGGGAACTTTTCTGCAGGCCTGTAATAAAAACTCATTCGGCAAAGATAACCCGACTGTACTATGTGACAAATTGGTTATTTGGGATTTATCTGAAAATCTGAAGACCCTGAAAATAGCCTGTTCAACGGGACGTTTAATGAAAAATTTGGCAGTTTAAACGATTAAGCTTATTTTGCAATGTGCTTGCTGTTATTGGTGCCAATGATATATGAAAAAAGAGTGTGTGTTTTGAAAACCTGCTCAAACGTTTAAGCAAAATTTTAGCAGGCTGGCAGAGGCGTTTATTTTAAGTTGGGTATGCCACTCCGTAAAACAATTTGTTAGCACAAAAATCAATGGAAATGACAGAATGTATTGCCTCCTTGATCACAGTTCTGACAACTGCGCAGTGCAGAATTGAACGGCCCTGTTGAATTGAAAAAATCTCTTCACTGTGTTACTCCCGATAACCATCGTAACAAGGTGACGTTTACGTATTTTGATGACAATCTCTTGCTATAAAAAGAAAAAATCAAAGCGTGATGCTACTTAAAACTAAGGTATATAATGAATTAGACAACGAGTCTTTTTGCAAGCTTTACAAAGAATATCAACAGGTCTTATTCAAAAAACTATTGCTCCTCCTTGATGCTCACGAAGTAGTAAAGGATATTGTACAGGAGGTATTTATGAAAATATGGGTGCGCCGGAAATGTTTTAAAGCAGATGCTTCATTAAAAACATATATGTACAGGATAGGCCACAATATGATAGTAGATTACTACCGGAGCCTTGGCAGGAAACAACGGTTTGCCTTTATATCCTTTTCAATAAGTCATGCCGATGATGATAAAATATTTCTTGAAGACTGTCTTTTAAAACTGGAAGATGTTATAGATAAACTTCCTCCAAAAAGAAAGCAGGTTTTTGAATTATGCAAGTTTAAGCAAAAGAGCTATGAAGAGGCAGGTGAAATTTTAAATGTATCGCCTTCCACTATAAGCGATCATATTGTTAAAGCAAATCAGTTCATCAAATCGGAGCTTTTTAAACAGGTTTATTCTGCTTAGTAAAATAGGTAAAGAGGGTAAAATGCAAAAGAAAACATCACTTAAAGACATTGCCGAGGCGGTTAATGTATCTACAGCCCTGGTTTCTTATGTCCTTAATAATAAAGAAAAAGACGCAAGAGTAAACCCGCAAACAGCCAAGGAGATTAAGAGGGTTGCCAAAAAGATGAGCTATCGTCCCAACCAGGTAGCTAAAAGTTTAAAAAGTGGCAAATCATTAGCCATCGGGCTCATTGTTGCAGATATTTCCAATCCCTTTTTTGGCTATCTGGCCCGGACTATTGAGGAAGAATCGAAGAAAAAAGGATACACTGTAATTTTTGGCAGCTCGGATGAAAGCATGCAAAAATCCCAGGAATTAATTGAAGCACTTATCAACAGGCAAATTGACGGCTTCATTATTGCCCCGGCAGAAGAAACGGAAAAACAATTGACCTACCTGAAAAAAGCAAATATTCCTTTTGTACTGATTGACCGGTATTTTAAAGACTCAGCATTAAGCTATGTGGTCATCAATAACTTCAAAGCCACCTATCAGGCTACGCAAAAACTTCTTGAAAAAGGGAAAAAAAGTATTGCTTTTGTGTGTTACAAAAACAAATTACAGCATACAAAAGAAAGATACAGAGGCTATATAGAAGCGTTAAAAGATCACGGAAGTGCAGGTACAAATAAGCTGATTTGTGAAGTTAAGTTTAATAATCCCTCTCATTTTAAAAAGGAGTTTGGACGTTTGCTGAAGGCTGGTTCTAAAGTAGATGCCGTGCTGTTTTCTACAAATGCACTTTCTATTATGGGATTAAAACAAATTATGGAAATGGGCATTCGCGTGCCAGAGGACTTAGCATTGTTTTGTTTCGATCAAAGTGAATCTTATGACCTGTTTTATTGCCCCATCAGTTACGTGCACCAGCCTTTAGAAGAAATCGGGCAAAAAGCAGTTCAGATGCTGATAGACCGTATGTCGAACCAGCAAAGCGCTTACCAACAGCTTGTTTTAGACCCGGAACTTATAATAAAAAGGTCATCCGGAGCGTAAAAAACCATTTCAATAATATAAAAATTCAAAAAATGAATAAACCCACTTCCTTTCTCTGCATTGCAATGTTTTTATTGTTGCCGGTTAAGCATGTTGTTGCCCAGCAAATCTGGCAGCTCCGCGATTACTCATCTGAAAGAATATCAAGTTATGACGTAAAAGGCGCCAACGATGATGGGAACTGGAAGGATAAGATAAAGCCAGGGAATACCCGTACCATTGGTGATGTAACAGGGCCTGGAATTATAAAACATATATGGATAACAATTGCCAGCAATGAACCGCAGCACCTCAAAAAAATAGTGCTTCGCATGTATTGGGATGGCGAAGAAACCCCAAGCGTGGAAGCGCCTATCGGCGATTTTTTTGGGTTAGGCCTTGGCAAATACTTTTTGTATGAATCTAAATTCCTTTCTGTAGGCTCGCAACGCGCGCTGAACAGCTCGTTTGAAATGCCTTTCAGGAAATCAGCAAAAATCACTGTTACCAATGAAGGAGACCAGGAGATAGATGCTTTTTATTATAATATAGATTGGGAAAAACATAATACCCTGCCGGAAAATATAGCTTATTTCCACGCCCAATACCGCCAGGCCACCCCTACAAAAGGATGGACCAATGACTGGAAATATAATGGGGATGCGCACATCAATAATAAAGAAAATACTACCGGGGAGGCAAATTATGTGATCCTGGAAGCAACCGGCAAAGGACATTTTGTAGGCGTTACGCACAGTATCATCCAAAACCAGGGTGATTGGTGGGGAGAAGGCGATGAAATGATTTTTATAGATGGTGCTAAAAAACCAAAGATTCATGGAACAGGGGCTGAAGATTATTACCTGGGCGCATGGTGTTATGGAGGATGTGGGATCAGCCCCTTCGGCCACACCAAACCCACTTTTGCTTACAGTGAATACGGGAACCCTCAGAATGGCGGTGATGACCGTGGCGCCCAATGGACGGTTTACAGGTATCACTCAGAGTCGCCGGTTGTTTTTAATAAATCCATCAAGATGACAATTGAGCAGGGGCACGCCAATCACCGGTCAGACAATTATTATACCGTTGCCTATTGGTATCAGGCAGAACCCCATGCACCATTCCCGGCTTTGCCACCTGTTAAAGAAAGAATACCACAGTTAGTGAATACAGAAGGGCCAACAATTGGAAAATAACCCAGGCAAATGAAGACGCATATTGTATTTGTTTTAAACGTATTTGTTTCATTCCTGTGTATCTCAGTGAAGGCACAGGATTGGAAGAGCCTTGCTTCGCCCCAAACAGGTGCTTTGTGGATACAGCCTGAACAGGGTGTACCCGCTCAGCCGGTTTGGGGACACGCAAGGGGAATACAGGTAGGATTATCACCAATGCCCGGACCAAGAGGATTGTTACGCATTTATACGCCTTACCTGGGCCATAAAGCGGGAAATGTTATGAATTTCATAGCGTTTGAGCCTATAGTTAAAGGCGATGACAAACGTGGGTTCTCTGAGCTGGAGATGAGCAGGCTGGATGATAAAAGAGGAAAAAGGTTCTGGAGCGCCAATGATTCATTAAACACCACCCCTGCACCGGAGCATTTTCCTGCAAGCGGGATCATTGAAAATATCAATGGGTATGAAACTTTAACTGTTTTTATTTTTTCAGAGCCGTTTGAAAATGGTGCAAGCGTTTATACCCGGCTCAGGTTTTATGAACACCAACCGTATGAAGTGGAAATCACAACGTATTCGTTTGCAGGTTCCAGGGAGCTTGATCATTTTATCGTTACTGCCACCATGGGCAATTATGCACGGTTACGTAAGCTCTATTTAAAATCAGGAACCGCAGTTTCCGGGAAGCTTTGGCCGGGTTATACCGGAGATGCATTTACACCTCATGCTCATTTTCCTGTTGGAGATTTCATCACCGGTAAAAAAGGAGCTGCCTGGTTCATCGCCGCTCCTGATGAAAAAAATCCGGCAAAAGCTGCCTATTCAGCAGGAACCCGCGATCACTGGAAATACTACGGCAAAAAGGCAACACAGTACTGGTATAGTAAGCGCAGCGATGAAAAACTGGAAGGACTTGTAAACGGCAGGTACACTTACTGGGCAAGCCAATCGCCCATTCCCGGTGGTATTTCTTTTGAAAATTTTGAGTTGAAGGCGCCGTTTAAACAGGGAGACAGTTTTATTTTTGGAATCAGCCCCCTAACACCAAATCAGCTTATTAAAAAGATAAACAGGGGGCCGTGAAAAGCCTGGAAACCACCTTCCCTCCCGTCCGGAGGTTATAATAAAAAAGTTAAATATTGAGCAGAGGATTTTAGGGTGCTGGACGTACTAGGAGAAGAAGCGGTTAATATAAAAAACTGCTTAAACGTTTAATCAGCATGAAATCAATCTAAAACATTACAACCATCGTTTATATGAAAAAGAAAACAATCAGTGTTAAATGCAAAATGATCTTAGCCTGTTTCCTTTGTTGCCAGGTGCTCTATTTGCATGCATCCGGCAATCCCGGGAAATTGTACCAGGACAGAATAGTGAAAGGAACTGTCACGGAAAAAGAAACGGGCACTCCTTTGGCCGGCGTGAGCGTAAGTGTAAAGGGGGGCGATGTTGGTACAGTTACCAACAGCACCGGGCAATATGAAATAAGGGTTGTTTCGGACGATGCGGTGCTTGTATTTACCCACGCGGGAAAAATACAGGAAGAAAGGGCCGTTGCAGGCCTGTCAGTAATTGACGTAGCCATGGAAAATGACGTAGCGCTGATGGAGGAAGTGTATGTGGGGTATATGGTGCAAAGGAAAAAAGACCTTACAGGTGCCATCTCTTTGGCAACTGGCAGCGATATTGCCAAAAACCCTTCTGCAAACGCCATGAAATCGTTGCAGGGAAAGCTTGCCGGTGTGCATATTACCACCAATGGCGGAAACCCGGCAGAAGGCGTGAACGTACAGATAAGGGGGCTTTCTTCCTTGTCGGGAAGTGTAAGGCCCCTGATTGTGCTAGATGGTATGCCTACAGAAAATTTAAATCTCCGTGATATCAATGCGGCAGATATTGAATCCATCCAGGTGTTAAAAGACGCCGCATCGGCCAGTATTTATGGTGCAAGGGCTTCGGGAGGGGTGATATTGATCCAAACCCGGAAGGCAAAGATGGGCGAGGCAAAAGTGGAATATTCCGGCAGTTATGCAATAAGCAAAGTAGTGCAAAGACCCACGCTGATGAATGCCGAACAGTATGGTGAGGCCATGTTCAGGGCCTATGCCTACGATGAGCAGGTATATAACACGCCTATGACTCTGCCAGCAACCTACGATTTCACCTGGCACAGGGATGCCGATGGAAGGGCCGTGCTGGATGCCGTAAAACCGGCAGAATTTCTGAATGCTGATAAAACAGTAAGAGGTTCCAATACCAACTGGCTGGACGAAATTCTTCAGCCGGCTGCCCTTACAGAGCACCAGGTAACAGTGTCGAAAGGTACAGACAGGTCGAAAAGCCTGTTTTCGCTGGGATATTTTAATAACCAGGGTACACAGATACACACTTTTTTCAGAAAATATTCCATACGCACCAATACAGAATACAGCCTCCTCAACAATCGTTTGAAAGTGGGTGAAAACCTGGCCATTTCCTACCTGCAGTACCGCGAT
>JASGDI010000125.1:0-11350 GCA_049841335.1 Niabella sp. | reverse complement strand
GCTGCACGCTCGGCAGGCGTTATTTCTGTTGTTACATCAGCATCCGCGAGGTACACCTTATAATAATGCGGCTGCGCTATTTCTGTTTTGTGCGAAAACCAGCTGGCGCGCTCTTCTTCTTTAAATCTCATTTTTCCAGTTACAGGCATTATAGCAAAATATCCGTAATCATTCATCCAGGGTGAGGGCTGATGGGTTTGTTTAAACCCTACTATTTTGTCATCACTGTATTTGTAGATCCAGCCATCGCCCATTTTACCTGTTTGCGGCGTCCATAAATTCATACCCCATGGCAACCCGATAGCAGGATAAGTATTGCCGTTAGACAATTCAAATTTCGACAATGTACCCATCAGTGGGTTTACATAATCAATAGGCTGCTGCGCATGAGCAGTAAAAACAAATACTGAAAAGAAAACCGAAAAAATTTTATTCATTAGTTTCATTCTTTATTTTTTTACGTTACCGGCGATCTGCAAATGGCACTTTCGCTGCTAAGTTCTCCTAACAGAGCAACCAGAATTACCCGTACACTATCTCTCAATCTATATAAACAATATCCCTGGTCAGACGGGGGCCGTTAGACCAGGTTACGTAAGTAAATGCGGTTTTTCTTTAAACGTTTTCCATAACAGCTCTCCAAATAAAGTATTGGTCCATGCAAACCAGGCGCGTGTAAAGTTTTTAGGATCATCTTTATGGAAAGACTCGTGCATAAAACCTGTGCCTCCATGTGATTTTTGCAATGTTTGAATACACTGCCTGATCTCCGCATCATTACTTGATGTAAGCGCTTTCATAATAAGGCTCATGGGCCAAACCATATCCAGGCCAATATGGGGCCCACCAATACCTTCGCCGGCAGAGCCTTTAAAAAAGAAAGGATTTTCCTGTGACCATACAAATTTTCTGGTGTTTACATATACAGGGTCATTGGTGGTTACAGCGCCTAAGTAAGGTAAGCCCAAAAGGCTGGGCACATTGGCATCGTCCATTAGCACAGCGCTGCCAAAACCATTTACTTCAAAGGCGTACAGCTTACCAAACTGAGGATGTGTGGCTATTGCATGTTTTTTTAAAGCTCCGTCTACTTCTGCTGCCAATGCAGTAAGCTCAGCAGCCAGCTTTGTATCTTTAGCAATTTTCGCCACCATTTCCGCAGCCTGTTTAAGGCTTACCACAGCAAAAAAGTTGGATGGTATAAGATAAGCAAAAATAGTAGCATCATCGCTGGGCCTGAACATGGAGCAAATAAGCCCGTTGGGTTTTACAGGGTACCCGTAACCTGCCATAGGTATGCCATCTGTGGCCCACGCTGTTTCCCGCTGAAAGGCATAAGGCCCCTTCCCGTCTTTACGCTGCTGCTCTTTGAAGGTTTTTAAAGTTAAAGCTATCGCTTCTTTCCAGGAGGTATCAAACGGAGTTGTATCACCGGTTTGCTTCCAGAAATAATATGCCAGCCTTATGGGATAACAAAGTGAATCTATTTCCCATTTACGCTCATGAATGCCTGGTTTCATATCGGTAATATCGCTTTCCTTCCATTTGCTGATCTTGGCATCATCATTATAAAAGGCATTGGCATATGGATCTTTCAGAATGAAATATGTTTGTTTATTGATCACCCCGGCGATAAGTCTATGCAGTGCTTTATCTTCTTTGCAAAACTGCAGGTAAGGAAACACCTGAGCCGAACTGTCACGAAGCCACATGGCGTCAATATCTCCTGTGATCACATAGGTGTCGGGCCTTCCATCAGGCTCAGTATAAAATACAGTAGTATCGAGTGTATTGGGAAAGCAGTTCCCCAATAACCATGCCAGCTCTTTGTTCTTAACTTTTGATTGAAAAATTTTAATCGCGTTCTCAATGGCAGCGCTTTTAAAGTGTCTTTCAGACTCAGGCCACCGTACCACAGGAAAATCCTGGGCTGATTGCGCAAAAGAAAATTTATTAAACGCCAACCCAGCGCTTAAGACGCCTGTGTTTTGAAGAAATGTTTTCCGGTTCATAAGATAAATTTATTATAAATATTTGTTTTTATGTAGCAACCAAACGTATCTGCCCACCCGGGCCCGGTTTATTGAATACCGGGCGCATCAGCAAAAATCACAAGATCTTTGCCTTGTTGCAACTGTTTATGCTGAATAGCGTATCCCTCTATTTTTTGACCATCATACATTATTTTTCTTATCCGTTCGCCATTGCCTTTTTTCAGAATATTGAATGTCTTACCGTTCAGATCAAAAGCCACTTTATCGAATAAAGGTACAGTGATAAGATATTCCGGATCGGCTGGTGAATAAGTATATAACCCTATTGCATTCAGCACATACCATGACGACATTTCACCCGCATCGTCCATGCCTGCATAGGCCAGCCTTTCGGGACCCATCCTGTAATATTTATCCAATATTACATTCAATATCCGCTGCGCTTTTTCCTGCTTACCTATAAAATAATAAAGATAGGGTGAGCTATGGCCAGGCTGGTTCCCATGGCAGTATTGACCAATGAAAGTGGTAAGATTATGTGCCTCATATCCTTTCCAGGGAATGGTAAACAAAGAGTCCAGCTTTTTTTCGAAGGCACTTTTATCAGGATACAGCGCAATAAAACCTTCGGGATCATGTGGCGCAAAAAAAGCAGATTGCCAGCCATTGGCCTCGCGGTACATATATTCGAAATAAGGCTGCTCAGGATCAAAAGGTGTGATCCAGTCTCCGTTAGCCAGGCGTCCCCGCATTAATTGCGTAGAGGGATCAAAAAGATGCTTATAACTATCCGCTCTTTTCATCAGCTTTTTATAGTTTTCATCATCATTCAATGCTTTTGCCAATAATGCCGTAGCATAATCGTCATACGAATATTCCTGTGTTTTGGTAACTGCAGCTTTGGCTACGGTTCCCAGTTTAGGATTTGGAACATCCATTTCCGATATCCAGCCCCGTTCCATATATTCCTGGAGATGGGGCCGCCCCCCTTTACCATCCACAAAAGCATTGTTCAGCAACAGGCCGTAAGCCTTTTGCACATCAAAGCCTCTTATGCCTCTCAGGTAGCTTCCTGCAACAAATACAGAAGCGTGATCCCCATGAAAGAAAGTAGGCATATACCCTTTTATCTCACCCCGATCTGTTATGGACCTGATCACATCAGTTGTTACATCAGGAGCAATCATACCCAGCAGTACCAGCTTATTCCTGTAATCGTCCCAGAAAGACGGGTCGCTGTAATATCTGAAGCCCTTATTTACCACCTCCCCTTTTGCGTTCCTGAACGCGCCGTTTACATCGCTCAATAGCACAGGCCAGAGAAAAGAGCGATACAACGTGGAGTAGAATGTTTCCTTTTGATCGGCCGTTCCGCCGGAAACCTTTATTTTGGTCAATAGCGCTTCCCAGGTATTTTCAGCATCGGTCTTTACCTGTTCAAAGCTTTTAGACATCATTTCCGATTCAAGGTTCATCCTCGCGTTCTCAACGCTCACATAGGAAAAGCCGATTTTTATTTCCAGCGGATCGCTTACATTTTTGTTATCGGCATAGTTGACAATAGTCACTTCTGCGTCTCCGTCCTTAAGGGTTTCTATATTCTTTATCCTGTGACTGGCCACAGCGTAAAAGAAAAAAGAAGTTCCGGTTTTTTGATATCCCGCGAAACTGTTATCTCCTTTTTGTTCTATTTTCCAGTCATGCACTTTTTCATTGGAACGCGAAAGATCAGCAAGCAGTTTTTTGTTCTTTCCATTCTTATATGAGTATCTGTGATAGGCGCACCGTAAGGTAGTAGTGACTTCTGCATTGATCCCATATTTCTCCAGGTACACCTGGTAGTAACCCGGGCTGGCTGATTCATTGGCATGTGTAAAACGGGAGTAATACGTTTTGGGAGCTACGTTTCCGCTAACAGCAATAAACGGGGCATAACAAAGATTCCAGTGGCCTTTGCTGGTATGGGCGAAAGCGTAAATAACTGTATCCTCGTATTGATAGCCCGAGCCGCTGCGCCACATGGTTACGGGCGTAGCCTGTACCATAGAGTTGGGTAAAGAAGCTCCGGGAAAGGTTTCTCCGCCCCATGCCCTGTGCGTTGGCTTATACCCCAGGTCTGCGCTATCCCATAAAGTGGTAGTTCCTATAAAAGGATTTACAAAGCCTGTTAAGCGTGGTTCCTTTTTCTGTGCCAGGCTTGTTGAAGCTATGGCTAACAGGCATATTATCCCCCAAATATATACCAGCCTGGCACCTGTTTTGTTTTTTATAAAATAATAAAGTCCTTCCCGGCCTGGAAATAGCCGGTCGTTTCTTCTGTTAAATGTTGAAAAAGAAAATGTTGGCAAAATCGTTTTTGCCATAAAGATAAAAAATTTATTCAATAAGCAAAAATTATCTATATTATGTTTCCGCAATCTTTGTATTTTCGCTGGTTCATGAACGAAAGCCGTAGAAAATATTTGCTGCATGCGATTGCCGAATATAACGACCAGTCTGCCTTTGACGAGCTTTTTACTTTTTACTTCCCCGCGCTGGTTTCCTTTGCAAATAACATTGTTAAAGATGTGCAACTGGCAGAGGAAGTAGTGGAAGATGTTTTTGTGAAGCTATGGAACAACAGGAAAACGATGGTATCTATCAGGAGTTTTTCACATTATATATATACAGCCACCAAATACACCGCCATCAGTGCTTTAAAAAATCAGCGGACCATTCTCTATGACGACTTTTCAGAAGATCTCCGGTTAACCTATATCAGTCCCGAAACCATTTTTATCAGCAATGAAAATATTGCAGGAATAACACAGGCTATCAATGAGTTGCCGCCAAAATGCAGGCTGGTATTCAGGCTGATAAAAGAAGAAGGGTTGAAATACGAGGAGGTAGCACAGTTACTCCAGATCGCTGTTAAAACAGTTGAAAGGCAAATGTCTATTGCCACTAAAAAGCTGGTTACTACGTTACAGGGTATGCTTCCGGAGCTGCGGGACCACCTCAAACAGAAAAAAGCTTAATTTTTTTTATTCCCTTTTGAGGGTTTTGTCATTTCTAACCCGACTATATAATATAGAACCGGTTAAAAATGGACAGAAACAGGCTTATTGAGCTACTTACAAAAAAAGAGTCGGGAGTTATTACACTTCCTGAAACCCGTGAGCTTAATGAGTATTTAATAAATAACACGGATGAAAAGATCATCGCCGATGCGTTAAGTGCTGTACTGGCGGGGTCTTTTGTAGTTGAACAGGTTTGCCAGCCTGATGAAATTCAGCGCCATGTTAAAAACCTTCATGATAAGATTAGCACGGATCTGCATACGGTGCCTTCTGCCGGGACGCCCAACAAAAACAGACTTATTATAATGATAAGCACCATTGCAGCTTCGCTGATATTAGGAATTGCCGGTTATTATTTTATTTATTCAGGCAGGCAAGATCATGCTGTGGCAAAAAATGTACTGTCAACAAAAAAAGGTTCTAAATCAACATTAGAGCTGCCCGATGGTACTAAAGTATGGCTGAACGCTGATACCAGGCTCACATACGATAAAAATTACGGTGAAAAAATAAGAGCGGTGGAGCTCACGGGAGAGGCTTATTTCGATGTGGTTAAAGATGCAGACCACCCGTTTATTGTTCGTACAAAGTTTATGGATATAAAAGTTTTAGGCACGGCATTTAATGTAAGGGCCTATGCCAATGAAACCAATACGCAAACATCATTGCTCAGGGGCAAAGTGGAAATATCCCTGAGAAATAAAAAGGCAGAAAAAATTATTCTTAAACCTAATGAAAAGATCATCCTGAACAATGCAGATGCGCTTACTGACAATAATAATATGGCTTCCAAAAGCAAGGAAGTGCCCATATTGTCTGTTGTAGCTATCAAAACAAACAAAACAGATTCTACCGCCAATGAAATACAATGGACCAAAAACAGGTTGGTGTTTGACCAGGCAGATTTTGGTGAAATTGTTACAGAGCTGGAACGATGGTATGATGTACATACGGTTATTAAGGACTCTTCGATCCTTTCCAGAAAGCTAAGCGGGATCTTTGAAAATGAAAGCCTGCCGGAAGTGCTTGAATCTTTTAAACTGGCAGCAGGATTTAATTACCGGATATCAGACAACACTTTAACGATTTATAAATAAGATTATTTAACTATTAAACCCCTTATATTATATGAAGAAATAGACTATAAATAAAATAGCGAAGAATGCTCGCAACATTCTTCGCCTGAAAAAAACAGACAGAGACAATTGCTTGGCTGCAATATTCTATCACATTTAAATCATAACGAAAATATGAAAAAAAAGGATTGCCTTGCCAAAGGCCCGGGGAGGCATTGGATCATTAAATTTCTGCTGCTCATGAAACTATCATTATTCATCTTATTCCTGACAGCGCTTCAGGCAATAGCCTATACGGGCACCACGCAGGAACGAATTACGCTGAGTTTAAAAAACCATTCGCTGCCTTCTGTTATAAAAAAGATTGAGGCGGATTACAGCTACAGGTTTGTATATGCCGATAGTGTGGCGCTCATCAATCAAAAAGTAAACCTGGACGTTAAAAATGCTTCTATTGATAATGTAATGTATCAATTGCTGGTGAATACTTCATTCACCTACAAAAAAATGAGCAGGAACCTGCTGGTTATTGTACCCGCTGATAAAAAACTGCAGCTAACAGTGCAGGGGAAAATTGTAGACTCAGCAGGAAAAGCTTTGTCTGGGGTAAGTATTTTGGAAAAAGGTACCAGTAACGGAACTACATCTGATGCTGACGGGCGTTTTTTCCTTAAACTCAACAGCAACACAGCCGTTCTTGTAGTTTCAAGAGTGGGATATGAAACACGCGAAATACTGGTAACAGGCGAAGAGTTAGGCTCCATTGTTTTAACAGCAACAGAAGAAAAGCTGGATGAAGTAATAGTGATCGGCTATGGCACCACAACACGTAAACAAATTATAGGTGCCGTAGACCAGGTATCCTCAAAAAATATCGAAAACCGGCCTGTAGGCAACCTTACCCAGGCATTACAGGGCGCAGCGCCAAGCCTGGTGATACAGCAAAAAAGCATGGATCCGAATGACAATTCGATGAACGTTAATATACGCGGTGTAAACACATTTACCAATGCCAGTCCACTGGTGGTAATTGACGGTATGATCTCCGACATCAGTAATATGAATAAGCTGAACCCTAATGATGTTGATAATATCTCTGTGCTTAAAGATGCCGGCACCGCTGCGATTTACGGTTCCCGCTCTGCAAGTGGCGTTATCCTTGTTACTACCAAAAAAGGGGCTAAAAATTCAAAACCACAGGTAAGGCTGGGCGCTTCTTACGGCGTACAGCAGGCAGATATTTTATACGAGCCTGTGGAAGGATGGCAAAATGCTACATTATTGAATGTGGCTTTGGCAAATGGCGGGCAGGCGCCCGCTTATACACCCGAACAGATCCAGGATCTGAAGGACCATGGAGATGCTGAATGGATGATGGACTATATTTTTAAGGATGCACCCCAGCAGGCTTATGATGTTAATATTTCAGGCGGGTCTGCTAACAGCACTTATATGATATCCGGAGGTTATTTTGACCAGGGAAGCAACTTTATAGGTCCGGGATACGGGGTTAAAAGATATAACCTGCGTACGAAATTAACTACAGAATATAAAAGGTTCAAAGCAGATATATTTCTAGGCTACGTAAGAACTGATATTAAAGGAGACGAAGCCAACCAGGGCTTTAAGATTGCTGATGCCAGCCGCACACCTAAATATTACTACAATGTTCCTAAAACAGCAGACGGAAGATACCTGATCAGTTCAGTAGGAACAGCAACTGCAGCACAATTGGAGCTTGCAGGGTATAACAGGCATAACAATGACTGGATCAATATAGGTACCACACTGGAATTTAAAATTACAAACGACCTTAAAGCAAGAGCAGTGTTTGGTTCTGATATTAGTTCCAACTGGCGTTTTATTCGCAGGCTCGAATATCCTACCTATAACAGCCCTGAAAGTACCACCCCTGTTATGAACGGCACTAACCGCGAAACGGAAAACTATGCCTTTAAAGGCGTTTTTATAAACTCCCAGGTTTTGCTTGATTACAATAAGCGTATAGGCAAGCATACCATAAGTGCAATGGGAGGCGTATCGCAGGAAGTATTAAACAACCGCGGCTTTGATGCCAAAACAAGGTACACCGATCCCGACCTCGGCATCGTAGTTTCTAATGGCGAAGACGAGGATTTTTTTGAAGGCACTACCACAGAGTTGAACGGTACGCTTAAACGTGTTATCCAGTCTGTTTTCGGACGCGTCAATTATAATTATGATAACAGGTACTCTGCTGAGTTTACATTGCGGGCCGACGGGTCAAGCCGTTTTCCGAAAGAGAACCGCTGGGGCATTTTTCCTTCCGTCTCCTTAGGCTGGACGATCTCGGAAGAAAACTTTATGCAGAACTACAAAAATAATATCGGCGATCTGAAGCTGCGCGGCTCATGGGGTATTCTCGGGAACCAGGAAATAGCAGACTTTCAATATTTCACTACCTATACTGTTTATAACAATCAAGCAGGTTTTTCAAACAGTGCGGTTTCCGGTACCGGCTTCCAGGAAGCCAGTCCCGACCTGAAATGGGAAAAGGTAAACAGCAAGAATATAGGGCTGGACCTGTCGTTCTTAAAAAGAGCGCTCAATGTTAGCTTCGATGTGTTTTTAAATAAAACCACAGATATTTTGCTTACCCCTATTACACCGAGCGTATATGGTACTGTATTGGGCGTTGTAAATATCGGTTCCATGCAAAATCGCGGATGGGAGCTGAATGTTAATTACCGCCTCGCAACCGGGGCTGTTAATCATAGCATTGCTTTCAATATCGGCAATACACAAAACAGGGCTTTGGACCTAGGCAATCCAGAGATAAGAACGGTAGATAATATCGGCTTTATCAGGCGTAACGGGTTGCCATTAGGCGCTTATTATGGTTTGAAAACAGACGGGTTGTTCCAAAGCTATGAGGAAATAGCCAATGCCGCTGTTCCCGTAGGTACTGCTCCGCAACCCGGCGATGTAAAATACGTGGACAGGAACAATGACGGTGTCATTAACAATGATGACCGTTTTTATCTTGGAGACGGCTTCCCTCACTATAACTTCGGCTTTTCTTATAATGCAAATTATAAAGGCTTCGACCTTTCTGTACTGGTTCAGGGCGTTGGCAAGAGGCTGCAATCGCTAAGGGGTGATATTTATACGCCCTTCCATAATGGAGGTTGGTATCCCGTTATCTTTAAGCACCAGTTAGATACCTGGTCGGTTACTAATACAGATGCCCGGTTCCCCAGGCTTAATACCAACAGCGGGTCATCCTATTCCAATAACTGGGGCCAGGCATCAGATATGTATCTCCTGGATGCTAAATATATCCGCATTAAAAACATACAGGTAGGGTATTCGCTGCCGCAGCAGGTTGTTAAAAAAATAGGGCTGGAAAAAGTGCGTATTTATGCAAACGCCCAGAACCCTTTTACTTTCTCTAAAAACTCTTTCATTGATCCTGAATCAACAGAGTTCGATAATATGCTTAAAGCAGGAGGCGGTAATAGCGGAAGAAATTATCCTACGCTTAAGTTTTACGGAGCTGGTATTAATGTAGAGTTTTAAAATGTATGAAAAATGAAAAAAGCATTATATATTATATTAACCTTAATAGCAATAGTACAGTTTTATTCCTGCCAGAAGCTGGACGTTGCTCCTGTTAATAAATTTACAGAAGCCAATTACTGGGTAAGCACCGATAAAGCCAAGCTGGTTTTAAACATGGCCTATAATCAGATGTACAGCGCCGGAATTATGTGGCGGGATGAATTTTTAAGCGATAACCTCGTACACACTTATGGCACAAGCGACCCGTACACTATTCGCAGAGGAGAAGCTACTGCCGCACTAAATCTTTTTGCCAACGAATGGAGTGACGCTTATGGCGGTATAAAAACCTGCCTGGTGTTCCTGGAAAACGTAGACAGGGTGCCTGGTATGGATGAAAATGTAAAAAGCAGGATGATTGATGAAATACGGTTTATTCGCGCTTATATCTATTTCAGGCTGGTTAATTATTATGGTGATGTGCCGTTCTTCACCAGCCAGGTTAGCCTTGATGAAGCCTATAATGTAAAACGTACATCCAAAAGCGAGGTGCTGGCTTTTATACACTCGGAGTTAGATGAGATCATCCAGAATGGCAACCTGCCTAAAAATGATAACTTAAACGCAGACGAGAAAGGCCGCATTACAACAGGAGCCGCCGTTGCTTTCCAGGCAAGAGCCTATTTATATGAAAACAACTATTCCAAAGTAAAAGAGTACACCGGGCGCCTGATCAATGAACCGTCAAAATACGGATCTTATCAGCTGTTCCAGTACACTGTGAAAAATGAAAGCTATTTCCGCCTTTTTACACCGGAAAATGAATATAACAGTGAAATTATACTGGATATAACATACGTACCGGGATTGAAAACCTGGGACAATATGAAGCAGATGGCCCCGATTACAAAATACGCGGAAATATCGGCAGATAACCCTACTCAGGAGCTGGTAGATGAGTATATGACATTAAACGGGCTTCCCGTTAAAGGAACAGGCAAAGACCCCTCCTATAATGAAAACGATCCTTATACTAACCGCGATCCACGCCTTACGGCAAGCATTGTGTATGACAATTACAGGTGGTTAAATCAAAACGGGTCAGTAAGCACTATTAGAACAGCAGTAGGTTCCGGTACTGATGATTCTTACAAAGGGCCGGCAGAACGCCAAACCAAGACGGGTTATTATATACGTAAATATTATGACTGGACCATGACCAGTAATAACCAGTCTGGCCTTAATATCATTATGTTCCGCTATGCCGATGTATTGCTTATGTATGCCGAAGCCTGCAATGAGTTGGGTAAAATATCACAGGCAGAATGGGATATAACCCTGAGGCCGATACGCGAAAGAGCAGGTTTCGGGACCGCAGCAGCGCTGGATTATCCCGCATCAAAATCACAGGCAGAGCTGAGAAGCGTTATACGTAATGAAAGACGTGTAGAGCTGGCCTTCGAAGGTTTGCGCTGGTATGATATAAAGCGCTGGCAAATCGGTCACGAAGTGCTAAACGGAAGAATACACGGGTTCAAATTTGCCGGAAGCGACCCCAATGTAGACGGCGGATATGTTCGGGTGGAACAATACCAGTTTAACAGCAACCGCGATTATTTATGGTCAGTACCATTAAACCAGATGGACCTGAATGCCAACTTAAAGCCCAACAACCCGGGAT
>JASGDI010000124.1:0-21929 GCA_049841335.1 Niabella sp. | reverse complement strand
CCAGAAGGCTCCTGTTAGCTACCCCAACGTTTGATTCAGTAGCATATACTTTAGCGGCATAAACATTGTCGCTGCCCTGCACTGTAAAATCCACTATTTGCCCTGCGCCTATTTGTCCTGCATATTTTTCAGGTACGGAAAAATCCAGTTTTAATTCGTTCACCTGGTTAATAGTGGCAATAACATCAGCCGGCGAAACATAAGCGCCGGGACTGATATTCCTGAGTCCCAGCTTTCCGCTGAAAGGGGCACGTACTTCGGTTCGGTATATCTGCGTTTTGATCACATCAATATCGGCACGTATATTATTGAGGTTAAGCACTGTGGCATCATAATCGTTGCGGCTGATCCCCTGTATTTCCAGCAAGCGGGAAGCCCTGGTTTCATTACTTTGGGCTATTGCAAGCTGGGACTGCAACTTGTTAAGCTGGGCCTGCAGATCACCATCGTAAATTTTGGCCAGCAAAGCGCCTTTCCCTACCGGTTTACCTTCCGCAATATGAAGCTGCACCAGCCGGCCCGATACTTCGGGGCGTATTTCGGTAACTTCATTGGCCACTATAGAACCCGGCACTTCAACCAGCTCAGAAAAAGCTTCGGCTGCAACAATATATCCTTCCAGTTTTGGTATAGCACGCTGTTGGCCTGCTTTAGCTTTGGTATCTTCTTTTTTCGATCCACAAGCAGCAAACAGGCAGACAAACGATGCGCTGATAATAATTTTGCTAATAGGTTGTACAATCATCAAATATTGTTGAGCTTTAAAATTAAGCAGGGAATTTACATAAGACGATAAAAATTGTAACTTCCTGCTAAAAAGCCGGTTTTTTTATCATAAAACAATCAATTACAATATCCCGGTAAAACATTCGTTATAAAATAGGGATATTTTTGTTGCCGGTTAATTCAGAATGATGATGAAGAGCATTTTTACGGTCTTTGTTTTACTGATATCATTGCAGGTAAATGCGCAAAAGGTAAAACTTATAAAGCTGGACGATCTTGAAAAACGGATCAGCAACGGTAAGGACACTTTTTACGTGGTTAATTACTGGGCTACCTGGTGTGCGCCCTGTATTAAAGAATTGCCTTATTTCGATCAGCTTCAGAAAGCCAATAAGGACAAGCCGGTGAAAGTACTGCTGGTAAGCCTCGATTTTCCATCCCGGTACAAAAAAAAGGTAGTACCGTTTATTGAAAAAAGAAAACTGACATCTGAGGTTTTTTTATTGAACGAAACCGACCAGCAGGCATATATAGACAGGATCTCCCAACAATGGTCGGGGGCTTTGCCGGCAACGGCTTTCATTAACAGGGCAAAAAATACAACGCAGTTTTTTGAGCAGGAATTCACTTACAAAGAGCTGCTCGCAACTTTTAACTTGCTTCAATAGTTATTATAAAGTATAAAACAAAGGATTATGAAAAAAGTACTTTCCCTGATGCTGCTGGCATTTTTTACCTTGACTATCATAGCGCAAAATACAGCAGGCTATGCTATAGGTGATGCCATACAACCTTTTTCCTTAAAAAATATTGACGGAAAAAATGTGGCATTGAGCGATTATAAAAACGCCAAAGGTTTTATCATTGTTTTTACCTGTAACGAATGCCCTTACGCCAAAGCCTACCAGGACCGTATCCTGGCCCTTGACAAAAAATATGCGGCCCTGGGATTTCCCGTATTGGCTGTTAATGCCAACGATCCTGTGGCCCAACCCGCAGACACCCACGATAAAATGCAGGCAAGAGCAAAAGAAAAGGGCTTTACTTTTCCTTATTTAAGCGATCCTGACCAGGTGGTTACCAAACAATTCGGCGCTACCAATACACCGCATACTTTTGTTGTTGAAAAAAATAAGGATAGCTACACGCTGCGCTATGCCGGCGCTATTGACAATGATACAGAAAACTCAAACCCACAAAAAACCAGGTATGTAGCTGATGCTGTTGATGCGCTCCTTACCCAAAAGGAAATCCCTGTTACTAAAACAAAAGCTATTGGCTGTGGTATAAAATGGAAAAAAGGATAAAGTTTTTTATTCCTGCTCTTTTGCAACTACAGACAAATTGTATTTGATCTTGTTGGCTTTATGCAGCAGGTCTGCTTTTTCAGCACTCAGGATAGTTACATGGCCCATTTTCCTGCCGGGTTTTGTTTCTTTTTTCCCGTAGAGATGGAAGAAGGCATTTTCTATCTTCAGCATTTCTTCCAGTCCTTCATAACGGGCTTCACCGCTAAACCCGTCGGCGCCGATAATATTTTGCATTAACGATGGCATTATAGCATCGGTGCTACCCAGGGGATAGTTCAACATGATACGCCACAACATATCAAACTGGGAGCTGTAATGCGCTTCAATGGTGTGATGGCCACTGTTATGCACGCGGGGAGCTGTTTCATTCACCAAAACATCGCCATCCGGCGTTACAAACATTTCTACAGCAAAAATACCGGCCGAATTAAAATTCCTGACAGTAGAAAGGGCGATGGCTTCTGCCTTAAAATATGCTTCCCTGTCCAGTTCGGCAGGGCAAAGCTGGTAAGCCAGCAAATTGAGGCTGGGATCAAATACCATTTCTACAGGCGGATATAATGCCATCTTCCCGTCTGTACCCACAGCAATCATCATAGCAATCTCCTTTTTGATATTCACCTTCTTTTCCAGCACGCTCAGCGCATCAAAACCTTTGGTTATGTCGCTTTTATCATTTATTACCTGTACTCCTTTTCCGTCATAGCCTCCCTCTGCCAGCTTATGTACAGCCGGCAAAAAGTCTGTATTTTGTGCAAGATCATCTATATTGTGCGTCAGCAGGTAGGGTGAAGTTGGTATCTTATGTTCAGAATAATAGCTTTTTTGCAATGCCTTGCTGCAGATGATCCGGAGCACAGAGGGTTTAGGGAACACTTTTACCCCTTCCTTTTCCAGTTGCTCCAGCGCATCAATATTCACGTTTTCAATTTCGATGGTAACAGCATCCAGCTTTTTCCCAAACGCGTACACATCGTCGTAGTTTTTTATATCTCCTTTTGTAAAATAATGGCATAAGTGAGCGGCGGGACAATGCCCGTCATTTTCCAGCACATGAGTTTCTACGGGATAATTAGCGGCTGCCTGTAACAACATACGGCCTAACTGTCCGCCGCCTAAAATTCCAATTTTTTGCATGGCGCAAAGATAGGAAGGCAGGGGTTCTGCATCACCAGCTTTTATAACATTTACTTATACTATTTTTGAGGGTTATCGTTTAATTTTGTATTTATCTTTATAACAGGGCTATATTATTTTCAGATGATGAAAAATATTTTTTGGATTATCCTTGCTTTGAGCGGCAATTTTACTTTACAGGCACAAACATCTTATGTTAATACTCCTGCCTACTCTTCTTTTGTAACTTACCAGATGGGATTTCAGCGGCCACGCGAAACTTTTGCGCGTAAGGAAGCTAACTTAAAGGCTTTGTTTGAAGCCAAAAACCTGCAATGGCCGGCAAGGTATATGTATATCAGGTCATTTAAGTATGACAGCCAGTTGGAGGTATGGGTAAAGAATACCCTCAGCGAACCTTACAAATTGCTTAAAGTGTACAAAGTATGCGCACTGGTAGGCACATTAGGCCCCAAAAGATTTGAAGGCGATTACCAGGTACCTGAAGGTTTTTACCATATTAACCATTTTAACCCCAATAGCTCTTATTATTTGTCGCTGGGACTTAATTATCCTAATGCTTCGGACAGGATATTAAGTGACCCTGTAAAACCAGGAGGCGACATCTATATACATGGTGGCTGTGCTACAGTAGGTTGTATCCCCATACAGGATGACCAGATCGGCGAACTGTATGTATTAACCGCCAGCAGCAAATCAGTGGGCCTTGATTTTATACCGGTACATATTTTTCCCATCAAGTATGATGTAAAGAAAAGCTATGAATACCTGGCCAAGCTTACTAAAGACAACCAGCAGCTAAAAGCGTTTTCGGATAAGATGGAAGATGCTTATGACTATTTTGAAAAGTACCGGCAAATTCCCATTGTGATGATCAAAGACAACGGCGAATACGTGGTAAGCGATGCGCTTCCTAAATTACCTAAATTTCAGCCTAAAGTCCGTCCGGTAAGCAATCATAAACCTATTGTCCGCCAGATAGATTTTGTAGCAGATGCAGTTGCCAAATGGCCGCAGTATCCCGGTGGCAGCGAAGCTTTTGCTGCCTACCTTAAAGAGTTGGGAAAAGATATGGTAAAGGTATTGCCCGACAGCGTTACCAAAGCATATGCCCAGGTTGAATTTATTGTAGATAAAGATGGAGCCCCTGTGAACTTTAAAGTCTTAAAAGGTGTAGATACCTATTTCAATGCCGTATTAGTGGAAAAGATGGAGCAGATGCCCAAATGGTCGCCGGCAATTTATCGCGAAAAGCCGGTTGCTAAAAAAATGGTACAGACCATACCGGTAGGCTTTGATTAAAACTACAAAGTGCGAGGCGAGGACACCTCGCACAGCTTTCCCAAAGGACATAATTCTAATCCCGGTAATGCTATCGTGTCAACTCCAGCACCAGGGTGGACATTGGATTTAAGGATAACGAATCTTTAAGCGCTACACTACTGGCATTTATGACATCCCGGCCTGCTTTAAAGCCGTTCAATTTCTCAGCAAAGCGGTCAAGGGCTATTGCTACCGGTTTATCATTGGTATTCATGGCACACATAATGGTTTGCCTGTCATCATACCTGAAATAAACATATACACCGTCATAAGGAGCAAACTGCATTAACTTACCGGTTTTTATGGCTGATGAGCTTTTCCTGAAATTCGCCAGCGTTCTTATATAAGAAAATAAGGCCTGCTCCTTAGCCGTTCTGCCGGCTTCGGTAAATTTATTATCGGCATCTCCTTTCCAGCCACCGGGAAAATCCTTACGCACATACCCATCATTGGGCGATGTAGTGCCTGCCATCAAGATCTCACTACCATAATACATTTGCGGAATGCCACGCGATGTTAACAGCCAGGCAAAAGCAGCTTTGTATTTAGCAGTATCTTCATTGATCACACTGTAAAAACGGGCTATATCATGATTATCTAAAAAGATCACCTGCCGCATCGGATCCTTATAAACAAAATCCTGTGCCAGGGTAGTATATAATTTGTTTACTCCATTTGTCCAGCCAAAAGGTTCTGTCAGCGCAGGCTGGATCCCATAGAACAGCGTCTGAAAATCGGTAGTGGCCTGCAGGTTACTTTTATATGAAATGTTGGTATAATTATTTTCGCAGAAGTAGCTCTGGTTAGGCACACCATGCACCCATGTTTCCCCAAATATGGTAAGGCGTGGAAAATCATCGTACAAAGCCTGGTTGCATTGATTCATGAACTCGAGGTCATTATACGCATAGGTATCCACACGCCAGCCGTCTATGCCAAACTCCTCAACAGTCCATATTGCGTGCTGGATTAAAAACTGCTGTACTTTTTCATTGCTCTGATCCCAGTCAGGCATAGAAGGCACAAACCAGCCTTTTTCCATCAGCTTTTTATCTGTTTCAGATGCATAAGGATCAAACAAAACCTGGTCTTTATAGCTGGTTTGAGTGAATTTTGGCCAGCGGTGAAACCAGGTGCTGTCCGGCTGATCTTTAAACAAAAGATGCTCAGTACCTACATGGTTATATACTGCATCCTGTATAATTTTCATGCCTTTTGCATGTACAGCATCAACAAGCTCTTTATAAGCATTTTCGCCTCCAATGCGGCGTTCAATCCTGTAATGATCGGTAAACGCATAGCCATGCTCTGTTCTTTCAGGCATATCATTTTCAATTACCGGATTTAACCAAAGTGCGGTAACGCCTAAGTCCTGCAAATAATCCAGGTGATGCTGTATACCTTTTAAATCGCCGCCATGACGGTTAAAAACCGTATCCCGGTTTAAAGTCTGGTCGCGCATCCCTTTTACCCTGTCGTTCGACTCATCCCCGTTACTGAACCTGTCAGGCATAATAAGATATAACAGGTCTTCCGAAGTAACCCCTTTGGCATACTCCGTACCATTGCCATTGCGACGGGCCTTCAGCTCATACTTAAACCCTTTTTTTGAAATAAACGGCAGTGTGATCCAGCCTGGTTTTGCCTCCTCCGATATCTCGATATCGAGGAATACATAATTTTTGTTAGTCACACGTTCTACCTTCCTCAAACGCACACCTGCAGCCAGCTCCATACCTTCAGGCGCCATTTTGGTCATGGGCACCGCATCCCCGATCTTATCGCCCCGCACCATAAGCTGCACTTTATTCCATTTCATACCCGTCCACCAGTTAGTAGGATAAACGGTTACCTGCTGGCCGTAAGCAAGAATGGATACAAAAAACAATAGTACCGTAAAAAAATATTTATTCATTATATAGTTTTTATTGATTTTAGCTCCCAATGAAAATTTCAATGCTTATTTATCCTCCGAAAACCTGATCAGCAGCACACATATAGCGCCGATGATCATTAATACGCCTGCCACCATAAGATAGTAAATGGCATGATTACCAAAAACGCTTTTTACAACCGGGCCTCCTATTATTCCATTAATGATCTGCGGTACCACTATAAAGAAATTAAAGATGCCCATATAAATGCCCATCTTATGCTGGGGAATGCTTTCTATGAGCATGGCATAAGGCATAGCCAGGATACTTGCCCACGCAAAACCAATACCCAGCATACTGATCCACAAATAACCGGTATCTTTTATACAATACAATAATATCAGGCCAATGCCACCGCTTAATAAAGCCAGTGCATGGGTTTTCTTTTTGCCTATTTGTTTAGCCAACGGTATTAATAGAAAAGCAAAAGGGATAGCAAATAAATTATACAAGCCAAACAGGTTGCTTACAAAGTCCCCGGCCTTATTAAACTCAGCTGAATGAGTGTCCGTAGGACTTAAGCCAAAATGATGCGTAGCGATGGCGCTGGTAGTAAATACCCACATAGTAAACAAGGCAAACCAACTGAAGAACTGCACCCAGCCTAATTTCCACATATTAGAAGGGATCTTTGCAAAATCCTTAAAGATATCTGAAAAGCGGGCCTTATTTTCTGCGGCTTCTTCGTTAGCAAAAGCCCTGAAATCAGCAGGCGAATACTCTTTGGTAGTGACAATAGTGTAAATAATGGTAAGCAGCAAAATAAAAGCGCCCACGTAAAATGAATAGATAACATTATCCGGCACAAATCCTTCAGGCGCTACATTTGAAATGCCCATTTGAGTAAGCAGTGATGGCAGGGTAGACCCTATTACCGCTCCAATACCAATTAATATGGTTTGTACACCAAATCCTAAGGTACCCTGCTCTTTGGGCAGCATATCTCCTACCAGTGCCCTGAAGGGCTCCATTGATACATTCACCGAAGCGTCCATCAATGCCAAAAATATTACGGCCAGCAGCAATACATTGGCTCCGATAAAAGCTGTTACACTTGCGGAATTGGGAAGAAATACCAGTCCTAAAGCACACAGAATAGCGCCGATCAGGAAATAAGGTTTTCTCCGCCCCCAGGTTTCAGACCAGGTATGATCGCCAAAATGCCCGATTATAGGCTGTACAATCAACCCGGTAACAGGAGCTACCAGCCAAAACCAGGAAAGCTGGTGCACATCGGCGCCAAAATTGGCTAATATCCTGCTGGCATTGCCGTTTTGCAGGCCGAACGCCATCTGGATACCTAAAAAACCCATGCTCATATTAATGATCTGGGCTAATGACAATCGGGGTTTCTGCCTTTGTACAGTTGCTGACATGTTCAATCGTTATATTTTTTACAAGCAACGCCTGTTTTCTGCCTGCAGGCGCAAATTTTCAGCCCAAATATAATATGTATTAAGTACACATTAAAATTTATTTATAAAAAACTTTTCCCTGTGTAGTTAATGTTATTCACAAAACGAGAAAAAGAAAATACTACCACGTTAAAAGGAGTGGGTAACTCTGGTCTGAAAAAACCGGAGGAACCGCACTCTGTCTATGCATTATTTGTTGTAATACTGAATTGTATTTTTAAATATTATTTACCTGTAAACAGCCGGATACCTATTTTTTTATAACTCCCGCAAATTGTGCCCCTTTATCCGCCCCGGGTTGCATCCGGGGTACCTGTATAATACTCCTTACGGGGCATTTTTTCTCAAAAATGAAAGCCCTGTAACAACTCCCTGTAATATTGTGCTACATCCTTCCAGTGATAATAAGGAAACAAGTCACTTTTTACCGGTGGAATACTTACCTCATTCTCATTATGCAAAAACTTTACAAGAATATCGTTTGAATCTTTCTTCCTGAAAAATATGATCTGTATGTTTCCTGCCATCGGAGCCACTTTAAAATCGCACCAGGCTTTGTAGAAATCTGCAGGATCAGAAATACTGTTGTAGCATCCTTCTAAATGCAGCAGCATAGCCAGTGGAATAATATTACCATCATGAGCAAAGCGAAAATCTGCGCCCTTCCCATTCCTGTTAATGATCTGCTCAGCGCTATCAATGATGCTTCTCAGCAGGGGTTTAGCATTATCCATCATAACGCCCCCGTTTAATGCACTGTTAGCATCATTTACATATGTTTTGTAGTTCTTACACTGCCAAAGATCAAACAGCTCCTGCCTGGTAAAAATATCGTAGAAAGAACCTTTTGTTTCTATATTCTGCATACCACCCGCAATACCGAACAGCGCCCACATAATGGCTTCAGGGCTGGTTTTCTTATCAAAAAAGTCCGTATGAATGAATAAAGACTGAATAAGCCTGCCTGGATGAACATGTGCTTTCTCAAACTTTGTGTACTCTGGCTTCCATGTGTCTGCAGCGGAACGGTAAGCAATGGCTTTCTTTGTATGGTGATTCAGATAGCGCTGCCATTTCATTCCTGAATTGCGGGATATGGATAAGGCAGGATTAAGTTCCTTTAAGCGCTCACTAAATGCATCCATACTCAGCACACAGCGAACAATAGTTGTAGCACAGGCAGATATTTTACTTTCATTCGTAAATACCTCTGGATAGGATTTATACATCCGCTCCGCTATTCCCCTTTGTTCCCTGACACCCAAAGGGGAAAGATCACCACCGCGCCATTCTACTTCTTTCCATAGCAGTTGCAGCCTTTTAAGCACATCTTTTCCCAGCCCTGTTAATGCATTGCTTTTTTCTGCAGCTTCAAAAAGGTCAATCATGCCTTTATACTCATCATCGCTTATAAGGTAACGCGATCCATGGCGGCCAAAATGGCTTATATAAAAAGGCTCATACCCGGCAGGCGCCGGTGTTTGAGGTTTGATCTCTTTCTCGGGATAGGCAAAATAAACCCCTGCCGTTTTTTCTATATTATTGAATATTTCATCCTTGGATGCCTGTGCAAAAGCCTGGCTGACAAAAAGGAATAATGCAATAAAACAAATTGCCTTTATCTTCATCTGTTTTGTTTTGAAAAAATTACCGAAAGCACTCCGGCTTGTCCTGGTATATGATACCTCTTCCATTTTATATTTATTTTATCAATTGCCTAAGGCGATAGCGTAAAAGTATAAAGCGTTCCCCAATACATATCCGGGTATTACAATTTATTTATAATCAGGATTCTGAGTCAGGTTAGGATTATATAACACATCATTCTGAGGAATGGGATACAAATTATACTTGTCGTCAACATCCTGGCCCACGTGGTTGGTTTCGCCTGTTGTAGCGCGGCCTTTCCACTCCCAGTTATACCCCTTTGTAAACACGCCAAACCTGATCAAATCACTTCTTCTCCAGTTTTCCGTCCAAAACTCCCTTGCCCTTTCATCCAATAGAAATGGCAGCGTCAATTGGCTGTCTGATATCTCGCCATTGGCCACATTATGTGCATTCATGTAAGCGCCAGAATTGTATGCCCTGTTTCTCACTTCGTTTACATAAGCCAATGCTTCGGTGCGGGTACCACCGGCTCCGCGTAAAATAGCTTCAGCTGCCATCAGATAGGCATCGGCCTTTCTAAATACAGGAAAGGCAATATTTGAGTATTTAGTAGGGCTTGATTTCACCCTGTCTTTGGTTACATTTCTCCATTTAGTCATGGTATAACCATAGTAAATAACGGAAGTTATAAATGCTGAGCCATCCCTCCAGTTTTCTTTTAAGAGCGCAGGCTTGTCTACTGCCCCCCCTGATGTATAGGTAGCTGTTAACGGGCCACCCAGCAATAAAGACCTTTTATCCTTCTTCCTGTCGCACCACGGATCAGCAGGGTCAAAATCCTGGTCTTCCGGTAAAAACTTATTCACAAACGTAGTAGTTAAGGAAGCGTTGCTGCTATAGGTTTCTGAAATGCCGTAATCAACAAAATCAAACATATAGTTACTGATCGGAAACTTCAGCAAATAGTTCGTCACCCCTTCTCCCTGCATTTTATCATTATCTGTGGGGATAGCCCAAAGTATCTCGTTGCTGGTGTTGTTATCTTTCAAGAAATTCTCAATGTATTGTGGCGCCAGCGAATAATTAGGATCCTGAATCACTTTTTTTGCGTATGTCAGCGCTTCATTATAGTGCGCAGTACCTGTATACACCTGAGCATTTAAATAAAGCTTTGCCAGCAGGAACCATGCTGAAGCCTGGTTGGTTCTTCCAAAAATTTTTTGGCCTGACGGTATCATTTTACCTTCAATATCCAGCAGTTCCTTTTCAACATATTCAAATATTTCTGTCCTGGTTTTCTGAACCGGGTAGGTTCCGTTGGGAGAGGAATCGTCAACCCAGCCTACCGATCCATACAGATCACACAGCAGGTAATATTGATAGGCTCTTACAAACCTGGCCTCTGCACGCCAATAGTCCACATCGTTTTTTGCCTTTTCCCATACACCATACTTCTCCATTACAGTCTTTTCTGTTTTTCTTAAGAACTCGTTGCATAATGCTATAATGATATATGCCCTGTAGTAAAAATATTGAGGGAACTCAGTACCTGTAGTCCAGTTAAGAGAAACGGTTGATGGAATTCCGTAACCCGTACCGGTACGGTAAATGATGATATCTGAAGGAGCTTCCTGCACCCAGAACAAAGATCTCAAATATACACTTCTTCCTCCATCCCATGCTACATCATTACCGCCTGCGCCACCCTGACCGGCAACTGCCATGGCGCTATATATCTTTAAAAATACGCCATGATACCCTTCATAAGTAGCATAGACCTCATCTTCCATGAGCGCAGTTGATGAAGTTGGCTGAAGATCCAGCTTTTCGCAGGAAGAAGCCAAAATGCTTACAACTACTAAAATCAATAAGTATCTGAATAACTTTTTCATATAACTATAGCATTAAAATTTTAAGTTTAAAGAAACCATGTACATTCTTTGCTTGGGTGTGCTTGATCCGTCAATACCACTATATACTTCGGGATCTATGCCGGGATAGTTTGTAATAGTAGCCACATTTTGAATTCCCGCACCAATACGCAAGGAGCTTTTATTTCGGAGAATACTGTTGAATGTATAACCCAGTACGATGTTATCAATTTTAAAATAATCTCCCTTAAAAAGCCAGTAATCTGAAAAATAGTGTTGTCTGGCCCACTCAGGCGCCCATCCCCTTAAAGTATTGGTAGGATATTGATTAGATGCATCAAAGAAAGAGTTGTTGCTCCCCGAGCTCATAGTTTCCCAATAAACATATTGCCCGAATGCATAGTGCATATTACTCCCAAAATCCCATTGCTTATATTTTACTGAAGTTGAAATACCGCCGTAATAAGGCACAAGCGAACTCTTTTTTGTATCCCATTTATTGGCATCGGCGGCATCATCATTCACAAATTCCTGTGAGCCTGAAACATTAGGATCATAATTCGGGTTATAGAATTTTTCGATGGGCTTGCCATTTTCATCGTAGGCCTGTTTAGCCAGGTAGTAAGTGTAGGGGGTATTCCCTACTTTATGATATTGGGCATACCTGTTGGAACTGGTATATCCTGTTTTTACCCATGTATTTTCGGGAGGACCGTCATACACCGTTAGTTTTTCTATTTTTGAAGCATTCCAGGCAAAGTTAAAGTTCAAATTCCATGAAAAATCTTTGGTTCTTACAGGAACACCGCCGATGGCAAACTCAATACCTTTGCTTGACATTTCGCCAATATTCTGGTCAACAGACTCTGCAAAATTGGAACCTGCTGCCACTTTTACAGCATTCATTAAAAGGTGCGATGTATATCTCTGGTAAAGATCAACGGCCCCGTATAACCTGTTTTTAAAGAATCCGTAATCCAGGCCTATATTCGCCGTTTTGGTAACTTCCCATTTAATAGACCTGTCAAATGCAGATGGACGATAGGTGATATAGAACTGGTCACCTTCCCTGTACATGAAATTTTGAGTAGAAGCATAATAAGTAGCCTGGTAAGCATAATCATTATTAATATTCTGCTGGCCGGTACTGCCGTAACTCACCCTGAAGCGCAGCTCATCAACATTATTTGAGTTTTCCAGGAACTTCTCATCAGCAATATTCCAGGCAAGCGCTGCTGACGGGAAAAAACCCCACCTTGTTTCCGGCGCAAAACGTGAAGAGGCATCAGCCCGCAGCGTTGCGGTTAACAAGAACCGGTTAAATAGCTTGTAGTTTAACCTCGAAAACCAGGACGCCATTGAAACAGCACCTTCATTAGAGTTTTCCACGCTTCCCGAAACCAATGTTCCATCGTTATACTTTGTTTCGCTGTTCCAGGAACCATACTTTTGCATTTCGTAAGTATGACCCAATGTGATATCAAACTGATGGTTTGTCAATGCTTTGGTATAGTTCAGGTAATAATCCAGCACCGTCCTTCTGCTATAAGAAGTACCGTTTGAATGGGTGGCAATACCTCCTTTGCCTAAGTTAACATTAGATACAGACCAGGTTCCCGGCGTGTTATCGCGGCCTTTTGACCAATCTTCTGAATGATAGGAACTGCTGTTCAGACCTGCATTTAAGGTCAGATCTTCAAAGCCGTGCACTTTATAGCTTAATAAAAAATTGGTCAGTAAGCGATTGTTTTTATTATATCCCATATCAGGTAGCACAGCGCTTGCAACAGGATTGGACGGCCGCTGAGGTTTATCACCTGTTTCATCTGCGCCATACATAAAATATCCAAAAGCTTTCTGCGGGTAGTTAACACCATTTACAGTAACAGGCCCATAATCAAAATAAACTGGCTGAGTAGGATCGGTTAAAGCGGCTGATGAAAAAGAGCCGCCGCTATTAGGCGTATGGATGTGGGTGTACCTGAGTGTTGCGTCTAAACTCAAATGTTTATTTAAAAACTTAGGAGATAATGCCAGTGTAGTAGTAATTACGTCTCTTTTTGTATTGATAACATTTCCCTGCTCCTGGTTATAGCCCGCAGAGAACCTGTAAGGCGTGTAAGGCATAGCCCCTGCCAGGCTTATCGTATGCAGGTTGGTAAAGCTGGTACGGGATATCTGCTCCTGCCAGTTTGTATTAGCATTTCCTAATAACGCTGTATTCCATCCTCTTTTTTCATATTCCGTTCTGAATTCACCGGCTTCATAAACATCAAGATATCTTTCAGGTCTGTTTAAGTAAATATCTCCGCGGTAATTAATTTCCGGTTTTGTAAATTTATTTCCAACGCCCATACTTCCCCGCTTGGTTTTTACAATAATCACTCCATTAGCTCCGCGAGCCCCGTAAATTGCAGAGGCCGAAGCATCTTTCAATACTGTAATACTTTCAATATCATTAGGGTTTACAGAAGACAAACTTCCTTCTGTCATTCCATCTATTACTATTAATGGTTCGTTAGAAGCATTTAAGGAAGCTCCCTGCCGGATCCTTACAGTTCCGCTTGATCCCGGCGAACCCGATCCAAGCGTAACCTGCAGGCCTGCCACTTTTCCAAGCAGCAGATCGGTTGTTGTAGTAGCTTTTACCCTGCTTACTTCATCCGGTTTCAACACTGCAACCGCGCCCGTAACATCTTTCTTTTTTACTCCGCCATAACCAATTACCACTACCTCACCGAGGTTCTCGGCTGACACTTCTAAAGCAATAAACAATTCAGTTTGTCCCTGTACATTTACATCCTGCGTTTTATAACCGATATTGGAAATGGTGAGAGTTGCATCTGACTGCAGGTTAAGACTGAATTTGCCGTCTGCATCTGTAGTGGTACCTATAGTTTGACCTTTAACATTTACATTGGCCCCTGCAATGGGCTTTTGTGTGGCCTGTTCTGTCACAGTGCCTTTAACATTGATAGTTGTCTGCCCGTTTGCTAAGTAAGGGAACAGAAATGGCCCCATCAAAAAACATAGAAATACAAGCAGATCTTTCGTCTGAATAAATAATCGCATGGCTGAAATAAATTTGAAAATTTTGGTTATACTATGGCAATACATTCTTTTCCAAAAATATCAGCACATACATGCTTTTTGAACAGCATGAGATGTTGAAAGTAGGACAAAAACAGTTCGCCTAAAAAGCAACTAATTAATATTCAGCAAAATACAGATCTCAACATTTGGAAATAAAGTAGAAATGAAGCTCCGGCAAAGTAGAATTCAGAACAGGTTCACTTCCCGATCTGATGAATTTTTGCAGAAAACTCCTCTTTTGAAACAGCCAGCCTGTTCTTTATTTTTAATTTATAGTTGTACACTGTTTGAGGAGAATAATGCAGCAGGCTGGCAATTTTACTGCTGTCGGAAATACCAAGCCTGATCAGCGCAAATACCCTTAATTCAGGTGTAAGAATGTCTTCTGATTTAGGAAGAATCTGTTCTTCAGCTTTCAGCAGCCCGTTAAACTCTTCTATGAAATTAGGATATATGTTCAGGAATACGGCATCAAAGTTTTGAAAAAACTCTTTAAGCTCATTGGTAACCAGGGAAGCATTACCGGTTATTTTAAGCGCTTCTTCTGTTTGTTTGGCTTTTAATTTCTTATTCAGGCTCACCCGATAGTTTTCCAGCTTATTAATGTAAGCGGAATAAAGGTTAAATACATAGCCGATATAGGTTTCTTTAACGTGGTCTGATTCAGACAATTTTTTGTTCAGCTCTTTAAGTGCTTCGTTAATAATAGTCAGCTCTTCATTTTTCTTTTTTATCAATAGCCTGGCCGCATGATTTTTTTGCAACTGTTTATAAATAAAAACCACACAAAGCAGCAAAACAAATGAAAGTACTGAAATAAGAACAAGATACCTGAAAAGCTTATCTTTTTCCTCTTTCATTTTCTTATCGTAAGAGGCTACAATAATCGGCAGCGCCTCCGATACCTCGATCATCCGGAATCGTGCCCTCGCAAATGATGCATCTTCCATAGCGCACCTGATATAAGCATAAGCCCTTTCCAGGTCACCTTGTTTGTATAGCATAACAGCCAGCTTCTGAAGTGCGATATAGCTTTTAACAGCTTTCCTTATATCGGCCACAGCAGATATGGCCAGGTATTCTTTCTGCAGATCCGATTTTCCTGTTCTTCCATAAACTTCAGAAATCCCGTACGCTACAGCACCTGTTTCGGTATCATGCACTCCAAGCTTTTTATAACATGAGTCCATAAGCGCCAGGGCTTCCTGGTATTTACCCTGTTCTGTCAGCTTACCATTTAAGATCAATTTATATGCAAGCGTTTGAGGATCGGTAACCTGTAACAATGAATCCTTATAAAGAGTAATTAAGCTTTTATAGTGCTCTTTTTCCTGTTGTGACAATGCATTTTGCTGGAGCAGGAAATAAATGGAGTGGAAAAGGTGAAAGTAATAACTCCATTGGTTTTTATCTAAATCAGACCTCTTTATCCGGTCCATAATATCAAAAGTTTCTTTGTACATTCCCATCTTCCCTAACATCTCTGCAATATTCATCTGCGATTCATATTGCAGCTGTACATTGTTCAACCTACTGGCAACAGCGTTTTTCTTTTTTGCTACCCATAACGCTGAATCCATATTGTATTTTTTATACTCTTCAAAGATGCGGGTATATAAAACATAGCTTTGTTCAATGTCGGAACTTTGACTGGCGGCAACCTTTAAGCTGTCAATACGAAACTCTTTTGTTTCTGCAAATTCCGAACGCTTCTTTATTGCATCATCCAGCAGCTTCAATACCGAATCGGTGCGGCTTTGTGCAAGTAAGGCCGTTGAAAAACATATTGCCGGTAAAAGGAATATTTTTTGCATAGTAAAAATGTAAGCGAGTGCAAAATGCAAAGCGTTTTTCTGTTATATGGTGCCAACTGCGGAAACTATACAGACAGGCAATCGTTTAGTATATCATGATGCAAATATAATATGTATTAAGTACACATTAAAATTTATTTATAAAAAAACCCTGCTAAGCAGGGTTGAATTGTGTTACACTACATAACCATTGGGGAAAACAGCGCCCTTCTTGGTAACGATAATTCCGTCTTTTATAGTATATAGCTCAGTTTCGGCAGGAGCCAGATGCGGACCACCATTCAGGCGTACATCATCGCCGATACGGCAGTTTTTGTCGATGATACAGTTTTTAAGGTAGCACCTTTTACCTATACCGATTGGCGGACGGCCCCTGTTTTCATCGTTGGTAATATCATCAATCGTTTCATAAAAATCGCTACCCATTACATAACAGCTCACTATAGTAGACCCATATCCGATACGTGAACGAACGCCTATAACACTATGCTCAATACGCGATGCGTTAATGATGCACCCCTCTGCAATAACGGTTTTTTCCAAAGTAGTACCGCTGATCTTTGCAGGAGGCAGCATACGGGGGCGTGTATAAATGGATTTTGTATTATCAAATAAATTGAACTCAGGTATATCGGCTGTAAGCTCGAGGTTGGCCTCAAAGAAAGAATAAATATTTCCTATATCTGTCCAGTAGCCTTCATACTGATAGCTGGCTACCGTGTATGAGTTGATAGATGAGGGAATGATCTCTTTTCCGAAGTCGGTAGCATCAGGATGGATCTTTAGCAGCAGGTCCAGCAACAGTTGCCTGTTAAAAACATAAATACCCATGGATGCCAGGTAGTTCCTGCCTTTTTGCTGCATGGCAGGACCTGTATCGCTTACCCATTCGCCTAAAATATCGCGGGAAGGTTTTTCAATAAAAGAACTGATAAGATTCTCTTCGTTTACTTTTAAAATACCAAATTCGGGCGCTTCCCTGTCGCCTACAGGAATAGTTGCAATGGAGATATCAGCACCGCAGGCTTTATGATTTTCGATCATTTTATGAAAGTCCATCTGATACAGCTGATCCCCTGAAAGTATCAAAACATATTCACTGGGAAAAGCCGAAAGATGTCGCAGGCACTGCCTTACCGCATCAGCAGTTCCCTGATACCAGGCTGGGTTATCGGGTGTTTGTTCGGCAGCAAGTATATCAACAAAGGCAGTACTGAAAGCACTGAACCGGTAGGTATTTTTAATATGCCTGTTCAGCGAAGCCGAGTTGTACTGTGTCAGTACAAACATCCTGTTAATATCAGAATTAATACAGTTAGAAATAGGGATATCTACTAACCTATACTTGCCTGCAATTGGTACTGCGGGCTTTGACCTGCTGCTGGTTAGAGGGGCAAGCCTTGTTCCGGCGCCACCGCCCAGAATCATTGCGATAACTTCCTGCGAGATACTCATAAAATTAATTTTTAAAGTTTTTGTTGTTGGCTGAGAGGGTATTTTATTTAACTGAATGCGGTATTATTTTTTATCAACATTATGGTTGCTTTACCGATTCATATAATTCGATATATTTTTTAGCAGAAGAGGTCCAACTGTGATCTATATCCATAATACGCTGAACGATTTCTCCCAGCTGGCCGGGCTTATTCTCATACAGGTCAATGGCCCTGCCTACAGAGTAGGCAATATCGCCCACGCTTGACTGTTCCATAGTAATGCCAAAACCGTCCGGCGCACCATAGTCCGTAACGGTATCTTTCAGTCCGCCTATATTTCTTACTATAGGCACCGTACCGTATCGCAAAGCATACAGTTGGTTTAAACCGCAAGGCTCTACCCTGCTTGGCATCAGTATAAAATCTGATCCCGCATATATCAAGTGGCTTAACGACTCGCTATAACCTATATAAGTATTTACAAATCCCTTTAATGTTTTATTCATATCAGACAGAGCTGCCTCTACGTAAGGGTTCCCCGATCCTAACACCAAAAAGGAAGCTTTGCCCCCATACTGGTATATGGACTGGCTTATAGCCTCGGGCAACAGGTCTGCCGCCTTTTCATCCACCAGCCTGCCGATAAAGCTGATCAGCGGTTTTTCGGGGTCAAGGCCAAATTGTTTCATCAGCTCGGCTTTGTTGGCCGCCTTGCCGCTTTTAACTGTTTTCCGGTCATAATTTTTCAACAGGTAAGGATCCGTAGCAGGGTTCCATACTTCAGAGTCGATACCATTGATGATACCGCTGCACTTGCCCCTTTCATATTCAAACAGGGCTTCAAGACCGGCAGCCGACTGCCGCAGTTCCTCCATATAATTAGGGCTTACGGTAGTTACCTTCCAGGCACATTTTACAGCAGAAGCCATAGGATTAATAAGGCCGTTCCAATCCAGGTATCCCCAGTTCCAGGTATCGTAAGCCGGAATTAAATAATATTTGTCCCAGCTAAACTGCCCCTGGTACTGGCCATTATGAATAGTAAAGATGTTGGGGATATTAGCTAACTGGTAGCGAAAAGCATGAGCATGTTTACAAAAGAAAGGAATGAAACCTGCCTGGTGATCGTGGCAATGCAGGATATCCGGTTTGTGGTGCCATCGGCTGATCCAGTCACACACAGCTAACTGAAATGAGATGAATCTTTCTGCATCATCATCATAGCCATAAATTTTTTCCCTGTCAAGTACACCGTTAATATCTACCAGGTAAAGATCAAAGCCTAGCTTATTGGTTTTCTCCTTAATCACACTATACTTAAACCAATGACTTCCCAACGCCTGTCCGCCTTCATGAACCAGTTCCCACTCATTGTCGTACAAAAATTTAGTACGGTACATAGGCATTACCACTTTTGCCAAATGGCCCAATTCGTTTTGATACTTTGGCAAGGCTCCTACTACATCTCCAAGTCCCCCGGCCTTAGCCATAGGGTAGCATTCCGCCGATATGTGAACAATCTCCATAATTTATAATTGCTTCGACTAAAAGTAGTAATAATTTGTATAAAACAAACAACAATCTATTTAATTTAAAATTTTTAGTTACGGTTTATCTCTTTACATTTATCACCGCAATTAACAAAAACGATTTTATGAGTACACAAAAAACGAACTGGTCCCAATTCGGAACACTAATTACAGTATTCTTTTTTTGGGGCTTTGTTGCTGCCAGCAACGACATTCTGATCCCTGTTTTCAAAAAAGCATTTGACCTTTCGCAGGCCCAAAGCCAGCTTGTATCGGTGGCCTTTTATGTGGCCTATACCGTGGGGTCGCTGATCTATATGCTTATATCAAAGAGCATCAAACAGGACATCACCAACAAAATTGGTTATAAGAACGGGCTTATTGTGGGATTGATCATTTCCGCCCTGGGTACGCTCCTGTTCTACCCTGCTGCGAACATGGGGTCTTTCGGACTGATGATATCAGGGTTGTTCATTGTAGGGCTTGGTTTCTCGCTCCAGCAGATAGTGGCCAATCCGCTGGCCATCGAATTAGGCCCTGCAGCCACAGGCTCTCAACGGCTTACATTGGCAGGTGGTATCAATAATTTCGGAACAACCATCGGGCCGCTTATAGTAGCTTTCGCCATTTTTGGTTCGGCATCGGCGGCCAATACCGAAGCAAGCATTGAAAGTGTAAAAACGCCTTACCTCATTTTAGGCGCTGTATTCATACTGGTAGCGATCATGCTTAAGTTTTCATCGTTACCGGCCGTTACAGCTACGAACACTGAAGAGACCGAAGAGAAAGCATCCGGCCATCACAGAAGCTCAGCATTTAAATATCCGCAATTGGTGCTGGGTATGATTGCCATATTCGTATATGTGGGAGTAGAAGTTGCCACTGCAGCAAACCTGCCTGCTTATATGGAAAAAGATCTAGGGTTCAGTACAAAGGATGTAGCGCCTTACATCTCGCTGTATTGGGCCAGTCTTATGATTGGGCGCTGGGGCGGAGCCGTGGAAGCCTTTGATGTAAATGCCGGAGCAAAGAAAATCTTAAGGTTTTTAGCTCCTTATCTTGCCTTTGGAGTGTTCCTGATAGTGAATGCCATAGCCCAGCATGATCTGGCGCCGTTTTATGTTTACGGAGCTATTATTCTTATTATGATAGCCGGTGACATAGCCAGCAAAGGTAACCCTGCAAAAATGCTGCTCATTTACTCCTTATTAGGCATTACAGCGCTGGTAATAGGAATGACTACTACAGGCATGGTTTCGGTATATGCTTTTACAAGTGTGGGATTGTTCTGCAGTACACTTTGGCCCTGTATTTTTGCACTGGCCATCAACGGGCTGGGCAAACACACAAACGAAGGCTCCAGCTATCTTATCATGATGATCATGGGTGGCGGTATTATTAGCTGGCTGCAGGGAACATTAGCCGATGCTACTTCCATTCACGCCAGCTATGTGGTAGGTGTAGCCTGCTTTGCTTACCTGGTATTTTATGCATTGCGCGTAAGCAATATCTTAAAATCGCAGGGTATTGATCTCAACAAAATCGCAAAAGGTAGTGGCCACTAAACAATTCATTCATCTTTCTAAATCTTGCATATATGAGCGTTATAGACCTTTCAAAGGAAATTGGAATTGGAATTGATATTGGTGGAACAAACACTAAATACGGCCTGGTAAACCATAGAGGTGAAATACTGGAAAAAGGTAATATTAAAACAGACGCCTACCCTACCATAGAATCTTTTATTGATGCTTTGCACAATGTGCTGCTGCCGATTATTGATAAATACCAGAACGGAAATAAATTAATTGGTATTGGCGTGGGCGCCCCTAACGGGAATTATTACACCGGCACTATAGAGTACGCTCCTAACCTGATATGGAAAGGAATACTACCTATTGCAGAGCTAATGACTAAAAAGTTTGGTATCCCCTGTGCTTTAACCAATGATGCCAATGCAGCGGCAATGGGAGAAATGATGTATGGCGCTGCAAGGGGCATGAAAGATTTTATCATGATCACTTTGGGCACAGGCGTGGGAAGCGGCATTGTTTCGAATGGAAATATCATATACGGACATGATGGCTTTGCAGGAGAATTAGGGCATGTAATTGTACGTCCCGGTGGGCGCAAACATTGGAGCACCGGCCATCATGGCCCGCTTGAAGCATATTGCTCGGCAACAGGCATCACTATTACCGCCAAAAAATTAAGAGTAGAAAATCCTGATTCTTTATTAAATGAAATACCTGAAGAGCAGGTGGACTCCAAATCCGTTTTTGAAGCTGCTGAAAAGGGCGATGCTGCGGCTATAGAAGTATTCCGTTATACCGGGCAAATCCTGGGAGAAGCATTGGCCAATTTTATCATGTTCTCTTCGCCGGAAGCCATTATACTTTTTGGCGGTGTTATTAAAGCAGGTGATTATATCATGAAGCCTACCAAAGAGCACATGGAGAAAAACCTTTTACCGATCTTTCAGAATAAAGTAAAACTCGTGTTCAGCGAATTAAGAGAGGCTGATGCGGCCATATTGGGCGCAAGCGCGCTGGTGTGGGAATCATAAAAGAAAATGCCGGGTACCTCCGAAAGGCTTTAATACCAAAAAGAGGCTGTCTCAAAAGTAAAAATTGGGGCAGTCTTTTTTTATTTTTAATTTTTTGGGTGATTTTTTTCACACTTTTCGGATTTTTACCTGTCAAATAAGTTTTTTCATTTTTGGGGGAGACT
>JASGDI010000123.1:0-78072 GCA_049841335.1 Niabella sp. | reverse complement strand
TTCACAGGACGGAGCTTAGCCACTTTCAAAAGAGATTTCAAAAAGATAAGCACCCTTACTCCTCAAAAATGGCTGATAAAAAAACGCCTGGATATGGCTTACATAAAACTAAAAGAAGAAAATAAAAAAGTACAGGATGTTTGTATGGAAGTTGGTTTTAAAAATCTTTCTCATTTTTCTACTGCATTTAAGAAACAATACGGAATACCACCAACCGAAATCTAAAATTAGCTTTACAGCAAAGCAATTTGAGCCACACAACAAAACCGTTACAGGGCCGTACTTTTAATTTTGCCTATAAAGAAAAGAACATGCAGACAACCGATATTTTTGAGCGGTTAAAAAATGGAGAGATCATTCTCCCCAACGACCCACAGGCCTACAGAATGCGTGAGGCATCGTATAACACGAAAAAATTACTTGTGCAGATGAACAACGCAACAGACCCTGCCGAAATCAGGGATTTGTTGAGCCAAATCACAGGTACGGAAATTGATGAAAGCATTGCCATATTTACTCCGTTATACATCAATTACGGAAAGCATACCAGAATTGGTAAAAATGTATTCATCAACTTCGATTGCACTTTTCTGGATCTGGGAGGTATTACCATTGAAGATAACGTACTGATAGCGTCCAAAGTCAGCTTGCTATCAGAAGGCCACCCCGTTTCCCCTGAAAGCAGGCACACATTGGTGCCTAAGCCTATTCATATTAAAAAGAACGCCTGGATTGGTGCAGGAGCAACTATCTTACAGGGTGTAACTATTGGAGAAAATGCAATTGTAGCCGCAGGTGCAGTTGTTTCAAAAGATGTTCCGGATAATACCATTGTGGGTGGCATTCCAGCAAAAATTATAAAAACTATTGAATAATATGAGCAAGCTATTGTATACACTCATTTTTTTGTTAAGCTGTTCTCAATTGTATAGCTGTAATATGAATAAGGAATTAAAAGTTCAAAAAGAGGAAAACGATATTTCAAAACAAGACACCATGAAACTGAAAATAACTATCGGAGATAAAACCGCTACGGCTGTTTTGTATGACAATCCCACCAGCAGGGATTTTGTAACAATGCTGCCGCTTACCGTCAAAATGGACGATTATTCCAATACAGAAAAAATATTTTACCTGTCCCGGAAACTTTCTGTCAAAGATGCTCCCGCAGGCTTCGACCCCTCTATTGGTGATATCACCCTGTATGCACCCTGGGGAAACATTGCTTTGTTTTATAAAGATTTTGGCTATTCCAACGGATTGATTTCGCTAGGCAAAATCACGAGTGGCATAGAAGCTTTTTCGGTCAAAGGTTCGGTTAGGGTAAAATTTGAAGCAGAGCAATAACAATATGATAAACACGGTTTTTAAATCCACATCAAAGATTCTTTTTGCGGGTGTAATACTTGCATTCATTACTTGTAACAACAATCAGGATCACGATAAAATGAACGAACAAAATAAAGAAGCCATTTTTGAGAAAGGCAAACAATTATCGGCAGACCTCATCACAGGCAAGGCCTGGCACAATAAGCTATTTGAAGAAGACAGTATCTATACAACTGCCGTAGGCGTTGAGGAATTTGAAGCAGGTTCACGCAATGTTTGGCACTCACACCCAAGCGAACAGATTTTAATTGTTTTGGACGGAGTAGGTTATCATCAGATAAAAGGCGAGCCTATACAAATAGTCCGCAAAGGCGATGTGATAAAATGTCCGCCTAATGTACTGCATTGGCACGGAGCATCAAAAGACAGTAGTGTAACACAGATTTATATTCTTCCGAATACCGAAAAAGGTTTGGCGGATTGGGCTGAAAGAGTTACCGATGAAGAATATCTGAATGGAATGTAAATTTATTTGGGCGTGCCACCAAAGCGAATGGCAAAATAATCAACCGCCTGAAATATTCGTTTAACTTTGCATAATATATATACAAGTGTAAAATGAATGTAGAAGAAGCATATAAACATTGGTCTGAACAATATGATACAAACCAAAACAAGACGAGAGATTTAGAAGCAGTTTCGTTAAGAGAAACGCTTAATGAAATTAGATTTGAAAATTGCTTGGAAATTGGGTGTGGTACAGGTAAAAACACAGAATGGCTTATAACAAGAGGAAACAAAATTACTGCAATTGATTTATCGGAAGAAATGCTGTTTATTGCCAGGAAAAAAAATTCAAATGAAAATGTTCAATTCCTCAAAGTTGATATTAACAAAAATTGGGATTTTACGAACGATAAATTTGATTTAGTGGTTTGCAGTTTGGTTTTGGAACATATTGAAAATATAGATAGGATTTTTAAATTGATATCTGAACATTTAACAGAAAAGGGAACTCTATATATCGGAGAGCTACACCCTTTTAAACAGTACTCAGGCTCAAAAGCGAGTTATGAAAACGAAAACGGCAAACAAACAGTAACTTGTTTTACACATCATATTTCTGAATTTACTGAATTGGCAAAAAAACACGGCTTGAAAATAGCAGATTTAAAAGAATATTTTGACGATAGAGATACTACCACTATTCCGAGAATATTGACTTTCAAATTTATAAATTGACCTTTTCAACAAAACAATTTGAGCCTTACAACAAAACCGTTGTAAGGCTTCGTTTTTAATTTTACATTATAGTCAGAAACAGGTATAAAATGAAAAAAATATCAATTTTAGTAACAAGTGTCCTGTTGATATTAGGCGCTTGTCAGCAAAAAGAAAAAGTTAAACAGGAAGAACAAACACAAAAAACAGGAACAATGAACGATACAGAAGAGCACTATACTTTCGATCTGAATGATAAAGTAACCCGCCAAAAAGTAACTTTTAAAAACCGTTACGGTATAACACTTACAGGCGATTTATATCTTCCGAAGGAGCCAGGCCATGAGCCTCTGGCAGCTATTGCCATTAGTGGGCCTTTTGGTGCAGTAAAAGAACAATCATCAGGCTTATACGCCAACCAAATGGCAGAACGTGGTATTGCCGCATTAGCTTTTGACCCGTCCTATACAGGCGAAAGCGGAGGCGAACCCCGTGCTGTTGCTTCGCCTGATATTAATACGGAAGATTTCAGCGCAGCAGTAGATTTTCTTGGTATTCAGAAAAACATTGACCGGAACAAAATTGGTATTATCGGAATTTGTGGTTTCGGAGGCTTTGCCCTAAATGCTGCAGCCATTGACAAACGCGTAAAAGCGGTTGCTACAACAAGTATGTACGATATGACTAGGGTGATGTCGAAAGGTTATAATGATGCCACAACACCTGAACAACGTAGTCAGGCGTTAGAACAATTAGGCCTGCAACGCTGGAAAGATGCAGAAGCAGGAACATTCGCTTCAGGTGCAATACTAAATCCTGAAAAACTGAAAGGCGATGAACCGCAATTTGTAAAAGAATATCACGACTATTACCGCACATCGCGAGGGTTTCACGAACGCTCTCTAAATTCAACAGGTGCCTGGAATGCTACAAATGCGTTATCGTTTATGAATATGCCAATTTTGACTTATCTTAAAGAGATTGAGCCAAGACCAATGCTGCTGATTGCAGGAGAAAATGCACACTCCCGTTATTTCAGTGAAGATATTTATAAAAATGCTTCTGAACCTAAAGAATTGATGATTATTCCAAAGGGTGTTCATGTAGATTTATATGACAGGACAGATGTAATCCCTTTCAATAAACTGGCAACTTTCTTTAAAGATCATTTGAAATAAATCTCATAAAATACATAGTTAATAAGTAAGGTTTCGTTGCTGCATCGCTTCTATCCCAGGAAGTTGTAGCAACTTTTTTGTGGAGACAAATTATTGATGGAACAAATCATTCCGGGTTTAAACAATCCACGCCCTTATTGCACTTGATACGCTCCGGGATGTTCTCATTATTAATAATGGACGCTTTCCCGTTTCCGTTACCGGATCTTGTTATACTATGATATGATTTACCAAATCTATTTAACCGGAGGACGTATTACAGGAAAAAAATGCTTTGCCAGCGGGCGGACGGCATTAACCGTTATACATTCTATAACGCCTAAAACGATCTTTTCAATTCCTTTATCTTTCGTAAAACAAAGAAATACAAGAACAATAAGTACTCCAACCATCACCATCAGAAATACTATGGTAACAGCTATTTTTAAATTCATATTTCGGGTTCTTTCATAGATTTCAATCTTCTGATTTGTCAGCCCCATTTTGAACAATTTAAAAATTAATAAAATGGCAACCGGTTGCCTGTATTGTAATTACAAAACAAGATTAGAAAAGAATGGAAGAATAGAAAATAGACTATACTTTACGGTAAAGGATAGGGTAAAGTATTTTTACTTTTTGTTTGGCAGTTCTTTCAGTATTTCGTCAAGGGATTCAGCACCCTTTGGCTTTTGATTTTTATTTTGGCCAGTACCGCTTTTGTTTTGTTTTATACTGTCTTTGAATGGGTTCTTATCTTTATCAATGAAATGAGTTTTTATAGCCTCATTGAAATTGGTATTTTTGTCAATAAACCCTTTTGCAGCCAATTCATCCAATAAATAACCCAATTGCCGGCCTGTCCCTTGCCACCAAATGGGTTTATTATTTTTTTGCCTAATTACTTGTTGTTCCATCTTTAAGTCATTTGAGACAACTTGACGGTTTTTCATTTCTATAAGTTCATTTTCCAACTCGGGCAACTTATAAGCATAAACAACTCCTTTTATAACCGCATCAATACAACTTCTATTCACTTCAAAACTGAAAAGGTCTTTCGAATTTGTTATAACACCAATATGCATAAACAATTTTTCACATTTTCCGGAACTCGTAATATCCCTAAAAAAAGAGGCTATATAGCATTCATTGGAAACCTGGTCCCTATGATATAAGTTATCCGGGCCCGAAAAACTTTCTATCTCTGTAATCCATTTTGTAAGAGCGGCTTCCCATTGTGGTGCATTCTGTTTTCTGTATTCGTATTCATTTTCAAAATCATCAAAACCACCAGTTTCTTTTGCAAAATCGGCTACAGTAATATCTGATTCAATAACATCGCCATAAAGTGTTTTTATAAATGTAAAAAACAAGTCGACCTTATTTTGATTTGTTTTCTGTATATGATTAAGAACATTTTTATCGTTCGAAATTCGCTCATTTTGCTGAGGTGCAGTAGGATATTTAGTTTCCCTAATCCAATTAAGAACATTAGTCATCGACTGGTCAATATCTCTGTCGGTCATTCCCTCAAAAAGACTTAGATCGTTAATCAGTATTTCTAGTTTTTCCGCAATATATTCTTTTTGAAATGTGTAGTCTTTTTCAATTTGCTTCAAATAGTGTGTAATACGAACGGGATAGCCCTTATTCTCTACAATAAATGTAATAGCTCCTTGAAGAAGGCTTATACACTCGTCTGGGTTTTCAAACAAGTTCAAATTTTCCTCAGAATAAGAAAGCTCATCTCTTATAACACTGAACCAGTAATTGTCTCGTAATTCTCCCATATCTAATCCACCGGTTTATAGCATACCGCTTTAGGTAGCAAGGTTAAAAAAGGTAATATTTTATTCGATTGTTCCTGCGTTTCATAGTAATCACGACCAATATTTAAGCCGTTGTAATATGTCTGCCTATTATCGTAATAATATTTTTCGGTAGGTATGCCCCAAACGGCTGTACCCAGACATTCCGCTAAAAACCATTTTTCCAGCAACCGGGCAGCCCGGCCATTACCATCCGCAAAGGGGTGTATTTTGGCAAACATAAAATGTATGTAAGCGGCATAGTAAAGGGTTTGTTTCAGGGTCAAATTCTCTCCTAAAAGTGTTTCAATATCTGCAAACAGTTTATTCATTTCGGCAGGCACTTTTCCCGGTTCTATGGCCAAATAGATCAGTCCCTGCCAGCCTCTTATGCCTACCTGCGTTTTACGGTATTTGCCTTTTTGCCCTTTGGTTAAATTGCTGAATGTTCCGGCTAATATTTCATGGCATTTCAGCACCCCCTTTTGGCTTAGACTGTATCGTTTGGCATATTGATACGCTTTTAACAGGTCTTCTATTTCTTTTACTTCTTTACTGTTTTTGTTATTGGCCTTGCTTACAAAAAAGCTATTTAAGTCGAGGGTACTACCCTCTATTTGTGAAGACGCCACCGCACCGGCCAGCATATAGTGTTTAAAATCCTGTACCGTAAAATCGCTTTCCGCCAGGTCTTTAAAACATTTGCTGACAGATGCTTTCACCTGCTTTTCAAACTGTTTTATTAAATTAGGTTGAAGTAGTTGTAATTCCATTTTTAAAATATACAGGCAGCCTAAAAATAGCAATACCATACTAAAATCTATCTGCCCTTCCCTGTCCGTTTCCCTTTTTCTACCATTTCCGTAAGTATCTTTAGATGGCTTGCACGTTCCTTATCACTTATCTCTTCAGAAGAGATAAATAAATCTTTTAAATCTCTTCTTAAGATCAATGCGATAAGATAAAAGACAAAAACATTCGGTTGCTTGGCATTATTCACCCATTTCGAAACTGTGGTTTCTGTAAATCCAATTTCGGAAGCTAACCACCTGTTTGATCTTCTTTCTTCCTTTAAAACAATAGCTAATCTATTTATCAGAATAGGTGATTTGTTGGTCTTAAAGTTCGTTGATTTGTTCATTAAGTTATAATATTTATACTAATAGAACAAATCTAACAAACCTTATGTAATTGATTTTTATTGATGTTTAATCATAAAAACTAATTATTTGTTCTTTAAGAACAAACATTATATCTTTATATTAAATTTATTTAACTATAAAATATAATAAAAGCTAACCCACATCTTTTTTAGTACTCCGGTCGGCCTTTAAACACATAATCTATTTAAAAATGCTTTCTTATGAAACACCACCCTATACCCACCAACACTTCCCTTCAAAAGCGCTTTTCCAAGCCCTCTCACATTCTCAGTCAGGCCGGTAAACATCCACACGCCGGCCTGCGGGAAGTGTTTTGCAACTTCGATCTGGAAGAGCTAAGGCAGGAGCTGCAATGTTGGCAGCAACTGGCACTATGCAACAATAACAGCGCGTATGAAGATGCCAGCGCCCGGGAAGACCTGCTGGATTTCACCCGGGAACTGCAAAGGCTTGCAGAAGCGTTTTATATTATAAACGAAAGAAAGAACGCCGGCCCAAAACGTAAGCAATTAAAAGGTCTGCCCAAACAAACCCGGAAAGTAATTGTACAAGCTAACACCACAGTCTTACTTACGGAAGATGAGAAGAAAAAACCGAAGCAGGTCGTTCACGAGTTCTGTAAAACCTTTCGCCGGTCTTACGCCCAAACGGAGCTGCTGGATATGCTGGATGCCGTGATCACTTACAAAGGAACGAAAGAAATATATAAAGGAAACCTGGTGCTATTCTATGAGCATTTACTCTACCTGTTAAAACTGGCTTATGGGATATATAAACAAAAAATCCAGACAGTGTCCGGACAATTTTAAAAAAAGTTAAATACCGAAGATTTGGCAAAAGACATTGTAAATAAGATTTAAAATTAAGTTTCCCTGACAGCAACGGCTTTTCAAGGAGAAATTTATATGCCATCCGGCAATGGTATCTATTTTACAGCACCGTTTCCGAATTTGTACCACAGCTTGTGACACAAATTCCCTGGGGACATAAACGCCTCATTATTTCAAATCAACCTCTTCAAAATATCCACGCTTTCTGATAGCTCTTCTATTGTAGATGAAGCAAAGCCAAGCCTGATGGCGTTTTCATTGTAACCGGCATATTGGTGTATTTTACCGTCGGATATATACAAACCTTTTGAACAGGCCCGTTTGGCCAACGTTTCAAGGTTAATGTTCTTCGCAAATTTTGTCCATACCGTCATGCCCCCTTCCGGAATAGAGAAACCAACAGCAGCATTCAATTCACTTTTCAATAGCCCACAAAAATGGTCTCTTCTTTCTTCATATACAGACAGGGTTTTCCTCAGGTAACGTTGAATAGTGCCATCGTTCAGCAATTCGGCCATGGCGTTGTCCAGGATATGATCGCCCTGCCTGTCTAACAAAATACGGACTCCCGAAAGATGTTCAATAACATTTTCAGCGGCTACCAGGTAACCCATACGAAAAGCGGGCGAAAAACTTTTACTGAAAGAACCGCAGTAAATCACCATCCCGTTCTCATCGGCGCTTGCCAGCGGTAGTAACGGACGATGCTTATAATGAAAATCGAAATCGTAATCATCTTCAAAAATGATAAATCCATACTCCCCTGCCAAACGCAGCAGCTCCAGCCGGCGATCAATCCGGAGCGACACGGTAGTAGGATAATGATGGTGTGGCGTTACATACACCATCCTCACCTTCCTCTTTTTACATACCTTCTTCAACTCTTCTACAACCAAACCATTTTCATCTACAGGAACAGTAATATGTTTCGCGCCGGCGTGTAAAAAATTATGCTCCGCCCTTCGCCAGCCTGGGATCCCGGAAACAATAACGTCTCCTGTATCTATCAGCCCGTTGCATACAAGGTTTATGCCCATTAAAGTGCCCCGCACCGAAAGAATATTCTTTGCTGTCGTTTTCAATCCCCTTGTTCCATTCAGGTAAGCGGATAATGCTTCCCGGTAAAAATTCGGGCCATCGGGATAAGTGTAACTTCCGAATTTATGATAAAGACCGCTTCTTGTTAATTGACCCCGATACGCCCTGTACAGCTCTTTTAACGGAGCCAATGTTGGGTCAGGAAATCCGTCATCCAAGTGAAGCCGCGTATTAACTACTGATAGCGCATTGTCCAGGTAAGCTTTAGGTTTAATCAAAAAGCCTGCCTTTTTCCTGGGCATTGGTACAGCAGCGTTGCGCAAGGCTTTCGGTTCAGGTTCGGGTATATGCGATGAAACAAACGTTCCTCTTCCTACAAAACTTTCCAGCCATCCCTGCATTTGCAATTCTTCATAAGCTTTGGAAACTGTTACCCTGTTGATATGCAGCAAAGCAGCAACTTCCCTTGAAGCCGGCAATCTTTGCCCCTGACGCAGCTTACCCTTTTTTATCAGCAACAAAACAGCGTCTGCCAGTTGCAGGTAAACCGGCCTGCTCGAAGCTGGGTCAATAGGCAGGCAATTAAATAGCTGTAGTAAAATTGGACTATTCATTTTATACAAATTGGACTACAAGTATAATCCAATTTAAGAGTAATTTTGATACCCAAAAAGGAAAAAGAGTTATGTACGTCCCCCATTCTTTCCAGTTTATGGATGATGCTGAAAAAATTGCTTTCATGAAGCGGTACAGTTTCGCAACTATCATTACTGCAAATGATAACGTTCCCATAGCCACTCAATTACCCTTTTTTATAGATGACAGCGCCGGTAAATTAGTGCTAAGTGCTCATTTTGCTAAGGCCAACGAGCAAGTCCGGTACATCGAAACAAACACTTCTTTAGTAATATTTTCCGAACCACATGCCTATATTTCGCCAGGACACTATGACAAGCAGGAAAGCGTACCTACCTGGGATTATATAGCGGTACACGCTTATGGACAGGTAAGGATCATTGAAGCGGAAAATGAGAAGATCAAAGCATTGGAACAAATGATACAGTTTTATGAAGAAGGGTATCTGCAACAATGGAAGGGCCTTACCGATAAATTCAAAAACGGAATGCTGAAAGGAATTGTAGCCTTTGAACTGGAAGTAACCCATTTGCAGGGACAAAAGAAACTGAGCCAGAACAAAACAGAAATAGAAAGACAACGGATAACAGCACACCTGGCAAACAGTGAAAATACCATTGAAAAAGACCTGGCAGCTTATATCAAAAACATATAGTTATATTTAAAAATATGGACGCTATAGCAATTAAAAAAGTAACGTTGAACGACATTGAAGCATTGCAAAAAACAGGCAGGCAAACATTTTATGAAACATTCGCAGCCGTTAACACCGAAGAAAATATGACCCAATACCTGGAAGAGAAATTTTCTATAGAAAAGTTAACTGCCGAGCTCAATGATAAAAATTCATTATTTTATTTTGCCGTATCGGGTAATAACATAATCGGTTATTTAAAGCTGAATACAGGTCCATCACAAACAGAATTACAGGACGACAAGGCTATTGAAATTGAGCGTATCTATGTACAGCAGGCCTATCAGGGGAGAAAAGCAGGACAATTGCTATATGAAAAGGCCATGCAGATCGCAGAGCAAAAAAAGGCCAGCTATGTTTGGCTAGGCGTTTGGGAAGAAAATCGGAGAGCACTACGCTTTTACAATAAAAATGGCTTTGCTGAATTTGACAGGCATATTTTCAAGCTGGGCAATGAAGAACAAACAGACTTAATGATGAAAAAAGTGCTGATACCTGACCAGTGAGCTTCAATACTTAACCCCTATCAGGAAACAACAAAATGGAAAATAAAGAATAACAATGAATGTATTTGACCTTATCATAAGCGACAAAGAACAGGTATCATTAAACGATGTATTTCTTGAAGAAGCCAACAGGGTACACATTATACAGCTTATTAAAGAACATACTTATATCCATGAATTAAGCCGATACAGGTTACCCGTTAATAATAAAGTATTGCTGCATGGCAGTTCGGGATGTGGCAAAACAATGACCGCTAAAGCTATTGCACAGGCCTTGGAGAAAAATATCCTGATACTTAATTTAAGCAATGTGGTGTGTTCGCGCATTGGCGAAACCTCGCAGAACATCAAACAGGTGTTTGACAAGGCAGGAAGAGAAAAAGCCGTTCTGTTTTTAGATGAATTTGACCAGATAGGAAAAGCCCGGGACAATGATGATAAAGATGTGGGCGAAATGCGCAGATTGGTAAATACGCTCATACAATTGATAGACTATTATCCTGAGAATGCTTTGTTATTATGCGCTACCAACCATGTTGAAATGATTGATACAGCCTTATTAAGACGGTTCCAGTTGCGGATAAATTTTGAAATGCCGGCACCTAAAGTTTTAGATAAGTATTATGATCAGTTATTGTCCCGCTTCCCCAAAGACATACAACAGGTAGAACGTAAATACAACATTTCATTTGCCGAAGCCAAAGACCACCTGTTTACCCATGTAAAAGCAGCACTGATAAGGGAATGGGAAAGCCGGTAAAAAGCAAGCCTGTATAAGCAACAAAAAATAATTTTCTAACTATAAAAAAACGTACAGATGCAGCAACGCATTAATATAAAAGAATTAGAGCCCGAAGCCTACAAGGTATTGTTCGATATGGAAAAATATCTTTCAAAAACCGATTTAAGTTTAACTCTCAGAGAGCTTATTAAAATACGGGTATCACAAATAAATAAATGTGCCTTCTGTCTTGAAATGCACACTAAAGACGCCAGAGAGGCAGGTGAAACAGAGCAAAGGATCTATGCACTGTCTGCCTGGGAAGAAAGTCCGCTGTTCAGCGAAGAAGAAAAAGCTGTATTAGCTTTAGCAGAAGAAGTAACACATATATCCAAACACGGGGTTAGTGATGCTACCTTTCAAAAAGTGCAGCAGTATTTTACAAACAACCAGGTGGCACAAATAATCATTACTATTAATCAGATAAATTTCTGGAACAGGATAGCAGTAAGCACCAAATTATTTCACCAACCATAGCATTATGAAATCCAATGAGTGAACAAATTCTACCCAATATTGCCATCATAAAAGAGCGGATAAGCAAGGCCTGTAAACAGAATGGTAGAGATCCCAATGAAGTAAAATTACTACTGGCCACCAAAACCGTACCCGCTGAACGTATTAAAATAGCGCTACAGGCAGGGCATACACTGATAGCAGAAAATAAAGTACAGGAGCTTAAAGAAAAATACGAGGCATTAAAAGAAGTGCCACATGCGAATCACTTTATCGGGCACCTGCAAACCAATAAAATCAAAGATATCCTGAAATATGACGTATCCTGCATACAATCGCTCGACCGTTTCGACCTGGCCGAAAAGCTCCACCAGCGGTTACTGTTTGAGAATAAGACTATAGAAGTATTGATACAGGTAAATACTTCCGATGAAGAAAGTAAGTTCGGCGTTCATCCTGATAAAGCTATTGAATTAGTAAAACAGGTAGCGCAGTTAGGAGCGCTGAAAATAAAAGGTTTGATGACCATTGGCCTGTTCAGCGCTGAAACAGAAAAAGTACGTAAATGTTTCCGACTGCTTAAAAATATTCAGCAACAGGTCATTGCTCAGCATATTCCCAATGTGGAAATGAAAGAGCTGTCAATGGGAATGAGTGGCGACCTTGAAACCGCTATTGAAGAGGGAGCCACTATAGTTCGTGTAGGAACCGCTATTTTTGGCAAGAGAATTTACCCCGACAGTTATTATTGGAATGAAGCAGGGACGGCAGAATGAGCATAAATGAAAATCAATGTCGTCCTGTTCCGATCACTATCGGAAGACGAAGGACATTTTTTGTTTGAAAGGTACAGTTCGTCTCCGAAGGAGTCCTTAGGACAGGCTCACCGTGACATGTATTTTATCATATGCTTTGTCATTCTAATGAACTTAAATGCAATGCTTTTATTTGTGCTTAGCCTGACATACGATTTGTATCATAGTTTTATAAGTTTAAACACGTTCATATTTACAAATTAAATAAAGAACAGTGAATATACACTTTGTACAACACGAAACTTTTGAAGCGCCCGGCGCATATTTAGAATGGGCAAAAGAGAAAGATTACAACATTACATTTTCAAAGGTATATGAAAATCAACCCCTGCCCGAAACGATAGAGCATATTGATTTGCTTATTGTAATGGGTGGACCTCAAAGCCCAGCTACAACACAGGAAGAATGCCCCCATTTCAATGCAAAAGCCGAGATGGCCTTAATACAAAAATGTGTTCAGGCAGGTAAAGCAGTTGTGGGCGTTTGCCTGGGCGCTCAACTTATTGGGGAGGCATTGGGAGCAAAATTCGGGCATAGCCCTGAAAAAGAAATTGGCGTATTCCCTATACAACTTACGGAGGCAGGATTAAAAGATGAAAAAATAAACTACTTCGGTTCAGTATTAGCTGTCGGTCATTGGCACAGCGATATGCCTGGTCTTACCCCACAAAGCAAAGTATTGGCTGCAAGCGCAGGCTGCCCCAGACAAATAATAGCATACTCAAGTCTTGTTTATGGTTTTCAATGCCACATGGAACTTACGCCGGACGTAGTAGAATTGCTTATTGCCGAAGAAGAGGATTTCTTAACCAACAATACGAAATACAGATTTGTCCAAAAGCCTGATGACATCCGCAGTTACAACTACACCGAAATGAATAATAAGCTGTTTCAGTTCCTTGATAAACTTACAATGGAATATTATGGGTGATTTGAAAAGAAAAGGAGCAAGAAGCATAAAAGAAATTCCACAGGACATCCTGGAACAGCTAAACCGTGGCGAGCTCGAAACGGTCAACCTGGTGGAATGGCTCGCCGTAGACCAACAGTTTTTACTGAAGTACCTGCTTAAGCAAACCCAGAGGGAACATTACCTGGAACCTATTATAACATCCGTTGCACAGTTAAAAAAGCAAACCGTAAACACGATAAATGAGGCCATAGGAACAGGACTTTTTGAGCAGGCAATAAAAAACAGGGATGACGACTTCTTAATGATGCTATTGAACCATAAGTCTGACCTTGTACGTTGCTGGGCTACATATACCATTAGTAAAAACCAGGAATTAAGCATTGAAGAAACACTGGAACAAATTCAAATATTCGCAGCAGATAAACACTTCGGAGTCCGGGAAATTGGCTGGATGTCAGTAAGAAAGAAAATAACTGCTAACCTGGAAAAGAGCATCGTCATTCTTTCTAGCTGGACAACAAACAATGATGAAAATATAAGACGGTTTACCACAGAAGCGACCCGGCCCCGTGGTGTTTGGTGCGAACATATTGAAGCCTTGAAACAAGATCCTGAATTAGCATTATCCATCTTAGAACCGTTAAGATCCGATCCTGCAAGATATGTTCAGGATAGTGTAGGCAACTGGCTCAACGATGCCGGCAAAACACAACCCGGCTTTGTAAGCGCACTTTGCCGGCGCTGGGAAAAAGAAAGCCCAACAAAAGAAACCCAATATATTGCCAAAAAAGCGCTCCGGACTATTAATAAGCTATAAACAAAGCCCCTACTCTCTTAACAGAAAATAAATTAAGCTACATTATAAATCTTAATGTCTGGCTGCCCTTTCAGGTAAGGTTTGAGCGCTTCTACAACATCCTGATTAAAAAGATCACTTAATAAATATTCCTGCGCGCTTTGAGTACTGTCAAAACTATGTAAAACCTGTATATCTTCGGTATGTACCAGCAGCTCTTTGGATAAAGCGCCTTTAATAGTTTCTAAAAACGGAGACTTGTATTTGCTGTAAACACCGGCAGCATTTGCCCTGTCTGCTTCGTTAATCTTTAAGGTGATCTCTAAATATGCCTTTGCCATACTATTGAAATTTGTTTATGACGCAAAGGTCTTAGATGCACCTGTTTCAAAAAATGGACAAAAGGGAAAAGAAATGGTAGTTTCAGGAAACGATAATCCCAGCATTACGTTACTTCTGTATCACCTGGCTTCTGAATCCTGTTATAACATTATAGCAGAATGCTTTTCCTGCTCAGCTTCAGTATTTCTCCGTAGGCTACAGCAGCTTTATGCACCTGAACTGTCCAGTCTTCAGCAGCGTTATTATCGGCGCCATCTGAAATATATTTGAGACAGAGGAACGGGATATTTTCTTTCATAGTTATCATAGCCAAAGCATAGGCTTCCATGTCAACAATATTATAAGCCGTAGCAGCATGCCCCATTTCAAAATTATCACCTGTACCACAAATACCTCCTTTTAATCCTTCCATTGCCAGGCCATATTCAAGAATAGGAGGTAAACCGGATAAGGGTGTCTCGTATTGCTCATATCCCAGGCCCCTTACATCCATATCCCGCTGCACAAATTTTGTACAGCAAATCACCTCTCCTTTCTGAAAGTAACTGCTTCCTGCCGATCCCAGGTTTACAACCAATGACGGCTTTTTATCTTGTATTGCCTTTGCCAGTTCATACGCTGCATTTACTTTACCAATCCCGGTAATTAAATGGTTATACCCTTCAAAAACTGCTGCTGCCTCAGAGGCCAATGCAAAAGAGAATAAAACATTTTTAACGGGAAATGAATATTCCTGATTGATTTTTATCATTAGTCTTTTCAATTTTTTCTAAACGGCTAATTTACAAAAACCATATAACGGTCAGCCAGCCCAAAGATAATTTATTAAGGTTGCTTATAAATACCATAGAATTTCTCATATTTCCAGGTATAGCAGTAATTAAGTTTTTCATAAGTATCTATTAGAAGCAGAATACTTATTTTTGGCGTGGTGCTCAATATCACGATAATAAAATGAAAAGTAATGTCAGGCATATTTTAATTAAGACAATCATCATTTTGATGGCTGTTCTTGTTTGTCTGCCATGCTCTCTAAAGAGAGAGCTTAAACAAGCCTTGCACATTCCTGTATCAGAGGTAAAACATGCTGAAAAGCCTAACAAAACGGTGGTTTGTCAAACGCTGGTACAGGAAGAAAATCGAAAAACTTCCGTTTCTTTTCATAAGAAAGACATACAAAAATATGGTACCTGCTTTGGTCCGGATGTTTATTCAACGCTTTCAATACGGCACAATATTATTCCTCTCGAGGAAATAGATATTTCAGCACCCATACCTATTTATATACTTCACGAACAATACCGGATCTGATCTTTAATTAAAGTGAACAGATATTCCAATAGCCCTTGTTTTGGAATTTTCAGCAATCTATTTTCTTAATCAAATTTCAGATTACAATGAATAATCAGTCATATTCTTTTACCGGGATATTTACAACAGCTTTGCGATGGGTAACCGGGTGGACCTATTTTTCCGCTTTTTGGCGGCGATTAATTTTAGAGAACAAGCTCAATCCAGAAGAAGCAGGATATATCGGAGAAAAATTCAATCACTTTTTACCTAATGCCCTGGGCATTAAACCTATTATTGAACATTTAGTTTCTAATCCCGATAGCCTTTGGTGGGCCATGGTTATATTTACTATCGTGGAGGGAATTGTAGGACTTCTATTTATGGTTGGATTGTTTACCCGGTTAATGAGCATAGGTGTTTTCAGCCTGGCCATTGGCATTCTTTTAGGTGCAGGCTGGCTGGGGACCACCTGTTTAGACGAATGGCAAATAGGTGTTTTAGGCGTGGCAGCAGGGTTTACCGTTTACTTCTCTGGCGGCGGAAGATATGCACTAGATGAATACTTTACCAGGAAAAAGCGATCCTTTACTCTCAAAAAATGGTTTGGGTTTTTAGGATCGGGTACTCTGAACATCAGACAGAATCTTTTAAGCAAGATCGTTTTGACCGGCTCAATATGCATTATCGGGTTAACACTTTTTACAAACCAGTACTTTCATGGAGGGGTATGGGGCACTTTGCATAATAAATCCGTAAAGCCCAGGATAGAAATATCAAATGCTATGCTACAAAAATCGGCTTTAACATTTGAAGTTTACAGAACAGAGGGTGCGGATGTATATGGCTCTTTTCTTATTGGGATACAAATTGTAAATAATAAAGGAGAAGTAGTTAAAGAATGGAATGGCACAGATCTTTCCCGGTTCCAGGATGAGCATATTAAAAATCATTATGTGGCCAAAGTAAAACCGGGTAAACATAGTTTGCTGATTCCTTTAGGGGCCAGGGCCGCATTAGCCATCCCGGTTGATACTATTTTTGAGGATGAAGATACTTATACACTAAAGCTGGTAGATATAAGCGGGATAGAATGGACAACTAAAATAACCTGTTTACATGCGCCCAAAAAACATACAACATGACCGGAGAAAGCAGGTTGCAGAAATTAAAAGAAATTGCATTTTCCTGTCTGAAATTAGGAACGATAGGTTTTGGCGGTATTGCAGGCATGGTAGCCACTATAGAAAATGAAATGGTGGTCCGGCGAAAATGGATCGATCATCAGCATTTTATGGATGTATTAAGTACCTCTTACATCATACCAGGCCCCAATGCCGTAGAGGTTGTCATGCACTGTGGAAAAGAACGGGGTGGCCGTTTGGGATTAGTGGTGGCAGGTGTTTGTTACATACTTCCTGCCATGCTGATATGCCTGCTTTTTGGATATTTCTATAAACGGTACAGTACCTTACCGGATGTGCAACGTTTTATTTTCGGCATCAGGCCTGCTACAACAGCATTGGTCATTGGCACAGTGTTCCGGCTTTGGAATAAAACATTAAAAAACAATATCACGCTTATTTTGCTTTGTCTTTTGGTATTTGCAGGTTCCCTGTATGGTATGAACGAGGTGCTGCTGATCATTGGCGCGGGTGTAATAAATTATCTTATATATGCAGCAAAAAACAAGTTGCCTCTATTTACCGGCGGTATATTTCTTACTCCCTTCTTTCTGCAGGTAAGCAGTAAATTTTCGGACAGTAAGCTCTTTTTCATTTTTCTAAAAATCGGGGCAGTGCTATATGGAAGCGGCTATGTGCTCTTTGCGTATATGGAGGAGTCCCTTGTGCGAAAAAATCATTGGCTTAACCATCAGCAACTGATGGATTCCATTGCAGTAGGACAAATCACTCCTGGCCCGATACTATCAAGCGCTACATTTGCCGGGTACCTGATCAATGGAATCACTGGAGGTGTATTAGCGACTGTGGGAATTTTTCTACCCTCTTTTTTCATTTCCTTCTTTTTACATAAAGTACTTACTTCTGCCCGCAAGAGCGGGAAGCTAAGGCTTTTTTTAGATGGCCTTAGTGCTGCATCTGTTTCGATAATTGCTGTGGTAGGCTTTCATTTATTCACATCATCGGTGCAGAAATGGCAGGGAGCAGTGATCTTAGGGGTATGTCTGGCCCTAACCCTTTTCTGGAAAAAATTAAGCACTGTTATCATCATACTGGTAGGTAGCATAGGTGGCTTTCTATTGCTTAAAATATAAGGCAGGAAAGATAAATCATGAACACAATAACATTTTTATTGTAAAATCAGAGCAGGAAGATATAGCCTTGTTGAACAACACCAGCAAGTAGCAGGAAGCTGAAAGCATAAGGCTTAAAGCTTTTACAAATGAATATTGAGCGTCGAGTATTGAATATTCAATGTTTACTTAAGAATCAACAAACAATGCTCAATATTCATCTGCATTCACTTCAGAGACATAGCTGAACATTGATTTATTAAAAATTGGATGTTGTAATTTATTTTCTGTTGGCGATAAACCTCAGTACAGACAACTTATGAAGTCAACAATAGTTACAGCGTCGTAAAGTTAGTTTTTACCCAGCTTCTTCACCACCCACGGAAGTGAAAGCCCCTGCCCAAGCAGGGAAAACAATACTACTGCAATAGAAAGGAATACAATTTCATTCCTCATGGGGAATGGTGTTCCATCACCAAGTCTTACAGGAAGACCAATCGCAATAGCTAATGAAACGATACCCCGCATACCCGACCAGGTGATAATAAAGCTTGTGCGGGAATCAAATAATGCGTCTTCGTTAATGCGCCGTTTCCCTTCAAAAGCTCTTTGCAAATTGAATTGCTGTAAATAAACCCGTACCATCCTGATTCCCAGGGCCACCAATGTAATCAGGGCGGCATAACCAATATAAGTCCATATCTGTACAGGATCCATCCTTTTTAATACAATAGGGAATTGCAAACCGATCAACAAAAAAATAAATCCGTTGAGCAGGAAAATAATAATATCCCAAAAATTCTTTGATTGCTTTTTGATCCCTTCAGGAAACTTATTGCGGCTCAGCCTTGACATATTCAGTCCCAATATGACCACAGCAATTACTCCCGACACTTCAAAATGTTCGGCAACAAGATAGGTTACGAACGGCATCAGCAGCATAAAGCCGATAACAACCATATCATTGCTACGGAAAAAACGAAGCGTCCAACCTAGCACTACGCCGGCAATCATTCCCACCAAAAATCCGCCACCCAAAACCAGCAGGAACTGGAGGGCAGCCTTCCACCACACAAAAGCGATACCGGTAACCGCAGCAATGGCAAAGCGATAAGCGATCAATGCCGAGGCATCATTAACCAGGCTTTCCCCTTCAAGGATAGCAACCGTCTTGTGAGGCAGCCCCAGTCCTTTTGTAATACCAATCGCCGCTACAGCATCGGTCGCAGAAAGAATAGCCCCAAGCACAAAAGCAAGTGGCCAGCTCATACCCGGTATCAGGTAATGCGCAACGACAGCAATGCCAACAGTAGTAATAAATACCAACCCCACCGCCAGCGTGTTAATGGTATGGATATTGGTTTTAAAATCCTTAAAGGAAATATTGAATGCGGCGTCATATAAAAGCGGTGGCAGGAACAGGAGCATCACTATTTCCGGATTCAGCTCAATAGCGGGCATGGCGGGTAAAAAGCCGACACCTATACCCGCTAACAATAATAATACAGGAGCCGGCAGCCTAATCTTATCCGCCATACCTGATACGCCAATCATCAGGGACATTATAACCAGTACTATTGTATAATTTTCCATCTGGCGCCAAAACTATCCTAAATAAACCATCTACGAAAAAAGATGGCTGATTAAATTAACAATTTTGCTTATACAACTAATATTTCAGCCCTTTGCGAGGAAAACATACCATTAACCACAGGTGCCAGTATTGCAATCCTGATATATAACGAAACGCTATACTCAACAAAAAAGAATATCTTTGCACGCAAAATAAATAAAGTAAGCAAAATGTAGAATCCTATTCCTTTCAGACAAATAAGAACGACAATCACTAAAATGATTGCCGTATTGTTTAATCTTTTAAAAGGAATAAATCATGCTTACGATTCAGAATTTATCCTATACACACCTCAACAAAGATTTACTGTTCAGCAATATCAGCCTGACAGTCAACAATCACGACAAAATAGCTTTAATCGGTAACAACGGGATAGGAAAATCTACACTGTTGAAAATTATTGCAAAAGAACTGCAACCGTCAAACGGACAAATAAGCATCAACATTGAACCATATTATATACCACAAATATTTGGACAGTTCAACCATTTAACTATAGCACAGGCATTACAGATTGAAAATAAGCTGAATGCGTTAAAAGAAATTCTGAACGGAAATCCAGACGAAGAAAATTTCAATTTACTTAACGATGACTGGACGATAGAAGACCGTTGTAATGAGGCTTTGCTTTATTGGCACTTATCTGATCTGGATCTGTCGCAAAAAATGGAAACATTGAGTGGCGGGCAGAAAACAAAGATTTTCCTTGCCGGTATTTCCATTCATCAACCTGAATTGGTTTTGCTGGACGAACCGAGCAACCACCTGGATACTTCGGGCAGACAATTGTTATATAATTTCATACAATCCACAAAAACCACGTTAATTGTAGTAAGCCACGACAGAAAATTACTGAACCTTTCAGATACTGTTTGTGAGCTAAACAAAAACGGAATTAAGGTTTATGGCGGCAATTACGATTTTTACTGGGAGCAAAAACAAATTGAAACCAATGCACTGAATCAGGACATTCAAAACAAAGAAAAAGCACTGAAAAAAGCCAGGGAGAAAGAACGGGAAACTTTGGAGCGGCAACAAAGATCAGACAGCCGGGGAAAAGCCAAACAGGAAAAATCAGGCGTTGCCCGGATAATGATGAACACTTTGCGTAACAATGCCGAAAACAGCACTGCGAAGCTAAAAAGTATTCACGAGGAAAAAACAGTGAACATTAAACAAGAGCTGCAGGAACTACGCTCTTCTCTATCAGGAACCGACCAAATGAAGTTTGGGTTTGACCACTCAAAATTACACAAAGGGAAAAATCTTTTCATTGCTGACAATATCAATTTCACCTACGGAAACGAAAAATATTTATGGCGTGAAAACCTGAATTTTCAAATCGTTAGTGGAGAACGTATTGCTATAAAAGGGACAAACGGCTCTGGCAAAACGACTTTAATAAAAATAATTCTCGGAAATCTTATACCGCAAACAGGAACGGCTTTTATTACAGAAAACAAATCGGTTTATATTGACCAGGATTATTCTTTGATAAATACTCAGCTGAAAGTTTATGAGCAGGCACAGCAATTTAATACTTCTGCATTGCAGGAACATGAAATAAAAATAAGATTGAACCGCTTTCTATTTACAAAAGCAGATTGGGACAAACCCTGCAGTGTTTTGAGTGGCGGGGAAAGAATGCGTTTGATGCTGTGCTGTTTAAACATAGGGAATCAATCACCCGATATTATTATCCTGGACGAACCGACAAATAACCTGGATATTCAGAATATAGAAATACTGACAAACGCTATCAATGATTACCAGGGCACATTGCTTGTTATTTCACACGATGAAACTTTTTTAGAACAAATCTATATTGAACGAACAATTGAACTTTGAGGAACATATAGCGCAACACTAATCGTTCTGAATATGCCTTAATTCCCCAATTTCAATCATATGATTTGTCTGGAATATTTCACCCCTGCTTTTCCACCAGGTACTTCCAATATCTTTTAGGCACATGTTGCAAGTGCAGCTTAAGGTTTTTACGGGCCTCTATATTAGTACTTTTGAAGTATTGCTGCCAAAGACGCTGAAATTTCTCATCCTCCTCATCCAGGGCTATAGCAATGGCAGGAGCAGTCAATGATTGCTTTTGTTCGGGCGATAAAGTAACTTCCGAAACAGCAACTTTATCATACAGCAATCCATATTCTCTTTTTACATCATAGATCAGCCAGGACTGGTCGGCATAACGTTTCCTGAAAAAATCCGAGATCAGAGGCAGTACGTTAAAATCCGGTTCGATAAGCGCAAAATACATTCCATCATTGCTTTTCTGAAAACGGATAAAAGCTTTCATGCGATGGCGTTCGCGGCTTACTTTCTTTAAAGTTTGGGCAAAATATAACACATCAGTATCGCCAAAGTTTTCTAAAACAGCAACACCGGTTTTAAAAACTGCTGTAATGATTTTGAAAGAAGCGCTCCATGCTTTTTCATCCTCTGATAAAAAAGCCCGGAAAAAATCTTTTGCTTTTTCCATCCCAGCTTTTTCTTGTAATCCATCCTGCACCCGTCTGGCTTTAGCAGAGTCTGTGTATATTTCTCTTTTATCCCTAAAAAAATCCCCCGCAAATTGTTGCGGCGTTAAGGGAATAACATTCCATTCCTTTCTTTCGAAGCTTTCAAAAACGCAGCATAAAAAACCTGCATAACTACCGTCAAATAAATAATACATTTTAAAAAAATGAGAGTTGCGCTTCGGGCGTTTTACTTTTATATTTACTGTTCCCGTTTTGCAGGATATTATTCCTGATAGCTGCCACAGATAGTGTTCCCAATACAAAAGGAGAATCGGCACATACCATAAAATATTTTGCCCTGTTGTACGCGATGCCCATTTTTTGTAGCTGGTACTCGTGCAGCCTTCCAAACTTTCTTGCCTGGATGATCTTCATGGCCGACTGCCGGCCAATACCAGGGATGCGGATGATCATTTTATAATCTGCCCTGTTGATATCCACAGGAAACAAATGCGGGTTACGTAACGCCCAGCTGAGCTTCGGGTCAATATCCAGGTCAAGGCTGGTATGTTCCTTATTTAAAATTTCATCCAGCTCAAAACCGTAAAAACGTAATAGCCAATCCGTTTGATATAAACGGTTCTCCCGGATCAAAGGTGGCCCAAACCCAACCTGCGGTAATAAATTATTATTTGTATTCACAGGCACATAACCACTATAATACACCCTTTTCAACTGATAATTTTTATAAAATGTTTTTGCCACGTTCATGATCTCCAAATCTGTTTCTGGTGTGGCGCCTATCACTATCTGCGTGCTTTGTCCTGCCGGCACAAAAACAGGAACGTGTTTGACTATTTTAGATTCGGATCTATAACCCTGCATTTGCTCATTCACAAAAGCTAATGGTTTCTTTACAGATTCATGGTCCTTATCCGGCGCTACCATTTTTAAACCCGCTTCTGTAGGCATTTCCAGGTTGATGCTCATCCTGTCGGCATACAATCCTGCTTCTTTGATCAGCTCTTCACTGGCACCTGGGATAGTTTTTAAATGGATATAGCCATTATATTTTTCTTCAAGCCTCAGCTTCTTTACAATCCTCAGTAAACGCTCCATAGTAAAATCGGCATTTTTAAAAATGCCTGAGCTCAGGAACAAGCCTTCAATATAGTTCCTGCGGTAAAAACTCATTGTCAGCTCCACCACTTCATCAACTGTAAAAGCAGCCCTTTTCACATCATTGCTTTTCCTGCTCACGCAAAAAGCACAATCATAAATACAATGGTTGGTAAGTAAAATTTTCAGTAAAGAAACACACCTGCCGTCTTCCGTGTACGTGTGGCAGATACCTGATGACGAAGCATCACCAATGCCACCTGTATTTTTTCTTTTGCTCCCGCTGGAACTGCAGCTCACATCGTATTTAGCCGCATCCGCCAGTATCTTCAGCTTTTCTTCTATTCTTTCCAACTCAAAAATATTTATTATAGCAAATTTACTAAATTTTTTAGTAAAAATATTTTCTATGAACGTTAAAAATTCATATCGCGATCTTTACATGAATACATCGGCATATTTATATTTTTGCGGGTAATGGACACTATCTTAAAATATTTCTCTGAGTTTTCTGATACCCAGTTAGAACAGTTAAAAGCGCTGGAAGAACTGTATAAACAGTGGAATGAAAAAATAAATGTGATCAGCCGTAAAGATATTGATAGTCTTTATGAAAAGCATGTGCTGCATTCTTTAAGCATTGCTGCTGTTTATCATTTTGACGCAGGCAGCCGCATTGTGGATCTTGGCTGCGGTGGCGGGTTTCCGGGTGTGCCGCTGGCGATATTTTTTCCTGAAGTTCATTTTCACCTGGTGGATAGCATTGCTAAAAAACTAAAGGTAGTACAGGGGGTTGCTGAGGCAACCGGACTGAAAAATATAACCGTTCAGCATACCCGCGTTGAAGACATAAAGGATAAAAAATTTGATTATGTTATTTCCCGTGCTGTAGCACCGCTTAAAGATCTTTGGAATTGGAGTAAATCTCTTATCCAGAAATCAAATACAGAAAGAAGTAATGATGCTCCTGCTCCCGGGCTTATTTGCCTGAAAGGCGGTGATCTTGCACTGGAAATACAGCAAAGTGGTATACGGCCTTATATCACCCCTATTAAAGATATTTTTGAAGAGCCATTCTTTGAGGAAAAATACATGCTGTATGTGCCGAAATAGTCAATAGTCCACGGACCATAGACCCTGGGCTATTAATACCCCCTTTTAAGACTATATGCTTCTAACAGCGCTTTTTTATTTGGTATATTTTCGATATTAGCAATATCCATATCACCAAAAACATCTTTAAACAATACCATGGGCTCTATAAAATTATATGCCTGCCATGGCAGGTAATAGCCTACGCTGCGTCCTCTATGTGGTATAAGGTTCATCGCTTCTACAGCAATACCCGGATCGCCATAGCCCGGGATAGGCTGGGAGCGATCCCAATTCACAGCCTGTTTCGTATTATTTAAACAAAGCCGGGCAGTATTCAAAAAGATCCTGTCATTAGAATATAAATACACACGATAAAAGGCAAATGCATCAATCGCCGCATATGTATCACAGCCATTACCTGCGGAAGCAATAATACTCAACCCCGTTGTACCTCTTGTTTTTGGGTAAGTGGCCATGCCATCATCCGGCGGAATAGGAACATTCCAGGAATAAATCCAGGTTTGATAGTAATAGGCTGCCTGAAACGCTGCATCCAGCCATTTGGAATCTCTTGTTAAATCATACAAAGCAAGATAAGCTCTCAGTGCCATAGAGGCTGCTTCTTTATCAGGAACATTCGGATTATCCGGAGTACCTCCTATATATTTGAAATTGATGTAAGAATCGTTGTACAAAAAGTTGCCGGCATTTAATGCGGACTGTTTGTAAGAATTATTATCGGTTGCAAAAAACAATTCAACAAGAAAAGGAATGATATGTGATGTATTGGTTTTTTCAGAATTGCTTACCGTATTAGTTGTAAAATTTACGGATCTTGGAAAAGAACCATCGCTGTTCTGCTTTGTTAAAACCCAGTCAGCAGCCGTTTTACAAAACTGCAGCCAGTTATCTTTATTAACCCCATTCTTTTTTTCAAATTTCCAGGCCCAAAGCATACCCAACATACCATCGCCTAATACTCGCATAAAGGTTTCATAACCTGTTCTCCACGTTTGCGAAGCAGGATCATACCAGGTTCTGACAGCTCCATTAGAGCTGAGAGCATTAGCTGCCCACCAATCCACAATTTGTTCTCCTTTCAATCTTAGTTGATTATCCCCTTTAATAAACCCTTCACGTATCAGCAACGAAGCATTAGGTAACTGCTGGCCTACAAATCCCATATTCCAGTTATAATCCGCATCAGCGGCAGTACCATTTACCTGGATACGGAAAGGGAAACCCGCCGAATTATTAATTGTTCTCCAATACCTGTTCAGCAAATTTATCTGATCATTATATACTGTTGTTAAATCACAATTATAGATGGGTGGATTTGCCAGGGTATAATACCTGCTCCAGGTATTTTTTAAAGCGCTCAAATAATCCTGCTCATATGTAAGGCTGAAAGCCATTTTATAATGCTGCTCAAAATTATTTGTTACAGGATGACTCCTGTACGCCCATCGGTTATTCTGGGCTGCCATTCCAAATATGCCTGTACGCTCTCCCTCTGAGCCCGGATAAGTAATACCCATCAAAGGCCGGGTTTTATTTTGCATACCCACTGATGCAAATTTCATTCTACCATCAATAACTCGGGAAAGGCCATCTTCCTCTGAAAACGTTGCTCCATCAGCATCTTTATGAAAAACAGAGAAAGTCTGACCGGTACTTCGGTCGCGTGCCATAAAAACAGGCAAAGGCAAACGGTCCTCACGAAACCAGTAAAATTCATCGGCCATACTGCTGGCAAGCGCATTTGCCGGAACATAGCTGTTTTGCTTATACCATACTGAAGGAACAAAAAAATCATAACCGGTTATATCGGAACTGATATTCCGCTGGAAGCCTACTCTTGTTGAAAAACCTTTTTCAGTTCCGGCTTTCTCTACCTTTACATTTCTTATTACCTCAAAAGTTCCATCTGCACCAAGTTTTTTATACACATCCAGAAAAGAGAACACGCTGCCTCCCTTACCAGTAAGTATTCCCGTACACAAAACGCTATCCCCCTTTGCTGTTAAACCTGAATACATGGCATCTATCCACGTTAGAGTATTATCATTGTTCACCAGCTCGGCAACAAGCGGTTTCGTCTGCTCATATACTGTGCTGCCATCAGCGCTGGATAGTACAACATAATAAGCATTCTCTCCCACCTTATTAAATGTCAAACCAGATACAGTTCCTTTAATTGAAGCAACACCTTTTATTGTATCTGTAACAGGTGTCTTTCCCGGATCGCCAGGATTGTTTGCAGGCGTTTTTTTGCAGCCTGCAAAAAAAAGCAATAAGATCAGAAACATGAGACTGATAAAAGTTTTAAGTGGATATATTATAATCTTTTTTATCATTACGGCAAACCTATTTATAAAGTTTTTCATGTATTGCTTTTAATGATGCCGCAGGCATTTTCAATTGGTATCGGTCGTAAGTAATAATTCCATTTATTTCGGTTTCCACATCTGTAAGCTGTGTATATATAGCAGCTGAAAAGCCATCTTTCTTCATTGCTTCAATGCGATCAACCAACCGGATATATGCACTCAGCAATTCTTTTTCTGATGTATAATTTGAATATCCCCACGAGTCTTTTTTCATGGTGTGATTTTTTATAGCTAAGCCCAGGCCCCCAAACTCCCCTATCACAAGGGACCTCCTATCTTCTAAAGGAAATGACTGATCTAATCTTTCTCCATAAAGATGATAATCGCGCATTTCCCCTTCACCCCTGTCTATCCAGCCACTTGGGCCATCCACAAGGCGTGTGGGGTCTAAAGTTTTTGTCCAGCTCAGCATTTCGTTAGTTTTAAATTGCCCCCAACTTTCATTAAATGGCACCCATACTACAATACTTGGATGTTTTTTTAAAGACCGGATAATTGCCGCCCACTCACTTCGGAATACCTGTTCGGAGGCTTCCGTTCTTTCCACATCTTTATAATGCCTGGCCAGCCAGTTACCTTCTATGGAATGCTCATGATCCTTCACCGGTACTATTTCTCCATAACCACTGGGCATATCCTGCCAAACCAAAAGCCCTAATACATCACAATGATAATACCATCGTGACGGCTCTACTTTTACATGCTTCCGAACCGTATTAAATCCCATTTCTTTCATGCGCTTAATATCGCTTACCAAAGCTGCTTCCGTAGGTGCCGTATAGATCCCATCCGGCCAATATCCCTGATCTAACGGACCGTACATAAATACAGGTTTATTGTTTAAAAAGATCCGCTGTACACCATTTTCGTCTTTTGCAACAGCAATTTTTCTCATGCCGAAATAACCTTTAACCTGATCTACTACTTTGTTATTTCTTTTAATAGTTAGTTGCAGGTCGTAAAGATCAGGCTGATCAGGGCTCCAGAGCTTTGCACCGGGTATTGACATGGGTTTTAAAAATGCAGTGTCGGAAAAAGTAGTTTGGGTAACAAGCTTGCCCAATCTTAATATTGATACAATATACTGATCGCCTGAACGGGGGTTTACAATTTCCGGCTGAATGGTCACAGTTGAATGATCTATATCAGTAACTACATTGTAATCTTTGATATAGGTCTTTGGCACCTGCTCTATCCATACTGTTTGCCATATACCCGTTACAGATGTATAATAAATACCGGAGGGATTGGAGACCTGCTTTCCCCGGGCCTGCTCCCCCTCATCTGTAGGATCCCAGCAACTTATAATAATACTATTCTTACCGTTGTTTAGATAAGCAGTTATATTCTGCTCTATGGGAATATACCCGCCTTCGTGCGTTACTATCTCTTTTCCATTAACATAGATTCGCGTTTGCCAGTCGCAGGCACCGATGTGCAACAGAACATTTCTGTCACTTCGCTTTTGAATGTTTATATTTTTTTGATACCAAAGCTTTTTTGTTTTATCAATTCTCTTTTGAACGCCGGACAAATATGACTCCATCGGAAACGGCACAATAATCTCACCTTCCCATTTACCGGGAATGTCACTATCCTTATCTGTTATAGCATATTGCCATGCGCCATTAAGATTTTGCCAGCTACTCCTGACCATTTGCGGCCTGGGATACTCATTCAGCGGTTTTGCCTTATCCGTTTTATGAGTCCAGGGCGTAGGCATATAAGCATTTACGGAAGTCTGAGCATGAACGTTTCCTAATATCAACATTCCCGCAACTATACCACTCATTAACAATTTACTCATCACTTGCTATTATTTGTTTCATTCACTTTGAATCAGTTTCCACGAAGTAAAAGATAGCGCATTCTGCTCTCCGGTTGGGAAATTAACGGTATAACCAATACTTAGCTGTGCAGATGCATTTAATTCAAAAGGTATGGTTACCGCAGTACGACTATCTACTGCGTAGCAATCTGCTTTAAACATAATATTTGGATTATCCCAACTCAAACTGCCTCCTGATGCAATGGCTACAAAAGCACGGTTTAAACCACCCTTCAGATCGCCTGAGTTCCATCCCCTTGCAGCAATAAGCACATATCTGCCGGCAGGCAATGTTGTTGTTTGCCATATAGCGCCATTCAACGCCGGTCCGCCCCAGTTTTCAGCAGACATAAACCTTCTATCCCCCCATGCGTCATACATACTTAATTGCATCCGATCTGTGTACAGCCAATCGTTCACAAGAAATCTTCTCCCGGGATCATTAGGCTGTGCAGCGCCAAGACTGAAGGGCTGCTGATAATTTTTAAGATACTGGCTCGTTACATCATTAAACTTCAGAGGCAGCCCTGTGGCTTCGTATGAACCCGACCAAAGAAAATAAGAGTTGGACATGTCTGTTTCCAGCGCTACCCTGTAAAACAGGTAATCCCTGAAATTATTAATGAATTTATTCCGATAATCTATTAAGCTAAGTTTTATCTCAACCGGCTGCGAAATATCTACTCCATTTAAGTTCTTTACAGCACTCATTCGCACACCACTGTTTACCAGTTCTGCAGTATTAGCGAAAGCCCTCGCATTCACAAGCCTTGCACCCTCTCTTATTTTATTAATCCGAAAGCTGATAACAAGATCTGTTCCGGAGATCTTGTGAGAAACATCAGCAATCTCGAAATAAGGAACTACATTAATATTCATGGTTTGCGCACCATTGATATTCATGTGTACCGTATCATATTGATTACCTGCATTTCTTGGCCAATCTTCAAATATAAAAGGATAAGGAGTATTCCTCATTGTTATATGGTAAGCGCCTGGGAAAAGCAGTTGCTTAAAGCTGCCGTCTTCCTTTACATGCGCCGTGATGGGACTGCCATTTTTACCAAACCCGTATTGTGTAAATTGTACAATCTTTGAAAGGCTGCCGTCCGGCCTCCCATCAAAAAGAAACGGTTTCCCGTTATATAACAACTGTCCTGAAAATTCAATCTCCGGCGACATATAATTATCATATTTACAGGAAGCGAATAAAAATGTAATTAAAAAAATACCGGATATATATGCCAAATATGTTTTCATAACAAAATCATTTAATGATTGGGGTTGTTTTCTAATAAAGGATTATTTCCAAGCGCGTCCCCCGGCATGGAAGGGTAATACATCGAAAGCGTAAAAACGATAGGTGCCTTATAATTATTAAGCTTTGTACCTCTAAGCCTGAGCCTCCTGTACAAATACTTTCCATCTGACGGATCCCCGGGCCTTACAATCCGATACGGCCATAGAGCATACAGAACAGCTTCCGGGTTAGCTGTGCTTCCGTCCCAAATGGCATCAGCGATCCGCCATCTTTTAAGGTCGTTAAACCGGTGGTCTTCCATGGCCAGCTCCACGGTTCTTTCATTTCTGATCCGGTCTCTTGTCAGCTCAGCCGCCGTGACCTTAAACGAAGCACCGCCGGCCCTTTCCCTTATTTCATTTATATAGCTTAATGCATCAGCAGTATTGCCTATCTCAAAAGCAGCTTCGGCAGCGTTCAGCAACATTTCACCATATCTGAATACTATATAAGGAACATTGCTTTTGCCTGTGGCTTCGCTCCCATTGGTTGGGTCAACGTATTTCCTTAAAAGAAAGCCACTATGCGAGCAATAAAAACTGGTAAGATGTGGACCATCCGCACCTGTCATCTGAATGCCTTCATACAATCCGGATGCAGCCGTTGCATTTTCTATCAGGTTTACATGCCTGAAATTATACCCTGATCCGCTCCATACAGCCAGCCCTGCCTGGAGCTGAACTGCTGTATTACGGAAATAGCTGCCCGGTGTAAGAATAGTTCCAAACAACCTGGGATCTCTTCCTGAAAATATATCCCCGATATTATTGTAGATAGTATAATTAAGGTTAGAAGTGGTAGCATCCATTTCCTCAATAGTCTCACCAATGTTGTTTGTTTTAAAAGGAGCATTGAAGCGGGTGCCGGTTAACTCAAATTTTTCTGCAATATTAAGGGTGGGGTTCAATTGGCTGCCTGAATTTGCTACAGTCCGTAAAGAACGCGGGATAGCTCTTTGCGTAAAGGTGTTCTGAAAGTTAATACCATCATAGTCTTTCACAAATATTACTTCAGGGTTATCTGCATCTTTTTTCAGAAAAATATTTGCAAAATTATTATCGTAACCGGTAGTAATATCTTTTGCATATAATGTATAACCCAGCGCTTTAATTGCATTAAAAGCATCTATGCATTTTTGAAAATAGCTGTTTGCCATTGAAGCGGGTATTCCTGTAGCACCGCTTTGCAACACCAGGTTTTTTGTAATATTCAATTGCTCATTTTTGGCTATAGTACCGGCATACAACATAGCACGGCATTTAAGGGCCAAAGCTGCTCCGGTGGTAGCCCTGTTCTTCGCATAGCCGGCAGGGCTTTTTATATTCAGATCCTCTGCTATTTCATCAATCTCTCTGGCAATGAAATCATACACTTCATATTCCTTGTTCCTGGGTTTGGCAAGCTGTAGCGGATCACCATCCGGATAGTCATATACTTCTGTTATAACCGGTACGCCCCCCATACGTGAGACCATAGTAAAGTAAACCATCGCGCGCATGAACCGCGCCTCAGCAATAAAATACTTTTTTTGACCAGCAGTTATATTAGGTGAGTTGTATTTATTCAAATTCATTATATGCAGGTTTATCCTGCGTATGGTAGCATAATCATAATAGGTGCGATAGCCTCCACCTGGATTACCATCTGCAAAGCCAAATTCACTATTATTATACAGCTTGTCAAACCTGCACATATCATAGGAATTGGCATCGGTTGCGAAGTCCTGCTCAAACCTTAATGATGCATACAAATTTGCCGCAATACCATTAATAGCGTCTACAGAAGAATAAGCATCTTCCTCATTAATGATATTGGTAGGTTTTTGATCTAAATAACCTTTCCTGCACGATGCGAACGATGCGAGAAGAATTAAGTTAACAATTATAATATAAATATGTTTCATTGCTTATTAATTTAAAAAGTTAGCTGCAGGCCAATAGTAATTACTCTGTGTTGCGGATAGTCTTTTCCATCTACTCTTGTAATCTCCGGATCAAACCCAAGTTTACTCAGGTTATCAATGGAGAAAAGGTTGGTTCCCTGCGCATAAATACGCGCCCTGCTGATGTGCCCCTTGCGTGTAAATGAGCCGGGAAGCGTATAACCCATCATAAGATTTCTCAATCTTACATAGTTAACATTATAAACATAAAAAGTATTCCACCACCTGGTTGAAGCAGTACCTACCGAAGGGAATGTGCCGGCCACCCAGGGGCTTTGGGGATCCAATATATCTTCGTGACGCCACACATCTATATTATTAAAATAATACCCGTTATGACTTCTATCAGTACCCCATTTCAGCAGCCAGTCCATTACAAAAGTGTTCATAAAGCCGCCTGCAAAATCCACTGCAAAATCAATTCCCTTATATTGGAACCCCAGGTTTAAGCCACCCGTAAGTAAGGGAAGCTTATTTCCATAAGCATCATCCCAGGGCCAGGAAGCTCCTGCATATCCCAACGGTCGTAGATCATAATCGTTAATGATGCCATCGCCGTTCTGGTCTTTAAAGATGAGGTCTCCGGGTTTTGTATTTGCATTGTTAGACCCATCTATATCAACAGGATACCTGTCTATTTCATCCTGGGTTTTAAAAACACCTATCACCTCCCACATCCACATTTCCGAGCTTCCGAAAACATTAGACCATCTGTCCTTCTGTCCGTACCGGTATTGATCCCAGGAGTTAAAGAACTTCTCACCATACCTTGCCCCGAATTTTTGTCGCGCTAATGTTGCGTTCAGACCAATAGTATATTTAAAATCCCTGGAATAATCAGTCCATATAAGACTCCCATCAAGTCCGACAGTCTGGTCGGCATCCAGGTTTTGAGGCAGCACTGTTAATCCTGTTTCTACCGGTATCAGCGTGCTGTTAGGAATTACAGGAATTCCGGAGCGACTTCTTTTAAATGCATTGGCTTCAAAAGTAAGCCTGTTATTAAAGAACCCTAAATCAATACCGATGTTTGTCATTTTAGAGGTCATCCAGGAAAGTGTTGTTACCGGCAGCCCTTTATAGGAAATACCAGGAATCTTTTGTCCGGTTACTGCAGTTCCGGGGAAAGGAGCTATAAGTGTGGAAGCTGTATTATAATTATAGCCGGGCAGATAAGCAAAATCAGGATAATATCCGAGGTTATCATCCCCCAGCTCACCATAAGAGAACCTGATTTTTGCATTAGAAAGAAAACCGGACAATGCAGAATTAGTGACAAAGCCTTCTCTGGCAATATTCCAGGCAACCTGAACAGAGGGGAAGAACCCCCAACGCTTGTCTTCGGGAAACTTCCAGGAGCCATCGTAGCGTCCCAGTGCGCTTACAATATATTTTTGTCTGTATTCATACCCCAGGCGAAAGATATAACTAAGCCTGGTAAATGTTGTTTTAGAATCACCCACTGTATTCTTCGGATCGGTATTTAACAACTGAATCAGATCACTGTTAATAGGATTTTGCTGAACATTTAATCCCTTATAATCATTCCGAAGCGATTCAATGCCTACTACCCCTGATAAATGATGATCCCTGTTAATAACACTATCATAGTTTAATGTAAGCTGTGTGAGCTGGTCAATCCCTGTACCTCTTGCTTTAAAATTATAAGTGTTTCCCGCTGCAGTTTTATCATAAGCCACAATATAAGAGTCAGTATTTTTATTATAAGTGTACTCACGCCATCCTTTTTCAAAATTATCAACTACATTATTTTTAAAGTTCAATGAATAAAGGCCTTTCAGATTAAGTCCTTTCATCAGCTTCAATTCTCCAGTCCAGTCCGTTTGAAGCACATACCAGTCATTAGTATAATTCCCTGCAATGTCATTGGTAATTGCTGCCATATTTTGCCCGAATCTTGAAGGAACAGCATTCAGATATTGAGGATTATCGTTCGCATAGGGCCTGTAAACCGGAGGTAGTTCAAAAAGGTTTACGCGTGCAGCCTCATAGTCGTCTGATCCGGGCATACCCGGGTTGCTTCTATTTTCCATGCGCCCCATTAACTTAACACCCAGCTTTAACCGGTTCGACACTTTTGCATCAACCCTTGATGTAATATTATATCTTTTGAATTTATAATCATCAAAAACAGCATCCTGGTTAACAGCGCCAAAAGACAAATAATAAGCAACCCTTTCGGAACCTCCATTCACACTAAGATTCCTGTAAAATAATGGCGCGGCATTATTTACATACTCCTTTTTCCAGTCAAAGCCCCGATAGTCCTGGCCGGTTTCCGGATCATAAAAACCCTGCCTCCATAACTCCAGCATTTTCTGATCTTCTTCCGGGGTACCTGTATATACACCATTGTTAACATCCTTCATCAGGTTTGCATACTGCCATTCATAAGGAGTTAAAAACCGGGGATAACGAAACCATTGCTGCCAGCCATAATAAGCATCCAGCGCAACCGTTGGCTTACTTCCAAACTTGCCGCCTTTAGTTGTTACCAGTATCACGCCATTAGCCGCTTTAATACCATAAATGGCAGCTGCACCATCTTTTAAAATACTGATAGACTCAATGTCATTAACATTAATGTTGTTAAACGTTCCTCCATCTGACATTACACCATCAATTACATAAAGCGGCGTTCCCATGCTCCTGATCTGGATATTGGCCGCAGAGCCGGGCTCTCCTGATGCCTGCCGGTAGGTAATACCTGCAGCCTTACCCACAAGCGCTCCGGCAGTAGTAGTAGAAGTAGTACGCGCCAGGTCCTCTGCATTAATAGTACTTACTGCCGCAGCAATATTTCCTTTTTTTTGCGTTGCGTATCCTATAACTACCACTTCATTCAGATTATTGGCAACTACTGAAAGAGACACATCCAACACATCATCATCCGGGGGAACCGGCAGTTCTTTCGACTCATATCCTATAGCTGAAAATGACAACACTGATCCGTTTGGTACAGAAAGGGAATAACTACCATCAGGCTGGCTTACCGTACCGTTACCAGGGTTACCGGCTTCAGTTATACTAACATTTTCAATAGCGTTACCTGCATTATCTTTAACAGTTCCACTAATAATTTTTTGTGAAAAACAAAAAGACTGAAAAAGAATAATCCCGATAGCTGTTAAAATAAACCGGTAATGCCGGGAGCACCTGCTTTGATGTAATAAAGATTTTTTGAACATAGCATCCGTTTAATTTTCTATATAGCAATTACAATTAATCTTTTCAAAATTCTAATTCCTCCGGCATAGCAGGGGCTAAAATCGTATCATTAATTTTAAAAATCGTATCATTTTTTTTAACGCTCGCTAACCAATACTTTTGGCATTACATATACTATAATGAAATTTTTTATACCCCTTTTTATACTTACATTATTTACCTTCCAGCTGAAGGGGCAAGAGTTTTTCTTTAAACAAATCAATGTGGATGCCGGCCTGTCGCACAATCTGGTATTCTGCACAATGCAGGACGAGTACGGCTTTATATGGTTTGGAACAAAAGATGGATTGAACAGGTATGATGGATATAAAATGAAAAAATTCAGAAACCTTCCCGGAGACAAAACCAGCCTTGGCAACAATGATGTTAGGGCTTTGCTTTGCAGATCAAAAAATGAAATATGGGTGGCTACCAGGAAAGGTCTTTTCATTTTTGATGTATTGAAAGAGCAATTCCGGGAAATAGAAAGATTTAAAAACAGCTTTGTATCTTCTATTCTAAAGGAAGGAAAGAGTGTATGGGTTATTTCAAATCATGATCTGTACAGGATATCCCCTAATGATACGACTAAATTTCAGCTTCCCGAGGGAACCATTTCCTCTATTTGCAAATTAGATAATGGTCATATATGGATAGGAACAACTACAGGAAAAATAGGCCTGTTCAACGAGGCTCATAATAACTTCCTTATAAGGGATGCATTTGAAAAAAATTACCGGGGTTCCCGGTGGATTGAAAAGGTTCATGAAGGATACAATAACAACCTGCTGATAGGCACAGCTTCTGCGGGATTAAAATCTTTCAACATACCGAAGGGCATATTTAAAGATATACTACTGTATGATAATAATGCAAAGCCCTTATATGTACGTGATATCCTGAAAAATATAAATGCAAATGAAATATGGGTAGCTACAGAATCGGGCCTATATCTTTTCAGATCCGACAACAGCATAAAGAACCATATTACTAAGGATTTAAAGAATGCAGGAGGATTGACAGACAATGCTATATATGCATTAACAAGCGACCACTATGGGAATATATGGATAGGCACTTATTTTAAAGGTGTATGCATGTACCCCAGACAAAGCCTTTCATTCAGAACAAAGTTTTCTGAACTGAAATTTGAAAACAGTAAGGATGAACTGTTATTCCAGAATTCCGTTATAAGAGAAATATGCCAGGACAAATACGACAATATATGGATGGGCACCGAAGACAATGGCATTTACAAACTCAATAATACCAGCAAAAAAATATCACATCTTACCTCATCACCATTACCAAATGCGCTTAGTTATAACAATATACATGGAATGCTCAACAGTAATGATACGCTATGGGCAGGTACATTCGAGCGTGGGTTGGATTTAATTAATATTAAAGACGGAAAGGTAATAGAACATTTTGACAGAAGGCTAAACAATGATCTCATCAGCAATTTTATAATAACATTCTGCAAAACCAAAAGTAGTGACATTTACATCGGGACCGGCAGAGGTTTACAACGTTATAACAGACACAGAAGAGGCTTTGATATAGTTGAGGGCATTCCTGTAGATTTTATATATACATTAATGGAATCCAGGAACGGGCTTATATATATCGGTACGCAAGATAGTGGTGTTATTGTGTACAATACACAGCTAAAGCAAACAGTATCCTTAAACAATCTTGTCCGGTCCGAGGTAAAATTACCGGATGTAAAGATTAATTGCCTGTTTGAAGATAATGATAATAACATTTGTATCGGTACAGACGGAGCTGGCATGTTTATCTATAATATAGATAGAAAGTTGCTTACACATTACAATGTAAGCAACGGCATACCTTCAAATTTTATTTATAAAATATTGCAGGATAATACAGGAAATATATGGTGCACCACTTCTGTAGGTATGGTTCAGCTAAACAGCCTGTATAAAGTATTAAAAATATTCACTAAAGAAAACGGTCTTCCAAGCAACCAGTTTAACTACAATTCAGGTTTCCTTGACAAAAACGGGGACATCTACTTTGGTTCTACAAGCGGCTTAGTATATTTCTCTCCCGGAGACAACAAGGGCCCAGGCTTCAAGATACCTCTTTACTTTACAGGTCTCAATATACTGGGTAAAGAAATTACATTATCCGATACGGCTTCTCCTCTTAAAATATCACTTTTAAGCGCTGACAGCCTAACGCTTGATTACAACCAGTCTACCTTCAGTATAGATTTTTCAGCTCCCATTTATTCTTTTCAAAACGATATTGTATATAGTTACCGGCTTGCCGGCATAGAAGACAAGTGGATACCTATAAACGAAAGCAGAACAATTTATTTTACCCAGTTGCCACAGGGCCGCTATAAATTGCAGGTAACTGCCGTAAGCCCTTATGATAAAAGCTATACCGGCTCAATAAAGACTTTGCATATTACCATTCTCCCCCCATTCTGGCAAAGTCAATGGGCTTATATATTTTACACGTTTACAGTTATTGCTACCTTATATATGCTTATACAATATTATCATAGTTATCAGAAAAAACTCAATATAAGAAAGCTAGAGGAACTAAACCGCAGAAGAGAAACTGAAATCAACCAGGCCCAAATCGAGTTCTTTACTAATATTGCCCATGAAATAAAAACGCCGCTAACTCTTATCCAGGGACCTGTAGAAGACCTGATGAATAGCTTTGAAAAAGAGGGGCATCCTGATTATGAGTTAAAGCTTATCGAAAAAAATACTAATCGCCTGCTGGAACTCACCAACCAGTTGCTGGATTTCCGCAAAATAGAAAGCAATAATATTCAGGTTCATCCTTCAAGTATCAATTTATACGATTTAACAAAGGAAGTGTTCGATAATTTCAAAATAGCTGCAAGGAATAAAAACCTGGATTACAGGTTAACGATCAAAAATAAAGACAGCTATATTCATTCTGACAGGGACTTTTTTACAAAAATATTATACAACCTTTTCAGCAATGGCATAAAATACAGTGAGTCTTATTTTGAAATCATTTTATATCCTACAGATACAGAGAGCAGGATAAAATTTGAATTTATAAACGATGGCGAGCTGATTCCTGAAGAAGCTTTTTCAAAGATATTCCAACCCTTCTACAGGTTTGAAAAAACTGAGATCAGAGAAGGAAGCGGAATTGGGTTGTCATTTGCCTATTCGCTTATTCGTTTATTAAAAGGCAGCTTAACAGTAACTGTGAACAGCGGTAAAAATATTTTTACGCTAACAATACCAACAAAATTCTAAAGAAATGGAAGAGAAAAAAGGTAACATATTAATTGTTGATGACAATGAAGATATCCTTGAATATATTAACAGGATATTGCAGGATGATTATACTACAATTAAAGCTACCCATGTATCAGAAGCCTTAAAAAAGCTTGATATCCATGTTATACATTTAATTATAAGCGATGTAATGATGCCGGGTATAAGCGGCTTTGAGTTTTGTAAACAATTAAAATTAAACATCAATCTCTGCCATATACCTGTTATCCTGCTGACAGCCAAAAATACGCTGCAGGACAAAATAGACGGGCTTGAACACGGTGCGGATGCTTATATAGAAAAGCCATTCTCTCCCAAATATTTAAAAGTGCAGATTGCCAATCTGCTTACAAGCAGGCAGTTGTTAAAAAAGCATATTGCCAACTCTCCCGTTGTTGAACTTCATAGTATTGCAAGATCCAGCTCTGACTTTGAACTGATTGAAAAATTCAATGAGATAGTGTTTAACAATATAGACAATCCTGATCTTGACATAGACCTTATAGCAACCAGCCTGAATATGAGCAGAGCAACTTTTTACAGAAAAACCAAAGGTCTCTTTGATATGGCGCCCCAGGAGCTCATCACCCTTACCAGATTGAAAAAAGCTGCAGAAATATTAAAATCCGGCACATGCAGAATCAATGAAGTTTATAACCATGTAGGATTTAATTCACACACTTATTTTTCCACCCTGTTTCATAAACAATTTAACATGACGCCAACAGAATTTATGCATGCAGATACAAAATAAACTATAAGAATTTTGTAACCTTCTTAATCCGACCTTTTCCTGAAAGTGTTTAGATACTGCAAAGGGCTTATATTGAACCGGCTTCTGAAAGTGGACATTCCATGCTGCGCCAGGCAATCAGTCAGAAATTACAAGGGAAGTAATAACTATTATTTATTTTGCTGGCGGAACTACCATTACCGAACCTGTCAACCAACATCAGGAGAATGACAGGAACAGGTGGCTACAGGGTTGGCTTCAGGGGCAAAAAGCAGCGAACAGCTTAAACCCACTTGTGTTATAACTTTAATTTATATTGCAAACAGCTTAACGACAAACATGAAATTATTATTTATCTTAATGCTGCTTTCTGGAATGACAGCGCTTGCACAGCAAAAGCCTGCAATGTATTATACGGATTCAGGCGTAATTGCAAAACCCATTGCTAAAGATCCGAAAGTGATCTATTTCAAAGGGCGTTACCTGATGTACTATTCAGTACCCGGGCATAATAATCAAAACTGGAGCATTGGCATAGCTGCCAGTAATGATCTTACAAACTGGGAGAAGATCGGGAATATTCAGCCTGCTGCCGACTATGAAAAGAATGGTCTTTGTGCGCCAGGGGCCATTGTAAAAGATGGGAAGGTGCATTTATTTTATCAAACTTATGGCAATGGTAAAAACGATGCTATATGCCATGCTGTATCTCATGACGGCATATCTTTCACAAGAAATGCTACGAATCCCATTTTCCGCCCAACAGGTAATTGGACCTGCGGCAGAGCCATTGATGCAGAAGTGGTAATGTTTAACAACCGCTACTGGCTGTTTTTTGCCACAAGAGATACCTCATATAAAATCCAGATGCAGGGTGTAGCTGCTACTTCTTCTTTAAACACTTCCTTTAACAGAGCCGAGTGGACACAGCTTACAGATTCCTCCATATTGCATCCTTCATTGCCCTGGGAAAAACAATGTATTGAAGGTGCAAGCTGTGTACAAATAGGGAAAGAACTGTATATGTTTTATGCAGGAGGTTACAATAATGAGCCCCAGCAAATTGGCATCGCAAAAAGCAAAGATGGCATTCACTGGGAGCGCATGTCAGATATGCCTTTTCTGTCCAACGGCAGGGCTGGCTCATGGAATGAAAGCGAATCAGGGCATCCTGATATTTTCAAAGCAAATGATGGCAGATATTATCTGTTCTTCCAGGGAAATAATGACAAAGGCAGATCATGGTATCTGTCAAAAAAAGAAGTAAAGTTTGATGGAAAGAAATGGATAGTAAAGAACTAAGAATTATCCATCCGGTTCATACTATAGAAATACAGGATGCGCTTAAAATACATAATTCCCTGACTGAAGCTCATAGACTATCTTTCCATGTTCATCAGCCAATTTCTTTATAATACCTTTTTTCTCTGTAACTATTTCAGCGTCTTCCGGGGATAGCTTCAACAGGCATACACTATTCGGTGGAACGGTTATAGATAAAGACAACCGGCCATTATTTCTTTTCCAGCTATTTTTTATGAGGCCAACAGGCGAATCGAAGCTGGCATTTACCCACTCAACACCTGTTTCTTTTGCCGCAGGAGGTTCGATAACGAACTGCGCATAGCCGGGCTTGTCTGGTTTTATACCTGCAAGCCCATCTATATACCATGCCCCGGGATATAAAAAAGAACTATGCAGCATCGAATGTCCCGGCAGGTCTTTTTCCCACATTTCCCATAGCGTTGTAGCACCGTTCCCTTTCATGAATCCCCAGCCTGGATAGGTTATTTTTGAAGTCATGCTGTATATCAAATCATTCCTGCCCTGTTCCCTTAACCACCTGAACAGTAATGCGCCTCCTGTTATGCCTGCATGAATATGGCCTTTCCTGTTTACTAAAATTTCAGCTTCCAGGCTTTTTATTACTTTTTCCTTTTCGGAAACCGGAACCACTTCAGCCAGTAAAGCAGCCGCGAGGTTTGCCATAGATCCATCTGCATACACACCTGCATCCCTATTATAAAAAGCTTTGTTGATTGCCGCAGCGGACCGGTCAGCCTGGACTGTCCATCTTTTTGCCTGTTCTGTATCTCCCAAAACTTTAGCTATCCGGGCCGCTGTTCTCAGGTTAAAAACACGGTAAGAATTATTCAGGCATAGGGTTTCGGACTTATCATTGTTCATGCCTTCAGCAGTGGCATTGGGCCATAGCCAATCTCCCAGGAAATCCCACATACCTCCAAAACGTTTCATCAGGTCGTCTTCCACATGGGTATCCAGGAATGCTAACCAATCTTTCATCATCTGGTAGTTCCCGGTCAATACATTTTTATCGCCATAGTGCTGGTACATAAACCAGGGTAAAGAGATCACAATGCCTCCCCATGCAGGCCCGCCCCCACCCCAATAGGTAGGCGCCGTGTGAGGCAGGATCCCGTTATTGAATATCCGGCCGCTTGTTACAGCTTTCCGGGCGTAATTGGTATCTCTCATATTACCTACCATCGGTTCTGTTCCCTGCACATCCCGCCAGTCCTGCATCCATTTAGTGTAAAAAGCCCCCATCTGGTAATTGAGCAGCCCTGTTTCGGTAGTGGCATGTGCATCTCCTCCATATCCCATACGCTCACGTTGCGGACAATCAACGATCATCCCGCCAATGGAAAGATTTTCAAAAGTCCACTTCACCTTATCGTATATCCAGTTTTGCAACGTATCAGAGCACCGGAAGTGGCTGGCATTTTCATAAGCGGTGCGTACCATCCATCCTTTAATATCGTTGAGAGCAGGTTTTTCCTTGAGACCTTTAATCGTGATCCACCTGCCTGAGCTATAATTGAACCTGTTTTTAAAAATTCCTTTCCCGCTTTTGCCCATAATAAAAGCGCTGCGAATACCGAAGGTCATTTCATCCTGCTCTCTTTCAGAATAATAAAACCTGATGCTATCACCCGGGTTACCCTTTAATCTCACTTCTGTCCAACCGGCAAAGTTTACGCCCATATCTACCCGGAAGGAACCATCCGGCCGCTCTTCAATATGCACAGGATTTATTTCCCTGATAAGCCTGTTGCCCTGCAGGTTTTGCGCTGATAATCGCAAATCAACCGGGTAGACAGTTGCCTGCTGCCAATGACTATCATCCAACAACGTATTTGCCCAATTATCCATTGCCTTATTGTCATCCCACAATTCTCCACCCATATTTCTGAAATCCCAGGTGCCCATGAGCTTATTAGGACTTGCATGATATTTCCATGAGCCATCGGTTATTAAGGATAATAGAGGACGGGCAAGCTCCGTTGGATTTTCTTCGCTGTACATATCTATCTGTGCGGTGACCATTGGGGTTAAAGGTCGCGAACCGTCTACATCATAACCAGGAAAAATGGACCAGGAGGTTCCCAGCCAGATGCCGATCACATTTTTTCCTTTTTTCAGAAACTTTTCAATCTCATAAGCAACATACCTTGCTCTTTTAGTATGATCCGTTGCTACCGGGGCCAGCACTTCGTCTCCAACACGCTTACCATTGACATATAGTTCATGGTACCCGACAGAAGCCACAAACAACGTCGCTTTTTTGGGCAGGAGCTTTAAATCAAATCCTTTTCTAAGCCAGGGATCCCAGATATTATTATCTTCCGAAACGGGGTTAAAAAGCTCGTTTCCGCCAATCCATTCCCCTTTCCATTGATCGTTTAAGATACCGGTGCTCCATTGGGCAACGGCGCTCCAATCCGACACCTTATTATCCTGGTCTTTAATGGCAACTTTCCAATAGTAAGTACGGTCTGAAAGCAAAGGAGCTCCTGCAAATAGAATCTGGCTCATATCCGCAGCACTCACCCAACGCGAATCCCACACATCTCCCACCTCTTTGCTGATCATCTTTTGAGTGCTTGCCACGACAATTCTATACGCCGCCTGTTTTTGATTAAAAGCCTTTTTATCCTTTGTTTCCAGCAGCCAGCTAAACCTGGGCTTTTTAACGTCCAAACCTTTCGGATCAGTCAAATATTCCACTTTTAACTTAACCGGAGTTAAAGCAGATCGGGTTTGTGACATACAAATGGCTGGCAATAGCAGAAAAGAAAGGATTACAGCTATTTTCTTCATATTTTCTGGCAAATCGTTTACAAAATGGTTAAATAGCCCTGTAAGATACGATATACTCCTTTCCCAGCGGTATCTCTATCTTATAACTTTTGCCGTTTCTCTTTCTGATGACAGTAATACATTCTCCAAAAGACATGCTTGTTGATCTCATTAAGAGGTTAACCTGGGGTTGGCATCCATTCTTTTAATGTTACCAGGTTGGAAGGTAAAGGTTGACTATTCCAGGCATAGTGCAATGCCAATGCTGCTCCCAAAGCAGTACCCTGTGCCATAGATGTGGCAAATACTGTTTTATCGGAAAAAGTATTTGCTAACAGTTGCATATAGATCTTATTTCTACAAAAACCACCATCCACATATACATTCGCTATCCTACTATTTTTTAATACCATATTTGTAGAGCTGGCCTGTTGCACCATCATATCCAATAGTAATTGGTGATACGCTTCTTCAGCATCATCAAAAAAAGACAAATCCCTCAGATGAAAAGCACAGGAAATTGTAGCATTGATAAGATTATCATTGTGATTCTTACCCTGTATAAATTGGTTTTTGTTTTTTAATTTCTCAATCACAGAAGCATTATATTCCATCTGATTAAGACAATCTTCCGCAATATTAAAATGCATAGCAATTCTTTTCACCTGTTGACTGTAATCATTTCCTGCAAAAAGCATGGTGGTTTTTACCGGGTTCCCCTGGTAAGTAAGATAGCTTAAACATCCTTTTTCTAATTCTTCCGCCGTGGGTAACTGATTATTAAAGGGATTAAGACTGATCACCCAGGTGCCGGTGGAAAGGATGATAAAAGGTTCTTTAAAGCTATTCAGATAAGGAATGATAGCTGCAGAGCTGTCATGAAGACCTGTTCCCACAATGATGGTATCACCTTGCTGTTCATTCACGACTCTCAAACCTGTATCTCCTTTTGTTACCGGCGCCAGCTTCACTCTTATCCCTTCCTGTTCCAGCCAGGAATGATAGTTCCTGTCAGCAAAACTCCACATAGCCGAATGGCAACCTAAGCTGGTCATTTCTGCCTGCCTTTTTCCGCTGATCAAAAAGCTAAGGTATTGAGGAAGGTGAAGCGACGTAGCTACACGATCAAATATTCCGGGCTTTATTTTCTTCAGCCAATAAAGCTGTAAACCTGCATTCAGGTGGCCCATTATGGGAGAACTGGTGCTTTCGGAAAAAAAAGACAAACCTCCTCTTGCTGCAAGAAATTCTTCTATCAATGGCTCCGGATAAGATTTCAAATAATTATACAGATGTCCTATTCTTTTTCCTGCTACATCCACATGCACCAATGAGGCGCCATAAGTTGAAAAATTAACCGCCTTCAACTGAAACTCCGATGAACACTTTAATTGCTCAAATTGCATCAGCATCCATGAAGAAAGCGCCTCAATGTCTTCGCAGGAGAAACCATCATCATCCTCTATCTCATCAAACACTATAACTTCCTCTTTCAGCACATGATACTGTTCATTAAAAACCAATAATTTTTTATTGGTTTTGCCAATATCAAAAACAGCTATAACAGGTGCCCGCTTTTGCATTCTTGTCTTCTGTTAAAATATTACTATCATGAAGTGAGTTCCCATAACCCACCACAATTACGGCCAGGATAATAGTAGCAATTCCCAGTATAATAGTGTTACGGGTTTTCCGGCTTACACCACTCCATTCTTTTAAAGCAAAACCCCAGAAATTGGCCACCAGGATGATAAAGGCCATGTGCAGGATCCAGGAGCTGGCACCATTTCCCAGTTTGCTTTCGCCCATCCCATAAAAGAAATATTGTAAGAACCAGGTGGTGCCGGCTATAGCACAAAAAAGATAGTTCTTTGCAAGCGGGGTCTTTATGTTAGTATAGTCCCCGAAAGTTTTGTTCCTGGCATTCAATATCAAACACCAGATAAGATTGGTGGTCAGTCCGCCCCATAGTAATACTACATAAACCACATTATTCCTGAAAAGAAAATTAACCGTCTCCTGGGGATTGGCAAGCTTCCATATCGCATCTGCTTTGTCTGCCAATGCTGATCCTGCTTCAATGCCATAATTGAACCCAGCGCTCAGGATACCTGATATAATACAGACAATGAGCCCCTTTTTAAGATTAAATTCTTTTACACTATCCTTTTTCTTTTCTTCAGGCAATTCCTTTTCTTTTGAAAATCCGGCCCTGCCACAAATATAAATGCCCAGCAGGCAGAGCACTACTCCCAACAGGATAACGTTACCCCAGGTTGTTTGTAACAATTGTGTAAATGTTACTTTTCCCTCTACACCGGCGAGGTCATAGTAAACGGGAGGCGCCAGTGAACCAAAAGCAGATGTGAAGCCCAGTAAAACAGAGTTTCCCAGAGACATCCCGAGGTAACGCATACCCAATCCATACATCAGCCCGCCAATGCCCCAGAGAATTCCCCAAAAAAAGATCCAGAAGAGCGTAGTAAAAGCTGCTTCCGCAATGATCGTCGTAAAATCCGGAATAGTGATCCATGCAACCAATGGCGGCACAATTAACCAGGAGAACAATCCGCCCACCAGCCAATAAGTTTCCCACGACCACTCCTTTACTTTTTTATAGGGAATATAAAAACTACCGGAAGCAACGCCTCCCATAAAATGATAAATGATACCCAATAAAGCCTGCATTGCTCAATTAATTTATTTTCAATAACAATCATTCATAATATCTCTTTCGCAAAAAGTTGTTTATACCAGTAGCTTACGCAGGAACCGGGATGTGCTGACCGCATCATTTTCTTTAATTAACGCATCAATTTCATTATAGTAAGTGTTCACGATCTGTTCATATTTCCTTACCCATAATATGCTTTCGGAAATAGCATCTACCGCGTCTTCCCTATATGGATACTGATCCATAGAAAGCCATCCTTCATAACCCGTTTTCTTTAACCAGAATAACAGCTCTACATAGGTAGTAAAATGCACACTGCTCACGATCATGTCATCATCCCAATTTCCATGGTTATCGTTAAAATGCATGTGGTAAAGCAGGTTCCCGGCACGCTTTGCCAGCACTATGGCTTCCGCCACATTTTCACCGGCATAGAAGCTGTGTCCGGTATCAATAGTAATACCAACATTATTACATTCTGTTTCCTTCGCGGCCAGGATAGTATCTGCCATACGGGCATGGTAGGAAAAATTCCGGGGCTCCTTGGGTTTATATTCAAGCGCAAAGCGTAATGTTGGAAATTCTGTGGCTATAGTGCGGGTAGCTTCCATTAACCACTCCCGTTCCTGATCATAATCTGTTGCCAGCAAATAATCGTACCCATCCTGCCCTAACCATAAATTAACAATATTACAATCCATTGCCAGGGCCACTTCGCTCATCTGGCGCAAATAGTTCAATGCATTTTCTCTCACACCGGCGTCAATACTGGTAATGCTTCCCTTTCCGTACAATGGATTTCCAAAAGTATCGGGGATAATGCTGGCACAGGCCACACCGGCATCATCTAATCTTTTCTTCATATCCGTTACATTATCCGGGCGTATATCCCAGGTGCCCACCAGTTCAATTCCCTGGATATGCGGCATCCGTTCCAATGCCATTTTCAACATTTCTTCTGAGCTGGGATTCTGCTTATATCCTGTGCAAAAACGGTCCCGGGTATTCCCCAGGTTCCCGAGTATGATGGAATATTTATTATTCATGACTTCTGTTTATTTTTTATTAGTAATGAAGAATCCAATAGCATTTACATTTTCCATTCATAGTTTTTCCAGCGGCTCATCACTTTACCCAACTCTTCCACCTGGTTGTTACTGATCGGTACCATTTTTCCCAGAGAGGCAGATAATGCCAGGGATTTGGCGCTAAATTCAGCCACTTCCAGGTAATCGAATGCCTGTAAAAGTTTGCTGCCGGTTACAATAACACCTGAGTTTTTCACGATCACTACCGGTGTATCTTCCGAAACAATCGTGGTTATTTTTTCATCTTCAGGAAACTGGTTACCAAACTCTGCTATTTGCACGTCCTGCAGGTAAATCCAGGTTTCAGGAATAGTGCGTACATTAAAATCTGTTCCGGTAATTGCGAAAGCGGTCAGGTAAACCGGCTGTGTAATAATGATGGCATTAACATTTTTATGCTTTTCATAAATTAACTGGTGCAGCCGGGCAGCACTATCAGGATTTTTTCCTTTTTCGCGTTTTCCCTCCTTCACTTGCACGAGGTCATCAACACTGAGATCCCATTTTGAAATCGCGTGGGGAGTAATAACAAAATCGTTGCCTTTACACCTTGCCGAAACAGAACCATATCCGGCCAGCATCAGCCCCTGCCTGCAAGCTCTTTGAACGATCTTATAAATATCAAAACGTTTTTCCCGCTCTGTAACAGAATAAAAGGAGATCTGCTCCTGCTCCGGCAGCCGCACCTGGTTTTCAGCAGAGCAGGTATTTATTGCTCCGGGAGACAACGACGCCGGAACTCCGAGCATATTTCCATACAGGATACTTCTCGCTGTAACCTCCATTGATTCAAACTTCTGATACGCATCAGAGATATCTGCACCGCCAATTACTACACCGTGATTTTCCATAATCACTACTGAATATCCCTTTTCAAATTCACGAGCAATACTTTCTCCCAAAGCTTCAGTTCCGGGCATTGCGTATGGTGCATACCCCACTTCTCCGCATAAATGATACGTTTGAGGTAACACACAGGTATCAGGTGTTTTTCTCACAATACTGAAAGCTACCAGTCCCGGCGGATGAGCATGAAGAATGGCCTTTATATCAGGCCTTTTTTTGTAGATAGCCTGATGAAAAGGATATTCGGAAGAAGGTTTATGATTGCCGATAATTGTTCCGTCTTTTTTCACACAAACTATATCTGACGGTTTCATCACGCCTTTATCAACCCCGGTTGGAGTAATCCAGATATTTTCTTCTTCATCCATAATGGACAGATTACCTCCGGATGTTGTGGTTAAGATCCTTTCATATATACGCTGCATCACCAATGTGATCTGGTCCCTGGGATGCATCGTTTTTGTATTCAACAAGATTTTCATAAATAATTTTTTTGATAAAAATTTCAAACATATCTAACTACAAAATGATAAGCAACGCTATAATCACCGTTCATAGCTGATCGCTTTCGGTGATTCAAGTCCGAAATGATTTACAGCAGTAACGGATATTTTCCCGGGATCGTTCTGCAACAGGGTTATATCCGTTTGCAGGGGAAGTGGTAATAGCGGATAGGCATCATCCCCGTTAGTATCAAACTGCTGATAGCTTCCCGAAGAAGGGAAACGACTGATGATCTGATCATCCTTATAAATATTAAAATGATCGATCCCTGACTCAATATCTGCAACCGCTTTCCAGGTGAGTGCTACGGTGGCACTATGGCGCCGCTTTGTTTGAACATCATAGGGAACCGGCGGAGGGCTTCGGTCTATAACAGTTCCGGTGATCACATATTCCCTCCACCTGGCCGCCGTTATAGAATCGGGGAACCAGGCAGCATTCATTTTATCTCCAGGATAATAGTTTTGCTGGTAGATGTTATAATTCAGTGTATCGCCCAACCAAACTTTGGACGAATCCATCATGCGCATATTAATATACCCTGATCCTGGTTTTAAAGGGAGGCGTTGCTGCATTACAGCTTCATAAAATGGAATAGCCATGTACCGGATATAGCTGAAGTTATGGTTCTGGTAAGGAGTATAAGCTATACTCGCATATCCACCGGCCGATCGCAGCTTGCCAAATTCCTTTACCGATGTTTGCCAGTAAGGGGCATCTCCTTCCGGCCCGGCATGACGCAATATCACAGGTACTTTAAGTGCTGCATCGGGATACGTCCCAGGTTCAAAAGCGGGTGAATAGCCAACCACAGCTAATATCCTTTCGGGGTATTGTCTCAGCATTGACAGTGCCCAGTAGCCGCCACCGGAATGACCCCACAAAAGCCAGGGAAGATCTGCCTGTTCAGGGTGCCCGGATATTTTTCCTACTTCCTGCAGTGTTTTTATTAAAGCCTGCCCGGAACCAGATCCGGGATCTCTCCAGTCATGGCAATTTCCTTTTGACGAATAGAGATCTGTGCCCACAATAGCCATTTCCCATTTTTTTGAAAAAGCCTGGTATTGCAGATCGTATGCTGATGAAGCGCCCCGCCCTTCCATTTCGCACCCATGCTGATGTATGAATACTGCCTGTAGCTGGTTCACCCCATCTGGTATGAAAACGGTATACCGGGCTGAATCAAAAGTATAATTCTTGTTTACCTGGACGATTACATATATTTTGCCATTTGTCACCTGCTGCATTTCATATTTCAGACCCCAATAACCATTAGAAAAAGCTATGAATGGCATGATTAAAAAAACTGAAAGCGCTCCGCTTATTTTCATTTTGCTTACATTATTGAAAAATGAATTAGATAAGTTTTGTTATCCGGTTACCAGTTATCCGTTCTAAAGGGAATGAGCGGGAGACCGTTCGTATCAAAGAGGCCCGGTATAGCCTCGTTCGAGAAACAATACCTGGCCGCCACGGGAGCCTTTACATTTTTAGATTGCAGAACAATGTTACCGTTCTTATCCATTATGGCTTTGGCTGGGTAGAATACCTGGTCATTACCTGCTATCTGGAAGTTGAGCATATCTTTATCCCTGCTGGTTAACTTACCTGAAGCCGTTACAGTAATGATTGCAGACTGCCCTTTGATCTCCATCTTTGCAAAACGCGGATGATAGGGATTAACAATATCGGAAACGTGATACTGCTCTTTCAGCGCAAGATTGGCTAACCGCGCTCCTACGCCGGCTTTTAACCTGGGATGAATGTCCTTCACCGAGTCCACAAGATCTCCAACGCAAACCATCCCTGTATTTGGAAGTACCAGTGCCGTTGCCTGCTGTTCCCGCAAATATGCTGCTGCATACCTGGGATAATATCCATCGAAGGGTGCAATCTGGACAAAATAAAATGGCAAATCACTTTTGAATGCGTTCCTCCAGCCTGAAATCAGCCCCCGCAGCATTTTTCCGTAACTTTTTGCTTCGGCAGTTACGCAGGCATTTGTTTCTCCCTGGTACCAGATGGCTCCGGATAAACTATAAGGAGTGAGTGGATGAATCATTCCATTATATAAAATTGAAACACCTTGTGGCGCCCATGCAGTGCCGATATTTTTGCTTAGTGCAGACAGCGCTGTATCCCTTTGTATAATATAGCCCGGTGTCCATGGTTGTATGCGCGTAGCACCGGCATAAGCGCCTATAAGACCTACCGGAGCCTGTAATTGTTTCTGCAATGTTCTGCCAAAGAAAAAACCAACAGCGCTAAACCAGGAGAGAGTGGAAGAATCGCAGATCACCCATTTGCCCTTGCAATCTGACCGGGGATAGATATCAAAAGCAAAATCCACCATAAAGAAACGCATATTATTATTGGGCGGCTCCTGAAGTACATTTCCCTTATCCAATATATTTTCATTACACGGCAATGCCATATTGGACTGGCCGGAGCAAAGCCATACTTCTCCAATAAGAACATCATTAACAGTAACAATGTCATCACCATTGATAAACTGAATGGTATATGGACCACCGGCCTTTGGTGTTTTGATAGTGGCTTCCCATATACATTCGTCTGCAACCAGGGCGCTGACAGTATCTTTGGGCGCCCAGCTTCCCACAATAGCAATTTTCTTCGTGGCGGGTCCCCATCCCCAGAGCCGGGCATTAACAGACTGCTGCAATACCATGTGGTTACTGATAATTGAAGGAAGCCTGACAGGCATATCCTGCGCATATATAAGTGTTGAAAGGACCAAAAAAACGGCTAAGAGTAGTCTTTTCATTGCGATTGTATTAAATATTTACCAGCCGGCAGATCGAAGGAATTATTTTCCAGAATTTCTGCAGGCATGTACGTGATATTTTTGTTGATGTCTTTAACCCTTGCCAAACGAATTTTCCCAGGCAGGTAAAATGTAGCAACGCTTGCTTCAGGCACTGTTATCATAAAATCGTAGCCCTGACTTTTCCGCTCCCAACTGAATGCTATTGCTCCCCGTGGAGTATTATAGGTACAGTTGAGTGTTGAAAGTTGTTCAGGCAACAGGGGATTGATAGTGAATTTCCGGAACCCGGGTAACACGGGGCGTACACCAGCCAGCCAGCGATAGAACCATGCTGAAACTGAACCGAACATAGGATGACAGTTAGAATAGGTATCATCACTTTCTTTCCATCTTTCCCAAAGTGTGGTAGCTCCGTTCTTAATCATAAATCCCCAGCCTGGAAATTCCGTACTGTTCACAATATTAAAAACGCGGTCAGCATATCCATATTGAGACAGTACTTCCAATATGAATTTTGTTCCGAATATACCGGTTGTAAAATGTCCGGCAGGTGCATCATCAATCGCTTTCAGCAGGGAATCCATGGCTCCCCGCCGCTCTTTTTCAGGAATGACTCCGCTATATAGCAATAATGTATAGAACGTTTGCTTATTAAATGAATTTTCGCTTTTCAGAAGCTCGGTTGCTGCCTGCTGCCGTTCTTCCTCGGGAAGACTGTTGATATACGTCATGGATGCCTCGCGGGACTGTTGTTCAACAGTTTTCATAGATACAGACCCGTTCCAGTACATTTCCCTCAACTGGTTTTTTATCTTCTTTTCCAGGTTTTCGAACCGTAGTACATTGGGTTTATCCTGCATTAAAGCAGCAAACCCCTTCATTATTTCCGCAATTCTTAAATAACCAATAGTTCCTATCAGTTGCACGGGGACATTTACCAGCGCTTCATGATCAGCCAGTCCTTTATCAACAATGCCGGTGGGGTGAATGCGCTCTGCTTTATCCATCCATTCCAGGTCAAAATTGTATAGTTCTCTGATAATTGCAGTATCGCCATAATACTGGAAAAGATTGTATTGCAAATCAAATATAGCCCCTTCAAAATTCAACCCGCAGAATTTAAGACCCACATAAGGCGCCGTATCAATAAATACCGAATCCTGTACAGCATCCACCCAATCGTACAGCACTTTCCGATAAAATGCATGCATGTTAAAATTACAGATATAAGCTTCGGCAGTAGCCTGCAGATCACCCCCATAAGCGAATTTTTCCCGGCCGGGACAATCCGATTGCACGCTCATCAGATTGCTGAGGAACGTGCGCGTGGTCATTTCCTGGATAGAATTGATCAGGTGATTTGAAGTAGTAAGCTGATTTCCTGATTTCACATTTGAGCTTAATGCAAGCCCTTGAATATCGTCTTTGCGAGGCGCTCTTTTTAATCCCGACAGCTCCATATAACGGTACACTGCGAAGGAAAACCTGGGAGCGTATTCCACCACAGTATCTTTTCCGAAGATATACATTCCTTCCTGTGCTGCTAATTCAGGCGCTCCCGCTCCTCCAATTCCTTTTTTCTTAATCTGTCCTGCCACGGCTGTCATGGGATTAAGCCGCCCGTCTTCATAAATTCTTTCTCCCAGTCTAAAACGCACCGTATCTCCAGTATTACCATGAAGCCTGACACTAAAGGTTCCGGCAAAATTCTCTCCCATATCAGCCACATACACCCCCTTCTCCCGTTCATTAATCTTAACGGGTTGTTTGATATCTATCACTTCCACCGGCGGGAAAAACTTTTTTTGAAGACGCCCTCCCGGACCGTTCTTTATTACGGCTGGCTGCCAGTTTTTACCCGTAATGCCGGCTTTAGCGCTTTCATCCAGTTCCCGCCCCGCATCATACACTTCGCCCAGATATACATTATTTCTTAGCACAGGTCCGTAGGCATATTCCCATGAATCGTTGGTTATAATGTTTGTAATTCGCCCGTCGTGGTGTACCAGCTCAATTCTGGCAATAAATAGAGGTCTGCCAACCGGCAGCGCCTCTCTCAGATTGAGACGTCCCCAGAACGTTAACGGAAGCGGGTTGTAAAACCCATTGCCCAATGTAACATTGATATAGTTTGTTCCCTGGGATAAGAGGTTATTAATGTCATACTCGGAGAAATATATCCTTTTACTGTAGTCTGTCCATGCAGGGTCAAGATAGATTTGATTAAGAAGTTTGCCATTTATTGCAGCACTATAGTAACCGGCAGCCGTAATGTATAGCCGGGCGGATTTAACCGGACGGTTTATTAAAAAGGTTTTCCTGAATACCGGGGCCGGATCATCTTCGTACATTAAAGAATCTATAGCAGGTTGCCTTTTAGCATCTCCAATCCACTGTGCTGCAGACAAATCATTATCCGGTAACCTGTACTTAGTGTTCCTCTGCGCCGATGCTTCGAATACAAAAAAGATAAGAAGGAATACCCAACCTGTCGTCCTTATCACTGGTCTACACATAAAATTTTAGTTAAAGCAGCAGCTATACCTGCTGCCTTATCGTAGAAAAATATTATAAATAGCTGCTGGCGTAAATCCAGCACTGTGTTGTATGCCTTTTATCAGGGCTTTGCCACAACACTAATATGGCTTAAAGCAAAACAGACGCCCTTCGCCCGGAGCAAAAGTGAGCGTGATTTGTCCACTGGTAACAGGTAACTGGCTCTCGGTGCCGTCTGTTTTTGAAATTTCGCCCATCCAGGTGATCCATCCGCCAATATTGAAAGTAATAGTTTTGCTTTGGGTCAGCGATTTATTTACAACCATCGAATAGTTCCGTCCTGCTCCTTCATACCAGTTTTTAGCATTGCTAATAATCAAATCATCGGTAGCAGAGGCAGGCTTTATATAAAAATCAGTTGGAACGGTTGCCGCACCAGTGGGAATATTAGGTCCTGAATGAAATACATCATACACTACAAGCTTACTCAATCTTTTGCCCAGGTTTTTCATTTCTTTATTCAGGTTCACGAATGGACTGAACAGGTCTGTGGTGTCTCCTGTAATTGTTAGGATGGCGTTTGTGAAGGTTACACCGGTATAGTTCGGCGGTGTGAAATACGTAAACCATACAGGGTGCTTAATTCCATAAGCAAGGGTTGAATATACATTATATTTCAGCTCATGTGCGTTTGGCCGGCGATAACCTTCCAAAATTCCTACAGACTGCAGATATGCAGATGTTTTTATATTTGAATTGGCCAGCCCAACGCGCCTTAACCGATCCAGCTCCGGGTAATACCGATCGTCAAAAGTTCCATTCGAGAGGAACGGGTAAATGTCAGTAGACAGATATTTCAGATTTGTACTTCCTACACTGTCAATCCATCGTTGCATATAAGTTGCTTCGTAATCTACGCCTGAAAATCCGCTGTAAATGCTGGGTAAGAGATTTACGTGAGGGATGTGGACAGGATCGTAGCTCAGAATTGTTTTATAAATCCTTGCCATTGAATCAAGGATTGCAGGTAGTGGTTCATCTTTAATATAATAACCTCCCAACCCTGCATGGCTGCTATAGGCAGCAACCATACTGGCTATAGCACTATTATTTCCGTAGACTCTTGCATCAAAGATGATTGCTTTTAAGTTATTGGCCTGGCTTTTATTAAGTATGGTAAGATTCTCGCTTTCAGTATATGTATTAACATATTGAAGGATATCTACATAGGCATTTCCAAGTCTTTGAAACTGCAGATCATTAACATACTCCAATGGCGGTGGTATGTAAACACCAACCATAATATTTGAAGTATCATTAAACATCTGCAATGTAGCCGTTTCTTTACCGGCTATACTTCTTTTTTCCGTTTCCATGAAATTTGCATGGGGCTTTTTACAAGCTTTGGTAATCGTACACATTGCTACGATCAACAAAATGATAAATCGTTTCATCTGTTTGATTTTTAAAATTTATTAAAAGACTGCCTCCAATTACTTTTGGCCGGCTGAGGGAAGTTTATAAATAACTGCATCTCCGGGATCCACTTCTATATTGGATGAATACAGGTGGGCAGGCACCATTGAACCATCTTTTTGAACCCGCATCAGACCTTCATCGCCATAAATAGTAAGCGGCATGGGCTTTTTAAAGCTTCGGTTTACAATCACTGCAAAAAGATGGCTTTCATTTTCAATAATTGATACCAGCGCCCCTGCACCATGGGTTTCTAATACCTTAATACCATGTGGCAGTTTTTGCAGGCGCCTTGTACCCTTGGGAATCGATTCCCCAACATGCCTTGCGGAAAGCACTTTACCTCCATAAAATACTCCGGACAGATTTTTTACTTCTTCATTCATCTGTTTTAAACGGTCGTAAGTAACTGTTCGCTTGCCATCTAACCCGATGGGTCCTTCATGAAAGTCCCAGGGATCAGCTTCGCCAGGGCTTGGTGTCCAGTAAGTAAAGTACTGAACACCCTGCGCCCCATAGGCTAATATGCTGTATATCTGGAATCTTAGTTCTGCAAGAGTGGGAGGTGGAAAATTCACTGGTATAGAAGAGCCGGTAGTAAGCGCAAATGCCCAAAAATCCTTTTGTGCCTTTTTTGCTTCTTCTGCAACTATTTCCAGGTTTTCATAATAATTGTAACGCAGGGTATCCCCTATAACACAGTAGGCATCGTAGGTAAGGAATTCTACCGGTATCTGTTTAATGAAAGAAGTGAGATAATCCTGGTAAGTAGTCACCAAAGTATCCTGCTCCTTTGGGGTTTCAAACTGCCAGCCTTCGGCATAGATAGGGAGCATGTTAATATAGCAAAAATGGCTGTTGTCTACTGCCTGTATGCGCCTGACCCATTTGGCCAATTCTGCAAACTCGCTTTTTGATGGCTCGTCACGCAAAAAGTAGCCGGCAAGCGCAGGATGGTTCATCAGTTTCTTTACTGTGGATTCAGGCTCGGCTTTAAGCTCAGGGCATGAAACTATAACCCTGACACCCACCTGCCGCGCTAACTCCAGGGATTTTTGCGCATCTGCGAAGGATGGGAAGAATGAAAAGGTAATAGTGATACCGGCTTCCTTCAGCTCATGGTAGCGTTGCAGGTTGGATTCACTGGCAGGAATGCTGTACCATGCCAGCCGTGGAATATCTCCCTTTGCCTTTAATTTTATATGAGATTCATTAAGATGCTTTTGCCCAAGCGCATTTAATACCAGGGCATACCCTATCAATAACAAAAATATATACTTCGTTTTCATCTTGTTTTAATTCAGTGTTAGATCTGCTTTAAAGGAATTAATTATAGCCGGGGTTTTCCACAAGATTGGTATTTTGCTGTGTCCTGGCTTTTGTAATCGGCAGATAATAATTGTAAGGTTCAAAAATGGGAGTTACATTTTCTCCTCCGTCGGCATATTGCTGTACCTGCAATTCTAATTTGCCCGACGCATAATCCCGTATATATCTCAGGCCTGTTTCCCGCTTTGTTAATATGGAAGTAGCAATGCGCCAGCGGCGGAGATCCCAGTACCTGTGCCCTTCAAATGCAAGCTCAGTTTTACGTTCTTTTTGAATTAATTCAAAAGTGATGGAAGCCCGTGGCGCCACACCAGCCCTGTTTCTTATTTTGTTGATTGCGTTAAGCGCTTCATCGGGTTTACCCAATTTAAAGGCCGCTTCTGCATGATTCAACAGCACTTCACCAAAACGAAATACAATCCAATCCTGGCTGGAAGCAAAGTCATAAACCATGTTGTTGTGGCTCTCATCTAAATATTTCAATACCCCAAAGCCTGTAGATGACCCTAATTTCTGCCCCTGCAAACCACGGTAAGGAACCCCATTGTGAGCACCGTTTGCATCGGTAAAATACTGGCCGTTTACTTTCAGCGCACTATGCCAGTCTATAAGCGATCCCTGCCAGGGGGTTCCATGAGTATAAATTGTAGCAAAAAAACGCGGTTCCATGTCGGCCCATAATTCATCATCACTCCACAATTTCCCGGTTAGCGTAGGTGCTGATAAATCAGGAGCAGTGCCATTTGTTTTTTCAAATGTAGAAGCTATAAAAGACAAATAGGGTTGATTTTGATTACCGTTATACCAGGCGTTGGGCATTGGTCCCTGCATAAAATCGTAATACCAGCCATTTCCACCGGCGAATATCATGTCTTTATTATTGTGCTCTACTACAAATATGTCTTCCACATGATTCTTTACGAGGAAAATGTTCCGAAAATTTTTTGCTTTATCCGCATCTACTTCATATAGCCCACGGTTACCCTCATCAATTATTATTTTTGACGCATTGTAGCTTTTTTGGTAATAGCTCTGAGCTTCCGACCCAGGTACCCCTAATAGCCCGTTAAGCTGTACACTGCCGTATTCTGCAATGCTTCCTGCATACAGCGCTGCGCGTGACAGTAATGTTAATGCTGCATACCTGGAAGCTCTTCCTGATACAGCGGAGGCGGGAAGATCTTTATAAGCTTCGTCCATTTCATTAATTACGAAATCATAAATCTCTTTTTCCGAATTACGTTTGGGGTATAATTCATCGTAAGGGTCGTTCAGGGTTTGCGCTTTCGTAATGAGGGGCACACCACCATAACGTTTTACCATTGAAAAATAGTTATATGCCCTTAAAAACCTGGCCTCGGCTAAAAGGCGCCCTTTAGTATTTTCCTCAATCGGCGCCTGGGGCACTCTTGCTATAAAATCGTTCAGCTGACGAAGAATGATGTACGCATTCTCCCACCATTCCAGCAAACCTCCGTTTATTGTTATACCGCTATACCTGAAGTATGACCAATTAGGGTACATTCCCCATGCAGCTTCATCAGTAATGTTATTGATAAGCGTAACCCCAACCTGGGCTTCAGTTGTCCAGCCCACTCCCGGTCTTATACTTACATATTTTTCGGGTGTTTCATTTTCAAAAACACTCATCATACTATAGCATCCGGCAAGGTTTGCTTCTATGCCTTTGATATCACTCCATACAGTATTGTCGGTTACCCTGTCTAAGGGTTGCTTGTCCATTAATGACTTCGAGCAGGAGAAGCATGCCATAAGTACCCCTATAAATAAAATAGTAGTTCCTTTCATTTTAATGCAGTTTTTTATAATGAGATATTCACACCCAGCATAACAGTTTTTTGCTGAGGATAATAAGATGTAGTGGGCTGGCCATCCTGCACAGCATAAGGAGATTCAGGATCAAGATCAAATTTATTCAGCTTTGACAAAGTGTATATATTTGTTGCTCCTATAAATACCCTCGCATTTTGAAATCCTATGCGTTGCATCAATGCTTTTGCCAGAGTGTATCCCAATGAAATATTCTTCAACCGGGCATAATCTGCCTTTATAAAGTTTCGGTCAGATACCAGGTAATTGGTCCCGGCACCGCCCAGGCGGGAAATCAATGCATTGGGATTATTATTAGACGCTGTCCACCGGTTGTCAAAAAACGTTTGTGTATAAGCTGTCAGCAATACATTTTTATAATATCCAAAGGCCCCCTGGATCAATGCAGTTAAATCGAAATTTCTGTAAGAAATGTTCATATTTAAACCTGACATCCACTGCGGAATTTGCCCCTTTCCAATTTCAACCTGGTCTTTCCAATTCAGGATACCATCATTGTTGGTATCAATATAACGCACATCACCTAAATGCAATGTAGGATTGCCGGGGTATTCAATACCCAGCTGATCGATCTGATCCTGGCTTGTAAACAATCCTGCCGTTTTGTAACCGAAAGTACGGTCAACCCAATTCCCTGAAAGTTTATTAATCCTTTTGGCATCGGGATCGGTATATTCAATTTCTTCTACATGCTCCCATCTGGCCCGCTGCCAGGAAATATTACCGCTGATTTCCCATTTCCAGTCATCGCTTTTTCCAGCAGTTCCCAGTGTCAGTTCAATCCCGCGGTTGCTTTGGCTATTAAGATTTTCCAATGGCAGCTCAGTTCCAAAAGTTGAAGGCAAACTTACAGTCCGTCTTGTAGGTATGCCGTTACGTTCCCTGTAAAAGAAATCGAGCTCACCAAATAACCTGCGACCAAAAAAGGAATATTCCAATCCGGCATTATAAATAGATATACGCTCCCAGGATAAAGTAGGGTTAGGCATAGCCAGAGGTGCAATACCCATTACCGGTGTTCCTCCAAAAAGAGCCGGCATTAAAGTAGGCCCATATCCTGAAAGATATTGAAAGTTGCCAATACCGTCATTGCCCGAAGCTCCGTAACTGGCCCGGAGTTTTAGCTCATCTATATTATATACTTCTTTCAGGAAATTTTCCCTGCCTATCCGCCAGCCCAGGGAGGCACTGGGGAAATACCCCCATCTTGATTCCGCGGGAAATCTGGCCGAAGCATCAGCCCTTAAAATGAACTGAGCCAGGTATTTATTAGCATAGCCATAGTTTACTCTTCCTACATAACTGCTTCTTCCTGTCTGGCTGGCCGATCCATTATTACTTACGGTACTAATGCTTCCTGCAAACATCTGATCAAGAGTAGGGAAGGTAAAATTGGATCTTCCTGCAGAAATATAATCGTCAGCATAGGAGTAGGCTTCATATAACAGCATTGCATCAACACTATGAACTTTATTGATGGTATTATTATAGTTAACTGAAAACTGACCTGTCAGGGTAGTTGATTCTGATTTCAACTGATCTAACTGGGTATTAGAGTTATATTGCGCTGCAAGCGTGTACTCTTTGGTATCTACGTTGTAGGTCCATAAGTCAACCGGCCTTGCAAAGGATTTTTTATTATAATTTACTCTTGTATAATTTCCAAAAGCTTTTAAGGAAAGCCCTTTTAGCGATTTAAAGTTATAATTTATAGTTACGCCTTGTGAAAGTGTTTGGAAATGATCATCGGTGTAACCTCCAAGTTCCCTGTTAGATTGTACCAGGGCGCCACCTGTTGCAGACCCTGAAAATGGGATCTTAGTTGGATCCGGCAGGCTTGACGGATACATAGGATAGTTGTTGTACATATCAGCAAACAGGTATCCTCCACCATTTTGCGGGCGATTGGTAGAATTGATATTGTCTATAATATTTGAACTGGTAATACCTATTGAAAGGTTGTCAAGAATATTAGCATCCACGTTCGCCTGGAAATTATAACGCTTGTAATCACCGCCATTTTTTTTCCAGAAAGCCCCTTGCTGCATGGTACCTAAATAAGCATAATACTTGATATTTTTGCTTCCTCCGCGAACAGAAAGTCCATAATTCTGCATGGGAGCCCAGTTACGCAATATTATTTTTGACCAATCGGTATTATAATATCCGGGCTCTTTCGCTTCATAGTACTTCTGTATTTGCTCGGGGGTGTAAGGGACCGCATTAGGTGGCTGCCCCGATTGCAGGTATGCTTCAGACATCAGCGTAGTGTAATCGCCAGACGAAAGCATTTCCTGTAAATATGTGGGGCGCTGCAACGTCATTGTTCCGTTAAATGAAACAGTAGGCTTACCCTCTGTTCCCCTTTTGGTGGTAACAAGAATAACACCATTACCGGCCCGGGCACCGTAAATGGATGCTGCCCCATCTTTCAGAATAGATATATTCTCTATTTCATTTGCATCTATATTCCTGAAGTTCATCTCTACTCCATCCACTATTACTAACGCATTTCCAAACCCCCGGATATTCAAACTGGAGGCGTCCATTCCTGGTTGTCCGCTGGATTGAATGGCTATTAACCCTGGCAGCTTGCCAACCAGGGCATTTGTAACAGACGAAACAGGAACCTTAGAAAGGTTTTCAGCATTTAATGACGATACAGCTCCCGTAACATCCGTCTTTTTTTGGGCACCATACCCCACTACTACCAGCTCACTCAACCCAGATACAGCAGCAACAAGGCTTATATCAATCCTCTTTCTTCCACTTACCTGAACTTCCTGGTCAAGAAAGCCTATATGTGAGAATACTAAAATAGCATCTCCGTCTACTTCAAGATGATAAGAACCATTAGCATCTGTAACAGTGCCCCTGCTTACTCCCTGAACCCGAACACTAACTCCGGCCAATGGTGCGCCGGTACTATCTGTCACTTTACCTGTAACAGGGTCAGGGACCGCTCTGGCCTCAGCATTTTTTTCGATAGATTCGGGCACAAAAACCTGTGGCCTGAAGTTTTTCGCCTTGTAGAGTCGTATAACATTCCCGCGTATGGCCCATTGCAGGCCTAAAGGGTGCAATAGCTGATCAAGTACCTGTGATAGCATCAGGTTATTTGCCGCAATACTTGCTTTCTCTTTTTTAATAGCATCGGTGGCTTCAAACATAATAACCACACCGGCCTTTTTTTCAATGGCAGTGAGAATAGTTTTCAAAGAAGACAAAGAATACTTAAGCGACAGCTTCCTTTGCTCGTATGGTTGTGAATAGCTGTCTGCCGCGAAGATCAGTTGGGTAAAGATTAATAAACATAATGTATGAAGCGTTATGAGTCTCATAATGTAACCCCATTTTCCAAGTTTCAATTTTAATAATAGCAATGCGGGTTGCAGGGCATTGATAATACCTTTTTTTTGCATAAATTGCAGTAGTTTAAAATATTAGAGATAATGTTTTACTTACCCCTTTATGCTTTGACCGGCGAAGGGGTTTCTTTTTTACTTAGTACGAACTAAGGAGCGCAGATTAAGGCCATAGACAATCATTTTAATGTTTTTAAAATACCTGATCTCTGCTTCTTATCAGATCACAGATATTTTCTATAAGACCCTAAATCGCAACACACTCACTAGTGTCATGCCTTATTTATTTTTCGAAAGTTTTTTTCAGCGCATATTATGGATTCTGTTAATTTTGTCATCAGGCATTATTCTCTGGATTCCGGCCTATTACAGGAAGCTTACAGGCATTTGCTTTGTTTGCGGACACAATCAATTTTATATTGCCAGAATCCGTTCTTGCCAGGTATATTTGAAGTTGGCTGGTGTACTTTAATACGCATTTATCTTAACTACGCTTTACAAATGACATATGGTTTGTTAGATTATTCGCAGTTGCTGCAACGACTGAAGCACCATGATCAGGAAGCCTTTAATATTCTATACGAGCATGCACGCAAGAGATTGTATGTATTAGCTTACTCAATTACTAACGATGAAGCAGCTTCAAAAGATATCATTCAGGATTTTTTTATTGATTTCTGGGAAAACAAGCTTTTCCTGAATATTACGAAAACGCTTGAAGGATATTTAATGTTTGCAATTCGTAACAGAGCACTAAAATACAACCAGGCACAAGCTTCTTTACTGAAACGTACACAATCATTGCCTTTGCCATCCAATGCTAAGTTTCTTAATCGCATAGAGCATAAAGAGCTGAAGACAGAAATATTTCAAGCTATCGGCCGGCTTCCGCCGATGGCAGAAAAAGTATTCAAAATGCATTATTTAGACCATTTGTCTCATGCACAAATAGCGGAGCAATTACACATTAGCAAGTCTACTGTCAGCAGCCATATGGACAGGGCGCTTAAGGAATTAAGAATTGTGTTAAAAAACACTGAAATTTAGCACATGACTAGCGATTATTATATAATAAATGGTCTTATAGTAGAAATATGACACAATTGACTCCATACGGGGAATACTTATTGCTTGGTAAACTTAGCAACACGCTGGATGAAGATGAGGTTCGTGCATTAAATTTGTTGTGGCAAGAGAACCCCGACCTGGCGGTTGCGTATGAACATTTAGTTCAACAGTTGCCGGCCGATAAGGTAAAAAACGGATTTCAGGAAGCTGATGCTTCTGAATTCTGGGATGACCTCAAAACCCGGTTGCGCAATAATCACGCTACAGTACAGGCACAGCCCGCTGCCTCACCCCGGCATCTGCATTTTTTCAGAAGATACCGTGCTGCAGCGGCAATTATTTTATTCATAACAACAATTGGCTCACTCCTTTGGTTTTCTACAAGGCACCAGGAAAATACTAAAGAAAGTGTGGGGCTATCTAAGCCATCTATTGAACTAAAACTTGCAGATGGCACTACTATTGATCTTTCAACTCAGGTTGGAGATATTAAAGCAAATGGCGCCGCACTTAATAACAGCGGAAATACGCTTACTTTTAAAATAAAAAGCGATAACAAGTCAAACAGTGTAAACACCCTTACAGTTCCTGCTGGATTAGATTACAAAGTGCATTTGGAAGATGGAACCGAAGTTTGGATGAACTCAGCATCAGAACTGCAATTCCCATCTCATTTTTCCGGAACAAGCAGGGAGATTTCAATACGGGGGGAAGCTTATCTAAAGGTAACTAAAAATCCTGAAAAGCCATTTATTGTGCATCTGCCTAAAAGCACCGTACAGGTTTTAGGTACAGAGTTTAATGTAAATACATATAGCCAGCATGCTGAAACAATCGCTTTAGTAGAAGGAAGCGTTCAACTAAATACTCCGGTTGGAGAAAGTAAATTATCTCCAGGCAAAGAAGCTGTTTATATTGAAGGGAAACCTATTTTAATAAAAACTTTTGACCCCAGCCGAACGTTGAGCTGGCAAAAGGGATTGTTTTACTTTGACGAAATGAAGTTATCAGATATATGTGCCATAATCCCCCGCTGGTTTGGCATGCAGGTAACCATTGACAATCCTTCCACAGGAAACAAAGTTTTTGTTGGCGTATTAGACCGAAACCAGCCTATAACAGTTTTTCAGGATGACCTGAAAATAATGGCGGATGTTGATTCTTATATTGACAAAAATAATATACTACATTTCAAATAAAGGTTAGTTTTTATTGCCCCTTTCTTCGCCTGCGAAATTTACGAATCAAAAAGATTATACAATGGACCTTCATTTTTTTTGCCCCAAATGGGGCAGCCAGGAATCACCAGATAATTTTTTCCATAAGGTGAAAGGCGAGGGATATGACGGCGTGGAATATGGTATACCTAGGGAAATGCGAGAGAAAGAGCTGGAAGAAATTGTAATTAAAGCAGAAAAACACAACCTGCTTTTGATGGCACAGCACTATGACACATACGAATCCAGCTTTAACGAGCACAAAAAAAAGTATGCGGAGTGGTTCGAAAAAATCAGGCATTTTCCTTTCTATAAGATCAACAGCCAGACAGGACGAGATATTTTTACCTTAGCGCAGAATAAAGAGATTATTGCTATCGCACAAAATTTTGAAAGCACTACAGGAATAGCAGTATGTCATGAAGTACACCGGGGTAAATTTTCTTTTGCAGCACATATCACCCGGGATTATCTTCAGGATATTCCTGGTCTGCAACTCACATTTGATATTTCCCATTGGGTGAATGTTGCAGAGTCGTGGCTCGAAGACCAGGAGGAAGTAGTCAACATGGCCATCTTAAAAACCGGACATCTTCATGCCAGGGTGGGATATCCGGAGGGGCCGCAAATACCCGATCCTGCAGCCCCCGAGTGGAATGACGCGCTGGTAAAACATATAAACTGGTGGGACAAAATTGCTATGAATAAGCAGCGCGAAGGAACAACACTGTCCATCACACCCGAGTTTGGCCCCTATCCTTATATGGTGCATATACCTGCCACGGGTCTACCTGTTTGTAATCAATGGAATGCAAATACTTATATGATGAACCTGTTGAAAGAAAGGTATCAAACTCAATAATAACAATCCCCGGATAATTGAATACTATAGCACAAGCGGATTTAAACTGCTTTCTGCTTTTTGCCCCGGAAGCCAGCCCTGCAGCCACCTGTTCCTGTCATTCTCCTGGTGTTGGTTAATAGGTTCGGTAATAGTTGCTCCGTCTGCAAAATAAATAATGGTCATCACTTCCCTTGTAATGTCCGACAGATTGCCCGGTGCAGCATGCAATGTCCATCCATAGTGCCATGTAGCATCACCAGCTTTCATCGTTGTGGCTCTTGTTACTTCATAGCCCTTTTTGCTGATGTACTCATTCAATGCTGCTTCTGATTCATCTGAAATAGCAATATTTTTTACAGAACCTTCTTTATGAGAACCGGAGGCAAACGTCAGCATACCCATATCTTCGGTAATGTCGATCAACGGCATCCACATCGTTACTGTATTACTTGTGCTTAACGGCCAGTAATACTGATCCTGGTGCCATGGTGTTAATCCTCCGCCAGGCTCTTTATACAATGCCTGATCATGATAAATGCGAACATTTGCCACACCCAGAAGGTCGGCAGCAATTTTTGCAAACCGCTTTGCCAGTGTAAACTTCCTGACCTGCTCATCAAACTCCCATAAATTCATTATCTGCAAAAACGCCTTACCATACGTGTCCCGATCTTCGAGCTTTCTTGTTTCAGTATTATATTTATAAGCAGCATTATTGATCACGTCCCGGTAAGCCGCAATTTCATCTGCATTTAAAATACCTTGCATGAGTGTATGGCCTTTTTCCCTGAATGAGCTAATCTTCTCATTCTCTAAACTTATTGTTTCTTGAAGCGAAGGTAAAATTACTTTATTCATATGTTTTTTTTAGTTCACAAACTAAAAACATACCTCGCAATATAAAAACGGCAATATTGGCTAATTTATGGAATATATTGTCATCACTATTATTTATTAGCTATATTTAGGACAATATTATCAATGAATGAAGCCGATATTTGAAGTCGTTACACGCTCTGCAAACAGCTCTTTTACTATAAGAGAATTTACTGAAAAGCGTTTTTCAGCACCTTATCACTATCATCCTGAATATGAGCTTACCCTCATCGTAAAAGGAAGTGGAAAACGGTACGTAGGTACACATATGCAAGATTATCAAGCCAACGACCTTATGCTACTTGGTGTTAATCTCCCGCACTGCTGGAAGACTTCTGAGCAGGCAACAGAGCCATCTGTTTCTATTGTTGTACATTTCGGGGATAACTTTCTTGGCGACAATATCTTCCACATTCCGGAAATGGCAAAGATTGCGCAGTTACTAAAAGAAAGCAGCAATGGCCTGTATTTTAAAAATAAAACGGAGACTGTAAAAAGAATGATGCAGGTCATTTTGGGAGAGAGCGACAAGTACAGGAGACTGATACTATTACTTGATCTGTTACATTATCTTGCTACAGCTACCAAATATACTGCATTGCAAAAGAAAAGTGAACTTGCCTCCCTCTCCCTTTCTGATAAAGAAAGGATCCACGAAGTATTTGCATACATTGTAGATAATTTTCAACATGATATTTCCCTGGATGGCGCAGCAGCAATCGCTAATTTATCGTCTTATGCATTTTGCAAATATTTCAAACGTATGACACGCAAAACTTTTGTTGAAGCTGTAACGGATTACAGAATTGATTTTGCTGTTCGTGAATTGATTAATACTGACAAATCCATAGCCCATATCTGCTATGAAAGCGGCTTTAACGATGCCTCCAACTTTTACAAAACTTTCAGAAGGAGGTTTAATATAAGTCCTTTACAATATAGAAACTCTTTTAAAAAAAAGCTGGATTAGGCCTTATCTGTGTACCATCGCCTATCCAACAGATCATTATCAATATAGCGGTTGTAAAAATCAGGTTTAAATGAATTTATTAAATATCCGTATTGATGAGTAAAAAACTATAAGACAATCGGTGCTTATCTGTGATAGCACTGATAATACCTTTATCATCGGACGCTATGGAAGCTCTTCTTCTTAAATACCCTCTAAAATATCCGCCAGCTAACTTCCTTATGATTGGGGTTTATCATGCTACTTCAAATCCAGCTTTATCTGCAGCTCTGTAAATTGTTTCTCATCAATCGCAGAAGGGGCATCCAGCATTACATCACGGCCGCTATTGTTTTTAGGGAAAGCAATAAAGTCACGGATGCTTTCGCTGCCACCTAAAATAGAACAAAGCCTGTCCAGGCCAAAAGCAATACCACCGTGCGGCGGCGCACCATATTCAAACGCTCCTAAAAGGAATCCGAATTTATGCTGCTGCTCGTGCTCGTCCATACCCAGTGCTTCAAACATTTTTTGCTGCAATTCTTTCTGGTAGATACGGATACTGCCACCACCAATCTCATTACCATTCAATACCATATCATACGCATTGGCTTTAATACCTGCGTAAGGGTGTTTCAGGTATTCAGCAGCATTTTCAATAACAGGGTTATTATTAATCATCGTATCAATATCAGATGGCTTGGGCGATGTAAAAGGATGGTGCCGTGCCACCCACCTGTTCTCTTCTTCAGCATATTCAAATAACGGGAAATCGAGCACCCACAGCAATTTAAACTCATTGTCTTTTCTTAAACCCAAACGCTTACCCATTTCCAGGCGAAGCTCGCTGGCAGCTTTACGGGTACGCTCTTCTGCTCCGGCCAGTATCAAAACTAAATCACCGGCTTTGGCGCCTGCTGCATCCGCAATAGTTTTTAATCTTTCTTCACTGTAAAATTTATCTACACTGCTTTTGTACGTTCCATCTGCATTACACTTGATAAACACAAGGCCCTTCATACCTATTTGCGGGCGCTTTACCCATTCGGTCAGCTCATCAGTTTGCTTGCGAGTATATTCGCTACACCCTGGAACCGCAATGGCAACAACAGTTTCGGCCCCATCAAATACCTGGAAACCGGCACCATCTACCAGGTGCGCATGCTCTTCCTTATCCGCAAAAACATGTTTAGGATATTTGATGTTGAGCAATTTCATTCCAAAGCGGATATCGGGCTTATCGTTACCATATTGCCACATGGCTTCCTGCCAGCTCATCCGTTCTACAGGCTCATTATAATCTATATCCTTAACTGCCTTGAAAACATATTTAATCATATTCTCAAACATAGCCAGCACATCCTCCTGCTGCACAAAAGCCATTTCGCAATCTATTTGTGTAAACTCCGGCTGACGGTCTGCACGCAGATCCTCATCCCTGAAACATTTTACGATCTGGTAATACCGGTCATAGCCACTCACCATCAATAATTGCTTAAAAGTTTGCGGAGACTGCGGCAGCGCATAAAATTCACCGGGGTTCATACGGCTGGGCACTACAAAATCCCTTGCCCCTTCAGGGGTTGATTTTATCAGAAAAGGCGTTTCTATGTCCATGAAGTTTTGCTGGTGCAGGTAATCCCGTGTAGCACGGTTTACCGCATAGCGCAGTTCCAGATTCTTTTTAACCATGTTTCGGCGCAGATCCAGGAAACGGTATTTCATGCGCAGGTCATCTCCGCCATCAGTATCATCCTGGATGGTAAAAGGAGGTGTAACACTTTTATTAAGTATGGTAAAGCTTTCTACCAGCAATTCCACATCGCCGGTAGGAATATTTTTATTTTTATTGCTGCGCTCGTTTACTTTACCGGTAGCCTGCAGCACAAACTCCCGGCCCAGCGGATTTTCATCCAGCTGCGCATTTAAAGACTCGGAAAATAATAATTGGGTAATGCCATAACGATCGCGCAGATCAACAAAAGTGATGCTGCCGAATTTGCGCACGGTTTGCACCCAGCCGGCCAGGGTTACTTCTTTATTTACATCTGCGATTCTCAGCTCGCCACAGGTATGCGTACGAAACATCTCTATTGAATATTGATTATTGAATATTGGATATTGAACAATCGTAAAACTGATGCCACCTGTTTTGCAGTACAATAGAGTCCCGATAGCTATCGGGACAACAAAGACGCTATATATTCTGCTGCAGAGAACATCATTTTTACGGGCTGCAAATATACCATGATTGCAGCACTTGTAGCCTTTATCAAAGCGCTTTTTAACCTATGTTTAAAAATAGCGCATTTATGCGATGGGAATAATTTGCCCGGCCAGCAAGTTTTTCATAAATTGCTGTAGCCTATGCCTAAACAAATATTTTTTTCATACTCTGATTTTGCCCAGGACAAAGAGCTATACTACAGGCTTAACAGGCATTTTTCATCTTATGTGCGCAACAAACTGGTATCTATAGTGGACAAAGACGTGATCTTTAAAGAAAGCGCAGATAAAAAAATAGCTTTTGAACTTTTAAGAAAGTCAGACATTGCAGTGCCCCTGCTAAGTGCGGATTTCCTGGCAGATGCCGATTGCTTCGAAATACTTAAAACGGCTATATCGGAAAAAAAAGATATCATCCCTGTTCTTATAAGAGAGGTGGATATTGAAAGCGATGAAAATTTAAAAGGTCTTAAAGAAAAGCTGCTGCCATCAGATGGGAAATCGGTATTACAACACTTTGATATCACGGAAGATGATGACGCCATATTAGCAGCCGTAACAAAGCATATCAAAAATGTTGCTTTCAGGGAGTTTCAGCAGGTTCAGGTAACAAAGGATTCCAGGGTGTTTTATTATTCATTAGCAGCTGTTATTTTAGGCATGGGTGTTTGTGCAGCAATTTATACACACCATAGTATAGAAAGCTTCACTGCGGCCCTGTTTGTATTCCTGCTTTTTTTAAGTATATCCCTGTTTGCTTTAAAATATGCACTATTTCCAACAGCCATTAAAAAGAACTGAGCATGGAAAAAACGCCGAGTGACATTATTGATCAGTATATTGAAAACCATAATAAAGCAAAGAGATGGACTTTGTTATGGGTTTTAATATTCTGCCTGCTGGCCACAGGCCTCATTATACTATCTGTAAAAAATAAAGAGCTGATTGAAGAAAATGCCCTTTTAAAGGCACTGCAGGACATCCAAAGCGCCGACTCTGCAAAGCAGGCTGTAGAAATAAGCCTGGAAAATACAACTGCCACTGTTGAAAAATTACAGCAAGAGAATGATTTAAATACTCTTGAGATAGAGCGCCTGTCATTACATAACAGAAAACTGATTAGTATACAAAACAACCAGCCTGTACAGCAAATAGACGATTCTTTAAAAAAAATACAGGCTAAAGTTATAGCAACCAAAAAATACATCCCTGTCAAACCTGTAACAAAAAGTATAACCGCGCCAGCTGCTCCCGCGGATAACAGCACTGCTGCTCAGAGCGCTGATGTTTCTCAAAATTCTATTGTGTACATACAATACATGCCCGGGTTCAGCGGCTACAAGGATAAAGTATCCGCAGCGCTTAAAAGCTACACAGTACGGGCTCCAGAATTAATTGAACGGATAACATTTAATTCTACTGTAAAATATTTTAATGAAAGCGATGAGAAAGCAGCCAGCCATATAGCCCGGATAGTAAGCAGCATCTTAGGCAGTCCTGTGCAGGCTAAATTCACCAGGCTGAAAGTACCTGCCGGACAAATTGAAGTCTGGCTGGGACAATATAAAGCAGCAGATATATCAGAAATAAGAAAGAAAATCAATGCTTCAAAAGAATAACTGAGACTATGACCCGGAAATTAAAAATATTTATCTCTTACGCTCATGAAGATGAAGCTATGAAAAACGACCTGGACAAGCACCTCATCAGCCTGAAGCGCAGTGATAAAATAGATGTGTGGCAGGACAGGATACTGATGGCGGGAACAGAATGGGATAGCACTATTAAAAAAGAATTGGAAGAGGCTGATATTATTCTCCTGCTGATTAGCGTAGACTTTATCAGTTCGCAGTACATCTGGGACAAGGAGCTAAAAACAGCCTTGCAGAAGCACGAAAACGGAACGGCGAGGATCATACCGGTAATACTGCGCGAGTGCGACTGGAAGGATATGCCTTTTGCCAAATTGCAGGCATTACCAACAGGCGCTGAACCTGTAAGCCGTTTTCCTGATAAAGACCAGGCATATACCAATATTGCTAAAGAAATTGCACGCGTAGCAGATTTCCTGGCTTCAAAGACAACACCTTAAGTATACCATCCTTTCATACGCTATTTTGTTACACATCAGCCTTGAGAAATTTGATAAAAAGCACTACGGCAGAATGCCAAAAGAGATTTTAGTTGCAGCATTCCCTAAAGTAGCTCTGATTTATCTTAGTATTAATTGACTTAAATTTCCCATGAATGTTTATTATTGTTTTTAGCCATGGGGAACTCCCATATCCCGAAAGCATTTAGGATTCATTCATTCTTTGTGTATTTTATAAATGAAAAATTTCATGTACGTTTCTCTTGCAATTTTTTATTATTTTTTGTCGGGAGGAACCTTTGATGTTCCGATCCCGAAAAAATCGGGACGGAATTCATGCTCCTTTTTGTAATTTTAGCCTGAAACCCGATAATTATTGGGATCATGTTGGTTTGTGATACGAATATGGCAATGAGAATAAATAAAAAAGAAAGCAGGTTATTGAACGAGGCGATTGAAACCTGGGAAAAGGATGCACTTATAGACCGGCCCACAGCTGAGAAGCTGAAGCAGAGCATTACTTCCTACCGTAATGAATTTGATGCTGTTGCTTTCTATGCTTCTATAGCCGCCGTATCCTGTGCGCTGCTTGCTTTTGGAGCCCTGGTACTGGATGAGAAATGGATTGAAAGGCTGAGAAAGATTTTTGCTTTTTCCGAATTTGTGATTGGCTTTATTTTTGGGGCAGTTGCTGTTTTCCTGGCATGGATTGCCAAAAGAAGGATTAAAAAATTCCCCTACGCCTTACTGGCTAACGAAAGCTTTACTATTTTAATTGCATTAGCTACAGGCGTTTCTATCGCGTACTTCACCAAAAGTTTTAATGCAGACTATCATTATTATGGCCTGAGCATATTTATTACGGCCTGCATATATGGCCTGCTTGGGTCTTATTTAAACTCCAGGCTGCTATGGACCTGTATGATACTTGCCCTGATAAGCAGCTGGGCCACACAAACCTATGCCTGGTCGGGCGATGCATCTCAGTCTTATTTCCTGGGCATGAACTATCCGCTGCGTATGGTGCTATTTGGTGCAGTAATGGTAGCAGTTTCTCATTTTTTACAACGATGGCCGGCCACCCAAAAATTTTATCCGCTATCATGGTACAGCAGCTGGTTATTTCTGCTGCTGTCAGGGCTTTTTTTATCAGCATCAGGCAACCTGAGCTATGATGTATGGGCCGCTATAAAGCAGGGGAAATTATTTGTGTGGGCCATAGCTTATACGCTGTTATTAATAGCCGTTTTGATCTATGCAATAAAACAAAAAGACGAAACCCTGAGAGATATAGTTATTGTTTTCTTCCTGCTTAATATTTATACCCGATACTTCGAATATTTCTGGGACAGAACCAACAAGGGCCTGTTCTTTGCATTGCTGGCATTATCCTTTTGGCTGATAGGGAAAAAAGCTGAGCAGCTCCGCAAAGGAGCATTGTCTGAATAATTCATTTGCTACAGCCCCTGTTTTAATTATCAAAACATGAAGCCCAGGCCCACATTAGCGCCAAGAGATGTATTATCTCCAAAACGCTGGGCATTAAAATTAAGTGAGGGCAAAAAGGAAATAGTGGGGCTTAAAGGAACCCGGTAAGCCGCCCCGAGCCTCACCAAAGCACCTCCATCGAGATTCATTTTATCGAACTCATTTTTAATTTTCAGGAGTGGTGCATAGCCCACATCCAAAATGAACGTCAGGCTGTTATTAGACCCGTTGGGATAATACCTGAAATCTGCAAATATGGGTAATAAGGTCATGCTGTGCCGATCCTCAAAATAACCTGACGGGAAGGTACTGTCGGGCGTAAAGGAAGCCGGGTGCGCCTTATAACCTGTAAACTGAAGTCCAACACCCAGGCCCACAGATAAATTGCGGTTTAAGAAAAAGCCGTTAATAGTGCTTAATGAAAAGCCAGCCGTTTTTATATATGCACGGGCAAACTGTAAATCGGATGAATCTATAGACTGAAGGTACTGGGGCTCAGCTATATTGGTTATATTAAAGTAGCCTTTTCCTTCTTTAGCCCTTAACTGTGCGGACAATAAATGGCTGCTCAGAAGCAAACAGCATAAAAATGCAAGCTTATATATTTTCATAGAAGGAAATGGTTTAGTAACTGTTTTGATAATCCTTTAAAGTTATAGAATTTTATTGAACAAAGATAGTAAGCATCCTTTACATTTTTGCAAGGCCTACAACAAATTGCACTTTTTTAAATCGGCAAAGCCGATAGAATAAATAGTGTAAAGCGTCCCCGCTTTACACAGCCGTGCAGTAAGCATCCTTTAGGTATAATACCGCCTGCCGGGTAAATCTTGTGTATGCAAGTAGCTTTAAATACGCAAACTTTTATAAAAAAATTCTGTTGCTGCCATTATTCCAGACCCATGCGGTCTTCTACCAGGTAGGAATTCCGGTTCACTGAATTACGCGAAATAAGCTCGCTGAGGAAACCGGACAGAAATAACTGTACCCCAATTATGATAGCAGTAAGCGCTATGTAGAAGGCAGGACGATTGGTAATCGCATATTCAGGGTTAATGATCTTGGAAACAACCAGTACTAACGAGGTAAGAAATCCGACCAGGAAAAATATCGTACCCAGCAGACCAAAAAAGTGCATAGGCTTTTTGGAGAACTTTCCTACAAAAGTTATGGACATCAGATCCAGGAAGCCGTTAATAAAACGGTCCCAGCCAAATTTGGTGACGCCATATTTACGTTTGCGGTGTTCCACTACTTTCTCCCCTATTTTTCTGAACCCTGCCCATTTGGCAATTACAGGTATGTAGCGGTGCATTTCGCCATACACTTCTATGCTTTTCACCACCTTTTTGTTGTAAGATTTAAGGCCACAGTTAAAATCGTGCAGCTTTATCTTTGATATGCGGCGGGTAACCGCATTAAAAAACCTGGAAGGAATGTTCTTGGTCAGTGTATTATCGTAGCGTACCTTTTTCCAGCCGCTTACCAGGTCGTATTTATCCTCTACTATCAGCCTTCGCAGTTCGGGTATTTCATCAGGACTATCCTGTAAATCGGCATCCATAGTTATCACTACCTCACCCTGGGCAGCTCTGAAAGCTTCGTTTAAAGCGGCAGACTTACCATAATTACGCTGGAACCGGATGCCTTTTATATTTTCATTTTTAGCTCTAAGCTGTTGTATAATATTCCAGGAATCATCAGTGCTGCCATCATCTACATAAATAACCTCGTAGCTGAAGTTATGATCCTGCATTACACGCTCTATCCATTCTGTAAGCTCGGGCAAAGATTCTTCTTCATTTAACAGGGGTATAACAACAGATATGTCCATCATGAATTTTTGTTACGCAAATATAAAGACCCTGCCGTTGCCATTGTAACAATCACCCCGATAAATAAGTACTGAAAGATCGCTCCTGAAGCGGCCATTAACGGAAAGTTCTTTTTCCCTGTTTCAATCATGGCATCAATTTCCTGCGGCGTACGGCTGGTTTCGGTTTTTAAAAGTTCCTGTTTAGTAAGCGCCGCTTTTTGCTCAATAAGCCCGGTATTGGCTTTATAGAAAATAAAGGTATATAATGCCATAATAAGCGTTACTACCATAAGGCACCGGAACCCCTGGTTGAACAATTCGCCAAACTTCAGCGCCCCTTCTCTTTGCTTTGCGAAGGCTGTTATACTCCATACAATACCAATACCATAGACCAGATAGCCTGCGTATTGCACTGCAGACCGTTCATCAGCCTTGCTCCAGAACAGGCCCAAACCCACTGCTACCATCAGCAGCCCGGTTATTACTCCTTTTATTGTAGATGATAATTTCAATTACTGTTTATTTAATGTGAGCCTGTTTTTATGATAAATACCTAAAGGTCTGCCGGTAAATTGTTTACCAATAAATGGTGAATTTTTACTTAGCGACAAAATATCTTTCTTTTCGAAGGTCCATTGCTGCCCGGGTAAAAATAAGGTAAGCGACGCTTCGTTGCCTTCAGCAATGGTAGGAACATCCATATTTAAAATACGCCTGGGATTAACACATAACAACTCCACCCAACGCTCCTGCCGTACTTCGGGTAAAACAGTATTGATGGCGGCGTAAGCGGTTTGCAGGCTGATCATTCCATTTTTAGCATACTCAAATTCTACAGTCTTATGATCCTTGTCTTGCGGTATATGATGAGCTGCTATAACATCTACCCCACCTTCTGCAACAGCCTTTTGCAGGGCTTTCCGGTCTTTTTTATTCCGTAAAGGAGGGTTTACCTTCAGATTGGTATCGTAAGCAGTAACATCTTCATCACAAAAAACAAGGTTGTAGGGTGTTACAGAGCAGGTTACTGCTGTTTTTCTCTGCCTGGCTTCTTTGATCAGCTTCAAAGAAGCTTCAGTGCTCACACCTGTAAAATGCAGCTTTGACTCAGCATAAGCTGCCAGCTTAATATTGGATGCTACGGCTATTTCTTCAGCAATTTCAGGGCGGCCCGGCAGGCCCATCTGTGTTGATGTAATGCCTTCGTTTACCAGCCCGTTAGGACTAATGCTTTTATCGTCAGGAACCTGTACCAGTACCCCGTTAAAAGACTTAACATACTGCAGGGCTTTTACCAGGATACCGGCTGACTGTAACGGGGTTTTTCCATCGGAGAAAGCCACTGCCCCGCTCAGCTTCATATCGTACATTTCGGCCAGTTCTTTGCCTTCTGCCCCACGGGTAATACTCCCCAGCGGGTGAATGGTTACAGGTAATTGCCTGGCTTTCTGTACTATATATTCAACCACCGACTTCTGATCAATGGCCGGCCTGGTATTGGGGACAATACACACATCGGTATAACCTCCTACTGCAGCCGCGTTTGCACCAGTTTCAAGGGTTTCCCTGAACTCAAAGCCCGGATCGGCAAAATCAGAAAAAATGTCTATCCACCCGGGAGATACATGCAACCCATCCGCTTCCAGGCTTTTTACTCCTTTAACTGAAATGTTTTTACCAATTGAAACTATTTTGCCGCTGGCGATATGTATATCAGCAATCTGACCGTTGTAAGGCGATGTAGGGTCAATAATCTTTGCCTGCTTAATGACGATGTTCATTAAGTTGCGAAGATAAGGCATGGAAATTTATGATTAACACAGAATGTTTTTTTACTGCCTTTTTTATTATGCTAATTGCCGGAAATCAATATTGCAGCGTTTACGCAATGGCGTATAGCAAAATCAGCTTTTGGCCCCTCATATCCTGATCAAAATCAGCTTTATCCGACTTAAAACCCAATACCTTTAAGGCAATAAAAAACCAGCCAATATGAAAAATATAATGGTTCTGACAGATTTTGGGCCAGTTGCCCGGCATGCCATTGATTATGCCTGCCAGTTATGCAACGATACGCAGGCAGAAAATTTATACCTGCTTAATACATTTGAAACGGTTCCTTTGTATGACGCTGGTGAGGCAGGCGTGCTTACTATCAACCTGCAGCAGACCGAAGAAATGGAGGAAAGCCGCCGGGAAAGCCTTAAACAGTTAAAAAAGGATGTAGCGCACCAGTTACAGGCTACCCAAATCATTAGTTTAATGGCCAGTGGCGACCTGGCCGATGTAGTAAACGAGATCTGCAAAGAAAATAATATAGACCTTGTGGTGATAGGCGTAAAGTCCAAAGAAATGTTGGAAGAGGCGTTTTTCGGTAGCCACACTTACAGGGCCATTGAGTATATCAAAAGTCCTGTTCTTGTTGTTCCGCCACAGGCGGCCATTCAATCGCCCGGAAATGCATTACTGGCAGCCGATTTTGATAACCTGGGCAGCAGCACAATATTGCAAAAACTTAAATCTTTTTTAGAGATATTTAAAACGCAGAAACTGGCAGCCATACACAGTGTATCTGCTCCCCAACATATCGGGCATACCCGTACTCAGGCCGAAAATCTTGAATCGTATTTTAAAGATCATCAATGCAAGGTGAATTTTATTGATCAAAGTGCCAACCTGCCCAACGCACTCAATGATCATGCAAAGGAAAACGGCGTTTCTTTAATAATTACCATTCATAAAACAAGAGGATTTTTTTCCAGCCTTTTTCACAAAAGCATGACCAAACAAATTGCCTGGCATAGTACGCTGCCGGTCCTGGTATTTCATATAAAGTGATATAGACCTTGTAGGTTTTGAAAACTATAAGGTCTGTACTGTTTTTAAAGCTATCTTCCCTGTCTTCAGCCCTTTGCCCGTAACGTTCAATTCAACCGGGCCTTCTGTTATACCGGATTGCACCAATACTACCAGCTTTCCGCTAAAGGTTTTCATTGTGGGCAGGTGAAACAGCTCTAACGAGGTTGCATCGCCATTGCATGCCGCCCTGAAAGTACCGTTCCCCTTTACACTAAATTTCAATTGTTCAGTTGCTGTGGGACAAAGGTTACCGTTTTTATCCACTACGGAAACAGTAACAAAGCTGATATCTTTTCCACCTGCTTTGATAGCAGTTTTGTCTGCATCTAACTGCAGCGCATAAGGTTTGCCGGCAGTTACAACCGTCTTTTCAGCCGCAAGCTTTCCCTCTTTATCATAGGCTACCACTCTTACGGTACCGGGTTCGTATTTCACATCCATCCACATCAGCCGGTAACGGTTAAGATTGGATCCCTTATGTTTTTTTTGCACGCCCATACTTTTCCCGTTTATAAAAAGCTCGGCACTATCGTAGCTGGTGTAAACAAATACAGGAGTGGTTTCTCCTTCACGGCCCTCCCAGTTCCAGTGCGGCAATACATGCAATGTAGGCTCCTTCGTGTTCCACCTGCTCCGGTACAGGTAAAACCTGTCCTTGGGAAGGCATGCCAGGTCATTAATACCGAAATAGGAGCTGCGGGAAGGCCATTTTTCGTCATAGGGCGTTGGCTCACCCAGGTAATCAAACCCTGTCCATACAAACTCCCCTATCACCCAGGGCTTATCGTCCTGCCATACAAAATCATCATCGGGTAAATTAGACCAGCTGCAATATTCCAGGTCATAAGAAGAAGACTGATAATCATCGTATTGCTTTTGAGCAGCTTTTACAACCGGGAATTTATAAATACCCCGTGAGCTTACGGTGGATGCCGTTTCTGATCCTAAAAGAAATCCCTGCGGGAAAGTTTTATAGGCTTCTTCATATAAAGGCAACCTGTAATTAAGGCCCGGGATGTCCAGCACGGAACCAAACCCATATT
>JASGDI010000122.1:0-3321 GCA_049841335.1 Niabella sp. | reverse complement strand
TGGACTGGCCGATTCCTCCGGGCAGCGTGACCGAGGCGATTTTCCGGGGCATGCCGTACATCGTCTTCCATTGGCCGCGTCCCGGTTCGTTGCGCTCGGCAAGCTCGTCCTCGACGATCTGCCGGACCGCCGGCGGAAGCTCGTTGAGATTCACCACGCACCGCGTGCCGTTGACGCTTGAGTCCCAGTATTTTTTCGATTGGTCGAAACCGTAGGTAAAATTGTGGGCGTTGCCGCGCTTGTCGGTGATGGATGCGACGTTGAGATGGTAGTGAAGTGTCGTGCGGGGGTTCTCGGGATCCGAAGCGTCCACCTCGACTTCCAGGGCTCCCGAATAGGAATAAGAAGTCGTGGTCTGGTCGGGGTATTTGACGGAAACCAGCCGTGGCGTCACCACGGTGTCCCCACCCCCGCCAGTCGAATAAGCGAATGCCGAGGAATCGTAAGTGAACTCCGTGATATTTCCCCGGCTGTCGGTGATTTTTTCCACCCGCCGCGAATCCGAGCTGCGATCGATAACCAGAAACTGTCCTTCACGGTCCGGGCTGGAAATTTTCCGTGGAATCAGGGAAACCTCGTTCGGAACTCCGGGAGAGGAATCGTAATCGTAGCGGACGCGCACCCCATAGCGGTCCCGCGCCTCCACCAGCCGCCAATAGGTGTGCCGCCGGATCTTGTTGCTGCCATCGATCCGGTCGGTCGAATACATGAACCACGTCTTGCACGCGGCATAAGTGAGGACGCTGCCGTATTTTTTCTCCAGAACGAACGTATCTCCATTCCGTCGAAGGGAATTCAGGTAGGTTTTCTTGTCCGTCCGGGAAGACGGCCAGGGGAAAAACGTCTGGAAATTCCGCGTGCCGAACCGCTGGGGCCTTCCGGCTTCATCGACCACATTGACCGCCACCGGATCATCGGTGTCGTCCCCAATGGTCTCGACCACCTCGACATACGAACAAAGGTTCGACGACCAGCCCGCGCCGAACGGCAGGTCGAAGCGCTCGTAAGGACGCAGGCCGGAACGGTTGCTGAATCCCGTCTCCTCGCTGCTCATGCTGGATTGCAGCACCAGGTCGGAAGCTCCGAGCTGAGTGTAGTTGAAAGTCGTGTCGTGATGCAGGGAGAGATTGAACGCATCGATATAGGTTTCTTCCTCCGGATGATCGCTTTCTTCCTCACGCTGCGGCTGCTCGTCCGCAATCGGCCGCCCGTTCAACGCGACCTTGCGATACTTCGGCCCCACCGCGTCCCCACCGCTGTAACTGTTCGCCCAGGAATAATTGTCCAACGGGACGAGATAGGCTGAATGAAAAAGAAATGCCAGATTTCCATCAAAAGCCTTGTAGGCCTGATCCGACGCATTGGGCGGCATCAGTAGATCATGCGGGTCACAAAGAATGAACGGCGACTTTTCATGGGGTTTGACAAGAGCATGACAGTCGTAATTAGGACCATTATGTGTTTCAAGGTAGTCAGGATCGGTGCCCAAATGTTCGATGTCGATTCTATGATAACGTGTCGGATTCAGATTGATCTTCATCCGCTCGGATAGTGTGCCGTAACCTTCCGAGACCACGTTACGATTTCCTACTACCAATCTCCAACGCTCCGAATGACTGCCCGACGGATCTCCAATTCTGACAGTCACTTCGGAAGAATTTTCTCCTCCCCCGGTAACAACTGTCCCGAGATCGCCCACGTAAGGAATAGCTCCCAGGTTCTCATCTCCGTAAAAATCCGCCGGATTGAGCGGCACCTGATTGGGATCGGTGGGACTCGACCCATACAAAGCCTCGTCCTTGTCGCTGATTCCGTCACCATCGGTATCCGCGTTGTTCGGATCCGTGCCGTTGATCATTTCCTGATAGTTCGAAAGACCGTCCCCATCATAATCTCCGTTCTTGGGGGGAAGAGAACCGTTGTTCGGATCGACCCTGCCCGGATAAAAGTATTTCGCCTCCCAATAATCGTCGAACAAGTCGCCATCCGAATCGAAATTATTTGGTTTGGTCGCTCCGAAGCTCTTCAGAACTCCATTGAAAACCGCCTGACCCGCAGCTTCTTCGGCATTGGTCAGGCCATCCCGGTCTATATCTGCCTCATACTTGAGAGGATCGCTACCTCCGGCGATCTCATCCCTGCTGGAAATCCCATCTCCGTCGGTATCATAACGATAAAGAGCCGTAATTTCAGCAGCACTCAATACCCTGTTATAGATTACAAACTGATCCAAATGGGCGTTGAGCCCGTGAAAGACCATATAAGCATTGAGAATATTCGCTATATAAGCAGAAAAACCTCCAATATAAAATCCGGACTCGGAAGTGGGGTTTGAGGGGGAGACTGCCTGAGGCTGATTAAATAATTTAAATGGCAGGACCAAGTCCGCCCCTTGCGACACCCCATCAATGAAAACCCTGACATTCGATCCCGATCCGCTTCCGGAAGTTCCGGTAATGACCACGTGATGCCATTTCCCGTCGTCCAGACGTTCCACTGCAGGGTTGACCTGATTGACCAAAAGAGCATTCCCGGAATTATTTCCATAAGGTGCCCCAAGCGAAAACACGATGACCCCGACATCCCGAATGGTATTCACCCCGTTCACATTTACCCATGCTGGCGTTGTTTGATACACCGCATAAATCAGTGGGAAAGTTCCATAATCCCGACTAAAAATAACCCGCTGCGCGGAAAGTGGATACGATTTATACCAAAAGGCAATGGTTCCGCTTCCTGTATCGGTCGTAACGGTCCGTGCGACTTTCAGCACATCCAAATTATTATTCCCGAATATCGCCGCTTTAGAAATCGCTCCTTCTGGCAGTCCTCCTTGCGTGACATTACCTAAGGCCGAAGCGGTAAACCCATTGCCGCTCGAATCCCAAAAATAGTTTCCCGATTTTTCATCGAATCCCCAAACCGCTCTCAATCCATTCGCCAGATTCACCCCTCCTCCAAGGTTTACAAGTCTCATCCGGTCGGGGTTTGTCGTGAAATTATGGACCAACGGATCGGTCCCCGCGTCCACCTCCTGCTTGTCCGTCAGCCCGTCCCCGTCCGAATCGGGATTGTTGGGATCCGTCCCCCGAGTCGCTTCCTCCTCGTCGGTAAGACCGTCCCGGTCCGCGTCCGCGACGACCGTAATCGTTCCACTCGCCTGAGCACCATTGGCGTCTCCCTGAACCGTCGCTGTGGCACCCCATACCGGCTGGACCAACACCCAGAAAATCAAAAATCGTAATTTATTCATGACCCATCAATCGGCTTTAAAATGAACGGCGACCTTCCCTTCCGAATTCGTTTTCAGGATCAGGGATG
>JASGDI010000121.1:0-70064 GCA_049841335.1 Niabella sp. | reverse complement strand
TAACCAAACAGTTAGCCCTTTTGAGACAGGCTCTGGCAAATTTGTTGAGCAATTTTGAGCGGCTGGTACCCTATACTTCATTGCCAAACAGCCGCTCCATACATTGCGGAATACTCCTGCTGTAATCTATCTTAACAGGTTGCCAGTTATGGATCCAGTCCTGAAACAGAGGTTCAAAGCCGGTATCTATTTTTTCAACCGTCATAATACCCATTCCGTTTAATGCAGCCGCATTGCAACATTGCTCGTACTGGCCACGAATGGGTATGGCCATTATTTTTTTACCCAGGTGAATGGCCTCTGAAGGCGTTTCAAAACCTCCACCTGTAATGATAGCATGGCAGCTTATCATACTTTCATTGAAGCGTTTTTTGTCTACTGGCAAAAAGCGGATATTGCCTACCTCGTGTGCTGCAGTACTTTGCCCGCTGAAAATCTCGAACCGGAAATCTTTAAAGGGAGAGAATATTTCTATCAGCTGGGGTTCACAATAAGAGGGCAGATACACGGTTATATGGCCCGCATCTGTTGGCTCAGCTTCAAGTATATCTTTTTTAATAACCGGAGTAACTATAAAATCGTCGTACTTTTCAAAATGCAGACCAATATATCTGTCGGCCTTGGCATAACTCTTTAAAAGCCATTCGCCGGTAATGCTTTTTTGCTGCGGGCGCGGTACTTTCATTGACTGGAAGCTGGCCTGGTGGCCGAAGTTAACGGATGGAATATGCCTGGCGGCACAGGCTTTGGCGGTTATATATTCATAATCATTGATGACAAGATCATATTTTTCTACAGGAAGCTCTTTTACCTGTTTTCTTAAAGCAACAGGGTTAATGGCTTTTGCAATTTTCCAGTAATCAAGCGAACCATTACAGGTATAGTATAAGCTAAGACCTTTGCTTCTGTATGCTATGGGTGCATCCAGCTTCAGATGGCTGTTATGGCCACTTAAAAAGATATCTACTTCTCCATATTGCTGCAGATAGGGCAGCAGCTCCATGCTGCGGCTTATATGACCATTGCCTGTGGCCTGTACGGCGTAAAAGATCTTCATAAACTATTGGGGGTTAAAGAATGCAGGTAAAAGGCAATTTCGCTGGTTAACACCTGGGGCTGAGGTATATGGCGTACCGGTTTCTCGGGCACCACATCTTTTTCATTGTAGTTATATATATGCCATTCGCCATTATAATATTCAAGCGATGTCATGTTTTCTACCCAGTCACCTGAATTGAGATAACAAACAGCGCCTTTCCCGTTGGTGATGGTCCTTTTTTGTGGCTGATGAATATGCCCACATATAACTGTATCGAAATTCTTTTCGATAGCGATCTCTGCTATCTTCTGCTCATATTCATCAATCTTGATAAACCGTTTATTAAACTGCTGCATGATAGCTTTGGACAGAGAAATCTTTTCCTTTCCTAAAAGCTGCATAAAAAGGTTGACAACCCTGTTAAAGCCCAGCAGTATAGCATACCCGTTGCTTCCCAGCTTCCCTAAAAACTTTGCCTGCCGGGAAGTGGTGTGATCAAATACATCACCATGAAAAATCCATGTTCTTTTCCCATTTACTTCTATAGCAATTTTATCTGCCAGCAAAAAATTACCCAACTCCAGGTCAGCGTATTTCCTGAAAGCGTCGTCGTGGTTGCCAGTGATGTACACCACACGGGTGCCATTGGTAAGCTTGCTGAAAATTTCTTTAATAGCTGATATATGAGCAGGTGGAAAATAGCGTTTACTAAACTGCCACCCGTCAATAATATCCCCGTTAAGCACCAGGAGGCGGGGCTCGATGCTTTTCAGGTAGGCTGTAAACTCCTTAGCCCTGGAGGCATAGGTGCCCAGATGCAGGTCAGATATCACCACCACTTCAACCGGTCTTTTATTCATGGTTTAGAGTTTATCAAAACTCCGTCCTTGTTATAAACTAATTGTTATGGAAGTATTATGAGATTATTATGAGTTTTCTTAGTTAAAGCTTACAGGATAGTCCGTCTTTTATAACGGAAAAAGGCTTTATATCAATAAAGCCAGGTATAGGATAAATCTGCATTTTCCATCACCGGGAGGCAACGTACAAAGTGCAAAGCGTCCTCACTTCGCACAGCGCGCCAGAAAAAAAGTATGAGGCGAGGACGCCTCATACAGTGTGTATAGCAGTTAGTTCTTCAACCTTACTTCGTTATCCTGAACCAGTCCACATCAATAAATCCTGCGTCATTAATTTTTATAGCACTGGTTATAAACAGGCCTACTTTGGAACCGATCCATTTACCGGGTGTGGATTTTATACTGCCCGCTTCAGTAAATTTTTTACCGTCCAGGCTGTAACTGAACACACAGGTAGTATCTGCTTTAAACTGCATGCGGAAGTACACTTCTTCCTGGTTCAGCTTCACTAACTCTTTTTCTATTTCTTTACCGCCACGGTCTGCTTTCTCGCAGGAGGTGAATACAATATAGCTGGCATCCTGTTTTCTTTTTATAGCGATGCTTCCATAGTTCATAGCCATTGTAGTTAAGCCGGCTTTCTCCCCGGTAAATTTTTCACTGGGTGTAAAACTGATCTTAGCAGTGGCCGTAAAAGCATCATGGGGAAATTTTTGCAGCAGCACATGGGGTGTATTCCACAGGGTCTGGTCCTTTTCTACGGGATGGGCAAATAAACGCAAAGAGCCTTTCTGGGCGTTCATAAAACTCCAGGTAGCCTGGGGGTTGGCCTGCCATTGCCATTGCAAGCCCAGTTGCAGATCGTTAAATTCATCTGACTCTACAGGGTTTTGTACAGGATACGTTTTGCCTACATTGGGCTTTTTATATTTTAGTACCGGGTTGCCGGTACCATCTCCGTCTTTATCTTCGCCAATTACCGGCCAGTCGTTGATCCATTTCATAGGCTGCAGATGCACCACGCGCCCGATAGCCTCTTTATCCTGGAAATGCAGGAACCAGTCTTCGCCTGTTTGTGTATTGACCCATGCGCCCTGGTGCGGCCCATTTACAGGAGTTTTTCCCTGCTCCATCACTACTTTACGCTCGTAAGGCCCATAAATATTTTTGCTGCGCAATACCAGCTGCCATCCGGTAGCTACACCACCTGCCGGTGCAAATAAATAATAATAACCATTGCGTTTGTAAATTTTGGGACCTTCAATGGTAGGATCTATTCCATGCCCATCATATACCATCACACCGTTATTAATTACTTTGGTTCCTTCCGCATTTAGCTCTTTCATCACCAGGACGCTTTTAATACCTGCCCGACTTCCAGCATACGCAATGGATAAATACACTTTGCCATCTTCGTCCCAGAAAGGGCAGGGATCTATTAAACCCGAACCCGCATCCACTAAAACCGGATCGCTCCAGGGTCCGGTGATATTTTTTGCTTTGGTAACATAAATCCCAAAATCGGGATCGGGATAATAGATATAAAATTCATCTTTATGATAACGGATGGCTGGCGCCCACACGCCATTACCATGCTGGTTTTTATTAAACACTTCTAACGGAACCTGGCGTTGTAGGGCATGGCCTATGATCTTCCAGTTTACCAGGTCTTTCGAATGCAGTATGGGCAGGCCCGGTACCTGGTCAAAGCTGGACGCAATCATGTAAAAATCATCCCCCACTCTTATAGCATCAGGATCCGAATAGTCTGCATTGATAACAGGATTCTTATAAGTGCCATCTCCGTTATCCGGGCTCCAAACCTGCGATACATAAGGCTTCTGGGCGTGGAGCGAACAACTCAAAGCCACCAATACTATGGTAAAAATCTTTTTCTTCATGTGTTATATATTTTATTCAGCTATGTTTTGCAGATGGCTTAATCATTTACATTCCATCCATACAAAATATTATTAATGGTGTACTGTACTGCCTGCTCTTTGGTTAGCTGATGCGACCAGCCGACACGCTTTGTCTTGCCTGCACCTTTTCCTGTTGAATTATATTCGCCATAAAAAACAGTTTGCTCGTTAGATTCCTTACCCCAGTTGTTCCAGCCTTCCGGCTTTACTATTTCTGTCATAGTGCAATCTATAAAAACTGTTTTGGCGTAGGGCCTCCAGGGACGGCCCAGGAAAAATGAAGCAGGAGGAGCATCTCCCTCTATGCTGCATTTGATAAACACGTAGCCGTATTTTGCCGAATCCGGTGTACTGGCGGCCGTGAAATAGCCTGCTTTCTTCCCATAAATACGGCACTCTTCAAACACAGCTGTAGACGAGCCAAAGATGAAATCCACTGTGCCTTCTATATAACAGTTTTTATAATACTGCCGCCCCCCGGCTCCATAGCCCCAGGTATATAAGGTGTCCTGAAAACCCAGGAATTTACAATTCAGAAACTTTACTCTGTCTGCGGCCACTCTTACGGCTACTGCCTGTCCCACGGGACCGGAGCTGTTTTCAAACGTAATATTCTCTGCGGTAAAACCATTGCCATGTATAAAAAAGGAGGCGCTGCCGCTTGTTCCTATGTCTTTACCAAATTGATTCTTTTTAGAAGCGTAATCATCAAAGGTTAAAATAACACTGTCTGCATGCTGTCCAACGAATTTTACGTTGGTCTTGGTAGCCGGCAGCATCAGCTTTTCCTTGTACACCCCATTCTTTATATAAATGAGGGTCTGATCTTTACACAGGTCAGGTACGGCGTTAATGGCTTCCTGTACAGTTTTAAAATCCCCGCTGCCATCTTTTGCAACAACAAAATCCGGCTTGATGCAAAAAGCCGTCAGGTTGAAAAAAAACAAAAAAACTATTGTAGTCAGGGCAGCTTTAAAAGAATAAGAATGGTTGTTATTGACGTACTGCCGTCTTTTCGGAAGAACGCATCCTTCGTCAAGCTCAGGATGACAGTCCTCTTTTTCCAGAACCTCGGTTGCAAACAAATTCATCATTTAAAAGGTATAGGGGTTAAAAAATTCATTTCTTTCATCCATGAATGCAGCAGCGGCAGCCATAGCTCAGTACTTCCGGGATTTTCTGTGAGGCGTATGCCATGGCCACCCTGAGGAAATATATGCAGGCTGGCATTGATATTATGGTCAACCAGCGCATTATAATACATAAGGCTGTTGCGAACATTCACCGTTTTATCATTCAGGGCATGGACAATAAAAGTGGGCGGTGTGTAACCAGACACCTGTTTTTCGGCAGAATATTTTTCAACCCTGGCAACAGAAGTATCTGCACCCAGCAGGTTTGCTTTGCTGCCCTTATGCGCCCATTGTCCCATTGAAACAACCGGAGACAGCAGTATTGCAAAATCGGGGCGATACTTAACCGTATCCAGTATATCTTTTATCCTGGTTACATCTTCGGTTTGTGTAGAAAGTGTAGCTACAAGGTGCCCTCCGGCGCTAATGCCCATCACGCCTAATTTATCGGGGTTGATCTTCCATTTATCTGCATTGGCCCTGATGTATTTGATAGCCCGCTGGGCATCCTGCACAGGAGCATTGGCACGGTCAGTAAGATTGCGTTGATGTGGCAGCCGGTAGATGAGCACAAAAACATTAATGCCAAGCGTGTTGAACCATTTGGCAAAATTGAACCCGTTATACACATAGGAAGCTCTCTGATAACCACCGCCAGGACATATCAAAACCGTGGTTCCTGTATTTTCTGCTCTGGTAGCAGGAAAAGCATAAATACCCGGTGTTTCAACCTGCCATATACGTTCATCTACAATACTATCTTTTACAGGAATTTTATTGACTCCGGGTATTTTTCCTTTTTCCCAGACAGGATAAAACTCCTGGGCCCGGACTTTATTAAATGCAACCAGCAAAAAAATATTCGCTATCATCATTCCAACTGAAAGAAGGGATCTTCTCCTTATGCGTAGGGTTGCTCCCCACTGCTTCCTGTCAGAATTGTTGGAATGATAAAAGAGCACTGTCATAGTGCGCCTGGAAAACCATGAAATCTTCGCCCTGCTACACCCTTCGTCAAGCTCAGGGAGACAACACAAAGCATCCTTACAATTCACTACTTTTTTTCCGGCCATATAAAGGGTTTTAAGGAAATTTGCCTGAACCAGTCTTTTTCGCCGGGCAAAGCGGGATTGCAGGAGGCAAAAATATTTTCTAAAGTATACGCGGCAGCTTCTTTATCTGTAAGCTGTTTTGCCCAGGGAACGCGACCTGCAGTCCCGATACCTATCGGGATAGCACCTTCCCCGGCACTTTTATACTCTGCGTATAAAACTGTTTTTTCGTTTTCGGGGTTGCCCCAGTTATGCCAACCCTCAGCAACAATTTGTTTGGGCAGCTCACAACGTATAAAAACCGTTTTAGCATGTGCGCGCCAGGGCCTGCCAAGATATACTTTACTGACCTCATCAGCCACCTGAATTTTACAGTCTAAAAACACGTAGCCAAACTTTTTACCCGGGGTGGTGCTGGCAGCAGTGATGTAAGAATTTGATTTTTCTTTGATCACACAATTCTGAAAAACAGCTGTAGACGGCCCGAAGATAAAATCGGTAGTGCCTTCTATATAACAGTCAACAAATAACTGGCTTGAGGTTTCACCGGCGCTGAATATAGTATCCTGGTCGCCTATAAACTTGCAGTTCCTGAATACTGCTTTATCAGCATCAACATATAATGCTACAGCCTGCCCTACACGGCCAGCATTATTTACAAAGGTGATATTCTGCGCTGTAAACCTGTTGCCCGATATCTTAGCAGTAAATGAAGTGAAGGTAGTAAGCTTGCCTCGCCCTGAATAATCATTGAAGGTGATGATAGTTTTGTCTGCATCTTCACCAATAAAAGTAACATCGGTATTATTTGCCGGCAATTCTATCTTTTCATTATATACGCCATTTTTTATATACAGGGTAATAGGCGCCAGCGGATAAACCCGCATCGCATCAATTGCGTCCTGTATATACTTAAACTCCCCGCTGCCATCTTTTGCAACAGTGAAAGTGTATTTGTACTGTTGCGGATTTGAGGTTTGAGCCTGTAAAACACCTGTTGCCAGCATCACTACCATTATCATAATACCAGCGGCAGCGCTGCTATGGCCCCAACATTTGTTTTTTACTTCTTTTTTCATCAATAAGGATTTTTTAATCAGTTTTATTGAAGCCAGTTCCAGTACTTCGCCCAATCAAGCAAAATATCGTTTCTCCATCTGGAAATTGTTTTACCGCCCTGTATTTTCCCATCATATAATTCAGGCTCAGACTTGTCTGTATACCAATTATCGCCTAACACATAATCTGTCGTATTCCTTTTTCCCGGCCAGCTATTTGTCACAACCAATTTGCCACTGCCTGCAGGGAAACCGGGTATAGAGGAAGTAAATTTATAAGCCACTGTTTCTGCCTGCTTGGGCGCATATTTCAGCGCATATTGTCCATTACCCAGGTAATAACCCGCCCATTTTTGCGTACTTTTCTGATAGGGTGTTTCCATCCAGAAACAAGCGGAATCCGCGGGTATTGTTATTTCAGGTCCTTTCAGCCTAAACTCTACAATGGTGCAAAAGGCTACTGTATCATTTAAGGTTGTTACCCTGTCATAAACAATACGTGGGCTATATTTAAATTTTGAAAAACTTCCGCCCCAGCTTTCACGCGCAGGGTTATTGGGATCACCATCCATTAAATATAACAGCGAAGGTGTATCACCCATTTTTACTTCGCCGCCGTAATAATTTTTGAAGTCTTTTCCCAAATGCCCGGCAGCCTTAATATACTTCCCATAATAGTTTGACGGCTGCACACTATCAAGGATAGTGCTGTTAGAAAAAAAGCCATAATAAGAAGCATTCACCTCTATAAACCAAAGGTTGGGAAAATGCTCAGCAATGTAAGCATAGCTGTTGGCGCTCCATTTTTTATTAGGTCCTCCTATCCAGTACACTTTTATGTTCTTCTGAATATCAGGTGCATCATGCAGCGCCTGCGCCAGGTCATCCAGTCCGCCCCAAACCAATACCCATAAGGGTTGTGTGCTTTTCTTCCTGGCACATTTAATGATCCAGTCGGAGCCTTCTGTTGCTGTTAAATACCCTTTATAAGGAGCGGCCCCTAACCGGCCCTGCTTACAAACAGCCCGCAGCTCATCAGGAGCCGGATACCCTTTCTGATGCTTTTGCAGCTTAGGTAAATCCTTTTCATACAGATCAATCATACGCAGTAATTCACTTTTATTACCTGCCCCGTAAGAAGGTGAAGATACCAGCCCTTCTGTATGAAAGAGGTGGGCATACATTAAAAAATGAGTCATGGACTGGTTATCATCAGGGTCTGTACCGCCAATGTCGGTACTGATAAGCAGGCGCGGCTTAACCGGTACAGGCTGTTGTGCTGCTGATACTATACAACAGAAGACAGATAATAATAACAGGAGGGTTTTTATACTCATTTTTTAAAATACTTTTTTTAAGAACTTGTCCATTAATGTTACCGTTGGCGTAAACCATGGCTCAAACAAACAAAATGCGTGAGGGCTATTTTCAAAAGTATGCACCTCGCTATAAACATTTCTATCTTTTAAAATTTTTATATAATCATCCCGGCCTGCGTGCATACGCTCTACCGAACTGTTGAGAAATAATACAGGCGGGCTAAATGCAGCATAGCTCAGGGGCGATGCTGATGCCCAAAGCACAGGGTTCTCACGGGGAGTATATCCCAGCCAGTAAGCCGAAGCTCCCACTTCAGACGGCTCTTTCTGCTCACTGCTTTCTGCATGAACAAAAGACAGTGTCCCATCTATGTCAATAATGGCGTTGATCCTGGTGCTGATCCCATTCTTAATATCATAGTTTTCAAAAGCGGGCATATTTCCTGTACATCCAATAAGAGCAGCCATTTGTCCGCCTGCTGAAAAACCTGCCACAGCCAGCTTTGCAGTATCTACTCCGAAGTCTTTTGCATGTACTCTTATCCACTTAATGGCTTCTTTAATATCAAAAATGGCAGCGGGGTAATAAGCTTCGGTAGACAACCTGTATTCGGGTGTGAAACAGGCATATCCTTTTGCAGCCAATGCCCTTGCCAGATCATGATGCTGGGTACGGTTACCACTTCGCCAGCCTCCTCCATGAATAATAATTACTGCGATCCCGTTAGCCTTACCTTTTACAGGATAAAAAGCATCCGCTAAAAGATTTCTTTTACCTGCCTGGTGATAAACAATATCCCTTTTTTCAATTACCGCTTTTGATGCAGGCATTACCGGCATTTGTATTTGTGGATGGTATTTCTTTTCTTTCTGAAAAGCGGATGGAGTATTAAAAGACGTGTCGCGTACACCGGTAAGGCCCTGGATTATCTGGGCATAACCTGTATTGAGGCTAACGCAGAAAATCATTATTAATATATATACCCTGTTCTGCATTTAAAGTCATCTATTTTACGGCAGCATCTTTACTTCTCTGAGCGAGATCGGGTACTATTGTCCTGATGTTTTTAAGTACTATTTGTGCTACCAACCTTGCGCCCAGCTCGCTAAAATGCGTATCATCCGTTTTCCCTTTGGGATAATTAGGATGTTCTCCGGGAGCCAGATGCAGAAACAGGAGCTTTGAATGTTCCACCCCTAACTGCTGATATAATTGCTGGGATTGCACATCCAGGTCGATCATAGGAACTTTCTGTTCTGCTGCAACAACACGCACGATCTGAGCATACACATCATGTGTACCGGTTATCTTACCGGCACTGTCAAACCTCCTCCTAGCTACAGGGGTGATCAAAACAGGGTTGGCTCCTTTAGCCTTTGTTTCGCTCACATACTGTGTAAGGTTATTTTTAAATTCAGTTTCTGTGGTAGCATTTTTTTTGGTTGGAATTTCATCGTTATGTCCAAACTGTATCAATACATAATCTCCTTTACTGCATTCGCTCATGATCTTATCCCACAAACCTTCTCTTCTGAAAGAGGAAGTGCTGCGTCCGTTCTTTGCAAGGTTCACTACCTGCACGGTACTATCCCAGAAATATACAAAGGGCATTCCCCACCCCGTTTCGGGGTAAGCTTTGGTTTCTTTAATGGCGCAGGTAGAGTCACCGGCCAAAAAGATCTTCACTTTCTTTTGAGGGAGCATAAATGCAAGCAGCGGCACTATAGCCATTGATAACAGTAATCTTTTGTTCATCGTCTCAGCTCTTTTGCTTTTTATTAAGTACATTGTTTTCAGGATCCCATTTTTTCTGCCATTGGGAGTAACGCTCCAACACCCGTTGCGGGGCATAAGTGTACCAGGCGTATCCATCCCTTCGTTCCCGGTCTACTTCTGCCAGCGAATACACCACTTTACTGTCCCTGTTGCAAAACATAGGCCTGTGGGTGCCTAATTCATAATACCTTGTCCATACAGGGGGAGCAGCAGAATCTGCAACTACAACCCTGTCGGTAGTGCTAATACGGTAATTGGTAACCAGTGTATCGGCCTTAACAGTTTTAATCCTCGTATAATAAATCTTTGAATCTTCAAACCAGCGTACTGCAGCCTGTATAGCATTGATTATTTTTTGATCGGGATGATCAATGCTCATCAGGAACAGTACCACACCAGAACTTTCCCCGTTACAGATCGAAGGCGGCTCAAACTTCCTTGCCCACGCAGGCGCTAAAGTAACTTCATCATGTTGCTGACACCATACGGTTAAAGTACCGTTGTCAGTTATCTGTGTTTTCAGGATACAGTCAATACCTTTTTCATAAGCCTTTATAATCTTTGCCCTCAGTTTATCATCTATAAAATCGTACAAAGGTTCTTTATCCGCAATATGCTTTAAGGCCTGCACAATACCTTCCATACCGCCATCATTGTAGGTGATACGACGGCTATAGCTACTCTGCAAGGGATAGTACTGGGGCCAACCCCCGTTTTCATATTGTGCAGAAAGTATGTATTGCAACCCATGGATCGCAGCATTTTTATATTTTACGTCTTTTGTGGCTTTATAGGCAATAGCCAGCGCCCTTACCTGTGTGTAACCGGTGCCATTGTCAAAAGTAGTGTTCAGCACGTTTTTATGTTTGGCCACTTCCTGCTTTTGCTCTTCAGTAAGAACCGCAAACATATCGTAGTTTTTAGGCCATCCTCCATTGGCTTTCTGGAAGAGCAGGATGTTATCGGCTATCTGCCTGATGTCGGTAGGCTTATACCGTGGCCTGCCCGGCAGTGCATTGATCATATTGTTTTTGTCGGCAATACCATACCAGTGGCCGGCATTGTCTGCAAAAGGCCGGGGATCTATCTGAGCGATATCCTGCTGCGCATTTAGCGAAACGAAAAACATCAATGAAAAGAAGATTATTATTAGTTTTTTCATCAGTATATTTTTATTTTACTGCCAGACCGTTTATGTACATTTCAATATTGGTATAATGCTTATCCAATGTACATGCTGAAGCATCAGCAACGCTATGCGGGTTGAGCTTATTTTTTATCTCCCATTCATCAGGTATGCCATCCTTATCTGTATCAACAGGAGCATCTGATTGTTTTAAATAAGGCCAGGCATTTACCGTTCTTTCATACGCTGTTCCATGCAAATATCCACCCTGCACATCAATCAACCGTCCTGCCCTGTTCTTAACATCGCTGATAATTCTTTCATCCAAAGTATCTCTTTCAGGCATTATTGCCCCTGCATGTTTTAAAACATCTCGGTATGCATCCATGGCAGATGCAACGGGTATGTCCACTACTCCGAAAGCATTAGCCACAACGGCCAGCTGCTTATCGCTTTCTGCAGCTTTTTTATCTAAATGTATGCCCAGCCAGTTGTTTTTGCTTACCTCAGCAGCCCCATCCACATAATTCCCGTTTACATAAAAACGGCCATAAGGATTACTCACATCTTTGCTTTTGGTTGGGTTGACTATTCGGAACCAGACAGCCTTATTGGTTTCCGGACCATATTTATAATAATTGTTTACAATATTGTAGTTGCCGTTTTCACCACCGTACACATTGTTATGCCCCCAATTATAGATCACATTATTCCTGAAATCGGCCAACTCTTCAATTTCTCCCATTCGTACCCCGTTAAACCTTGGCGTGCGGCTGTTGCAATGAGCAAATAAATTGTGATGGGCGCTGAAATGTTTCCCGCCCCAGATACCACCATAACCATGCCGTTCAAAGTCTGTGTCTCCTTTTTCAAAATGATAGGAATAATTTAATGGCTCGCTGATGATGTTCCATTGCAACGTTGTACTATCGCCCCTGTAAACAGAACAAACCTCATCGGTGCTCCAGCTCATGCTGCAATGATCTATAATGATATTTTTTCTTCCTGATCCGCTAAATGCATCATCAGAGCCGCTACCATCTACCATTCCCTTGTTCTGATAGCGATCGCCCATCCGGAATCTTAAAAACCGGATAATGATATTATCCCCCGCCAGGGAAACAGGATAATCGGCCAAACAAATGCCTCCGCCAGGAGCCGTTTGTCCGGCAATAGTTACATCACCTTTAATATTCAGCTTCGACTGTAAATGTATGGTGCCTGAAACGCTAAAAACAATAATACGCGGACCTTTAGCGCTTACAGCCTTTCTCAGGCTCCCATCGCCATCATCATTTAAGTTTGAAACAACCAGCACTTCCCCTCCACGTCCGCCAGTAGTATATTTACCAAAACCTTCGGCACCGGGAAAGGCAATGGGCTTGTCTTCAGCGTTGCTGCCTGTTGTAACACGCTGCGCCGGTTTGCAGGAAAAGATAACCAGCAAAAGCATAAGAGGAAAAAAGGCCTTGTAGTTTATAATCATCATTCTTCTTTTAAGGGCTCTCCAAAGATCACAGCTTCTGTTTACCTGTAATTTCTTTTACCAGGCTATTTACGTACACTTCAATATTATCGTAGTCTGCGCTTACATCCCTGCCATTTGCATTATACGTTCCGGGATCAAGGCCATTGGCCTTTTCCCAGTCATCAGGCATTCCATCGCCATCTGTATCTTTCGGCGTTGGTAAAGACTTTAGCTCCGGCCAATCGCCAACATCAGATTGCGTATCTATAATTCCATTTTTGCTTCCATTAGAGCCGTTTGCTGTAAAGCTCCCCTTTTTCACATCATTGATTACCCTGATATCCACTGCATCACGCACCAATGATGCACCGCTGAAATCCAGCACCTGCTGATAGGCTTTTTCAGCGGTATAGGTAACAACGTTATTTTGTACAGGATGCGGATGGACAAGCCTCATAGCTTCTTTTTCACTATCCGTAAGATTTGGGTAGTTACGTTCCATCTGGCTATACACGCCGTAAGCCCAGTTGTCTTTAGTAGCGCGGGCGCTTCCTTCTACATAATTGCCTTCAATGAAAAACTTCCCCCATTTGTCAAATACCGGAGCGCCTGGCTTTTTATTTTTATCAGGCGAATAGATCCTCTCTTTCTTTAATGTTGCCGGGCCGGGTTTATAATAATTATTGATGAGATTGATGTTCATACCTTCCCCGCCATAAGCACTGTTATTTCCCCAGTTATATATCACATTATTACGTACATCTACCAGGTCGGTCAATGCAGACTCATGGTTGGCCCGTTCTCCGAAACGTGGGTTACGGCTGTCATGGTGCGCCAATAAATTATGATGAAAGGTTGCATACTTGCCACCCCAGATACCTCCATACCCATGTGCGCCTTTGTGATGGGCTGAATTTCTCAGACTCTCTGAAATGATACACCATTGTACAGTAGTATTCTCGTTAGCGTAGAAAGAAACACACTCATCTGTGCTCCAGCTCATAGAGCAATGGTCGATAATAATATTTGTTCTGAACCTCCCGCCTAAAGCATCGTCTTCCTGCCTGGCCGCATCACCTATCCTGAATCGCAGGAACCGGATAATAACATTATCTGCATCTATATACACCGGGTAATCCCGCAATGTAATACCATCCCCGGGAGCTGTTTGCCCTGCAATGGTAAGGTCGCCGTTCCTGATATTTAATTTTGATTGGAGCGTAATGGTTCCCGATACTTCAAAAACAATAATGCGCTTCCCACTTTCATTAACAGCTGCACGCAAACTGCCAGCTCCTGTATCATTAAGGTTGGTGACTTTTATAACCTTACCGCCACGGCCCCCTGTAGTATAACGGCCAAAACCCTCCGCCCCGGGGAAGGCCGGACTACTGTTTGAACCCTGCGAAAACGCTTGAAGAATAAGCCCCTGCAATAAACAGTAGAAAATGATTTTTATAGCCATATTTTTTACTCTGAGATTTTGATCTATTAAACCTAAACATCCGTTTTAGAATATACAATCCGCTTCGAAAACTTTGGCAAGCTTTAATACGTTTTATCTGAAACGGCTTTCCAGCCAGAACCGGCAAACTATCTCTCACAAGATCAGATTTTTTTTTCAGGCTTATGAATTTGACCACTATTATATTTACGCAAACGATTGCAGAACACTTAGCCTCTTTAAAAAAGTATCCTCCGTACAAAAAGCTCATTGATCGTTTCATTGGCTTACTACTTCTGAAATTATTCATTGTATTACTGTCAACTTAGCAAAGTTTGTAGTGTTACTAACACTCTCATGTTGAATTACTCGGCAAAGCTACTTATATCAAAAAGTTCTTCCTTTTTTCAACTTCCCATCCGATATATTTCTCTCTGCTAACCGTTTAAAATAAACGTAACTTTTGTTATCTTTAAATTTCCAATGAGCACTATGTATGAAAAGTGCGGTGCAGACGATTATCTTTGACACATAGCTAATCGCTTGAGAAGGCAGGAATAGTCTTGTCTAAATTGACTTATAATAGCAGCCTTCACTACTTTATATTATCATCAATTATCATTACAATGAAGCATACATATCTTTTAGTTTTATCCGCGCAAAGGTGGACGCAGTTACTATATGTAGGTGTAATCCTGGTTATTGTAATCTCACTAAACTCAGGATGCGTTGATGCGCCCCAATATCCTGCAGACGTAAAAAGCACCCTGGACGAATCTGGAGAAAACAGGAAAGAGCTTTTAAGTGTAATTAAGCACTTTAGCAAGGATAGCGCTAATCATCTTAAGCTGGACGCGGCCCTATATCTTATTAAAAATATGAAATATCATCAGGCCAGGTATTCTGAAGACGATTTTAAAGATACATTTAAAAAACTGGGGGAGGCAAAAGATAAAGATAGTAAAACCAGGGAGTCTATTCAGCGAGAATTTGATCTTTTTGATCTTAATAAAGCAAACACTATATCTGACTCCAAATTCATAACATCTTCCTTCTTAATTAACTCTATTAACGCAGCTTTTGAGGCGTGGCGTTCTTATCCCTGGTGTAAGCAGATGTCATACGAAGACTTCAAAACGTACATACTACCATATAGAATATCAAGTGAGCCCTTGGAAGAATATCGCGATTTATTCCGAAAAAAATACGCATGGGTATTAGATAGTATTAAAAATCCTACAGACATGTCGGAAGCTTTTACATTAATATATAATAGCTTTTATTCGGAATACAAAACAACGGGAGCATGGAAATACCGTATTCCAACCAAATACTCAGAATTCATAGCTGCAAAAACCGGGCTCTGCGAAGATGCAGCTAATACTTTAGGAATGGCATTAAGATCAATGGGGATAAAATGTAATTTTGACTACTCGGTTCAATGGGGCAACCAGGCACCCAATGCACATAGTTGGATTTCATACCCCGCGAGCAAATCGCTGACATACATTATAGAGAAGGAGAAGATATTGAAGAGCCCGGAACATGTCCATAGTGGAAAATTTGATATTGAAGAGCCCGGAAGCAGATTTATTAAAGACAATATCACTGTGGAGGAGTATAAAAGGGGTACAAAAGTAAGACGATGCATCTTCGAAGTAAATCCAAATAGTATAGTAGTGAGCGAGAGCACGAGCAACACTGTAATAAAATTCAATGATATCTGCAATATAGATATTACCACCCTATATATTAAGACATCAGACTTTAGTATCAATTTGGCAAAACCATTTCATGAAAGCAAAGTACTATATTTAGGTATCTTTAATGGTTTAAACTTCAATATCGTAGATGTTGCTAAAATCACCAATGGTGAAGTCTTCTTTTCAAATGTTGGACTAGATAATATTTATTTTCCCCTGGTTTATGAAGAATCAGAGTTTAAACCCGTTTCCCATCCTTTTGCATTAAAGGATAAGGGCCAAAAAGAGTTCTTTATAGCGGATACATCGAAAAAGCAAACTTTAAAATTAAGAAGAAAGTATCCTCTACTTGGATATACGTTGAATAATGCCAACTTCCTTTTCCACGGACAGTTTCAAGGCGCAAATAGTCCTGATTTTAATGACGCTACAGAGTTGTTTAAAGTTGAACACACCTATCTTTTTCCTACTGAAATTACTGTTAAGGATCAGCATAAGTTTCGATTTGTCAGATTTATACCAGACTCATCCAGGAAGTTGTCCATTGCGGAAATCTCATATACAAGTATTGACCGTGGGAAAGAGGAACAAATTACTGGTGAAGCAATAACTAACGTGGCTGGTGAAACCGTAAATGTTTCTGACAATGACTTTACAACAACTTTTCATAAAGATCGAGGCGCGTGGATAGGTATAGATTTAGGTGAAGGACGCGGAAAAAGAATACATAAAATAAAATTCTGCCCCAGAACTGACACAAACTTTACCATGCCAGGTAATGAGTATCAATTATATTATTGGGATAATGGCTGGATTCTCTTTCAAACGAAGCGCGCTAGTGACTATGAAATTAGTTTTGATAATGTACCTGTTGGCGTTCTATTCTGGCTACACTGTAATGACGGAGGGCGGGAAGAAAGGCCTTTTACTTATGAAAATAGCAGGCAAATATGGTGGTAAGGATATTGTCGCACCCTAATTGTTCCCGTTAAAAGGGGTTATTTCTTATAACAAAGGGAGCACCTTTATCAAGAGGTCTGTAAAAATTTTAGTGCAAGGAGATAAGTAAGTATCAGCATTTTTCACAAGACTTGTTTTGTTAACAAACAGTAACAGTCCAATAACGTAATCTTATTGCCAAAGGTTTACCCAATATATCACTATCTTTTTAAGAATGCTCTTTCAGTTATCAGATGTACGACAACCCAGTTCGAATTGCTGGAAGCAACAAGGGCAAATTATTAAAGCATTTTTTGCTCTAATAATTTGAAATAATTCGTTCTATCAACTAAACTCTTATTATATGGGAAAAAGACAAGCTGCATGATGTTGAATTTATCCCTTGTAAAATAAAAGAAGTACGGTTGATTATGAGAATCGAGAGGATCTATGACTGATTTAATTTGATAAAATTTAGGGACATCGTATCTAAAAAGCCGTTGATACGAAACCAATTCATCTTCTTTAAAACTACCAGATGCCCAGATAGCCACTTTATCTTTCCCAAGCTTTCGAGATAAGTCTTTAATATTTTCCAACGCGGATTCAACACATGCGCCACACTGATTTTTTACTAGCCTTAAAACAACTAATTTTTCTTCTTCCTTGTCAGAATAAAATAAACTGGAGTCCGCTATTAATTCTGAAACTTTATACAAATCAGCTGGTGATGAACTTTTTCCAGGTTCTATGGTAGACTGGCGTGAATTGTACTGAACAAAAAGTTGGGATACTAAAAAGGCCGAGAAAGCTAATAGCAAAAAAACGTTTACAACTTTAAAACTCTTCATGAACGTGGAGATAGCTTGAAAATGCTGATTTCTAGTTTTTAAGTTTACAGATCAGAAGTAATGGGTTGCTTAATGAATCCAGGCTCCTATAGATCTTCTTATTTTCTTCTGAGATATTTTTCCAAATGGTCGGATCTTTTTCATAAAATTCCATTTGTCTTATAAAGTTTTTAGCCTGATATAAGCTAATTATGGAGTTGTCATCGCCATCATGAGCAAAATAATTATAAAAATGCATAAAGTCCCTAGGATTGTAAAGCCCACGAAAAGTAGTAGCTTTTTTAGTACGTTTAGAATATAGCACTATATTTCTTCCAAAGGAGAAAGTAATCAAAGAATCATTCTCCCTGAAGTCTGATATCCCAAAGCCATAGTCGTTCTCTGATGCTAATTTTAAAATCTGGGTAGGTTTTATTGTAGGATCAATTAATAATTCTTCAGGCAAGTTTTTTTTACCAAAATCCAGTCTGTATTTTGGCTTTAACGAATTATTGTGAAATTGAAAGACGGTATCGCAGTACGCAAAGGTTACATAAGGAAATTTACTTTTCACAATCTGAGGTTTCGCCATTCTAATATTTCGGAACAAATCTGCAGTTTTAGAAGACGGGAGGTACTCCTTATCTTCCTTTGTTATGGAATTTTTTATCAGAACTCTGTTTTTCATTTTCGATGGTGGAAGCAATATCAAATTGTCTTTCCAAGAACTTAAATTGAGAAAAAAAGTTTTGATTTTTTTCTCAGAGATAAATTTTCCATTCAAGTTATAGTAGATAAACTTCCCTGGTCTGTCTGTATGGACTATTAGTTGCTGTTTTGTTTCATCTAATGTAAAATCCATTAAGCTAAGGTATTCTCCTAGACCTTTTCCTATGTTGTGAACTTTATACTCAAAACCACCGCTATCATTAAACACCAAAATGCTCTTCGATTGTCTATCTAAAATATAGATCCTGTTTTGACCCATTATAATCCTATCTACCCGGCCAATAATAGACTCTTTGTTAGTTTGTAAAGAAATCAATTTCTGACTATCGAAATAATCATAAAATTCATTCTTTTGGTTTTCATCGAATTCTTTTACTGTAATCACTTCAATATTGACATCCTTTGCTTTTTCAGAGCGACATGAAGAAAATATAAAAGGCAAAAGAGCGCATAGAAATAAACTCCGCATGAAAAAACTGTTTAATTAGTGAAAATATTAGCGATAGGTGAACTTTCTATCACTAATATAATTACTACTTGGGTAGATAAGTTGTTGATTATATTGGCCTACAATCGAACAAAGGACCACAAATAGCAGATTGCGTAGGATAACAGGAAATATCGCCAGTTCCATAACAATCAATTGTTTCAACTTCACATGTCTGTGAACAAATTTGTCGATTACCCCAATCATGGATAGACAAAGTAGTTACCGTAGTATATGTAACGACCCTTTCTTCTGCATACCACCCCCAAGGATTCTCCCCTTGAGCATTGGCTTGTAATTGAATTACAGACAGGTCGCCGGTTTCACCATCCTTTTCAACTACAGTCGCAACGTTAAAAATAAAAAGGAGAGTAAACCCTAAAGTTGCTATAGCTTTAGCTGCTATTACAATAACTTTTTTCTTTTTGTTCATAATTAAATTTTTTATCTTACAATGATAACATTAGATTTGGTGGACACCAATTATTCAGATTCCTTTTAAGGATTTAAGTTCAATCACTAAGAATTCGAGCATTTATATGAACAGTTCGCGGTATAATTATATTGGGTTCGATTCTCAGAAACATTCTCTGTGCTGTTCAATGATCGGGATTATCCATTATACCCACTATACCCACACTATCCCACCAAGCCTTCAGTAGATGGTTTGCCTGGTTATCTGGCGATCTTATGCTATATATGATGTTTCCTTAAAAGTAGTATAACTAATAAAAGAAAATTTCATAGGTGTATACCAAGTAAACGAATTGGACCTTTAAAGTAATTGGCATATCACTAATATTATTTGATCTCGTATAAATCTACAATTATCGGAAAAGTATCGGCGAACTCTATGTTCTTTCCGTAGTGCATAATAAAACTTCTCATTCAATTACACCTGGAGTATCAGCGATATAGCCCTATAAATACAAAGAATATCAGGAACGGATTGACTACGTTTTCTTGAAAAATTTGCCTTGTTGCTTCTCAAAAGAAGTTGAACCTTAGTTTACAATAAAACATAGGCCACTTTTCCTACCACACCATTCTCAGACACAAACCCCCAATACCTTGAGTCATTTGAACTATTTTTGTTGTCTCCCAACACAAAGTAATAATTCTGCAGAAATGTATAGTGAGTTACTTGTCTTTCATTAACAAAGTATTTCCCGTCATTTTCAACCAGAGGAACACCCTCATCAGTCTTAATCGCACGCGCATACAAGATATAATTGACACTATCCAGGACAATGGTCATCCCTTTTCGGGGAACAAGAAAAGGTCCCATATTATCAACTGACCAGGAGATTTTTTCGTTCCGTGGATAAGATCGGTTATCCATAAGTATAACTTCCGCAGAAATAAACCCTTTCGCTTTCTTAATATCTTGTAATTGACTTTGATTTAAAATGGCGATTACTTCCATATAGTCATTTATATCTGACCTTTTCCCAAACTCTACATTCAATTTCTCGGTAAGCCCTTTTATATCCACATTATTAAGGAATAGTAGACTGTATTGCCTTTTAAATGTTGGAAACTCATCCATTATTTGGCCGTTAACAACCACTTTAGAATTTACAATCTGGAATTTGTCTCCGCTCATACCTAGTAAACGCTTTACAAGAAAATTTTTCTTTCCAGATCGCTTGAAAATAATCATGTCCCCGTATTTAATCTCTGAGAAGCCTCTCAGTCGTTTATTTGAATTGTTTTTTGCATCACACATCCCTGCATCCCTATTTTTACTTTTTAATACTAAATTTATAAATGGAATATCCTGTACTGATTGGGGCAGCTTGGGACCATAATGCAATTTACTTACTAATAGTTTGTTTCCAGGACATAAAGCATCTTCCATCGAGTTGCTCGGAACAGTATAAATTTCAAAAATAAAAAGCCGGCAGCATATTGAAAGTACCATAACAATTGAAAAATGGACGAGAAGGTATAAAAATATATTAGCTCTAACTATACTACTAGAACTTGCCAGTTTAAATATTAATATAAAAAGGAGCAATCCAAACCAAAGCCAAAGCAAGTGTATGCAGGTTAATAACACAAAAGAAATAATAACCATGCTAAAAACGAGATATTTCCTTTTAAACATTAGAGATTATTTATTAATTGCCTTTTTTAGCTCTCTCATTTCCTGCTTCATTTGCTCAATCGCCGCGGACGGGATTTTAACATTCTTATTTAACACTTTGTTGGCCGCAAGGATTGCTTTTTCATCCTGGCCGCTCTCATAGTGAAGTTTCGCTAACAGGTAGTGAGGATAAAAGCGATTAGGTATCATACATGCAGCTGAGTAGTAAGCTTTTTCTGCCTGTTCATAATTCTTAAGCGCTTTATACGTATCTCCCAAAGATGTTTGCACATTATAGGAGTTTTGGTACAACTCAGCCCGTTTTAAAATTAATGCAGCAATTGAATGCTTTTTATTTATCAATAAAGCTTTACCAAATTCCGTTAGAAATGTCCCCTCTTTGTGAAAAATACTATACGCCTTTAAAAAATATTCTTCAGATTCTAACGGCAAATTGTTTGCATATAATTCGCCAGCTGTTTGCCAGTTTTCATAGCCCTTATACATCTTTACAATAAAGGAATTAATATTACCAAGTACTAATACCGTTAAAAAAACTACAAGGGCTTTAATAAAAACGCCAAACCTGCTGTTTCTTTTTGTAAGGTTAATAATAACAACAGGCCTTAAACCATTTGACAAAAAGCCTAAAAATATTGTTACATTAAGTTTAATAGATAGTATATGAGAAGGATAAGAGAAAAGAGAAAATACCAATACAGAAATTAAACCGGCCTTAGCTATGTATAACATCTTTTGGGTAGCCTCATCCCGATCTAATCTATTTCGATCCAAGTTGGAATCCTTTAAATTCAGCAACAAAAATATTGTAAGTAGGAGGATGAGTAAAAGTGGAAGTCCATTCTCAACTGCAAATTCCAAAAACTCATTATATGCGTAAATAACATTATCAGCAAGAGCAGCTCGGGAATCATCTGTATGGATTGCAAAGTAGGCTGCCTGACGATTCATATAAACAGAACTAAATCTTCCGTATCCCTCTCCTGTCAGTGGTTTATCTTTTATCATATTTGCTGCGATCGACCATATTAACAGGCGGCCATTTGCTGAGTTCTTTTTAAATAGAAACAAAGCAGATAATATAACTACAATGCTAATAAATGATATTACTACTATAGCGCTTCTCTTTTTCAGAAGAAAGAAAAAACTCCTTGAATTATTTCCTTTTTTCATCCTATATATAAGGTAAAGAGAACAGCTCAAAATAGCAATCCAGGCTGCCCGGGAATGTGTAGAGGGAATAATAAGAAAGATGAAAATTATGCTTATGGCAGAAAGAAGTTTTATAGCAAAATTCAGCTGAGTCATCGATATCCATTTTAACTTATCGCCTTTAGGAACTGAGAACTTCAGTAAAAAAAATCCAAACGCAACCGGATAAACTGAAGCAAGGTATCCTGCGTAGGGTCCCGGATTAAAAAAACCTCCAGTAGGTTTAAATAACGAGTGATTAGACTTTAAGAAGTCGAATAATTGAAGCTGTCCATATATCGCCTGACCTATCCCACCAAGCATAATGGACGCAAAGAAAAAGAAGTAACATCTGAAATGTATCTTACGTACACTTAAGTATACTAAACATAGCGCTAAAAGCTCAAAATAGCTAATTGAAAAACCGTAAACAGATGGAAAGTAAAATCTATTTAGCGTTAAAAATCCTATGAAAAGCATCACAGCAATATCCAATATATTAATTGTTGTTTTATAGCATACTGCCGTATTCTTAATTATGAAGCAAAAAGATATTAAAAGCACACCATACACGAATACAAAAAATTTTCCTGTTTGAGCTGGATTCAGAAGTTCTTCAAGCCGAACTGCCGGCAAAAAAATAAGCAAACATCCTATAATTGCTGATAATGCATAAGAACATACAATACTAGTTCGCTCCATAACTTTATTCATTATCATAACCAAATTAAACTGAGTAGTATACTCTATCTTACACTATACTTAAAAGAGATTTCAAAGAAATTGTAAAAGGAATAATGTGGTTGGTTTCTAATGCTAATAAGCGTTTCTTTTTGTCAATACTTTTAATATAGTGCCTATTAACTAAGTAAGATTGACTGACCCTTATAAATTCTTTTGGGCATAACTCTTTCTGAAATTTTGTTAGCGACTTGACGATTAAAATTTTCTTGTCTTTAACCAGGTAAACATTTGTATAGCAATCATCTGATTGGCAAAAAACAATTTCTTCGGGTTTTACCAAATAAATAGTTCTTTGCTCAGAAAGGTGAATTTTTTCAGACCCCATAGTGCAGGAGTTTTTAAATAGCTTATTATCGATATCAGTACACGAGACCGTGGGACGGGAAAAAATAACCTGAAGCCTCCACTATTTCAGTGAACTGGCTTCAGGTTGGAACTTTATGAAAAATTAATGTTCAAATTAATATCTAAGCATTGCCCATAAATTACCTCCAGCGGGGATCCCCGATACCTTTAGTATAAATAGGATGGTTAAGCACTTCAGGAGTATTCTTGAAGCGCAGGCCATTTACATTATAAATATGCGCATTGACATCCCAGGCGGCACCTACTTTTTTGCCTTTCGGATAAGGATCAACCATCAGGTTCTCCGGAGCAATGGGCGTTGGACCGGTTATTACTCTTGTTGCTTCCAAACCTCCCACATTCAGGGCGCCTGCATTAAATCCGGCGCCTCTGCTGGCATGACTAAACGGCTGGTTATTGAATATCTCTGCAGAGGTATAGTAGGTGATCGCATTGTTTGCCGATTTTGATGCCGTTGAATAGTTATCGGCAATGTCGAAACTTAAACCCGGACGATAGGTTCTAAAATCCATACCACTTTGGAAGAACGAACGGTCGTCGCCGGCGGCTTTAACCGAGATAAAGAGGTTTTTCTTAATGGTATATTTACTGTTGGCCGGAGGATTTTGATGCTGTATCAGAAACCGCCCGTTGGAAATGGAGAACGCATTTAAGAACGTATTATTTTCAATAGTTACATTCCAAACCACACTTGGCGCCCAGGCTAAGTTGGCATTTTCGCGTAACAACTGATCCCAGCTTATACCTATAAACGAATTGTTTTTAATAACCACATTATTGAAGATATTGGTTCTTTCAGATTTTGCATCGCCTGTAATAAACGGATATCCACGCCCGTTAACATCATACATACCGTCATCGTGGAACAGGCAGTTATCTACAATAATATTTTCAATTACCTGCCGGTTTGAGCCCTGCGTTCTGAACCAGCTTCGCACCATGCCCTGGAAATTGCAATTACGAACCTCTAATTTAGAGCAGGTAAAGGGCATTGACGCCGAATGCTGGTTAATGAAATAGTTACCGTTAATGGACTTACCAGGGAACAAAGACTGGTTGAAAAAGTTAACCGCAAGCGGCAGCTCAAAGTTAATATCATCAAAAATTACATCGCCCACGGTAATACTGCCTATTTCGCCAGCCTGTGCAGGACGGCCAAGCTGGAAGTTAAACCCATTTGAGCCCGTATTGGTTTCGTTATAACCAACCCCCATATACACAATGGCTTTGCTGCCCGGCGTGTTTGATTTTAAGGTTAATCCTTTAGCCAGCACCACCTGGCTGCCTATATAGTATTTTTTGCCTGCTTCCAGCATAAATACAGTGCCTTCGGCTAATGTATTATCAAACAGGAAATTATTGAGTATTGTATCAATGCGGCATGCATTCTCTTGTACTGCCGCAGGATTTTCATTATCCACCACATGCGGTATAAGTATAGGCTCGCCTACTTCGCCTCTCATACGAACCATGCTGGTATTGTACAGCCTGTCCCAGTAGCGCGGTACCTTACTATTTAGCCCGTTCACCACATACAGCGAGTTGGCCGTTAACCCTGTAACATCCAAATATCCCCTGTCGCGGTCGGCCTGCGTAATAGCAATGGATTGCGAAGGCAAATCGCGGTTTACAGAAGCCGGTTGAATTAAAATTTCATCCATTAAAAACTTGTCATCCTCATACTGGAAACTGGGGTTTAAAACAGCAGGGTCGGTACTATATACTTTCAGATCGAACCAAACCCTCATGCTGGTTTCGGTTACATTAGAAACAGACACCACATCAGGAATACCTTTACGTTCGCCCATTTCCCACTCTGCACGCTCGTCATTATGGCCTACATCTCCTTTCCCATACCATTTAGAATGATAGGCTTCTCCCAGGGGTGAAAGGGTTTGTATGGCAAAATTATGCTTGGTTGAATATTGCAGATCGGGCTTGATAATTTTCAGCACATCAGGCCCTACGATAGTATCCCAAAGAATATCTCCCGGAATATCCCAGGAACCGGATTGCACTTTCATCTGGAGGCGGTAGCCGGCAGCGCCGTTAATGCCGTTCCACACCAGGTACATGTCATTGGTATTCACCACCTGGCAGCCGATCGGATCGTTGGATTTCCCGGTATTGGCCTGGTAACGGAACACAGCCATGAAGGATCTGTTTTCCTCTTCATCAGTAAGTTCATACTGATTTTTTTTACAGGCATTCAGAATCATTGTCAGCAAGCCCGCTACAACAATGTTCAGTATTAAAATTTTAATTTTCATATCTTTTTTTTTAATACGATAATTAATTATAGCCATATTGGTTCTGATAAGCACCATTGCTCATTATAATAGCCTGGTTAGGGAACGGCAGTATGTAACGTACCGGAGGCAGGTTATTACGGTTTAACGATTCCCAGTTACTTCCGGCTCCGCCCTTGATAAAGCCACGGAACGAATAAAGGATCTGGGCCCTGGGCATGGAAGTATTTTCATCGTACCAGTTATAAAAAGTTGCCATTTCCCAGCCGGCGCCCGGGTGCAGCACTGCTTCCCAGGGGTTGTAAAACTCAATAACGGGCAAAGTGGTATTAGGATAGAGGTCTTTATTACCCGGGTTAGGCACCCGCTTATAAAACTTGTTGAAAGGAAGCGTCTGATAGTTTTCGGAACCCTCCATAAAGTCGCCACCGACCATCGAAGCTACAATAAAATATTCCATAAAGCTATCGTACACTACCTGCGAATAAAGATTCCAGCGAACCAGGTCTTTCCAGCGCATATTTTCGCCGCCAAACTCCCATTTACGTTCCTGCACTATAGCATTAAAGAAAGATTCTTTAGAAGCAGCCACTGTATTAGTATAGCTCTCCACCTTCTGCGAATGGTCTGCAGCCAGGAATGCCCGTCTGCGAACCTGTTTGAAAGCATCAAGGGCTTTCGCCCCGTTTGCGCCGGTTACACCTCCCTCCACTTCATTAACGGCCTCCGCATACATCAGCAGGATGTCGGCATACCGCATATAGGGAAAATTGATACCGGTTCCGGTATTGTTCGAGCTTTGATTGCCTAAAGCGTTTGCCGCGTCGGCCCATAGTTTCGACCATTTGTTATTGTACATGCTATAGTCAGTTAGTACCTGGGGCTGCCCTGCAGCATCATAATTCCACTGGCCTACCACATAGTCCTTCCTGATATCACTACGATCGAAAGAATAGTGGTAGAAGGCATTCAGCCTCATACCTCCGCCGGCAGAACCCCAAATGTGAGTAGTGATACCATCAGTAGAGCCAACAGCCGGCCCGGTAGAGCTACCCACACTGCCACTACCGTTTTTTAAAAAGGGAATCTCAAAAACGGGATCATCATTATTGCTTACTATATTGTTGGTTTCATCAATAAATACATTCCTGTATGGTTTATTGAGGCTATGCGTTCCGGATGAAATAACCGAATCCGCATATTGCATGGCAATCGCGTAATAATCTCTATAGTCAGGCATTCTTTTCATGGTACCCCTGGCTCCCTCAGGATACAGGGCATATCCGCCCCGTGTTAAGGCTATCCGGGCAATCATGCCAAAGCAAAATTCCTTAGAAGCCCGTTCCACACCTTCTGCCAATTCATTTGCGTATTTCATTCCGGAGGCCGCTTCTTTCAGATCTTCGATCAGGAAGCTCAGGATCTCGTTACGGTCAGTAACCGGGATCACAAAATCTGACCCAAGCTGCATCGTTGGTTTGATATTAAAAGGAACATCGCCAAACATTACCACCAGGTCGTGGTAAAACATCGCTCTAAGCACTTTTGCCTCACCTAGCTGCTGCGTAAGGTCTTTATCGTCCTTATTAAAAACAGGGCTGCCCTGGATGCCATCAATAAAGATATTGGCACGCTCAATCCCTTCATATTGCTTATCCCAGAATCTCTGGACGGAAGGAGCATGCCGGGCGCCGTCAAAAGCCCTGAAGTCTTCCCCGCTTACACTAGGCAGCTCACCGGCAAAGGCTGTGTACTCAACATCGCTGTTTAAAGCGAAAGTGCTAAAGTACGCATTGCCATAAGTATCATTGCTCATTAAAGAAGCATATACGGCAGTTAGTACCCTGTTAATTTCTTCCTTGTTTCCAAAGACATAATCCCCTTCGTATTTTGAGTCGGAGCGTACTTCCAGGAACCTTTTTTCACAGGAAGCGAAGAGTATTAATAATGTGCTGAGAATGATAATATATTTTCTCATCTTATATAAATTTTATACTGTAATAGGTGAACACTTAGATTAAAAAGTAATGTTTATGCCTGCCAAAAAGTTCCGGCTTCTCGGATAACGGTTATAATCTATGCCCGGTGTGAGCCCGCTTTCTACATCCACTTCCGGATCATACCCCGTGTATTTGGTCCACAAGAACAGGTTATAGCCACTAAGAAACACCCGCACATTTCCCAGCTTTACGCGGTTTAAAACGTTTTTAGGTAATGTATAGCCCACCGTAAGATCCTGTAAACGCAGGAAGGAACCGTCTTCTATAAAATAAGAGTGCGTTACTTTCTTGCCAATATCCACCGGGCTGAAGATAGTAGCGTTGGCGTTCATCTCCTGGTATAGCTGCACATAACGTGCATCACTTAACATCCTGTCCCCATACACATCCTCTGCATATCTCCAGCGTGCTTTTTCATTAAATTCCGGTAATACGTTGTAGTAGTTATTTGTATTACTTTCGAAAGAGGATAAGGTGTAACGGGTTGCATTGTTTACATCAAACCCGTACATAAAGAAAAAGTTGGCCGACATATCGAAATTTCCCCAGCCACCGGCCAGGTTCAGGCCGCCGCTGAATTTAGGAGTGGTATTACCTATAACTACCTTATCCTTTTCATTTACCACATTCTCTGCACCCTCATCATCTACAAAGTTTTTGAATTTAGGCCTGCCCGGCTGGGTGCCAAAAAGCGCATCGTTATTCACGGTTCCTGGTTTCGCCACCCAGTTAAGGCCCTGCAGGTCAAATTCATCAAACCTGTAAATGCCATCATACACATAGCCATAAATAAGCCCTACCTGGTCTCCTACTTTCAGCATATAGTCTGCATCGGAAGATCTCCATCCGTCAGAAGGACTCATCCAAAGAACATCCTCCGTACCATTCAGCTTGTCAATACGCTTTTTATTAGCTCCAAAGGTAAAAGTGGTGTTAAAGTAAGCTTTCTCCCGTTGGATGATCTGTGCATTAATGGTAAGCTCAAAACCCCGGTTGGTTACCTGGCCAATATTTTGCATTTGTTGTGTATACCCGGTGGTGGTAGGGATATTGCTCAGGTAAAGCAGATCTGTTGTGGTATTTACATAAAATTCAGGTGTGATGGTCAGGCGCCCCTTAAACATTCCGATATCCAGGGCGAGATTACGTTTGAGGGAGGTTTCCCATTTAATATTAGGATTAGGAAGTGTTTTACCACCTGTATTCAGGTAATATTCGTATCCTGTTTCATTGGTTTCTCCCCATCCGGGGCCTCCGCCTACATTAATGGCATACTGATACCGCCACATATCATCTTCAATCTGGTTATTTCCTGTTTTACCTATCGCCGCCCTTATTTTAAGCTCTGAGAATAAGTTCTGATCTGCCAGGAACTTTTCATTGGTTGCCACCCAGGCGCCAGAGATAGCGGGGAAGTGTCCCCACTGGTTACCCGGTGCAAACATGGTGGAACCATCGGCACGATAAGTAAGCGAAAGCAGGTACTTCCGCTCAAAATTGTAGTTGGCCTGGGCAAAGTACGATGATGTTCTTGTAGGGGAGCTCATAAATGATGTTGCTTTCCAGGGAGTTCCTAAGCCCAGGTTCCGTATGGCTCTTTCCGCTTCCACTTCTTTTGGAAAATAACGGGAGCTTTGGGAGGTTTTGAACCCCTTTGAGCTTACAATTTCCTGTCCCACCAGGACGGTATAATTATGCTTATTTACCGACCTCTTGTATTCTAAGGTATTGGACCATTGGTACCGGCTCCCTTTTGAAGTGCTTAGCTGGGTTACGGGGAGGCCGTTATTATTTATTGCTTCCCGGGTTAAATCGCCCCAAAAGCGGTCATTAAAACCAAACGACATATTCTGTGAACCTACAGTACGGAAAGTAAGACCCGGCAAAATTTTCCAGTCAACGGAAGCCTGGTTAGAAAAAGAATAGTCGTTTGCCCTCTCGTAGTTTTGCTCAAGATCTCCCTTAGGGTTATTATACTCGAAATACCGTTCATCTTCCGGGTCAATATCCTCTGGTGGCAGATAAGAAAATTCGCGTAAACCATTGGTGGGCCGGTAACGTAGCACATCAATAAGACCGCCGCGTCCAACAGCACCTGCTCCGGTTCCTCTTTTCTGGCGATAGGTAAAACGTGGAACAAGCTCCACCTTCAGCCTGGGAGAGAGTTCTGCGTAAAATTTTGTAAGAACATTGGTTCGCGAAATGCCAGACCCCATCAATACACCATTCTCTTCGTTATGGGTAATACTGGTACTGTATCTCATAGATTGCGAGCCACCGCCCAATATAAGATTGTACATGTGGCTTAGCGGTTTTCCTCCCATGATCTCATCCTGCCAGTCGTTCCCTTCAAATCGTTTATATAGAATAAAATCAGCCGGATTACCAAAATTCCCCCTGAATCTTTGACGATTAGTATTATTACCCACAACGGATTCATATTGAACTTTTACAAACTCATAGGGATCCATCAGCTCAAGTTTACGCGCCAGGGTTCTTACCTGGGTGTTATGGTTAAAAGTAACACTGAATTTACCGGCCTGGGCACGCTTGGTGGTTACTACCACTACCCCGTTTCCCCCACGGGCGCCATAAATGGCCGTTAAGGAAGCGTCTTTAAGAATGTCAATGCTCTGAATATCTGTGGGAGGAATATCATTAATATTATCTACCTGGAACCCGTCAACGATAAAAAGAGGGGCATTACTTTGGGTTACTGAAGTACCACCCCGGATACGAATATTGATCTCTGCACCAGGTTCACCGTCCATCATGGTTACCTGCACACCGGCTGCTTTTCCCTGTAGGGCCTCCGCTGCCGAGGCTACAGGAACACGGGCCAAAGTTTTTCCCGAAACAGAAGAAACAGAGCCGGTAAGGTCCCTTACAGCTGTAGCGGAACCATACCCTATTATGACAACTTCATCGCCGGCTACAACATTCTTTATAAGCGCTACTGTCATGTCATTAGCAGCAGCCAGTGTTTGAGAAATAAAGCCAGTAAAACTAAAAGTAAGCTCGGCATCTCCTGCTTCGGGCACCCTGATGGTGAATTTACCATCGTCATCAGTTTGTGTAACTGTGCTGGCATTTACCAAAGATACGTTCACTCCTGCAAGCGGCTGCCCCGTATCATCCAACACAGTACCTGAAATCGGTTTCGTTTGAGCCTTTACAGTAATACAAAAGATGGCAATCAACATTGTCAACAATAATCTGTTCATACGGCATTTTTTTGTTTTAGTATTCAGTTAAGCTGGTTTGCAGAACCACAATCGCTTAGCAAGTTTAACCTTTTTTTCTGTGTACAGGACGGCACAGGATGGATTTATTTACGCAAACGTTGCCGGTATCGTATGCATAAAGCATTTTAGCAGGCGATTACCGCTTTCAGAACGCTGAAAAATGCATTTTTACCTACAAAAAATACAATCGGTTTCAATATTGCCTTTATTCAAAAACTGCTTCCGGAATGGGTTCCTTTTCCACTTTATAAACCCCGGCAGATTTATTTACGCAAACGTTGCCGGAATCGTATATATAATTGATTATCTTCGCAAGAAAGGTGCAATGCGCATATGAAGTTTGAAGCTGCTACTATAAAGGATATTGCCAAAGCACTGGGGCTGTCCACTTCCACCGTGTCCCGGGCTTTAAGAGACAGTTACGAAATCAGTGAAGCTACCAAGAAAAAAATAAGAGATTATGCCGCAGAAATCAATTACCGGCCCAATCCTGTTGCTTTAAGCCTGAAAGAAAAAAGAACCCTGTCCATTGGTGTGGTGGTTTCTGAAATCGCCAATACTTTCTTTAGCCAGGTGATTAATGGCATTGAGTCCATTGCTTACAAAAATGGTTATAATGTAATTATCACCCAAAGCAAGGAGTCGGTAGAAAGAGAGCAGATGATACTGGACTACCTTGTTTCCAGGTCTGTTGACGGGTTGATTATATCCGTCTCGGCTGAAACCAATGATTTCAGTAACCTGGAGCAACTACATGAAAAAGGATTGCCTATTGTTTTTTTCGACAGGGTAGTTGAAGGAATTCACACCCATAAAGTCATTACTGATAATTTTACGGGTGTTTACAGGGCTACCGGGCACCTCCTGGAAAATAAATTTAAGAGAATTGCAGTAATTGCCAACAATGCCAACCTTTCTATAACCAGGGACCGGCTGGCGGGTTATATGAAAGCGCTGGAAGACCATGCTATCCCAGTTGATGAATCTCTGATAAAGTATTGCGATCATGGCGGACTTTTAGTTGAAGAAGTAGAACAAGCCGTAGAAGCGCTCCTTATGGCCAAGAAAAAACCTGATGCGCTGGTTTTGCTGGCCGATAAAATAACTACCGAAACTTTCAGCATTCTTAAAAAGAAAGGCATTAATATGCCCGGAGACATGGGCGTAATAGGTTTTAATAATTCCAAATACACTTCTTTGTTTGATCCGGCTTTGTCTGTTATCAGCCAGCCGGCATTTGAAATGGGCACAAAAGCAGCATCGCTCCTTCTGAATCTTATAGAAAGTAAACGTACCGTAACTGACTATAAGCTGGAAAGCCTGCCACCGGATATTATCATAAGAAAAAGCAGCAGGTTCCCGATGGATGATTAACAGCGCTTACTTTCCAATACCAGCCTTTTAACGACGGGGATATATTTTACAATTCTTTATTTGATTGGTTATGCTTGTCTCTCCCTTTCTTTCTGTTATTCTTGCATTGGGTACCGGAATCCTGCTGATCATTGTACTCAGTACCCGATATAAAATGCACCCATTCTTTTCGCTGTCCCTGTCCTGCCTTATTACGGGCTGGATCGGCGGACTGGATACTGCCAGCATTCTGACCGCAATGAAAGAGGGGTTTGGTAAAATAATGAGCTCGCTGGGTTATATCATTGCAGTGGGCACTGCACTGGGAATGGTATTACAGTCCAACGGCGCCACCACGGTAATGGCCGCTACTATTTTGAAATGGGTGGGCCGCGGCCGCTCTGTTCTGGCTGTAAGCCTTACGGGATTTATGGTGGGATTGCCTATTTTCTGCGACTCCGGCTTTATCGTTTTAAGTGGTTTGAATGCCTCCATGATCCGAAAAACAGCTACCCCTGCTATTGTTATGAGCGCAGCGCTGGCCACCGGCCTGTACGCCGTACATTGTTTTATTCCCCCTCATCCCGGCATCACTTCTGCTACCGGTACCTTAACTGCCGATTTTGGATGGGTGATCCTGTATGGGCTTATCGTTGCTGTGCCGGCAATGCTTGCCGGATACGGATGGTCGGTCTGGAAAGGCAGACAGTTTCCGGATATGAACAGCAACTCCTCTACAGTTACTAATACTAAAGAAGACACCAACCAGCCGCTTCCGCCTAAATGGCTTTCATTTATCCCGGTGCTGGTACCCATTTCTTTAATAGCTATTAAAGCCATCCTGACCAATATCCCGGATATCCATACTTCCCTGCCAGGAGCTGTTTTAATTATCGGCGATCCTCCTGTAGCGCTTTCTGTTGGCTTATTGCTGGCATTGCTGGTTCCTAAAAAATGGACAAAAAACGAGCTGGGAAAATTAATGAACCAGGGCATAGATAAGGCCGGGGGTATATTAGTGATTATCGGGGCAGGAGCTGCTTTCGGCGCTATTATCGGCGCGCTTAAAATTCAGGATCACCTGGCCGGAATAGAGATATTGAATGCCATGGGATTACTGTTCCCTTTCCTGGTTACCGCTATTTTAAAAACAGCGCAGGGCTCCTCCACAGTGGCTATTGTTACCGCAGCTTCCATTGTACTCCCTTTTCTTTCCGGGCTGGGCCTGGACTCTGACAATGGCCGCATCCTGGCGGTATTGGCAATGGGAGCAGGCTCTATGGCTGTTTCTCATGTAAACGACTCTTATTTTTGGGTAATTGCCCATTTCGCAGATCTTGAATTAAAACCTATGTTAAGGGTGTTTACCGTAGCTTCGTTTTTGATGGCCGTAGCCGGGTTTTTAGCCGTATATGTGCTATCTCTCTTTTTATTGTGATACATTCTTCTGGTTCAGCCTTCAGGCATAAAAAATATACTGATGAAAATTGTAATGGCACCCAACGCTTTTAAAAACAGCTTACCTGCCAGCGAGGTGGCTGCCGCCCTTGTTGAAGGATTTCAGAAAGCCGGGTTCAAAGGTGCTATCAGTAATTGCCCGGTGGGGGATGGGGGCGATGGAACAGGAACATTGCTATGCCGGTATTTTAATGCCATACAGTGTTATTGTAATGTAAAAGATCCGCTGGGCAGACCCATACAAGCCCCCTGGGGATGGATCCCGGAAAAGCAGACGGCCATCATAGAAATGGCAGATGCTTCCGGCCTGCGGTTATTAAAGCCCGAAGCGTATGCTCCGCTTAAGGCCACTACGGCGGGATGTGGACAACTGATAAAAGCAGCCCTGGACAAAAAAGCAAAGGAAATTATCCTTTGCATTGGTGGCAGCGCTACTGTAGATGGCGGGTCAGGAATATTAAAGGAGCTGGGAATCGTTTTTTATGACAAAAATGGAAATTCCATAGAAGATCTGCCAATGGGACTGCAAAACCTGGAGGCTGTATCAACTACAGGATTAGACAGCCGGTTGGCCGGCACAGGTATTACCATTCTTTGCGATGTCAAAAACAAATTGCTGGGAACTGCCGGTGCGGCAGCAGTTTTTGGCCCTCAGAAAGGCGCCGCCCCGCAAGATGTTGCGGAATTGGAAAAAGCACTTGCCCGGTTGGATGCAGTTACCGAAAAGGCAACCGGAATCCAGATGAGGGCCCTGGTATCGGGCGGTGCCGCCGGTGGTATTGCGGCGGCATTGGCAGCTTATTGTAATGCAGCAATTGTACAGGGCATCGACTATTTTTTGGAACTTACCGGCTTTGGGCAACAATTGGAAAAAGCCGATTGGGTAATCACGGGTGAGGGCACTATAGACCAACAGACATTGGACGGCAAAGCGCCTTTCGGCGTAGCCAAAATGGCCATGGAAAGAGGCGTAAAAGTGATAGTGGTAGCGGGTAAAATACCTGAAAAAGAAGACCGGGAACTGGCAAAGTATTTCAATAAACTGATCTGCATCAATGAGCCCGGGACCTCATTAAGCGAGGCCTTACCACAAACCTACCCGAACCTCGTTAAAACCGGCTCAGCAATATGCAGGCAAATCATGCAGCAGGGATCCATTCCGGCATAAAGCGTTATCCGTACTGATTCCCTTAAAAAAGGTTCCCTCAATAATTCTTTATTATATATATTTGCCACCCTTTTCAGTTCTTTCTGGCCCGGTAGTTCAATGGATAGAATAGGAGTTTCCTAAACTCTAGATACAAGTTCGATTCTTGTCCGGGCTACCAAACCGGTATTTTCAGAATTTTTCTGAAAATACCGGTTTTTATTTTATTTATATTCTTCTGATATTGAACTAATTATAAGCAAAAACTTCGTTAATTCTATTAGTTAGATATTTGTACTTTTCTCTGCGGTAAAAATTACCGGCTCGGATAAGTATTCTGAATAATTCTCTTATTCCTTAAGTTGCTGTAACTCAATAAAACACCAAGTTTCCTAAACTCTTTAACAGAGCTTTAAAATGATTTCTTTCTTATAAAATGAATCAAGCTCAACCTGGCATATAATTCTGCAATGCAGGCCTCATCCAGTAACCATTTCGGTTTTGCTATTTCTTTCTCATCAGGCAACCAGTTATTTGTTATGAACCCATATTGATCTTTTGAATGCTCCCAAGCATAGTTCAAATCTTTTTCTATGGCTGCGATAAACCTGTAGTTCCCATCTAAATTATATAAGGCTTCATAGCCTCTGAACAAAACTGTAATAAACCAGGGTAGATCAATGAACATTTTCAACCTATTATCATGTTTAATCTTACTGAAATAAGTATAAGTATCTTTGGCAAGTTGCTGTGCATGTTGCAGATATTTCTTATTGTTAGTAAGTTTATATAGTAATGTAGCAGCTTCAAGCATAAAACCAGAATTGTAGGTGTAAAAAGTTCTGTTTACTTCACCGTTTAACTTCTTGTCATTGCTATATAAGCCATTCGTATCCCGGAGGTGTTGATATTCCCAGTCATAAAACCGTTTTCCCCAATCAAGATAATATTTTTCCTTACTTGCTTCGAAAATTTTTAACGCTACAAGTAGTGCTGTTCCGTTACTGCAGGCTGGCTTTTGGTCGTTATGACCTTCAAGCCATGTAACACCGCCTCCGGCATCATCATTCCATCCGCTGATAATAAAAGTAAACACTTCTTTTGCACGTTGCAGGTATAGCTCGTTTTTGGTATTTACGTATGCCTCCATATAGTCAATACCTACCAACCCGTTATCATCGTAGTACCGGTCTACTTTTTCAAACATTGTGGGGTAAGCCTGATATCCTGTCGGTTTCCGCATCGTATCGCGGTAATACTCCACTCCGATCACACAACTATCCAGAAAAGGCAGGTATTTTTCTTTAACAGAATCAGATCGCAATAATGAATTGGTTGCAGAAAAAACTCCGGAAAAGGGCCACAAAAAACTCACTTCTTTAGCTTTTACAGCATTACCCTGAAAATAATTTAGCGAATCAGAATGCCCTGCAGGAAAATGTTCCGAAAATAAACCTTTATACTTCGGAACCCGGAAATGATTCCAAATGTTCGAATACATACTTTCAGCTCTTGCCAGGTATAGCTTGCTGGTATCCTGCGCAAAAGATGAAAATGAGGCAAAAAGAAGGCAATACGATAAAACAATTTTCATGACAGTGATGTCTTTTTTGAAAGCTTTATTGAACAGAAGGAGGTGGTATTTTTGTTCCCCAATTTTTATTAGGTATACTTCCCATTTGAAGGACTAAACGCCCTCCCTTCATTAACTCATCGCGATATAGCCAGCAATTATGCAAAGGCTTTCCATTTAACGATGCAGACTGTACATATAAATTTTCTTTTGAATTATTCTTTGTTTCAATGATAAGTTGTTTATTATTTCCCAGTTTAATTTCAGCTTTATCAAATAGGGGGCTGCCCAATTCTATAATGGGCCTGCTATCGGTAAAACCTTTTACATCAAACAGTCCCAATGCCGCCATCACATACCAGGAACCTAATTGCCCCTGGTCCTCATCCTGGCCATAACCATAACCATGTATTGGCTCTGTTCCATAAAATGCATCGCAGATTCGTCTCGTCCACTTTTGCGTGAGCCAGGGTTTGCCCGAAAAGTTAAACAGCCAGCTTATATGCAGGCAAGGCTGGTTACCATGGTTATAAATAGATTTAACACCAGCAAAAGCATCTATTGTTTTTCCACCACCAAATGCATCTCTTTCTGACGCTGTAAAAATGCTGTCAAGGCGTTTATTAAAATTGCCTTTCCCTACAGCGTTAATTAATGCGGCTGGATTTTGCGGAACAAAAAATGTATATTGAACAGCATTGCCTTCCTGAAACCCACGCCAGGGCTCATAAGGGTCAAATTTATCTATATAACTTCCATCGGCCTTTTTTGGCTGCATTAATCTGTTTTTATTGTTAAACACATGCTGCCATCCATTGGAAAACCGGAGCAGGTTTGAATAATCTTTTTTCTTTCCTAAAGCTTTGGCCATTTGAGCAGCAGCAAAAGCGCTGAAACTGTATTCGAGCGTATGAGAAACGGAAAAATGAGACCCTGTAGCATCTGTTTTGTCTTCTTCCAGATAAGAAGAGAAGCCCAATTCAACAAAAGCTTTAGTATCCATTTTCCCTGAACCTACCGGCCTTTTTTCCCAGCTTAATTCGTTTGCTTTTACTGCCTCATAAGCCGCATTAATATCATAATTCCTGATGCCCACCTGATAAGCCGCTGCTATTGCCAGGCCTACCATATTTGTTCCTACACCAGAAACAAATTCGCTGTTAGCAATACCATCGCCAAACCAACCCCGGTCTTTGTGCAACTGCAGTTGCGTATACACATAGCTGGAATACCACTGCGGATAGCTTAAAGCCCATAATTGCGTTATGTTCCAATAGGCTCCCCAAATGGCATCGGTATTAATATATTGCCTGTACGGATCATCTGCCGTTGTAGAATGACCCATTACGCCTCCATGTTTGGGATAGTCACCATTTACATCACTTGCAATACCGCGGCCTGATAAAGCATGGTATAGACCGGTGTAAAATTTCTTTTTATCGTTTTCGTTACGGCCGCTCACATATATTTTGCTTAGCTCCCGTTGCCAGCTTTCCTGTGCTTTTGCTTTGGCTTTATCAAATGAAAGTGAATCTGCCTCGGTTTGTAAATTATGCTTTGCATTTGCAATGGAAGTGTAAGAAAGCCCCACTTTTATTTCAATTTGTTCATTTGCATTTGTTGCATAATTTAATGCAAGCCCTGCTCCTTTCCCATTTGCGGAGTCGGTATTTTGATGTATATTCTCTACATCGAATGCTGTAATACTTTCAGGCTTTTTGCTGATTTGCCCATAAAAATACATACACACTTTACCCGATGGATCGTATTTTTCTACATATTTAGGATATGTGTTTACAAATCCTTCAAAATGGGTATCGCTTGTCATTTTAATAGCCGCACCTGTAACAGCGCCACTTTCTCCCTGAATATTTCCAATATCCAGAATAATATGAGCACTGTCCGATTTTGGAAAAGTATACCGGTGAAACCCCACTCTTTTTGTAGCTGTCAGCTCCGCTATAATATTATAAGTATCCAACATGACTTTATAATAGCCGGCTTCTGCAACCTGCTGCGCTCTGTTAAAAACGGATCTGTAGCCGGATTGGATATTATCAAGATCGCCGGGTTTAGTTTTTAATTTACCCGTTGTTGGCATAAAACTTACACCTCCTATCTGCCACTCATGAAAATGAACAAAACCTTCAATGGAGTTGTGACGCGTATCATATCCTACCGCTTCCCAGCCAGACGCATTTCCATAATGTCCATTTGTGGAAGGCGCCAATTTTGCCATACCATAAGGAACTGCTGCAGGTGTATAAAAAAACCACCGGCTATGTGCCGTACCAATATTAGGGTCCACATATTGCAACACATTTTGCGATGAAGCAACGCTGAAGAAAAAAATGATACAAAGGAAGAAAATGAGTGATTTTTGCTTGATATTCATGTCTATATTTTTAGGGATCACAACTTTTATTTATACTTTGACAATAACGCCTGTACCCGTTGCATCCACGCCGCATCTACACCTTCCATATTTGTATAACGTCCGGCGCCATTCAGGCTTGCAAACTGATAATATCCGAAAAGAGACTTATCTCTTAATATTACATTAATTCCGTCGATATTTCCCTTAGCATAACTCAGCCAGGAATTGTTATTATCTTTCTCGTACAGGCTGATCATTGCCTGGGAACCCCAGCCACACCAGGCAGGAGTGGTACGAATATCGTCGGTGTTAAATATATACAGGTTATAAGTACTGTTCCATAAAACCTTATTCATGGCATTGCCTATCGCCTGTGCTTTGCTGATATAGCTATTATCCTGCATTGCATCAGCATACAGCAAAAATGCTTCTATCATTATTGCATTGTCATAGGTAAAAAATGTACTGTATTTTTTACCAGTATTATCATACTGCCATATATACAAACCTTTGGGTGCATCATACATAACATTGTTCAACCAGGTATTTACAGATTCTGCCCATTGTTTATAGATTTGTTCTCCTGTGATTTTGTATAGTTTTGAAAACAACTGCAGGGCAAGTCCGTTGGTTTGAGTGGGCTTATATGTTTTTTGAGTACTCCACCAGAAACCCCCTCCTTTAAAATCATCCCAAAGACCACTATTGATTAACCAGTTGGCACAGGCTTTGGCTTTGCTCAGATATTCACTTTTTCTTGATCCTGCTGTTATATCATAAGCTGCAAGGTATATCACTCCTGTCAACGAATTGTCATCTACATATTTATCACCGGCAGCACCTGAACCATCTATATTTGCCTGTGCAAAATAACCACCTATGGGACTATTCTTATCCCACATATTCTGAAGCCATGAAAATGTTTTATCCATGTGAGAAAGATAATTTTCGTTACCTAATGCTACCATAGCAATATCGGCGTACAACTGGCTGGTATTGTACCATTCATACGCTATATTAGTATTTGTAGTTGTATTTACACGGTAACTGCCATAAGCAGTAAGCAAATTATTCACACTAAACTGATGTGTTTCTTCTGCTTTTGTAAAATATGGGGAAACCTGTACAGGAGGATCTCCGCCATTACCTGGCTCTGCAGGATTAACCGGTTTGTCACTTTTGCTGCACGAATTAAATATCATGATAAAAATTACCATGAACTTTAATAAAACAATCTCCGAACAACCTTTTATACGTGTATTTTTTATAATCATTTTAAAACTATTTTTAAAAGAGATTATAGTTTTGTTATAACATGCCTGTAGGACGATGAGGACTGAAAATATACGGTGGCTTTAACATTTGCCCGGTCTGCAGAAGGATCAAACTTATAAGTGTTATCCCATTGTGCATTGCTCACCGGCCATAGATAAAAATAAGAAGCAGGCTGGCCGGCAGGAGAAATATTATTCACATTAGAACTACCCCAGTATTCTTTTCCATTGGGGGTGTGCAGAATAAACTTATACCGCTCATCCCTGCCCCAGCTAAACTGGTAAAACTCGACAGGGACTTTAGCAGCTTCCCAGGTGCTGTTACCTGCATAAGTAAGTGTTCCTATAGAAACATTATAAGCAGACATAAACAGCCCAATGGAATCAATGGCAGTCTGGCTTGCCAAAGCGATATTAAAATCATAATTTAACCGGTAAGCCTTAGTATCGCCAATAACCGTTGTTGTGGAGTTTCCTTCTTTGATTATATTATTTTCATCCACATAGTATGATGTACCACCTTCACCTGGCTTATCAGTTAAAAAATAGTTACCAGCTTTTAATGACGTGTACAACTCATAATTACCATCTCCGCTTTTTTTCAATTGTATAGCTTTGGTAATGTCATCTCCGGCTTCTGTGGCTGCACCGGTTATATACAATGCTTCCGGCAGTACTGCAAACCCGGCAGGCCTTTCAAGGGTAAGGGAATATATTTGACTACTAAGTATGGCGTTAGCGGCTTTTGTAGCCCGAATGGCCCATTTTAATTGTCCGGATGAAGAAGATTCAATTCCCGCAAGCGAAGCGATTTTATTGAGGTCTTTTTGTGATATTCCTGCTGTTGTTTGTAAGCCGCCTCCATCGGCAACTATCTTGTAAACGGGGTTACTAAAATCGCCGTCCATTTTGTCAAATGCTACTTCATACAGAATAACACCGCTGTCCGGAGTACTGGCTGCCGACCATTGGAAGATAATATTTGCGCCAGTTGTGGGATTCAACTTTATATTAGATTTGTCGGCAGGAGCTGCTAATGTACTTACAGGGGTAAGTTCAACATTTAAATTCCGCTCATCTTTTTTGCAGGAGACAAGAGCCATTATAGCCAATAGTATCCAGTTAAAGATTTTAATATTTTTAGTCATAAAAAAAGTTTTAAATTTTAAGACAATCAGTATCCCTCGTTTTGAGAAAGGTTTTTATTCAGAGAGCGTTCGGACGCCGGAATAGGCCATAAATAGTTGGCAGGAGCTGTAAACTTCCTTTGCTGCACGCGTATATAGCCATTATCTACAGACGGATCGCCATATTTTGCGCCATGTACAAAACCATTCATTGTAATTTCTGCAACTCTCCATCTTTTAATATCGTCTATTCGTAAACCTTCCATGGCCAGCTCCACTCTTCTTTCATTCCTTATGATGGTTGTCATATCGGCACCAGCACCAGGATAATTTACAGCACCCGGATCTGTAAATCCGGCACGTCTGCGTAGCGCTCCTATAGTTTGGTTCCAAACAGTTTCATTCATTTGACCTAAACTGTTTTTAGCTTCAGCATAGTTCAACAGAATCTCTGCGTAACGTATCAGATGAAGATTTAGCCCTGAAGCAAAGCCCGACAAAGCGCTGGGGTCGAAATATTTGCGCCAGTAGTACCCTGTTTTGGATGAACTTTGCGAGGTTTGGCTATACTCGTCCAAAGCGGCAGGGTCTGGGTCAGTTCCTGGCTTAATATAAATTACTTTTACTGAACCGTCAGCACGAACCCAGTTGAATTTATCATATACGATAGTTGCTGTCAGGCGGGGGTCTCTGTTTATATAAGGGTTGTTTTCATCATAACCCGAACCTGCATCGTGAATATTTTTTCCATTCATCATAATATAACTTTCTACCAATGATTGCGTAGGGGCCATGCTGCTTACACGCCCGCCCACAGATCTGGGTGCAAAATCAAAAAACTCAGTCCAGGTTCGTTCAGCCGGTATATATTGCAAAGACCATATATCCTCCGGATTGTTTTTGTTTATAGCAGGATTGGTAAATAGATCAGCATAGCTGCTATTTAGCGAATAAGTTCCGTTGGTTTGCTGGTTATTTATAAGTGCTTCGCAGATATTTGACACTTCCTGCATTTTGTCTCCCTGGTATAATAATACTCTTGCCTGCAGCGCCAAAGCAGCACCTTTGGTTATCCTGCCATCTTCGCTCTGGGGTATTTGTGTGTTTGATGGTAAAGAGTCTGCCGCAGCCTGTAGCTCTCTTACGATGAAATTAACTACATCTGCTTTGGACGCGCGTGCAATCGTTTGTGCTTCTTCCGGCGTAAGTACCCGATCCACGAGGGGTACCTCACCAAACCACTTTGTAAGATTAAAATGCGCAAATGCCCTTAAAAACCTTGTTTCCAGTTTCAGCCTTGAAATAGCAGAAGGGTCAAGTGTTTTATTTTTGTCTATATTTTCAAGGAATAAGTTGCAGGATAAAATAGTGGCATAATAATGCCCCCAATCATTGCGAAACTTCGCCAGAGAAGGTGTATAAATTCCCGCGGCAATGGCATTCACATCTCCCGAAGGGCTGAAAGCGTTATCAGACAATGCTTCGTTATAAAAGTAAAGTCCGCTATTGTAGATAAGACTGTAGTTATTATTAAGCGCATTGTAAACGTTGGCATCTATTGTCCAGAAGTTAGATTCAGAGAATCGGTCTGTAGGAGCAAGATCCAGTTTTTTGCAACCTGCTGCAATAAACAATACCAGGATGGCTGTATAAAGCTTATTAGAATATTTCATATGTAATATTTTTATTTTTTTAGAAGGTTATTTCAATACTGCCTCCGTAAAAAACAGGTAATGGATAAGTTCTGGCGCTGTTAGAAGCATTCCCAAGGTTCAGGCGGTTATCAAACTCCGTAGTTTCGGGATCAATAAAAGTGAGCTTACTGAGTGTAACGAGGTTTTGGCCAATGAATGATACGCGCAATCTTTGAACACCCCATTTTTGTGTAACAGATACAGGTAACGTATAGCCCAGATTGATATTCTTTAAGCGCACGTATGCCGCATCATATTTATACATATCCGAACCCAAACGCCAGTTATTGTTATTGGATTGCGAACCAATAACAGCTAGCCTTGGGTAGCGGGCATCTGGATTATCGGGCGTCCAGAAATTGGTTTGATGGGAATAAACTGTAGCTCCGTAGTTATAATGAAAAGGTTCTACCAGCTCACCGCGCAAAAACTGATCTCTTTTACCTACACCCTGAATAAAAAGCTGCATGTCGAAACCTTTATAATCAAGCCGGTATGTAAAGCCAAATGTGTACCTGGGAAACGGATTGCCTAAAACTGTTTTATCAGCATCATCTATCCTACCATCATTGTTCAGGTCTTTAAACTTAATGTCACCCGGTCCCACAGTAACGCCTCCCGGTTTTGGGGAATTTTGCACATCTGCATCGTTTTGGAAAAAGCCGTTAGCAATATACCCGTAATACTGCGTTATCGGTTGCCCCACTCTTCTCAATAAAGAGTATACATCCTGGTTTATGATTTGTTCTGTTGCGCCTCCCGTAAGCTGGAGCAGTTCATTCTTAGTATCTGCAATATTTGCACTAAAGCTTTGAGTTACTTTGCCGCTTACAAGTTTGTAGGTTGCCTGCGCTTCCCAACCACGATTCCGTACAGCTGCAACATTGTAATCGGGGAAAGTAGAAAGACCAAAAATGAGTGGTACATCCTGGCGGCTTTGTAAAATATCCGTTGTTTTCTTATCGAAGTAATCAAACGAGAAAGTAAGTCTGTTATTAAGCACTCCCAGGTCTATTCCCAAATTCAGGGTAGCGGCTTTTTCCCATGTAAGGTCGGGGTTGCCTAAAATATACCCTGCCCCTCCAACAACTGAGTTGTTATAACCATAAGCGGCAGCATAATTAAAATAAGTTGCCTGGTATTGATAGGCACCAACATTCTGATTGCCTAATACACCATAAGTTGCACGGAACTTTAAATGATTGATTGCCTTATTTAGGGATGCCATAAATTGTTCGTCAGAAATTACCCATCCGGCACTTACCGAAGGAAAGAAGCCCGTACGGTTTCCTTTTGCAAATCTGGATGAGGCATCCACGCGGAAATTACCTTCCAAAAGGTACCTATTGGCGAAGGAATAATTAACGCGACCAAAAAGAGAACTGATACTTGACTCGTTAACCGCAATACTATTATAAGAATTGAGCGGATCAACAATAGTTCCGGTAGTGGGTGTGCCAAGATATTGATCGGTATACAATTTTTGAACCTGTGACCCTTGCTGCCTGTAGTTTTCATTGGAGCCACCAAGCAATATTTTAAAGTAATGGTTTTTTACAGTATTGGAATACTCAGCAAATAGCTGAGTATTGAACAGCTGAGATTTACTGTTATTATCGAACACTGTTCTGTCATCGCCATATATTCCGGAAGGCAGGTAGCTTACCTGTTGTCGCCTAAAAAATAAATTATAACTATTCAGTGTACCTCCAAAAACACCTGTCAGCTTCAACCCTTTGGCAAGTGTAAGTTGAGCATTAAAGTTGCCGAAAATTTCATCATTATCGGACTGTCCAAAACCTCCCTGCTTTAAAACACCATATTCATTATATTGTGAAGCAACATCATTCGTTAAAAAATTGCCAGCAGAGTCAGTCCAACTATAATTTAACGGAACACGGTTGGCATCTGCAAAAATGTTGTTATTCCCAACTGTATTTGTCTTGTTGCGGGTTTTAGTATAATTTAAAATGATATTGGTTTTTAACTTCCCAATAATTGAAGATTGATTTAAGCGAAGGTTATATACCTGGTATCCAAATGGTTTTCCTGATCCGCCATTTCCGATGAAATTGCTATTCTGATTTTGATAGCCTCCAGATATATAGTAAGAATTTTTTTCACCGCCACCACTAATATTTAAAGTATGTTGCTGCATGGGAGCATTTCTGAGCAAATGTTCTACATCCCATGTTCCATTTCCCTGCTCTTTTAGTTTTTGTATTTGTTCGGGTGTGTAGGCCGGAGGTAAATCAGAATTGATCAAAGCAAGGTTTTTGTAGTATGCATTATCCCAGGCACTTACTTTTTTCACCAACACCCTGGGCACCTGAATACCGAAACTTCCATCGTAACTTACGGTTGGTTTCTGGTTAAGTTTACCACTTTTTGTTGTAACTAATATCACCCCATTAGCAGCTCGAGAGCCATATATTGCCGCAGACCCTGCATCTTTTAAAATAGATACACTTGCAATGTCATTTGGATTTATAGTATTTATATTTCCACCAATAATTCCATCAACAACAATAAGCGGGGTATTATCTCCGGTTGTTCCAATTCCACGGATATTAAGATTTACGCCACTCCCAGGTTCAAGAGATGGTTGCTGTATAATAAGATTAGGCGCTTCTCCCTGTAATGCCTGCAATGCGTTGGTAACAGGTTTGTTTTCTATGTTTTCACTTCCAATCTGGCTTACAGCGCCTGTCAACGACACCTTTCTTTGCGTTCCATATCCCACAACAATTACATCTTCCAATGTAGTTGCAATATTACTTTCTAAAGAAACATTAATAGTAGTATTGCTACCAATTAAAATTTCCTGTGAAATAAACCCTGCAAAGGAAAACACGAGAGCTTTTGCATCTGCATTTCCTGCAACAGCTATGGAATAATTCCCCTGCGCATCGGTTGTGGTACCGGTTTTGCTGTTTTTTATGGCAACAGAAGCACCTTGTAAAGGAGCGCCAGAACTGTCGGTGACTGTTCCGGTAATAGTTCGGATTTCCTGGGCTTGTGACACAAGCACCCACAACAATAGCCCTACAGTTATCATCCAGACTTTAATAACTGCATGGGGTAATAAATGCCTTATCAGTTTCATAATGTTTGTTTTAATTTGTAAATAATGGCAAGAAGAGAGATCGTTTTATTTGGTTTTTATGTGATATTTTGTTTTCCAGAAATCTTCAATTTCTTCCAACGACTTACCCTTTGTTTCTGGGATTAATTTTAAGGTGAGGTACAAGGCAGGTGCGCATAAAAGGGCAAAAGTCCAAAACGTTGCTGCCGGCCCCCAGTTAGTACTTTTTAGCATAAGAGGTGTCATCTGGCCTACAAAAAAATTAGCGATCCACATGGATAATATTCCTAACGATACGGCTTGTGCACGAATAGCGGTAGGAAATATTTCACTTATAATGATAAAGGATACAGGGCCAAATGAAAAGGCAAAACTTGAAATGAAAACGAGGATAAAAAATAAAATCCACGGGCCGCTTGTAACATCATTATAAAATAAAAAACCAATAGTGATAAGAGATATTACTGCTAACGAAATACCCAAAGTAAGTAAAGGGCGGCGTCCCCATTTATCAACAGTTAATATGGCAACAAATGTAAATACAACATTCACAAGGCCAATAGTCACCTGGCCGCCAAAAGCATCGCCCAGGGAGAAACCAGCCTTATCGAGAATTGAAGGGCCGTAATAAATAATAGCGTTAATACCAGATACCTGGGATAGAAAAGGTAGTGTGATACCTATAATCAATGCAGTTCTGTAAATTCGTGAAAATATTTCTTTGAATGTTCCTTTCTCTTCCCGGATGCCCTGCCTGATAGTATCCATTTCAGCATCTGCAAGGTTTTTATCAGTTATCTTCAAAAGAATACGCTTTGCTTTAGCATCTTCATTTTTAAGTACTAACCACCGGGGGGATTCGGGAATGAATAATAATCCGGCCCAGAAAATGAGGCTAGGTATTAACCCACATCCTATCATGGCACGCCACGGGTTTTCTACTAAAACAAAATGTAAAAAAGTTGATGAATATTGATTTGCAGAAAATTTCAAAATCAGGACATTTGAAAAATAGGCTGCGACAATGCCAACGGTAATTGCCAGCTGATAAATCGCCACCATTCTACCCCTGAAAGATGGCGGGGAAATTTCTGAGATGTATAAAGGGCAAATCATCGATGCTACTCCAATACCTATGCCACCGATAAGCCGAAAGACAATCAATACAAAACTATTGGAGGCGAACATACACCCGATTGCTGACAGGAAAAATAACCCGGCGGACAATAACATAACAAACTTTCGCCCCCGCCAATCGCTTAACTTTCCGGAAAGAATTACACCAACGATGCAACCTAATAAGGCCGAACTCACGAACCAGCCTTCCATAAATGATGTAAAACCAAAGTCCTTCACCACGAAGGGTAATACACCAGATATAACCGCCGTATCAAAGCCAAATAAAAATCCTCCAATTGCGGCTATTATGCAAATTCCTATTACATATCCGTTATAGTGTTTTTTTGTCAGCAACGGCTTCGCATTAGTATTAGTGGCAAGCATGTGAAATATTTTTATTTTATAAATGCCTTAAGAATTTTTACAGGTTCATTTGTTTCGTTCAGTATCTCAAATTCTCCGAGCGCTGCAGGAATAATAAATGTTTCAGCATAGTTAAACCGAACAGCATCGCTACTCTTCCCGGATTTAATCAAGATTGATTTTCCTTCTACCAGCATCATAACCCAACATTTATTATCTGTGTTAAGATGTACTGATGAATTGAATTCAATCCGGTGCACATCATAAAAATGTTCTGTATGGGTAGGTAGATGTATTAAAGTATATTGAGCATTTTGTTCTATAACCGATGGCCTGGAAATCAACTCTTCGATAACATTTTTTCCTTTCCTGGAAAAATTTAGGTTTTTAAAAGCGTGCTCTATATTAATAGGGCGTGGGTTTCCATCAAGATCAGGGCGCAACCAATCATACATTTTAAAAGTGAATATGTAAGGCGTAGCACTTATTTCTAATACCAGGTTATTTTTTCCTGCGCTATGTACAGTTTGGTTAGGAATCAGGAAAAAATCGTGTTTTTTCGCTTTATGCTTTTGCACATAATTTTCAATCTCAACCGGAACATTATTATTAAAACTTTCCTCCAGTGCATTTTTAAATTGCTGGCGGTCTATCCCTTCCTGGAATCCCAGATAAACCAGGGCATCTTCTTTACAATCAAGAATATAATAGGTTTCATCCTGGGTGATCTTTTCACCAAATTCGTTTTGAATATAATCAGTAGAAGGGTGGCATTGTATCGAAAGGTTTCCTCCCTCCACTGTGTCGAGGTAATCAAAGCGAATCGGAAATTCGTTGCCAAAAGTAGTGTGATCTTTTCCGAGAATATTTTTGCCCGCTATGTCCATTAACCATTTAAAGGCAATTTCAAGAACGTTTCCGTTACTTTCCAGCACCACTCCATTTTCGGGAACAATTAATTCAAACGACCAGGCATAGTTTACCTCATCTTTATTAAGATCACTTATATGTTGCTTCAACCATTGTCCTCCCCAGGCGCCAGCCTCAAACCAGGGACGCACGCGAATAGGGTTATTGCTTAATTTTTTTAACCCGTCATAGATCGAATCTGCATGTGCCCAGGATATACTATCGCTCCATTGACAATCAGCTATAATATTTATCCTGTTATAAATACATTGCCTGTGCAGGTCGTTTATTACCCAATCAACAAAATATAAACGCTTGTATATTTCAGGGTTAGAAAGATGAGAAGTATCTGACATACTCACTTTCCGGCCGGCTCTCATGCGATACTGAATCTCGTTTTTCGGTACATCCAAGTATATGAGATCCTGCCAGTTTGCAAGCGCAGCACCACAGCCTATAAGTATATGTAACCCAGCCTTCCCGGAAGGCTTCAACGTCTCTATTTCTTTTGTAAAGAAATCTTTTAATTGCAGCGTTGTCCGCTTTCCCCAAACATCTCCGGGTTCCGACACAAACGGTTGTATTAGTTCGTTTATCTTTTCTGCAGGGAGTTGAAAGTCCGAAGTATTATACCAGTTTACTGTAATACTATTTTTTTCAAAATAATCGGATAGATTTTGCTGAACCGCCTGCCAATCATTGCCAACAATGCCGTCAATCATTACGTATTGACGGGTTGAGAGCCATTCACCCAAACGATCATAACCCGTATAAATTTTATCATTCCCAATATTAAATGATGGATATAGTTCATACGCATTACTGTCTGAATCCTTACTCTCTTTGTATTGAGGCATGAGGGGTTGTGAAGTTTTTCGAAATGCTTTTGGTTCTTTTTCTGTTTTGATCAGATTTTCTTTAACTAAAGCTGTCGCGCCAACGATCGATGATAATTCCATATTCTTAGAAATTTTTATTGTAGTTGAATAATTACTGTCATGTAGATATTTTTTTACAGTTGGCAGAAATAATGATGCTGATTTAGCAATACTTCCGCCAATAACGAGGCAGTCGGGTTTAAAAGTATTTATCCATTTTTTGAGGATGCCGGCAAGGTGCCTACCAAAATCATTGAAAGTATTAATGGCAACCCGGTCATTATGTTCTTTAGCTCTCTCGGCTATATCATAAACTGTATTGGCCTTCCAAAACGATTGAGCATTGTAAGTATTAAGTATCCATTTGGAAGAAATATAATCTTCGCTAATACCTTTTAAATAAGGCACGTTGTACAGTTCTCCATTCGGCGGAACTTGAGCGCTTTCTTTGATTATTTTGTTATTAATAATAAATGCCGTACCTAAACCAGTGCCCAGGGTAATCGCAAAAAATCGCCCCTTGTCTTTGTGGACGTGGTAAAGACTTTCGCCGAGAGCAAAACATGCAGCATCATTTTCAAAAAGAACCGGTATATGATCGTCAATTTCCAACAGTTGCCTCAGCACCTTCTCAATATTCAGTCCGTAAAGTGCATTGTACTTACTCACTTCCTGCATCAGGCAAATGCCATTCTTATAATCAAATGGCCCGGGAACTGCTACAGCTACACCACATAACTGGCCTTCTTTACCTGAAAGCCTAATCGACTGCTGCATGCCCGATTTCCATTCCCTGAATATCTGTTCCTTATCACCATTACTGGTTACAGATTGATTATTATAAGTCTCGCTTAGCAGCTCATCAGTATCAGCATCAATCAGCGCAGATGAGATGTGAGACCCCCCTATATCAACACCAAGATAGTATTTGTAAGAATGTTCAGACATATTAATTTTTGACAAAAAAATTTATGGATTAGCTTTAATGCTTATTGAATACGAGAATTTATCTGAGCGGTAATAACCAATATTATACTCCACTGGGCGGTCACCCGGGTCGTACACAAAACGTTCTCTCACCAGAATAGGTGAGTCATTTGCTACCTGGAGTTTACTACCAAGATTTCCAGCAAGCTTTGCGCTAATATTTTCATCGGATCTCACCACACGTACTCCATATTTACTTTCAAGCAGCGAATAAAGAGGCATAGAGAAATCATCATTGGGTGAAATTCCAATACGCGGGTGAAAATAACTTTCGAAAAGAACAATAGGCCCGTCCTTTGTACCTTTAAGCTTTGATAGCTTGAATAACTTTTTTTGTGGAGAAATATTAAAGAACTGAGCAAGCTTTTCTGTAGGCATCACCCACGATGATTTAATAAAAAGATTGGACACATCAATCCCCCTTTCTTTCATTTCCTTGGTAAAGCTGTACCAATGATCCAGTTCTGTAGAATAAGGTTTACTTTTAGGCGCAACCTTCGTTCCCACCCCCTTTTTTCTTTTTAGCAAACCTTCATATTCAAGTTTGTTAGTAGCCTGGCGTATGGTGTTTCTGGAAACGCCTAAAGTATTAGCCAATTCCACTTCCTTGGGTAAAAATGCACCATTCCTGAATTCCGTAGATGAAATCAGATTTCGTAGCAATTCTTCAACCTGTACATGAAGTGGCAATTTACTTGTATGATCAATCTGCAAATCCATATGACATGTGCAAATGTATGAACATTTTTGATTTAAAAAAAAATTTTTTTTATTTCTGATACTTACAACGTTCCAGATTCCTGTTCCTGCGCAACAGCTTAACGTTATGACATTTAATATCAGGTATAATAATCCCGGTGATGACCTGAACGCATGGCCCTACAGAAAGGACAAGGTGATTTCCCCATTGTTACGGGTGATTTCAATGCACATTCCGAAGATGAGCCCATACAGCTGATCGTGGATAAAACAGATCCCAGCCATCTTACAGACAGCAAAGCAATATCAGCAACTCCTCATTACGGTCCAACCGGTACATTTAATGGCTTCAAAACAAAAAGAAACTATTTTGAAAACGATGGTTAACTGCATTCCGCTTAAAAGGCCGTTTTGTAATCAGCGCTTTATATCAATAATTACGACCGGGTTTTTCCACTCGTCATCCTGGCCATTCTCACTGTAATATAACCCGAAGTAAATAGGCGATTGTCCCGCACCGTTAGCAAGACGTTGGACACGTAAGGTATACTATCCCTTATGCAGCGGCAGGATGATCGCCTGTCGCTTATTCGCTGTCGTTACAGCTGCATGCAGCAGTAGTGAATCATTGAACGTAAGCGTTGTTCCTGCTACTGGTGTGAGTTGCAGCACGTAATCTCCATCTTTTTCGATCCCGACCCAGCCGTCCATTACTCCAAAGCGTCCTCTTTGAATATTCGGGATAACTGCGACAGTCTTCCATGGCCAAGCTACTAAAAATGACACTATTATTATCAGGCCCAAAGTCAATATGATCCTCATGCCTCGTGCCACCAGGAGTTTAAATAACAACGTTTTTTTGTCTGGAACGTCTATTTCCATCCCCGGGGAAAACATTAAGAGAAGTATACCGATCTCGGTGATGGGGTCAATATCTTCCGCATTAGGAAAAAGGTTCGCGGCATACGGACCTATAAGGAAGCCTACAATGATATAAGCGATCATGTACGGCTACTGTAATTTCTTAAGCAATACAATCAACAATAGGGTCAGCATACATAAAGTACTGAGTGAAAACAGGATATGATTCATTTCTCAAACCCTTTTTACACTAATATGAAAATTATAATAATGAGTTAGACTATTCTAAATTGAAATACTTAAACATATCCACGGCAATAATACCTTTATGGAAAAAGGTATTATTAAGCTATATTAATTTCCGGTTAACAACTATTCTCCTAAATTTGCATTTCCTTTTGCAATTATGAGTGATGCAATAAAACACGAATGCGGACTGGCATTCATAAGACTCCGGAAAAGCTTTTCCCATTATTTAAAAAAATATGGAACCGTAATGTGGGGGCTGAACAAGCTGTACCTACTTATGGAAAAACAGCATAACCGCGGCCAGGACGGCGCCGGCATTGCAGCTATTAAATTAAATGTAGAGCCCGGGCATCCTTTCATGCATCGCATAAGAAGTGCCCAACCGGGAGCCATTTCCGCCCTGTTCCAGAATATTGCTGAAGAGGTAAACGATCTCGCAAAATATAATCCTGATATTGTAAACCACCCCGGTTTAATGAAGGGACATGTAAAATTTCTGGGAGAGCTGCTGCTGGGGCATTTGCGCTACGGAACACAGGGTAAAAATAATGTGGAATTTTGCCATCCGTTTATTAAAAGGCATACCATTACTACCCGTAACCTGGCTTTGGCCGGTAATTTTAACCTGGTAAATACAGAAGAACTTTTCAATAAGCTCGGGATAGACCCGGGTCCTTTTCAAAAGCAAAGTGACCTGGCAGCGATGATGGAGATTGTTCATAAGCACCTGGTAGATGCAGATGAAGCTTCTCCTGCCAAGCCTGATATCAAAAAAGTGCTGAAAGACGTTATTCCCCAGTTTGACGGAGGCTTCACAGTAGGAGGTGTTACAGGCGATGGCGTGGGTTTTGTTTTCAGGGATCCGCACGGTATCAGGCCCTGTTATTATTATATTGATGAAGAAGTGATTGTAACCGCATCTGAGCGTGCAGCCATCCGTACCACGTTTAATGTGGGCGAAAACGAAGTAAAAGAGCTCATGCCCGGCAATGCTTTGATAGTTCATGAAAACGGCCGCTATGAAATTGAAGAGGTGGTAACGCCTAAAGAGCGCAAAGCCTGTAGTTTTGAACGTATCTATTTTTCGCGGGGCAGCGATGAAAAAATTTATAAAGAAAGAAAAGCGCTTGGATTTAATTTGAGCGAGCAGGTGCTGAATGCTATTGACTTCGATTTAAAAAATACTATCTTTTCCTATATTCCTAATACTGCCGAGGTTGCCTTTTTAGGATTGCAGAAGGGGATGCAGATGTACCTGAACAAAATCAAGACCGAGCGTATTTTAAGCTGGGGTAAAGACTATGACGAAGAGAAGCTGAGCGAAATGATCAACCGGCGCATTCGTGTAGGTAAAATAGCCATCAAGGATGTAAAAATGCGCACTTTCATTACCGAAGATGCCAGCCGTAACGAAATGGTACAGCACGTGTACGATGTTACTTATGGCACCGTAAGGCCGGGTATTGATACTATTGTAGTAATAGACGACTCTATTGTGCGCGGTACCACCCTGAAGCAAAGCATTATTAAAATGCTGGCACGCCTTAAACCCAAAAAAATCCTGATCCTTTCTTCTGCTCCGCAGATCCGTTACCCCGATTGCTATGGTATAGACATGAGCAAAATGGGCGATTTTATTGCCTTTAATGCAGCAGTGGAAATCTTAAAAGACAGGGGGAAGGAAAGCCTGCTGGATGAGCTCTGGCAACAGTGTAAAGAAATGAAAGCGGAAAACCGCCTGGACGAGGAAAATCTCGTGAAAAGAATCTATAAAAGCAGCACCAGCACCGAAATAGCTTATAAGATAGCCGAAATGATCACTCCCAAAGACTTAGAAATTCCTGTCCAGGTAATTTTCCAAAGCATTGAGGATTTACATAAAGCCTGTCCTAACAACCTGGGCGACTGGTATTTTACCGGCAACTATCCTACGCCCGGCGGAAACCGCGTAGTGAACCAGGCCTTCATGAATTATATGGAAGGCAAGAACGAGCGGGGATATTAAAACAGCAACCCTGAAAAAGTGGAAAAGAAAAAATAGAGCGTTCACGCACTTTCAGGATCTTAAGTATTTGTTTTACTAAACCAAATACCTTTAATAAAAGGGACGATTCATCGGTATTATTCATTTGCATCAAAGCAAAAGGAACGCTACCTGCATTTTTCTTGCGGTTTGTTTAGCGCAGCGATATTAGTGACAACATTATTATTACTTTTGGAAAAATTGTAAGCAATAAATGAAAACATTAATAATTATCCGCCATGCAAAGGCAGAAGAAAGTCATGGAGAAGCCGATAGCAAAAGAAAGCTCACTGAAAGAGGGTTACACGATGCCGAGCTGATGGCGAAACGATTGCTTGACAAAGGGTACAGGATCAATGAGATATTCTCCAGTCCTGCTGTAAGGACAAAGGAAACAACAGCCATTTTTGCTAAAGTGTTCCAGGTGGAAGAAGAAGATATAAAATATTTTGAACACCTGTACCTGGGAGATACCCTGCAAATAACAGAGGCTGTAAACTGGCTGCAAAAAAATATTGACACCCTGGCAGTTGTAGGCCATAACCCGGGCGTTACCAATTTTGTAACGGATGTAACGGGTTCGGATATAGATGCGCTGCCTACCTCGGGAGTAGCTGTTATAAAAGCAGATTGTGATGACTGGCAACAGTTTAATGAAGCTCAGAAAACTTTATCAGAAGTATTTTCGCCAAAGAGTTGACAGCAAACAGATGACCGTTAACAGTAATGAGATTGCCCTGAATTTCATATTTTCCTAAAGTCAACCTTCTGCCATCTGTCAACCGTCATCTGTCAACTAAAAAAAGAATGGGACAAAAAAAACTTATCCGCTTTGCGGAATTAAATACTTTTAAAAATGTATTGCAGTTTCCCGAAAATATGGTGGGTAACTGGCACCGGCATTTTAACAATGATCATCCTATTGTATTAGAACTGGCTTGCGGCAAAGGGGAATATGCTTTTGGGCTGGCACAATTGCATCCGGAGATCAATACCATTGGTGTGGATATAAAAGGCAACCGCCTTTGGGTAGGCGCTAAAAAAGCCATACAAAATAAAGTTCCCAATGTAGCTTTTCTGCGTGCGCAGATCGAGCAGCTTACGCAGTATTTTGCAAAAGATGAAGTAGCAGAGATCTGGATCACTTTCCCCGATCCGCAATTGCGCTATTCCAAAGCCAAAAAGCGGTTAACACACCCAAGGTTTTTAAGAGTGTACCAGCAGGTGCTAAAACCCGGCGGAAAGATACATTTGAAAACAGATAGTCCTGATCTGTACCGGTTTACCAAAGAAGTAATAGCCATGTACGGCTGTGAGCTGCTGGAGGATACAGACGATTTGTACAGGGATGAGAACCGCAGCGAAGCGTTGAAGTTAAAAACACATTATGAATCGCTGGATATTGCCCAAAGCAGCCGTATACATCATTTGTGTTTTACTTTACCCCCGGTTCTTGCAGGCCCTGAAAAAGACCTGGAATTAAAAGAAGCCATTAGATATGAGTTGGATAGAGGGTGAGGACTATTATCGGGATGAAGATGGCATGGTAACGCTTACCGCAAAATATTTACGGGAACGCGGCTTTTGCTGTGGTAAAGGTTGCCTGCATTGTCCTTATGATTATATAAGAGTTCCCGAACCAACCCGCAGTTATTTGCTGGATGAAAGACAAAAAAACGATACGCAAAACAAGTAGCTTAAAAAGCATTACACCTTCAGGAACAACTGATCAAAGCTTTTTTGAGCAGGTGTTTGATATAGCGCGCCAGATCCCCAAGGGGCGCGTTACTTCTTATGGAGCTATTGCCAGGTGTATAGGCACCGGCAAATCGGCCCGGCTGGTAGGCTGGGCCATGAACGGCAGCAATAAAGTAAAACCAAAGGTTCCTGCGCACCGTGTAGTGAACAGTGTGGGACTGCTTTCAGGTAAACATGCTTTTAAAACACCTACCCTTATGGAAGAGCTTTTAGCAAAAGAAGGCGTTAAGGTAAAGAATGATAAAGTAGTTGATTTTAAAAAGCTGTTCTGGAATCCGGTGGAAGAGTTGGGAGTATAGTTAATAGGCTGAAAGGCTTACAAATTGATAAGGTTACCGTTACCCCAAAAAAATAATCTGTCCATCTGCGGTAAATCTCCCCTATTTTCGCGCCTTCAAAATGTTTGCTCAAACACATAGTACAAAATCTTTACGCTTCAGAGGCTGGAGCCGTAAATCATATGCCGCTTTCTACAGCGTTGGCCGGCATGTTACTATTGGCAATTTAAAAAGCGTGGTTGCTGATACTTTTTTGGGCAAACAAAAAAACAGTTTCTCTTTTAACAATGAAGTAAGGCTGGAACAAGACGAAGAGTATCCTGCAGATCCGCCGGATGAGCTGCTACAGTTACTGGCAGCACTACCGCCAGGAGTACAACATACTTTTTCTCTTAATACCTGTTCGCCGGCCTCTGGTGAGGGTAACAATATACTTACACGTTATTTCAACGAAGTTTCTGAAAATTATTTATGCCGTAACCATACCGGTGCGGCCGTTTCCAATTTGTTTTATTTATGGCTGATGGCAATTATTGCTGTCAGCCATTTTTATTTAAACCATAAATCTAAAAAAGAAATATGAAGAAAGGCTTTATTTCGATGATCGGCTTATTACAAATGCTGATTACTGCACAAAAGATCAACGCACAGGAGCAAACACTGGACCCCATAACCGTAACATCCTCTTTAGCAGAAAAGCGGATATCGGAAACAGGCAGAAATATTACTATTATCAGGGGCGATGATATTTCAAAACTGCCGGTTCACTCTTTGGATGAGCTGCTTAAATATATCCCTGGCGTGGAAGTGCAAAGCCGGGGGCCGCAAGGTGCGCAAAGCGATATCAGCATGCGTGGCGGTACATTCCAGCAGGTATTGGTAATACTGGATGGTTTAAGGCTGAATGACCCCAATACAGGCCATTTTAGCGCTTATATTCCTGTAACGCCTGCCCAGATAGACCGGATAGAAGTGCTGAAAGGCGCTTCCGCTGCGGTTTATGGCTCGGATGCCGTTGGCGGCGTTATTAATATCATTACCAAGAGCTTCCGCCCCGGGCAAAAAAATACCAGGGCTTTACAGGCACAGGTAAGCGCCGGGGAGTATGATCTTGTAAATACCAGCATTGGAGGCTTTTTGCAGGCGGGCAAATTAAGTGCTGATGCAGGTGTGCTATCCAATCACTCAACAGGTGTTTTACAACGTGGCACAAGGGGATATTTTCATAATACTTCTGCTTCGGCCGGGATCAGTTACCAATTGAGCAACTACTGGAATATATCTGCCAGGAGCGCCTACGATAACCGGGACTTCGCTGCACAGAACTTTTATACTACCGCCCTACAGGATACGGCCACAGAGCAGGTGGCCTCATGGTGGCACCAGGTAAAGGTAGGATTTGAGAAAAATCATTCAAAGTTCAGCATGGATGCAGGGTATAAAAGCTTTGATGACAACTATGCTTATAATAGCGGGGCCGCTGCCAATCAAAACACATCGAAGCTGTTCCAGGCCTTATTGCTTTTTCAGCAAAAAATGGGAGAAAATACGTTACTAACAACAGGGTTTAATTACCAGCATAAAACCATTGCTTCTAACGACAGGGGCGATCATTCTTTAAACATAGCAGCGCCCTTTGCAAGTATTTCTCAAAAAATTGGCCGGTATTTTAATTTATTGCCCTCTGTACGGGTAGAGTTTATCGGGGATAATAAAGCAGAACTACTGCCTCAGTTAAATGCGTCCTTACATATCAGTAATGTGCAACTGAGGGCAAGTGGCGGCAGAACGATACGCGATGCAGATTTTACGGAGCGGTACAATAATTACGGGAAGTCAAGCGTCTCAAACGGTCAACGCGTGGGCTACTCGGGCCTGGTACCCGAAATTTCGTGGAACTATGAAGCGGGGGCTGACTGGTTTTATCAATCTAAGTTCAGGTTGTCATCCACTTTTTTTCAGCGCTTTCACAGCAGGCTGATAGACTGGATAGCCACACCTTACGCTGACATGCCACGAAAGGATAACCTTAACCCGGCAGGCAATTATGCGCTGGCAAAGAATATTGCCGAAGTAAATACTACCGGTTGGGAAACTGATATTCAATACATCAACCAATTCGGCAGGGATCATAAAATAGTATTGAATGGCGGATTATTATGGTTATACAGTAAAAGCAGTGAAGCCAACCCCTCGTTTTATATCTCCTCTCACGCAAGGTTTTTAAGCAACTTTAATGTACAATATGAAGCAGGCAACTGGGGGCTGAGCCTTACCGGTATTTACAAAAGCCGTAATCCACAGCAGGCTGCTGCTGTAAATGCTTATGTAAGCAAAGACTATTTTTTACTGAATGGAAGAGTGTCTTATAGCTTTATGCAAAAACGTCTTGCCGTTTTTGCACAGGCTGATAATATTTTTGACAGAAGTTATAGCGATTTATTAGGTGCTCCAATGCCCGGCAGATGGTTGCAGGGAGGATTGAGCTTTAGCCTAGTAAAATAATGGTCTGATGCTGGTCGAGAAATCTCAACGCAAGGCTACACGTTGGGACGTCTCCCTTGCAGTCGATGTGATGACTTATACATGTCATTGATTATGGCCTATCAACAGCAAATTGGAAGTAACAACAACAATAATTTTCAATGCAGCAAAACATAAAAGCCGGCTCCACGCCGGCTTTTACTCCTGTTTAACAGAATATTTTAAAACCTTTTCTTCTTAAAATTGCTGTTACCATTACGGCGGTTACTGTTACTGCCGTTGCCGTTACGTTGCTGCTGAAACTTGTTGCGTTTGCCAAAATTATTGCTTTTGGCAAGGTCCTGCTTCAGGCTATAGGCTTTAACATAAGGTGTATTGGTAAACTCCAGCTGACCATCGGTAATACTGGTCAGCTCGCTTTGGATAGCATCATCATGCACCACTTCTTTATGCCAGTTATTGTAAGCCAGCTTCATATAGTAAGCAATGGCGTTGGCAAATCCCTGCCTTTTTTCAGGGTCCTGCTCAGCCAGAGCCTTGTCAATTACGTCTTCCAGGTTTTTGCCCAGGTGTGAAAAACGCGAAGAACGTTTAGGGTAAGGTATTGGCTTCGGTTTGGCTTTGTAGGTCTCTTTTGTAGGAATGGGGTAAGGTGATTTTACATCCAGCTTAAAGTCTGAAATCAAAAACAGGTGATCCCATAGTTTATGCCTGAAATCCTCAACGTTTTTTAAATGAGGGTTTAAGAACCCCATCAGCTCAATGACTGCTTCGGCATTATTCTGCCTTCTTTCGGGGTCTTCAATTGTAAGAATATGCTCTACCATTTTTTGTACGTGACGCCCATACTCGCGCATCGCCAGGTAGTTTCTCGTTGTATTATATTCCATAAAAAAATTTGGTAAAATGTATCTGCAATTAAAATTTTGTGTGGTGCTATACCTTTGCAGCTATCAGGCAAAGATATAGGAAAAACCTTATTTAATAATAATGGCAATTATTTTAGATGCAGACGAGCTGTTCAGTACAACTTATGGCGGGTATCTCCAGGAGCACCTGTTCAGGGCTTTAGCAGGATCGCTTCCGCAGGAAAAGTTTTTATTCCCCCAAACAGGACTGGCTACCGGGCTTCCCTCCAATATGCAGGAAGTGGCTTTCCCGCCTAAAAAAGGGCTGTTTCTTCGTAAAAAGACCAGAAAATGGCTTCAGGAATTAAATGCAACGGCCTTTATAAGTTTTAAACGAACGCTTACAACAACCTCCCAGGCCCTTCAGCAGGTTTTAATAATAGGTACAGAAGCGCAACTGGATGATGCAACAACTATTTTGAGCGCTGATGCTATTGGCTTGACCAGCAAGTACCTGCGCACGGCTTTTGAGAAAAAATACCCGAACCTGGTTCAAAAATCTTTCCCGGCTGAAGGTATTGTTGATCCGCTACAGTTGCTTCAGGATTTTGATTCCCAGCACATAAAAGATATTTTTACAGAAGGAAACGAGTATTTTATCTGCACAGATTTTAACCTGGACAAAGAACAACTGGTAATACTGCTAAAAGGTTTTTCGGCCTTTAAAAAGCGGCTGCAAAGCAACTGGAAGCTGATGATAGCATTACGTTCGGCCGAACCGGCAAAACATGAAGCCGCAGCACTGTTGCTGGCCCATTACAAATACAGGGCTGATGTAGTGCTTACAGGTGGAGAGCGCTTATACGAAAAAATAGCAGGCGCTTATTCGCTGGTAAGCATGGATAGTCGGGAAATATTCCCGGTGCCTGTAGCTGAAGCGGCGAAAGTTCAAATCCCTGCAATAGCGCCGGCTACCCATACTTTAAAAGGGTTGTTTGAAGACGCCGTTATGTACCCTGCTGACAATAGCAGCAGCGCTATAGGCGATATGCTGATGAAGGTATATAAAGAGGAATCCTCGATGCAGCGACTGAAAGGAAAGCTGGAGCATTTTCAATTCCGGCTGGATGTGAATGCGGCGGTAAACGCGCTGGTAAAGGTATTGCATTCATAAAAAAGAGGTGCAGGAATTGCTTACTTTTGCGCTCTAAAACCCGAAAATGATAAAATCTACGATTACTATAGACGTACAAATGGACCAGGACCGTGTGCCGGATACTATCAGTTGGAGTGCAACAGAAAGCACGGCAGCAAACGCCCAGAAGGCAAAAGCCATGATGCTTTCTTTTTGGGATAGTGCCGATAAAGCGGCAATGCGCATTGACCTCTGGACAAAAGACATGATGGTGGATGAAATGGCCGATTTCTTTTACCAGACCTTAATGACCCTGGCAGATACCTATGGAAGGGCTACCAAATATCATGACCAGGTGAACGACATGAAGGATTTTGCAAAGAGTTTCTATAAAAAATTCCAGGAAAAGCAGCTGGAACAGCATAAAGCGGGATAAGCAGATCCCTTTTTTCCAACAGCATACGTTTTCGAAAAATACGCTAAATTTGATATATGCAAGTACAGGTAGACATAGAATTTGATCAATTATTAAAAATTGTGAGAAAATTGCCTTCAATGCAGCTCAGGAAATTAAAAGCAGAAATAGAAAAGGAAGCAGAAACGGTCAAACATAATGCTAATCTTGAAATGTTGTTGCTGAAGGGGCCTGTAGCCACAAAAAAGCAATTGGAAACTATTAAGAACAACAGGAAAGCGATCAATCAATGGCGAACGAAGTAATTTTGGTTGATACCTCTGTACTTATTGATTATTACCGAAAAACGGATAAAGCAAATTCTGCCTGGATTCGTTTAGTTCTGCAGGGTTATGAGTTTGCAATTTCTGCAATTACAAAATATGAAATTTATTCCGGCGCTACTCAAAGTCAGCTGGCTTTCTGGGATAGTGTGCTTGAGTCAATTTCAGTTGTATCTTTTGATGGAGCATGTGTAAATACCGCGGTAATCATCAATACAAATCTTAAACGCAAAAGAAAACAAATAGATATTGCTGATTTGTTCATTGCTGCAACTGCAGTAACGCACCATCTGACATTTGCAACCCTGAACCGAAAACATTTTGACCGCATAGATGAATTAGTCATTTTATAATAATGGCTGCATAGCCTTGAAATATTAAATATTGAAATTTAAACTTAGCGATCTTATTGTATTTGAAAACAACGACTTGGTTGCCCTTAACAAGCCTTCAGGTATGCTTTCTGTTCCCGACAGGGAAGGAGAAGAACCCAGCTTAAAAGATCACCTGAAACAACAATACCCTGAAATTTATACCGTTCACCGTTTAGATAAGGAAACTTCGGGCCTGATCATTTTTGCTAAAACAGCTTCGGCTCATAAGCATTTCAGCAAACAGTTTGAGGAAAGAAAAACGGTAAAGATCTACCTGGGACTGTTAATAGGATCTTTACAAAAGACCGAGGGAACCGTGGACGCCCCTATTGCAGAGAACCAGGTAAAACGCGGATCAATGCTGATCCATAAACGCGGGAAGAGCGCCATAACCGACTATAAGCTGCTAAAGGATTTTAAAAGGTACAGCTGGGTGCAGTTCCGCATTCATACAGGTCGTACACACCAGATACGGGTACATGCAAAAGAATTAGGCCATCCGCTGGTGGGCGATGTTGTTTACGGTGATGGCAAACCTGTGCTGCTATCTTCTTTCAAAAATAAATTCAAGCTGGGTAAAGAGATGGAAGAAGAAAAGCCTTTATTAAACCGGCTGGCCTTACATGCCTTTCAATTAAAAATAACCGGAGAGAACGGAGAGCTGTTTGAACTGGAAGCCCCGCTGTATAAAGATATGAGGGTAACATTGCTGCAATTAGAGAAGTTTTTGAAGAAATAAGATACTTATGAGCTCATCAAAGCGGATCATCATAGGCCTTCCTACAACTTTTGACTTTTATAAGATCATTGCAAAGCATCTTAGAGAAAAAGGGTTTGAAGTTATTGATATCTCTTACCAGGCGCATGATTTTAAGTATAAAAACTTCTCGCAAAAAGCATATAATTTTTTTCGAAAAACTTTTTTAAGAGACAGGCATTATAAGAACAAATTAAGATTTCGTTTCTTTGAGAACGAAGCAACAGCCAGGCTCATGCGTATTGAGGGAAAGGCAGACTATGCTTTATTTATAAGGGCAGATGCCTATCCCCGGTCTGTAATTCAGCTGGCAAAGTCTAAATCCAAAAAACTGATCGGCTATCAATGGGACGGGTTGAACAGGTTTAAAGCCATAAATGATTATATTCCTTTATTTGACCGTTTTTTTGTCTTCACTACGGCAGATCTTTGTACAAAGGGGGTGCTGCCTGTTACCAATTTTTACTTCAAGAAAGCGCTTAAAGAAAAAAAGGCGGAGAAGGAAGCTAAAACAGCCTTTTTCGTCGGCTCCTACGAAAAAAGCAGGATGGGGATCATTAATTCCTTTTCAAAGAAAATAGCCGCATTGGATTATACACCCCGGTTTCATATTTTTTTGCCTGCGGGCAGGCGCGTTTTACAAAGTGATTATGAATACATCACCTTTTTTTCAGAGCGTATTTCTTACGAACAATATCTTGAAGCAACAGGAGAAGCAACGGTGCTGATAGACTTCTTAAATCAAAAGCATACCGGGTTATCCTTTAGAGTCTTTGAAGCCTTAGGGTATGATAAAAAATTAATTACTGATAATGAAACCATTACAAAGTACGATTTTTACCACCCGGACAATATCTTTGTATTATCGGAAAATAATTGGGAAAAACTGGAATCATTTTTGCGAAAGCCATATTACCCCATAAGCAGGTATATTAAAGAAAAATATTCTTTTGACAACTGGATTAATTACGTTTTGGATGAACCGCCCTACCAGGAGATTGTTCTGCCGGAATAAAACCAGGTCTGTTAAATTATCACCCGCACAAACCTGGTAAGTTGGCTTTATCTCCAAACCAAAGCACTTCTTTTAAAGCGCTTCAAGTGTATAACTTTTACTTGCAGTTTTGTGGGTGAGAAACACTAATTGCAACTTTCTGGAATTGGAAGTTCCGCTGCTAAGACAGGAGGGTTACTGTGGGGTCACTGGAGAAATTTTTTGAAGTAAACCGTTTAGTTAACAAATGCGGATACTATTTTACAGGCTTTAAAATCAGTAGTTTATTCAAAAGTGTTTTATAAATGAAATTGATCCTTAATCCTTTATTTTTTACCGCCCTAATGTTGCGCAAAAGCAAAACCTTTCGTTATATATTATTTTAGGAAGTCTATAAACCTTTTAATACAACCTTACAAAAAAATGCAAAAAAGAAAAATATTGTACTTCATGCCTGATAGCCCGGTTAGAAATGATGCTGGCAATAAAACACACACATTGCAAATGTTAGAATATTTTGAAACAAGACATGAACAAATTCAGCTGGATTTTGTAGGTGAAAAATACTGGGGCGGATGGGAAGAAGCAGATGCGGTTTCCTTTAAAGAAAACTTTCCTCATTGTAATTTATATATACTCGGCAGAAAATTGCCCAAGAAAAATAAAATAAAATATGTTCTGGGTTATAAACTGCCCAATTACATTAAAAAACATCGGTGGTTATACCGAAAACCCGCTTTACCCAACAATAATACCCATATATTGCAAAAGTCTTTTAATCGTCTGCTTAAAAAAAACAAGTATGACTATATTATAATAAGCTATGTAACCTGGGCTACACTAATAGAGAAAAACCACTATTTAAGAGGAGCTAAACTTATAAATGACACGCATGACTTCATTACAGCGCAATTAAAGCACACCAAAAGTTTCAGGATGGGGGAATCTTTTGAACGGGAAATACAATTGTTATCTCTATTTGATGAAACATGGTCACAATCGGCGGATGAACAGTATCTTTTTAGTCAATTCATTCCTAAGTCTGTGCATCGGTTCGTTCCCATTATGTATGCAAGCCATCATAAACATAGGAGGCCTAATGAGCAATACAAATATGATCTCATCTTTGTAGGCAGTCAAAACCATAATAATATTAAGTCCTTAAACTGGTTTTTTGATGAAGTATATCCACTTTTGCCTAAATCTCTTAGAATCTGCGTAATAGGTAAAATTTGCGATTATATTCCAAACTTTGTAAATGTTGAAAAAATTAAATTTGCACCAGACTTGGACGAGTTCTATTATCAAGCTCAAGTTGCTTTATGTCCTATGCTTTCTGGAACAGGGGTAAAGGTTAAGACTATTGAGGCTTTTTCATATGGGTTGCCTGTAGTTTGTAATCTTAGAGGCCTGGATGGACTTCCTTTAAAAGATAACAACGGGTGTTTAAGAGGAGACACTCCTAAAGAGTTTGCTAACCATATAATTTCTTTGCTGAATAATGACGACTATTATAAGCAGATAAGAGAACAGGCAATAAATATGTTTTCTAAATACTTTGAAAAAGGGGATTGTTATAAAAATTTAGATCAGATTTTTGATTTGAGAATAACGTCGGACTTACCTGATAAGGAGTATAAAAAGAAGAAGTATAAAGTAGTTCAACGATGAACTAATAATGTATCTTAATATCCTTTAAATATCTGTAATATATTTTTCCTGCACGAAACAGAAAAATGGTTTATTTTAAACAAATAAACTAATCTTTGATCTGTAATAAAGACTTACAAGATTAAGGTACCAAATATTGACTATTTTAAATTTCTGTAGGTAATGAAGGAAAAAGTTGCGGTTGTTATCCCTGTTTACAAACCCTCAATAGATGAATTTGAGAAGTTGTCCCTGAAACGGTGCTTTAAATTTCTGGATAAATATCCGATTTTCTTTGTAAAACCGGTTGATCTAAACCTTTCATCTTATCTACCTTTTTGGGAGGGTAAATTTTTTTTTGAAAAATCGTTTGATAATAATTTCTTTTCAGATATACGCGGTTATAACAGGTTAATGTTGTCCTCTCTTTTTTATAAAGAGTTTCTGGATTACGAATACATTCTGATTTATCAACTTGATGCGATCGTTTTTAAAGATGAACTGTTATTTTGGTGCAATAAAGCTTATGATTATATAGGTGCCCCCTGGCTTGACCCCTTCAGTGTTAGAGAATCAATCCTTTCTTTTGTTCATTATAGATTAAATAAAAGGCAGGCAGGCAGTAATTCTCCGACCAAAATTCAATTCTATAACCGTGTAGGAAATGGTGGCTTTTCATTGCGGAAGGTTTCGAAATTTTATGAGATTTGTATGAAAGAAAAGCTAAAAATTGACTATTATAATCGAAATAGTGCTAACCATTTTTTTAATGAAGATGTTTTTTGGTCTCTTGAAGTGAACAGAAGACAACAAGTACTTAAAATTCCTGGATACAGGACTGCCTCTCGTTTTGCTTTAGAACAAAAGCCTGAAATAGGCTTGAGGATGTCAAAAGGTATTTTGCCTTTTGGTGCGCATGCCTGGCCTAAAACATTGGAAATATGGAGACCGTTTATTGAAGAATTATAAGAAAGAGCTGTATTCTGATTCTTTTCGTATCAGCACAAAAAAGGTAAGCGTAAATAACCCAATAGCCATTTCATAACAGTCGTATTCTTTATAAAGTTAGGATATTGCTTCATAAGCTTCCTTATTCGGTAAGGGTAAAAGAACAGAGGAAAAATCTTATATTTTGTATCCGGTCTTTTTAAAATATCCAATCCCTTTTGTAAAGAGAGTAAAATGTAGTCGTCATTTAAAAACTCCTCTTTGTTATACTCTGTATGTGCAAACGACTGTAATTTATATTTAATTTTTTCCACACCTCCTAAATAAGAAAAATGCCATCCTCCATTTTCAATTGCTTTATAGTTATTTCTGTTATCCCGTATATATTGAGGGGAGTAATTATTAAAGTATTCACCCGGTACGGCAACAGTGCCTTTCCAGTATTTCTCGATACCCATATTCCTGCAATTCATAAAATAATAATGAAATCTCATGGATAAGGCTTTAGGTTGAGATAGAGATAACATTTTCTTTAGGGTAAGCGGATCCGGTATTTCATCCAGGTCTCCGATGAAAACTAAATCCCCGGGATTTACAACAGCAACGTCTTTTATAGCATTTCTCTGTTGGTTTTCCAGGATCCAGGATCCATCATCAAGATCATGAGCAGTCCGTTCTTTAAATACAAGTCCCTCGGTACTTTGTACCAAAGGATAGTAAGTTATTTTATTTTCCCATTTAGCAAAACGATCCCGCGACTCCTCAAAATAGTAAGGCTTGGCTTTACCGGCATGTGATAAATTAGACTCAACGATAATAAAGTGATCGATATATTCATTTAATAGTGTTAACCGAAATTCTAAAAGGTCAAGCTCGTTAAAAAAAGTAAAACAGTCGATTTTTTTCATATTTACAGCTCAGTATAAGTATTGCATAATCTAATATGTCGAATATTTGTTTCAGTAGATATTAAAAGTGAAAAATATATCCTTTAAAGGATGGTTTCATACAACTCCCAATATTTCCGTGCCGCCACATTCCAATCAAACTGATGAGACCATTGTATCAATCTTTTGCGTGTATTATCATCAATATTTGTATTCAAAAAGTCGGTAGCCGCCTGTGTAATCAGCTCCTTTTCCATTCCTTCAAAATAAATAGCGTGAGGTCCGCCCACTTCAGGCAGCGAAGTAGCTTTTGATAATATGACCGGGGTGCCAAACTGCATAGCTTCAATTACCGGTAATCCAAAGCCCTCGGCCAGCGATGGAAAACAAAAAGCAGCACAGTTTTTAAAGAGCCAGTATTTTTCTTCTTCAGTCACTGCGCCAATCAGCTTAACCCGGCTTTCCACACCCAGGGACCTGGCTTCTTCCACAATCCGGGCATGATAATTCTGACTTTGGGTGATTCCTGCAATTACCAGGTCATAATCATTATTAAGCAACATGGCGGCAAGCACATGAAAATTTTTCTTATCGGTAATGGTGCCAATAGTAAAAAAGAACGGCCTGTTATTTACGGCTACAGGTTTTTTAGAAGAAAGGGTATCAGGGGTATTTCTGCCATTATATATAACTTCTATCTTTTTTGTACCTGTTTCAAGGTTCTCTGATACCTGGTCCTTAACAAAATTTGAAATAGTTACTATAGCATCAGACCGGTCAATTAACCGCTGCATTTTTTGTAAATACTTATTTTGCTTGCCTTCTGATTTGCCCTGGTGCAGAAAATTAAGATCATGAATGGTGGTAACAATTTTTACCTTACTTCTTGCCGGGGGTAAATAATTAGTGCCCTGGTAGGTGCAATGCCAGATATCGAACGCCGATACTTTTTTAGGAAAAAACTTATGCAGATGATTTTGAATGAAGTATTTCTGCTCTTCACCAAATACGCCCTTTTCTTTTTCAGGTACATAAAATGCAAGATGGTTATTACTGCTTTGGTTAGTTCTGATAAGTGCAGCGCCTAACTCTTTACAGAAATAATATAACCCTGTATAGGGATACTTCATTCTTTCACAATCTAATATAATATTCTTGTTCACGTAATGGTTTAATATATTGTAAAGTACGTGTGTTTCTGGCGAACACCCCCTTATATCTCTACAAAAGAATAATAAGTTATTTTACAAACAGACGTATTGTATGACGCAAAATTCCTACCAAGTGCAACTGGAAAACGGCAAATTTTTCCCAATAAAGAAATATCCATTCATGCAAATTAAACAGGTACTAAGACCTGGCTTTCAAAATAGCCTGTATTTGTTTTATTAATGATTTTAATTTTATAATAGTATTTATCCGGGGCTGATGCAGCACACCCCGGAAAGGTTTACCCCTGTGTAAAAAATGATTGGTGAATGTGCTGCTTGTCATTCCCCATTTTAAAATAAACAAATAATAGCCGTTATTTCTAACCACACGCTTTACCGACAAAGAGCCAAAATGATACACTCGGCTTTGGGCTATTCCTTTAAAATAGCGCACACCTGCTTTCCACAATTTCATTGAAAAATCGGGATCGCTATACATGCCCGGGGAAAATTCAATGCTGTATCCGCCTACTAAATGCCAAAATTCTTTGTGAACAACATTCGGGGGCCAGGTGGCGCCACTCCAATCGTTCATTGGCAGGGTTTGATATTCCTGCAACAGCTTTTCTTCATTAAAATCATGAACTCCCGATCCATAGTCTCCTTTTATACTGCAGGAGCTTTGCGGCATACGTTCAATGGCAGTTCCTGAAATAAAAAAGCGGTTATGCCCAACCGCCTTTATTTCATCATACAGGTATTTGTCCCACAAGGGGCACACGTACATATCATCATTCAAGTACAAAACATAATCAGTGGCTATCAGCATGCTCGCTGCATTCAGGGCATAACAAACACCAATATTTTCTACGGAGCAGGTATATTGAATATCCTTTTGTGTTTTTATCCAGTCAAGACTGCCATCATTACCTTCATTAATATGTACGATGATCTGGTGCCTGTATGTGGAATTTTTTTTTATACTCTCTATGCACAATTTCAGGTAGGGCAAATTGTTCCAGCTTGGAATAAGGATGGAGAAAAGAGGTGGTCCTTCCTGAAAAACTTCCTGTTTACTATGCATTTGCACTATTACTTTATTTAAAAGTATATACTTTATTTGTTACATCCATACGGCCTTTTCAAAACTATTGCTTTTGTTCCTAATTTTGGAAACATGACCAATTTTATTCCCATATTTCCTTTACAGATAGTTGTATTTCCCGGGGAAGATCTGAATCTTCACATTTTTGAGCCCCGGTACAAACAATTGATCAATGAATGTTTTCAGCAGCATAAACCTTTTGGGATTCCTGTAGTGATCAATAATGAGCTGAAAGACTATGGTTCGCTGATTTACGTAAAAGAAATAGCACAAACCTATACCAATGGTGAAATGGATATCAGGACAAAAGCAGATAAAATGTTCAGGATATTGGAAGTAATAACGGAGATACCGGAAAAACTCTATTCCGGTGCTATTGTAAATTATCCTGATAATAACCTGGGTGGCGGTGATCAGCAGGTGATGAAAATGCTCATATCCAAAATGAAAGACCTTCATGCCGGATTACAGGTAAAAAAAGATTTCCATAAGGCGGAAAGCGATCTTACCTCCTACGATATTGCCCGCCATTCGGGCCTTAGCCTGCAGCAGGAGTACGAATTTTTACAGCTGACGCATGAACGGCAACGGCAGGAGTACCTGAAAAGGCATTTTGAAGCTACTTTACCGGCATTTGAAGAAATGAAGCAGCTAAGGGAAAAAATACAGATGAACGGTCATTTCAGGAATATAGAAGGGTTTAGTGTGAAGTGAGATGTACGATGTAAGGTGTACGGTGTATGAACGCGATGCTGGGTTCTGGTTGCTGGATGCTAGTTACTGATTTCGGATTCCGATGTAATCCCCAGCCTTCTCACTTCGGTCTTTCCGACTTTTCTGACTCCCGGACTTTTCATCAGGTACAGACACATAGCAGTTATGAGTATAAAATTTCTATATCACATATTTGATTAGGTTTAAAGGTTCAAAGTTCCACTGCATTCAGTATCCTGTATCCAGCAACCAGAACCCAGTATCCTGTAACCGTAT
>JASGDI010000120.1:0-61439 GCA_049841335.1 Niabella sp. | reverse complement strand
TAACAGATGAGTTGGATAAATTTAGATAAGGAAGAACAATTGAGCGAAATAGATGAAAAATCGTTCAGCAAACCTCAGCTGATCTTCAAACACAGTACACGTTGTTCCATAAGCTCAGTAATTAAAAACAGGCTGTATAAAGGTGCTGTACCTGAAAATATAGACTGCTATTATCTCGACCTGATAGCTAACAGGGCCATTTCCAATGCTGTTGCAGAGAAATACGGTATAGAACATGAGTCTCCACAGGTATTACTGATCAAACAGGGTAAATGTATCTTCAACGAAAGTCACAGTGCCATTTATATGGATGAAATTGCTGAAAATTCTCTTTAAAAATCATTTCATTATTCAACAAAATATCTCTATTTTTGCCGCCCGTTGGCGGGGATAGTTTATCCCGATAGTTATCGGGAGGTTAGAGCGCAGGATTCATATCCGCCGCGGTGGACATAGGTTCAACTCCCATCTCCGCTACAAAGTTCTTAAACAAGTAAAATATTTGGCGGGGTAGCTCAGGCGGTTAGAGCGCAGGATTCATAACCCTGAGGTCATGGGTTCAACTCCCATCTCCGCTACTACACACAGGAAAAGTGATTACTATTATCACTTTTCCTGTTTTCATTTTGAACCCGCTGTTTATCTGAAAGACAGAGCTTGCAATTACATTCATTCGGGTGGTTCGATAAGTTTTTTCGTTAAACTCCAGTTTTTCGAGGAATATCGAACCGATTATATCACGCCTTGTTCTGATTTCGCCCTCGCTGTACATTTTGGGAATATTTCTATGTAACGTGAGTTTTGTGTCTTCTTATCCAAAGATATTGGTACCCGTTCCAAAAATGTATAAGCACAAATACCGGCAAAAACATTGAGCAATGCTTTTACAGGACTCCTGTGTCTGGTATGCTCAATGTCACCAACTGTTTTTAGTATATCGTTAATGGAACCTATCAGGCCGCGCTTTTTAAATAGTATTTTTGGTTGTAGTTCATTAGTTTGCTTTTCATATTGGACCTGATGCCTGTCACTACCGTTAACCCCTTGCTTAATAACTGTTCAAATACTTTTTGATTGATAAACCTTCTGTCGACAAATACCTGACCTTTGAGTTTGTCAAAAGTTTGAGCATGTGTTCGGTATTGCTATCGGCCACATTTCCAGTTGTAAACATCACTTTGATAATTTCCCCAAATACATTGACAACCAGAAATAACTTAAACCCATAGAACCAACCAGCACAAATCTTGCCACGCCTGACTTGTTCTGAAAATACCTTGTGGCTGTAAATACGCCGGCTGTGGCACATAACAAGAGCCGTGGGATGGCAAAGATTTAAATACAGGATCATTAAAGGTAATATCCTGGGCTTCAGTTGTACAAACCTGTTATACCCGGGAGCTTGGGATAACAGACTTTTCAAAGGCCCTTTATCCACAGCATGCTGATAATAATATTGAAAACATTTGTAGCCGCTTAAATGATAGCGCAACTCTATACAGGCCATTTCCAAATCGCTGATACCTGGCTTATGTACTGACTGGGAACTGCTGCTACCGATGAGCTTGACGTCCACAATCTTCTTACATTCTTTTGCAAAGTCATCTAACTGACAAAAGATTTCTATAATTTTAAGTTCATTTAATAGCATGACGAAGGTAGGTTGGTTACCTAATTTTAAACCCACGCCAGCTATTGGCAAACAACTTTTTACCTACACATGTTGATAAACAACACATAAGACACAAAACTCACGTTAGTTAACTCTAAGGCCATTCAAAAAATTAGTTTAGGACAGTAAAATAGATATTTTCAGGCTACTTCTACTTCTTTTTCTATAAAAGAAATATAGTTAGAAGGCGATATTCCGGTAACTGCCTTAAAAATGGTAGTAAATTTACTATGAGATGAAAACCCCGTCATCTCGGCAAGATGGCTAATTTTATACATCCGGAAATCCGGATTTTCTTTCAGTTCTTCAAGAACATAGTAAATTCTTAATTCATTGATATAATTATTGAAGTCCTTTTTCTTGTGGGTATTTATTACATGAGAAAGATATTTTGTATTAGTCTCAAACATTGCGGCCATAACGGATAATGAAATCTTCTTGTCTAAAAAATTTTTTGATTTTTCAAATTCTGACAGCTTTTGCAGTAACTCATCCCGCGTTTCGGGGTTTATAAGCGACTGCTTATTTCTATAATCCGCCGAATCAATGTCAACGGCGGGCGCTAGGGAAGATGTATGTTCCTTTTCTGCTGTATAATCCCTTAACTTTTTTATAATGAGTTGATAGCGTTTTTTGTTTCTTTTTTGATTCAATATGATCATGCCTATTGCGTAAATCAAAGCAGAAACAACTGCTATGCATAATATAACAACAACAACACTATTTTTCTTATTCTCTTCCGACTCATTTCGGAGCTTTTCAGTCACTGCATTTATTGCTGTTGGTATAATCGATCCATGTTCCATTTGAAATTTGCGGAGCATTTCGGAGTATTTTACATACGAAAGCGTGTCGTTTACCTTTTTATAGAGCTCAGATAGATCGCCGTAGACAGCCGGTTTAATAATATTCAAATTTATAGAATTAGCCAATTCTAATGATTTTAGGAAAAAACTTTCCGCTTCGCTATACCTGTTTAGCAAAAAACAGGATCTGGCAGTTTCGTTGAGCAAATAACATTTTAGAGGAGTATCATCAAAGCTGGTTTCTTTCAATTTGGCAAGTGCGTGCTCGAAAAGCGGCAGGGCAGATCCGGGTTGCTGCGTACCCATAAAACACATCCCTTTCATAAACGTACTTTGAATTAATATGTAATCTAGGGTAGCGCTTGCCGGAAGCTGAAGAAATAAACTATCTGAGCGTTCTAAAAGCCTTCTTGCCTCTCCAAAGTTGAGGGCTGCTGCAGCATGAGCCGATTCGCAGCTATAAAGCAACCCGTATAGTTTTGCTGAACTTTTATAGGTTTTCAACTTTTCTTTAGCCTTCTTTAAATGAACGCCGGCTTCATTAAAAAGAGAAGCACTTAAATACTGACCAGAGAGATTCAACAGCGATACAATCTCTTGTTCGTCTAAGTTATTTTGAACTGATATTGCAACAGCTTTTGCTGAAAGCTTAAGCGCGTGATTGAGATTCCCTTCAAGAAACTCAATTCGTGATAATGAATTTGCTGCAAGCACCTTATACGGAGCAGGCATATGCGATTGCCGGAAGGAGTCGATTATTTGCAATGCCCTCGACTTGTTATGGGTATAAATTATCTCTGTTAAATGAAATCCTATACTATCGTATTGTAACTCCTGGGCTTTAGGGCTAAGCGTAATAAATGACAAGCATAGCGCTAAAATTCTGTTTAAATAAGGACGCATTTTTTACGGCAGAAATACAGCATTTAATAGAACTTGTAAAGTAAGTGTTTTATAAAGATTTATCAAAACGAACTGATATATTTTATTTTATATAATATATTTAGGACGTCGAATTTTTCAGTTGGTGCTGTTGGTTTTAACGTCGTTATATTTAGATCTCATTAATGCCATCATGACAGTCCGGAATTTCACAGAACTTCAAAAAATCGTCAATAATCTGGTTCATTAATTTTCCCGATTCCGCTACTAAAAGTTTCCTATATAGGAAAATCTCACAGAAATCTAAACGGCAATTCTTTAAGAGTTGCCGTTTTTTATTCCATATTAGTTTTCCTTGTTCTCTATTTTAAAACAATCAAACCATTATATAAGCATTCAGCAACAGACTATAGAAGTGGCAAGCTTCGTTTTCTGTAAATAATATCTGCAAGCCTGTACATGGCATATCTACCATAACCGACTTCACCCTTTTGTCCTCCCATACTAATGGGTCGTTGGTTATTTCATCAAAACGGTTAAGTAGCTCTTTAAAGTTATCCTGGTCTAATGTCAGTAGCATTTTTCTAAACCCGATCACGATAGTGTCGTTTTCTTCGATATAGACTACTTCGTCAGCCTGTTGATTTGCATATAGTTCCCTAAACATAGATAGTATTTAAAAGTTTTCGTTATAACCCACACCTCATCACTTTTTTAGGGTCTGTTGTCTCCTCCCCCCACTTTCATTGATACTGGTATGTATCTCTGATCAGGACCGTATCATCGTCAGCAGCATTTTAAAATGCGTTTTGGCATATACTGCATGCGGTATATTTGCCGGCAGGATGATCATTTCACCTTCCCTCACTTGGTAGGGTTCTCCTGCAATATGGATTTCCGCCGTACCATCCACTACCTGTACCACGGCATCGAATGGAGCGGAGTGCTCGCTCAACTGTTCGCCTTCGTCAAAAGCAAAAAGGGTGATGTTTCCGGTCTTACTTTTAATGATCTGCCTGCTGACCACGCTATTTGCAGCGTAGGTAATTTCTTCTTTCGGTACAAATACGGTTGCCCTGGCTGTTGCTGTATTCATTTCGTTTGTATTTTAATTTTTGTTTTTTGTATAGATCAATATTTCTATCGGCAAGGGCACTCCGGGAGTCAGCTTCAGCTCATAGCGCCAGGCATTTTGCCCATCTTTTTCGATCTCACCATAAGAGCCGGATATAGTGGCCTGGTCGGATGAAAGTCCTCCTTCAGATCCCTCCGGCAGTTGAATACCACCGGGCATATCGTCCGGATCTATCGCTTCCCCGTTGGGCGGATCGGCCTTAAAGATTCCCTTATTACCTTCCAGCAACAACGTATTGTTGGGCCCCTGTTTTACATTCAGGATGATGTCCACCGTCATTTCAAAGGGCATCGGTTCGGCTCTGAATTTTTCATAATGCAGGCGCAGCCGGCCATCACCCATATCGTCGATATAAACTGTATGTTCCCCGCTCGCTACAGGATTCGTTCCCATAAAGGCTGGTGTGATCTGTGCAGCATAGCTTCCGGCTAAACTGTATTTTTGGATCAACCCTTTTCCATCCAGTTCGTCTTTATCTTTACTACAGGAGAGTATGAGCAGGCAAAAGAAGAGACTTAGCCAGTAAGTGTATTTTGCTTTAAACATAATTTTCATTTTAGATCTTACTAACGGATTGGGACGTATTTATTCTTTTATAAAAACTTCAACGCTTCTTTATTTGTGGTCAACATAACGCAGATACAATCATTATCTATTATCCTACTCATTTTCATATTTTCACATTTTCACATTTCTTCACCCTTCCATTTCCACATTTTCCTACTCTTTCGTCATACTCAACAAAAACTTCCCATCTGAAATGTCAGCCAGCAGCGTCAGCCGGCCGGCATCCAGGTGCTGTATCTGCGCATTGCTGATCACCATCGGTCCTAAAGGAATAACAGTATTGATGGTGATAACGCCGCTCTCACTCATTGACCAGGTGCCTGCGGTATGCGTAAATTGCAACGGGCTGGTCACTTCGAAATGAAATGCACCACCTATTTTAAAATCAAAATATTTCTGCGCCACGGTAGCAAACATATCATAGGGAGGTGTTGCCGCCGTTTGTTTTATGATCACACGGGACACTGTCTGGTCCGATTTCCAGCGGTGCGCCTGCATCAGTTGACGGGCATTGTCCCATCCCCCGCTGTAAGCCGCTTTGGCGGGTATTTTATCCACTCGCACCGTTCCTGAGGTATTGTCTCCTTTTGAAGCAAAGGCGATTAGTTGTTGCTCGTAGCCTACTAACTGATCAATTGTAAAGCTGAAATTGCCAGACGCATCCGGTTTTATCGTACGCAGCACCTGACCGTTGGTTCCTTCATATTGAAAGGTTACTTCACTACCGGCATCGGCCTTGCCGCTGATGGTAGCCTTATTATCTGCCATGGTAATTTTTATCGCCGAAGGCACATTAATTTTTGAATCTTTCGGATCGGAAGGATCGTCTTTGGAACAGGAACTGAAAATGGTCACTGCAAGGGCTGTGAGTAAGAGTAAGTATATATGTTTCATTTTCATTGTTTTTTATTTTTATACATTTACCAACCTATACCTCCGATATGAACATACTGCGACAACCACTCCGGAGCATTGACGATACTGCTGCCTTCGGGCAATATAATTGATCCTTGGGCATTGTTTATGCCTCCGTACCCTGCTTTTACAGCATCCTCTGTCAGATTATCCGGAAGGATAACTGTAAACGGCTGCGTGGAGATTGAGTTGATTCTCAGATAACCAAGATTATTGAGATTACTGATATCCAGCACCGATCCCGAAGACAGGTTGACAAAAAATAAATCAAGCTTTGACAAGGCAGAAGGTAGCTTAGGAGAATGTTCGAAGTCAACATATTTTGCCATGAATATTTTTAAGCTGTTTAAATTGCTGTAATCTCCTATACCAGTCAACATGCGATCTCCATGATTATCGAAATAGATATATTCCAAATTTGATGGAAATACCAGCCCTGTCTGATCAATTGTCCCATTATTTATGGTGACTTTTTTAAGCCTGGTCAAATTGCTGTAATCCTGACTGATACCGGTACTTACTGCTGCTGTATAGGGGTGTGGCACAGCGAACACAACCTCTTCCACATTTGTCGGCAAGCTTAATCCGGTAAAGCCGGGACTGCTGAAACTAAAATATTTTAGACCTGTAATTGCTGAAAAATTTTTATCTGACAGCTTATATCCCCCTATATCAAGCACTTCTAAGGCATTAGGAAAGACAGGTTTTTCATTTAAGCTTGTTGCATCCAACTTCAGCTTTTTTAACCCGTTATTCAGTTTAATTTTTTCTGAATTTCGGGTATTCAAAGTCAATATATTCGTTGCACTGATGTCTAACGAATTAATCAGATTCAAATCTGTAAGCAATGAATCAATGTTTTTTGCTGTCAGTACCAGGTTCGGCTGTTCGGAAACTCCCGAAATACTCACATTATTAGCAGCTATGGCATTTATCTCTTCAGACTTATTGACAATAGCAGATGATAACCTAACATCTTTAATTTTGGTTACAGGGAATTTTAAATTGGCTAAATCTACATATTGTATGTTTACTGTTTCCAATTTATCGTTTTGAGAGAAATCAAAATCCAAAGGTCTTGGAGCAAGCTCTATCTCAGGATAAAACTGACCGAAATAATAGGGTTCAAAAATCCAGTTGAAGGTTTTCAGTTCGGGCAAACCGTTCAGGTCTTTAATACCTGTTGCCAAGGAGTTGCCTATATCCACGGTCTCTACATTAGGAAAATTTTTAAAGCCGTGGAGCACACCGATTTCATTAACTACTGCCTTTTGGTACAGATTGCTTATGTATAGTCTTTTTGCTTCGAAGCGGTTATCTATATTAGGCGGAAAAAAGAAAATGGTATCTCCGTTGGGTTTTGCATAATACAGGGCTTCGTTGAATGCCCGGTCCCGGTACTCGGTCAGCAGGGCAAGAACCCTTTCCCTTACTACAGGGTCTTTGATGCGGTCGATGGTGTTGCCTAATTGGTCAAATCTGTATTTTTTGATCAGTTGGGTGGCACGTTCTTCCATATATTGTTGAAATTGGACGGAGTTCTCATCCAGCTTCAGGGGATCGTTGATGGTGATCAGCTCTTTTTTGGTGCAAGCCTGGAAAGAGGACAAAGCCAGGAGGCTTATGATTCCTATAGTGAATATATTTTTCATTTCAGTATTATTTCTTTATTGTTTAAAACAGGTCTTTAATATTAATTCCTTTGCTTTGATCAAATGTCGATTTCTGTAGAAATGCATAAAATGTTTCGGTCTTAGTTGTCACCCGCATCCAATAGCCCTTTTCTGATTTTTCGATTATCTCCATGCTATACAATTGTTTGGCTCGTGTACGGATAGGCGTTTTGTTTTCGTCATATCCCAACAGGGTGAGATTTGTCGAATGGGGAGCAAATCCAAACAGTAATTCTCCAAAGGAAAAGAAGACTTCTTCGTCGCATGTGACCAGTATCTTATTGCCACTGACCCACCATTTGGCATCGGAGTACACCATTTTTCCGGCTTCAGTGGAAAAGAAGTTTTGTATCGTTCTGCCCGAATAGACAATTTTGGCATTGCCTCCTTCCTCAAGATTAAACGAAATGCCATTGATGAAAGTAGGTGTATTGGCAAGCAGATCCTCCATGTGGGTGTAGCGAACCATATCAAAGTCGGTAAGATCCGAAGCATTGTCATGTCCTGCCCATGTACCCACAAAGTCTTTTGCATTGATGGGAGCTGTAAACACTGTTTTCTCTGCAAACCAGCTTTGATCCAATGCCTTGAGCAGCGGCTCTTGTAAGTAACGATAGGGATTTTCATTGGAGAGTTCTGCCGTCATCAGGCGGTCGCCAAAATCCAGAGAAAGCTTCAATATGCTCACATTGTCTTTTGCTTCCAGACTCAGAATTTTTATTTTACCGGTCACGCTGGATACCGGGGTCTTGGTACTCAGGATAATGGTATTTTCCTCTTCGGTAGACACAGTCCAGTTGCCCTGGGCATGAACAACAGCGTGCTGCGCAAAAGGCGGCACAAAGACCATATTGGATGTACCGTCCCGGTGCAGGGTCAAACTGGCCCATGCCATCTGATATAATATGGACGAGGCAAAATCAGCGGGTTTGTAAATGTTATTCTGACTTGACCAGATCTCCATTGTCTTTCGATCACCGACTGCATTGTACCAGACCGTATTGCTCACTTTCTGGATAATAGGGTTGCTCAGGTCAGGGGTATTCTGCGTATTGTACAGATAGGTTGCTTCTTTTTTACAGCTTTGTGTAAAAAGCAATGTGGCAAAAGCCAGAGTTATGATAATAATGTGTTTCATTTTTTCCAATATTTTATATTCGATAGGAATTATTCAGCCGTAAGTGTAAATGACCTGAGGTCTTCGAAATAATACTCCTCGTAGTTATTAAAACCATAACCACCTACGTACAATAAAGGATGCATAAATCGCATCACCTTTGGATTGGAGAGTGTCAACGAGTTACCTTCAAGTACATAATCAAACTCGTACACCCATTCCCTGTTGAACTTGATCTCTGCCGCATTTGGGTTGTTCTCTAAGTGAAAATAAAAGAGTATTTTATTGTTGTAAGTAACAAACGTTGGTACTGACAGCAATTTACCGGCTATGTCTTCCGGATAGTTTGCCGATTCCTCTGCAGGATAGGATTGGATGCCTTGCCCATCCCACACCGGGTATAAGAAAAATTGTTCAATATCCAGTGTACCGTTTGCCAGAAATTTGAAATCATAATAAAGCGCATAGAAAGCTGTCCAATCCGGTTTAATAGCAAATTTCATCGCCTTCCATTGTTTCCCAAAAAGATTTTGATCTGTCCTGGCCGTGCTTTTGATATTATTGATATGTGTTTCATAGAAGGCTGTTACTTCATTCACCCGGCTTTCGAATTTAGCTAACTTATCACCCCCACGGATTTGTTGCGGTATCTCTCCCAGAAGCGAGCGATTGAACATAATACTTCTGAATTTTGCCTCATAGAGCTTGAACAGGAAGGTCGGGATAGTTCCTGATTTTATGTCATCAAAATTGCTGTTCAACCGAATGGCTAAATCGGTAAATGTGGCCTGCATACGCACGTCATTGTCTACCAGAAAGTTTTGCCCATCCCGCAAAAGCCCCTCTGTAAAGTAGCTGTCGTATTCATCACTGGCTTTGGCGACATCGGTAAACGCCAGCTCAAAAAGCGCATCTAATTGTTTCAATTTCTCCTGCTTTTCGAGGGCAATCTTTGTGTCCTCGTCTAAGTCCAGTTCTTTTGTGCAAGAACTGAAAGTGGTTACAGCAAAGGCTGTGAGTAAGAGTAGGTAGATGTATTTTATTTTCATGTTCTTTTGTTTGTTGTATTTTTCAATTATTGATAGTAGTAGACATGTTCCTCTATTCCTGCCGGTGCATTGTGGATGATACAGCCCTGTTTTAACCATAACGGTTCTGTCCAGGAACTGATGGAACGACTATCGGTCAATATTTCATTCGTGATACCGTCAGGAAGGGTCAACTCTTCAATATCCCGTAACTTAAGAGAGATCAATTGCAGATCCTTTACGTTTTTAAGATTTAATTTTTTGACACCGGAAATATCGGTCAGTTCCAATTGATTGATGCTACCGGAAAGCACCAGGTCTGGATCGGCAGAAGATGAATATCGGAGTATCATCTTGTTTGCATTTACATTGCTCAGACTATTATTGACAATTCCATAAGTTACATCGAAATAATCTGTCAGTTTATGAGCAGGAAATTTCACATTGCTTATATCGGTGTAGTTTAATGTAAGTCTTTCCAAATTGCTGTTTTTTGAAAAATCAGCTTCCAGTTTAGTAGGGGTTCGTACATCTTCATTCGGATAAGCCGCTTCCATAAAGTCCAGCATTTTATCTATACTAAATACTTTGAGTTTCGGCATTTTATCCATGTCTTTTAATCCTGTAGCCAAAGGGTTCATGAAGCCTACACTTTCCATATTAGGAAATATGGCAAACCCCTGCAATGTTCCCTTGGTATTAATGAGATTGCGTTGGTTTTGCGCATCAAAAATGATAGGCGTAAAATTGATACTTAAAGCAGTTTGTGCTTCCGGTCTGCCGGAGATGGAAGGGATAAAATACAGCGTATCGTTAGCGGGCGTTACATAAAACAATGCTTCCTCCGATGCTCGTTTCCTGTACTCCTTGTAAAGCGCTGTTACCTCTTCCCTGATAGTAGGATCGGTGATGCGATCTATGGTGTTGCCCAGTTTATCGAAGCGGTAGAGCTTAATGAAATTGATAGCGCGCTCGGCAAGGTAGGTCTGAAATTGCTTTGAGTTTTCATCCAGTTCTAACGGTTCGTTGACCGTTACCAGCTCCTCTTTTGTGCAGCTTTGCAGGAACAGGAAGCTGCATATAGTGGATAATATGAATATTTTTTTCATGATAAATTCAGTTAGATATTAGTTGAATAAATTTTTGATATTAATCGTGTTGCTGTTATCAAATTCTGATTTGCTGAGGAATGTATAGAGTACCGCAGATTGTGTGGTTATTCTCGCCCAGAACCCTCTTTCATTGCGAGAAATCAGCTCAATACTGTAAAACTGCCTGGGCAGGATACGAATATTCTGTTTTGTTTTTGGTGTAACGCCTAAAGAAATCAGATTCGAAACATGGCTGGTAAGTCCGAATAAACCCTCTCCAATTGGCAAGAAAAACTCTTCATCAGTTTCGATAAATATCCTATTTCCTTTTACCGACCAGGTAGCATCGGAAATCACTGTTTTATCTGTATCAAACTCATACTTAAAGAAGTAATTATTTTGATAATAAATATCCGCCTTACCGTCTTTTTTCAGATTGAAGGTTATTCCATTAGCGAAAGAAGGCGTTTGCGTTAACAGGTCTTCTACATAGGCAATACGTCTCAAACCCTCCACAGGGAAGTCCGGGCTGGAGAAGGTTTTATCACCCACGGTACCTGTCGGTATATCCCAGGCTCCTATAAAATCTTCCGCTTTCAATGGTGCCGTCTGAATCTGCTGCGAGGCAAACCAGTTATAATCTACCGAAGAAGCAAAAACGGGGTTTTCCATACCATAATCGGCGTGCGGTTCATTCACAAAACTTCCTTTCAACAGCCTGTCCCCAAAATCAATCGTCGCTTCTACAATGCTTACATTGTCTTTAACCTCCATATTTAGGATTTTTATCTTACCAGTAACACTCGACACAGGTGTTTTCGTACTGAGTATGATCGTATTTTCCTCAGTAGTTGAAACCTTCCAGTTTCCCTTGCAATGGATAGCCGTACTTGCAACAAAAGGAGGCAAATACACCATATTGCTGGTACCATCCCTGTACAGAGCAATGCTCATCCAAGCTGCCTGGTATAAGAGCGATGAGGCATAATCCGCAGGCTTGAGAATATTATTCTGGCTTGCCCATTCTTCCGACAAGGTAAGCCCCTGCTTATACCAAACCACATTACTGAACTTTTGTATAATGGGGTTGCTGAGATCAGGTACATTCTGCGTGTTAAAAACTATAATTTCTCTTTTTTTGCAACCTGTCATTAACAACAGGGCTAAAGAAAACATAAAAACAATGTATTTCATAATAAAGCGCGTTTTATCTTTTTTGTAATGATTATTGTGCTGTTAGTGTTACAGGAGTTCTTAAATATTCGTGATAGTTTGTTTCATAATCCCGCTCGCCATAGCCGGAGATATACAGGAATGGGTGCATGTATAGCATCACATGGGGCTTGGACAATACAAGCTGGTTACCGTCCAGTTGGTACTCAAACTCCTGACACCACTCACGACTGAATTTCATATCCCCCGGATTGGGACTGCTATCCAGTTTGAAATAAAATAGTATCTTATTGCCATACACCGTATAGCTGACCGGAGCAAGTAAAGTAGGCGCAATATCTGCTGTATAATCAACAGCTTCGTCCCTTACCAAAAGTCCGCGTTCTGAAGTAACCAGTGGATAGAAGTAAAAATCAACAATGTCTAAATTGCCTTTGTATTTTAGCGTGAAGTTGTATTTTAAGATAAAAAACTTTTGCATATCCGGGGATATCATGAATGTTTGTGCCGTCCAGTTTTTGTTGAGCAAATCATTGTTTACTGCTTGTTTCGTCTTAAACTCATCAATATTCTTATCAAAATAGGTTGCCGCCTCATTGATCTTATTTTCAAACTTTTCGAGCTTTTCACCTTTTCTCAATTGCTGTGGTATTTCCCCAAGCAGGGATTTGTTGAAAAGCATGTTCTCAAATTTTGCTTTATAAATATCAAAAAGCGATGCAGGTACAGGAACGGCTTTGGCTTTTTCAAAATTGGTATTGAGTCGTATGGCCAGATCAGTAAACGTATTGCGCATACGCACATCATTATCAATTACAAAATTCTGATCATCGGTTAATAACTGGGTGGTGTAGAACTGGTAATAATCTGACTCCGCTTTTGCCGGATCGGTAAACGCCAGCTCAAAAAGCGCATCTAATTGTTTCATTTTCTCCTGCTTTTCCAGGGCGATCTTTGTATCTTCATCCAGGTCTAACTTTTTGCTACAGGAGCTGAAGGCGGTCACGGCAAAGGCCGTGAGCAGGAGGAGGTATGTTGTTGTTTTTTTCATCTTTGGTTTTTTAACAAGAAGTATGCACTAATCAATATATTTGATATAACTATCCAGCCAATCCGGCTTATTGACAATATTGCAATCCCGCCGGATGATGACATTCAGGTATGTTGTACTGCCTGGGCGCAAAAACTGGCTTATGCTAAAATTTTCCGGCAGTACGATTTCCGTCAGGTTTTCATTATTCGTGACGATGAAATTGGTCAGTCCCTCGCCTACGGTCAACTTTTGAAGATTCGGATTGTTTGTCAAGGTAAGGGCCTTCACCGGATATGCAGAAGCATCAAAATCGGCAAAGCCTGCCGGCAAGGGACAATCTACGATTTTCAACGTAGTTAGTGCAGGCTGGTCTCCTATGGTCAATTCTTTCAATTCACTGTGGTTTGAAAGGGATAGCGCGGCAAGATTGCTTTCGCTAACATCGATTTTTCTCAGATTACTGTTGCTATGAGGAAGGTCCCGCACACTAATGCTGCTATAACTTAACGTAAGGCTGTTGATATCTTTATTGGTAAATATAAACTCCGTTCGGTAGGACCAGCCGTCATACGCAAGAGATTTTCCATGGAAATCGTTATGGTTGTCGTTTGCATTAAAATAGCAACGGCTGAAAGAGAGCGCACAATTATCATGTTGCGGGAGCTGCGACGCAGTCAGCCCGCTTATATCTGAAAGCGTGACGGAGACGGAGGTTAATTTGTCATTTTTGGACAAGTCAAATTTCAAGGGATCGATGGCAAATTGGTCGTTTGGATAATATGTGGGAAAATCATTGGGGTCCAACCTCGTAAAATTGAAACTTGTCAGGTTTGTGGCATATTCAAGCTCCTTAACCTCAGTAAACCTTGCATGTTGCAGGGTTAATGAGGTAACGGCGGCATAGTTTTTTATACCATATAGTTGCCCGGGATAGTTTTCTACGTATCCACCGCCAATATTCCTATTGCACAGCATAGTGATCGTTTTTGTTCCGACCGTATCCTTTATTCTGAAATAAAGCGTGTCGCCATTACTATCGCGCACAAGTTTGAAGGCTTTAGTTTCTGCCTCCAACTTTTTAGAAGCATAAAGCGCCTGCATTTCTTCCTTCACGGCGTTGTCTGTTATCAGCCTGATAGCATCCGATGCTTTGGTAAACATGTAATTGTTCAGGTAATCGACGGTTCTCTCGCGCAGGTAATCCTGATACTCGGCTGAGTTCTCGTCTAATTTTACTCCTTTGTTCACGATCTGAAGCTGCTCTTTGGTACAGGATGTATACAGCAAAAAACCAACACAAAGGATGCTTATATATTTATATATTTTCATTAGAATAAATTGTTTTTATTTTAAATCACTGATATGTACAGCATTACTAAGATCTACGCTTTCTTTGGTGAGAAAAGCATAGAATACGGCATCATTGGTAGTCACCCTGCACCAGTTGCCGGTGGCCTCTCGGCTGATGATCTCGATGGCAAACGTCCGGCCTGACTGGCTATATATCGTACAATACGGACCTTTTTTGATCGTGGTCAGCCCGGATGCGTAGGCCGGCAGTCCAAACATCACTTCCGCTACACTGAGAAAAAGAACTTCATCCGAATTGACGATGATCTTGTTGCCTTTGACATACCAGGTGGCATCTGAGTATAATATATCAGGGATATTCGTATAATCACTCACATCAGCGTATGCGATGCTGGCCTTCCCGTTTTCTGACAGCTTGAACTTTATGCCATACAGAAATATCGGTGTCTGGCCCAGCAGATCCTCTATATGGGAAATTCCTGTTACAAATTCTTCGGTTGTTCCAGGAGAACTAACGGAGACCCGGGAGGCGTTTCCCCAGCTTGTACCCACAAACTCACTTTGCTGCAGGTTGTCGGTCAGTATTTCTTTACCCTCTATCCAATTGTAGTCCAGATATTCAAGATATTTCGAGGGAATTGATGTGATGGTGGAGAAAGATTGCTCCATGACCCGATGACCGTGATCCATATTGAATGTTAGGGTGCCTATATTGTCTTTGAATTCCATATTTTTTACCGTCATTTTGATGGTAGAATTCCCTACCGGTGTCTCGGTAGCGACAATGATCGTATTTTCGTGCTCTTCGGACACAGTCCATGTGCCTCTTGCATAGACAAAACTATATGCTACTACAGGTGGTGCATAGACCATCACGGATGTGCCGTCGCGATACAGCCTGATACTTGCAAGGGCAAGCGAATACAATATGGATCCCGCCACGGATTCTGAGGTCGAAGGCATGTTCTCGGCGCTTTCCCAAATAGTACTAACCGTGTTGGAAGTAAGATACCAGGTGTTTTCCGTAAGCTTCTGGATAACCGGATTGGAAAGATCAGGGGTTACCTGCCGGTTGACAACCACTACATCTTCTTTTTTGCAGGCATGCAGCAGCAATGAGAAGATAAGGGTCATGCAGTATATTTTTTGTTTTATAGTTATCATCTTTTTGTCGTGTATTTAAATCAGAACCGGTTTGTTTAAATGGCTAATTCGCTGTAAGGGTCAGGGAGGAAAAAGCTGTTCCGTATAACGCATCGGAATATCTTTCAGCAAAGACATCCATCTCCGTGTCTATGTAATTTACATTGGGATACATATACAGTCCGATACGGGTGTTTGATAAGGTCAGGCTGGAGCCATTTACCACATAATGAAATTCGTAACATACATACCGTTCGGTAAAACCGACCATTGTAATGGGATCATAGGATTTTGCCAGATGAAAGTAAAAGCATATCTTATTATCATAAACCGTATATTCTGTTGGCGATAATAAAAGCGCTGCATCCAACTGGTGTTCTTTCCATGAGCTGGCAAAGGCTCTGGACTCTGCTATGTAGGGGATCAGGTAGAACTGCGCAATATCCATTGTCTTATTTTCATTCAGGGTAAAAGAATAGTTGTATTGCTGGATCTGGACGGGGTTATAGCTGGGGTAGTTTAAAAAAGAGTAGTTGCTTAAATTCCAGTTTTTATGCAGCAATGCGGCATCTACCGTAGCGGAAGTTTTGAAATCTGCCACTGCTGTATTAAAAAATGTAGTGAACGCATCAATTTTATCCTTGAATTTTTGCAGATTTTCTCCTTGTTTCAACGCCTGTGGCATTTGTCCTAACAGGGCCTTGCTGACCATCTGGGATTTGAAGCCCGAGTAGTACAGGTCGAACAGAGAGCCGGTAGACAGATTGCTTTTTGCAGTTTCGAAATTTATGTTCAAAGTCACACCCAGCTTTGCCATCATATTATATTGCTGTACATCAAGATCGGACAGGAAATTCTGCGTTTCGCTTATCAACTCTTCATTAAAGAAGCGATGATATTCGGTTTCTGCCTGTATCGCATCCTCAAAGGACAGATCATATATTTCCTGAAGCCTTTGAATTTTTGCTTCTTTTTCAATTTGTACCGATGTTTCCTCATCCAGGTCCAGCTCTTTGCTACAGGAGGTGAAAACCCCGGCCATAAGCAGCGTGAACAGGAATAATATAAACTTTAGTTGCTTCATAATTGATATGTTTATTTATTATCGGGTTTACATTCTGAATTCCAGGCTTACACTGAAATATCTTTTCGGTTGTGAAAAACGGGTAATGGTTTTACTCCCTTCCCTGAAGAAATTTTCAATATGTGGCAACAGTGCGGGATTGGTGAGCTGCCGCAGATCATCCCAACGCCAGTATTGCTGATCGAATAAATTGTACACACCGGCACGTAACGTAAGCTGCTTTAGTACCTGGTAAGAACCATATAGATCTACCGTATAAGCATCATTCAGAAACAGGGAGGGAAAAGTGCGCTGAATTTCACGGGTGGCCGTTTTTTCAATAAACCTCGTTTCCTGCCGATTCTTGGCCATAAAGCCGTTGAGCTTGATGTCGGCATTGAGCCTTTCATTAGCAGACAGGTATTCCAGTCCCAGATAGCCACTCAATGGCTGCACGCCCAGCATACTGGTTCCGTAAGAAGTGCTGCCTTTGGCATAACTTCCCGCTGCATTCAATGAAAAGCCTGTCAGCCGGTTCCAGACGGGTTCCAGTTGCAGGTAGAGCTTGGCATCAACACCCCACAGGTCGGCAGATTGCCGGTTTACGTTTTTGGCATAAGAAAGATTTTTGGTGCTGTTGTCCAAAACATTTGTTACCTGTATGGTTCCCTGCTCTATATCAATAAAGTTTTTATAATCGGTTTTATAGGCATTGATCACGTAGGTTCCCCACGCTCCTTCTCCTGCAATTTCTACCTCATGGTTTACAGAGGTCTCGGGCTTCAGATCGCGGTTAGATAATACCAGGAAAGAAGGCCATGAGTTGAAGTACTGGAAATACCTTTCTTCTGTAGTAGGCACCCTGAAACCTGTAGAAAATTTATAGCCCAGGTTCAGGAAATTAAAGAACCGGTAATTAGCAGTGGCCAGCCATGATAGTCCATGATCGGTATCATTGATACGGCTCTGATTCATTTCCACATCCTGCATATTGCGCATGAGGTAATCCATATAGAACTGGTCGTTATTATAATCCCAGTTCTTATCTTTTGTACTGAAATGATCGTAGCGTACGCCTAAGATTATGGTCAGATCTGGCAACAGCAATATATTATCCACTAATCCCGCCTGGTAGTTGAGGCGATTGATGGGCCTTTGAAAAGAATAAGCATTGATGATCTTTCCGATCGGTTCACCAAACGCATACCGCTTCCCGAACCTTACTGTATAGCCATCGATACTATTAGAGGCCACCGGGTTTTCCACATCCACATTACGGTTGTCATTGTACTTGTCCGCTACCGAAGCGAACAATGAAAAACGATGCAAGCCCAATGAGTTCGCCTGTATATTGGCGAAATCCAGATCGGCCCGGATCATTTTATCCTTAATTTCCTGACCACGGTATTTGTCCCTCCTGCCCTCGTATATAAGATCATAACTGCCACCACCACTAAAATTGGGACGGTAATATTCCGACCATGTAGCAGCATCGAGATAGGTATCCTGCAGGTTCGCCTTTATCGCTGCTTTTTTCAACCATTGATTATCGGGAGTAAAAGCATAGTCCAGCGTAAAGGAATGACTGAGCGACTGGTCGTGACCATAATAATAAGGCTTGTCAGATGATGTAAATATATCTAATGGCTCCTGCGACCATATCTCGGAATTCACTTTTTTATTGAGCATATAATAACTCAAATCCACACGATGGATCGTATTAGGCACAAAACCTACCTTTCCTAACAATGTCTGCTGGTTATAATCTACCGGGTCTATCTGCGTAGAAGTTACGTTACGGGATAGGGGGCCATAACTGAAATTCTGTATCTCGTTGCCCTGCCTGCCGGCAAACATTACCAGCCCTTCCCATTGATCTCTCTTTACACCAGCGCCGGCCAGGAACATACGCAGCTTATCCTTACCGTTGTAGTTGGCCTGCACCGTACCGCCGATGTTGTTTCCCTCTTGTACCAGGTCCTGTACACGCATAGTGGTATAATTAACCGCTCCGCCCAAAGCGCCGGAACCTACGGTAAAGGATGAAGCGCCTTTTTGTATATCAATGGCAGAAACAAAATAGGGATCAAACTCAATGCGGGAGGCATTGGAAAGGCCGTAGGCGCTGAACACCATGTTTTCGTGTATTTCCGGCTGTTGTATGCCATCCACACTAATGGCAACCCGGTTCGCTTCCACGCCCCGGATCGCAAAGCCCCGGTTGCCACCGCGAGTGCCTGAATACGAAATACCCACACCGGGCGTATAACGCACCAAATCGCGGATATCGGAGGTCATTTCTTTCGACAATTGCCGCTGACCGATCTGTACCGAACCGATCTGCCTCCTGCGCTGGCCGCGTACCTTTATCTCTTCCAACGTTTTCTGACGGGAAGTATCGGCGGTGGCACTGTCTTTTTTAGCAGGTTGCTGCGCCGCCGCATTCAGGCTGATGAGACTGCAGGATATAATAAAAAATAACAGGTTCTTCTTCATTTGTTGTATATCAATTTTCAATACAGTTAGTTAATTGGTGAGATAAAGCTCCTGCGACAATTCTTCCAGCTTCAGGGTGGCGCCATTATAATTGGCCTGGACCCCCACCGTAAGATTGAGGTTCAGTTCTGTAAACTCCACGTTTTTAAGAGAAAGGGTAAACGTGCGTTCGCAGGTATTGCGCTGGGCAGGGTCTGAAATCACTTCACAGTCGGGTTGCTTACGGGCAAAGCCAAATACCAGGTTGGCCGGGCTTTCGGCGCCGGTAGCTACATCAAGCGGGTAGCCCAGGATGGTAAGCTCCTTGGTTTCGCTGTTATAAGAATACAACCTGCCCCGCAGATCAATTTGCTTATAGCGGGCAATATCGTTCCTTATATAACCTAACCCGATGGAGGGTTTGGAAAAGTTAGCGATCTCATTGCGGATGTCAAACCAGAGATAGCTGGCGTTGCTCTCAAAACGGAATATTTTGGAGAACAACTGGGCATTGTCTTCATTTACTGCTACGGGAACGTTGGTATTAAAATCTTCGTTGCTGCTAAATTCCCGTTTACAGGAAACTAAGAGTATAAGAAGAATAAGACCGGTTATGTTGAATTTACTCATACTTATAATTGTGTTATGTTTTGTTATCATTTTGACTTTCAGAGCGTGTATTTCAAGTGTATTTATTGCTCACTCTTTTTCCCTTCTGCCGACAACTTAACCGGCACCGGCAGCATAGGGTCTATAAACAATTTCAGCTCACCTGTATGCCGGGCATAGGCGCCTATCAACTCACCGTCATCGCTTTCCGGAAATCCTGTTCCTATGGGCATATCTTCTCCCGAGGTTCGTACCATACCATCGGTTCCCCGCAGGTAAATGGTATCTGAACTTGCATTCAGCAACACTTTTATGTTTACCGATAATTCTAACGGCATAAATGCTGTATTGAATTTGTTGAAGTGCACATTTGCCGCGCCACTGCCCAGGGTATCAATATGGATCGTTTGAGGGCCGCGGGTGAGGTACAATTGAGGAATGGTTCTTGTTTCCGCATCATAATAGATCAAGCCTATTTCGCTATTGTAGCTTCCGGCTATTTCCACAGCCAGCGCCTGCGTGCCATAATCCTCATTGGTGTAATCTCCCCGATCCGGTAAAAGCGACGGATCATTGATATCCGGCGAATAATGATCACCCTTCATGCAGGACTGCAGGCAAAAAACAAAACCTATTATAACGAAGAGTCCTTTCATTCTCTTAAACTTTTTGCGCCACGATGGCCACCGCGTTGATATCGTTTTTATGTTTACGGAATGTTTTTCGCATTTGAAGAATACGTTTACGGAGATCGCCGTATCGCAGCACATTGAACATGATTTTCAGCATGCGGAAAAAGCCCTCATCCTGTAAAACACGTTTAGACTCCAGCAATGCCATTGCGTTGGTCTTTACCGTTACTATTCTAAAACCGGCCTCCTCCAATAACTGCGACCACTCTGTAACGGTGAGCGGACGGGCGTGTACGCGAATGTTGGCGCTGAGATCCTTGTACACACTTTGTTTTATTTCCTCACTGATAGTATCCGGCTGCAGCCCCAGTTCATGAATACCGTAATAACCACCCGGCTTCAGAATCCGTGCTGCTTCCCGGATAATTTCTTTTTTATGTTGCAACGGCTGCATGGTCAGCATTGCCTCACCATACACTTTTGTAGCGCATGCATCCGGAAGTGTAGTATCGGAAGCATCCGCCACGATCATGGTCATTTTATCGTAGTTGACGTTTTTCTTCGCCAGTTCCGCCGCCTGTTTGTTATTGTCCACACCGATATAACTATTCGGTTTTTTGGAGCAGGCGATGGCCGCCGTAAAACCTAAACCCGGAGCGAATTCCACCACATCATCAGCTGGGCCGATATGCATACTGTCCATCAATATCCTGGTCAGCTCGCGTCCGCCGGGACGCAATACTTTCTTGCCCACTTTGGCTAATATCCAGTGTCCCTGTTTTTCGTTGAGTTTTTCTTCTATTGCCATATTTAGATTTTTAGTACTTAGTATTTAGACTTTAAGTATCCACTGTCCAGCCTCCGGGATGCTCATTTTCACTATTTCCCCGCCACATCCCACTCATCACTCATCATTCAAAACTTATAACTCACCCCTACATAAAACGCCCTTGTCTGGCCAGGCATAAAAAAGGCTATATTATCCGCGGTAAAGCCCGGAAAAGGCAAGGACGGTAATAATATCTGGTCGCTGATCACATAGCTGGAAGCGTAGTACTTGTTAAGCATGTTTTTTCCTTCTATATACACCGATATATTTTTTACTCCCTCGTAGCCTACACGAAAACCATATACTTCATACGCCGGTTGATATACGGTATTTGTATGATCTATAGGGCTTTTAACCGGCTGCACTTCTCCATTCAGTGCGGCAAAGAATTTACCGGGATATTTATATTCCAGAGATGCGGTAAGGTAATGAGGTGGTACACCTGCAAGCTTGTTGCCTTTGTAATCGCCTGAGCTGAAATAAAAGTCGCTGTAGGTATACATCCCTTTCAACAAAAACAGGTCGGTTCCGTTCGTGCTGAAAATACTTTTTGCCGGAATTAACGAGAAACCCAGCTCTACACCCTGGTGAATAGTATTGGGATAATTCTTCGTTTCTTTTACACCCAGCACAAAGTCTTTCACTTCTAATAATTCGTTTCTTATCCATGAACGGTAAACGGAAAAGTTCCAGCTTACGCGATCTCCTTCATGCCTTGAACCGAGCTCGGCAGTAACAGCAGATTGCTTGCTTAACTTAACAGCAAAAAGCTCTTTAGGACTGGTATTGATATTGTCAGTAACCTTTGTTCCCACCAGTTCATCAAAAGTGGGTGGTTCATAGCTGTTGCTGATATTTCCGAAAAACTGAATATTTTTTTTGGCTCCTGCATTATAGATAGCTCCGACTCTTGGATTGAACGCTCTGAATGATTGATCCAGCGAACTATTCTGCGAATAGAAATAGCGATATTTGTGAGACGAATGGCTGTACCAGGGTCTTAATTCAGGTTGCGGAAAAACATCTTTGCTATTGCGCTCATTATACACAGCCTGTATATTACCAATAACATGCAGCCGCTCGTTAATCCGGTGATCATATTCAGCATAAAAACTGAGGTTTACCGCATTCAGTCTGTCCTTGCTAAACATGTAGGAATCCAGTCCGTTTTTATTAATATGCCCCCGGCGGTCAATACTCCCGCGGCTTCCGATAAGCCCGGTGGTCAATACCCCTTTTGTTCCGCGATGTACAGCCTGCAGGGCAAGCCCGTAATCGTCGCCAAACGAACGCTGCGTGGATAACACGATCGGGAAAACAAAACGGTCATTAATGTACTGGTAGTATAATGAAACGGTTAAGTCTGTAGTGGGCCACAAACGAAAAGCGGTCCGGTTGGCAAAGCGCGTTACAGTGGCCTCACGGCCTGGCTTATCACGCCCGGTATTTGGTCCCATATAGTAAGGCAGGGCAACGCCTTTATTAATTTGTGAGGGATCTTCGCGAAGCATAGCCATGGTTAGCGGCCCCGGCACATCAAAATTGATATAAGAATAATTAATATAAGTTCGGTTGTCGATATTATTGGAAAACCGGTATCCGAAATTTCCCGAGATATTCAACTTCCTGTTTTGATTATGTTCGCGGAATCCATCCTGCCTGCTACCTGACACAGAGAAAAAAGCGTCTTTGTTATTCCACTTATTACCTGTTAATGCGGAAAAAGCTCCATAATCATAAGAGCCCCCTTCTATCTTTGTCTGCGTACCAGGTGCGTACCTGCCGGTGCGTGCATTAAAGTTGACCGCACCGCCTAAGGTTGCCGCACCGTAACGAAGGGCATTAGCGCCTTTAAAAACTTCTACAGATTCCGAAATAGCCGGATCCATTACGCCAATGATAAATGAACCATCCGAAAAATTAACAGGGATACCATCCTGCAAAAGGTATATGCCACGGCGCTGAGGATTGCTTTGTATGCCAGAGCCCCGAATGCTTAACCGTGGCTGGTCGTTAGCACCAAAAAACTCCTGTATCACCATGCCGGGTTCATATTGCAATGCATCTTTTATGGTCTCCAGGCGTTGTGACTCAGGGTGCATCACAGCTACTGAAGTACCCCCGGCAATGAGCCTATGGGTTTCTTTAATCTTTTCCACAGAAGCAGCAGCAGATAGTATTTTCCCAGAAACGATCACTTCTGTTAACCTAACACTTTTCTCTTCCATACGAACCTGGTAAACCTGTTTGCCCGATTCATTCCAGGTAACTGATATAGCCGTTTCGTGCTGCTGGTAATTGATATGAGTGAAAACAAGCGTATAATATCCGGTTTTATGTGAAAGACTAAAGAATCCTGTTGAATCAGTTATCGTACCCTGCATATCACCATGTCTGATCCAGACATAAACATCAGGTATCGGCTTTCCGTCAGTATCTGTAACAATTCCCTCTATCAACATTTTTTCCTGCACTTTTTTATTTACAACTGCTGCTGCAACATTTACTCCTGCAAAAAAGAAACAACAAAAAAGAAGAAAACCATTATAATAAATACTTAGTCTCTTATTAACCAATGTTATTTATAATTAGAAATAGATCGCATTGTATTTGCAGGGCAAAATTATCAACAGTAAATTTTACCTGCTACCCAAATCGGAAGTTTAAATAACGAAAACGGTTCTTTTTTGAAGTGCGAAATAAAATAGAAATCGCACCCCGGTATTTTTTATGATTTTACATTTTTATGACCCTAAGGCGGCTATCATAGTTTTCAGACATGGTATCTTTGTGGCTTTGTGAATTATTGAAATAGTTACGGCAGTTGTTTAAAAAGACGAGGAATCACTATGAATATATATGCACAGCTACAACCTGCAACCGAAGCATGCTTCGCAGAAAAGGATTTATTTTCATGCAATGTAAAGGTTGCTGATGATCATAATATTTCAAGTAATATTGAGCAGGATACTTTTATTATTCCTGCCGCTGATATAGAACAGGAGAATTGTATTAAGCAATTGAAGACAGACGGCCTGATATTGTTGGACACAAGAATGCAAGTTACAGAGGAGCTATTATGGAAATTTTCGCTTGACTGCGACTGTATTTTAATGTCGTTCATATTAAGCGGCGATATAACAAACGAAGCCAGCCATTCGAAACCATTACGTAAAAACAGTAATGGTCTGCACAACCTGCAATATATAACCAGCTTTAACCGGTCGTACCAGTTTCATAAAAACTCGGCGATAGATTCGTTCTGTATATTCCTCAGCAAGAATTTTTTCTTCAGACTTATAGGCAAGGATAATATACTTTACAAACGTATCCAGGACCATATAGAAAAAGGAGAAGACATGGATCTTTCTGAGGGATTCCTGCCTATGCGATTCGAAATGGAAAGCATTATTAATAAGGTAAGAACCTGCAGCCGGACAGGGAGCCTGTACCGGCTTTGCCTTGAAATTAAGGTACAGGAGCTTCTATTATTGCAATTAGAGCAGTATCATAATTTAATGGCTGAGGAAAAAGCTGGAAAGATCAGCTTACATGAGGATGACATTACACAAATAAAAATTGCCAAAACAGTATTGGAAGAAAACTATAATGCTCCACCTACCATTAAAGAACTGGCACGAATGGTTGGATTGAATCAATCGAAACTTAAAAAGGGATTTAAAGAAGTTTTTCAAAGCACTATTCACGATTACGTCACTAATTATAAAATGGAAAAAGCAAGCGAACTTGTACGTGGGCAAAATATACAGGTACGTGAAGTAGCAATGGAACTGGGATACAAGAATCCTTCACATTTCTCAGCGGCATTCAAAAAACATTTCGGTTTTTTACCTACAGAGATGGTTGGATAGGGCGCTTGATAGTACGGCAATTACTGCCAGCCCAAGTTGCATTTATTACTATTCAATATCATGACAGTCCGGAACTTCACAGAACTTCAAAAAATCTTCTACAATCTGGTTCGTTAATTTTCCCGATTCCGCTACAAGGCTCCCTTTGGGGAGCTTTTTTATTACCTATGAACTACATTGTTTACGTACTTTATTCTCAAAAATTCAATAAACACTATACCGGGCACACAACGAACCTGGAACAACGCCTGCTATCGCATAATGATTTCGGTAATGAATGGACTGCAAGATATCGACCATGGAAACCCATTTTTACAAAAAAGTTCACTGCTAAAACTGAAGCGTTGAAATACGAAAAATGGTTGAAAACCGGTGCCGGAAGAGATTTCATCAAGACACTGCCTCACTAAAAGATATGCGTAAGATTCATATCCGCCGCGGCGGACATGGGTTCAACTCCCATCTTTGGCACAAATTTTTCCCACTTGGGAAGTTTCACAGAAAATTAAACAGCAATTCTTTTAAGAGTTGCCATTTTCTATTTACGGATGACGAAATATATTCGGCACTTGTCGATAGATTATTTTCATTTTAAGTTAAAAGGAGTCGCTTTCGAAAAGCATATTAGCCAATAAGCATAAGGCCACAAATCATTTAGAATTACTTATAACAATGTAAAAAGCCTCTATAAAAAACAAAGGCTGAAATTGACAAAAACAGGTTCTCCCGAAATCATTTAAATTTTATTAATGATCATATCTGCTTAGTTCTAAATCCAATCTAATCATAGATTATACGTTCAAAATTCTATAACTCATTTTCAATAAAATCCATAAAAGAGGAATATACCCCTGCTGTCCATCCCATCATACTTGGTAATTTATATTCACTATTAACATTCAGTGATCCGTCCTGCATATTGTATTTTTCCCATATATTTCCTGTCCTTAAAAAATTATCAGTAACCATGCCTGTAAATTTTTTCGCTATTCGTACCGCATCTTGTTTATATCCATATTTATACAGGCCCTTTACTGCTACATACTGCAGGTTAGCCCATCCATTAGGATAGTCCCACTGATATCTGGCTTCCTGCCCTGCTTTTTCGCAAGCTACAATCCCAAATCGCTCTTCCAGCCGGAACAGATTATTTTGAATACTTGCAGCAGCAGCAGCATCTCCAAGGCCAGACCAAAGAACATTGAAAACAGCTGCAGACAGCACCCCAGACGTCGTACTGGTGGTATAGTTATAATCGTAGTACAAACCATCAACAGGATTGAAATTATATCGTTTAAAAAGTTGTTTTCTTTTTAATGCTGCATCCTCCCACTTTTTGATGCCGGGCATGCCTAATTCCTTGCAGAAATAAGCAAAGTTCTTTTCGTACATGTATAAGTTCGCATTAAGATCAACAGGGCAATACTCTAAACACTTCATTTCAAACCGGGGAGTAAAATCCCATCCTGATTCGCATTCTGCTATTAAATGACCGCCGTATACTTTCTTCATTGAATCAGTTAAACTGGTAAGTTTTTTTGTTATATGCAGGCGTTTATCGGCCAAAGCGAACATGGATAATTTTCGCCGGTCGTCTGCCATTTCTCCATACCTGTTAAGTCCTACGGGGGTCATGCGCTGCTCCATCCAGAAACAATACTCTTTTTCAAGAACAGGCAATACTTTTTCTAACCAACGCTTATCCCCTGTGTATTCATACAGATCTCTGATCATCATGCTCAGATACGGAGGTTGAGACCGCACCAGGAAAAAAGTACGGTTGCCATTAGGCATAAAACCATATTTTTCTACCAGGTACAATATGTTTTCCACATTATTTTTAGCCTGTACTACCAATTCATCAGTTATCAGGCCCACATTGGTGAAGTAGGTATCCCAGTAATACATTTCCTGAAAAGCGCCACCTGTTCCCGGTACACTGTAAGGTTTGGGAAGTCCAATCAGCGTACCGCTATCGGCGGTATTAGTATGGATCGCGTTCTTCCAGTTTTCTCTTATAAAATCCCTTACTACCAGCGTAGTACCGTTTTGAGCTTTTAAGTTACCCGCTGAAATGAGTATTACGAAACCTGAAATAATGATACTATACGTTAGCTTCAATAAATTGAGCTTACTGAAAATTTTACAATCCATTATCTATAATTAAATACCTGATAAATATTTTTCCCTTTTTTATTGTTCAATAGTTATTCAACTAAACTTACTACATCCCAAAACGTATTCTTAGATTGAAGTAATCTGTTGAGGTAATTCGTACGCCATGTAAAAAATACAACCAATTATCGCTACTAATAAAGCTGACTTACTTTTTATGACAATCGCTCTTTGTATAGATAATTACGTCTCTCCATTATTCACATAGGTACATTTATAATAAGCTTATCTTTTAGTAATTGCTTTTTTAATACAGGATAACTTACCTCCTGAACCGCCTTCCGGTTATTAATGGCTAAAACGGCCGCTGCTGCGCAAGCTTGCCCCATATCCATAAAATTATGCTCAAGGCGCATAGCCCCAAAAGCAATATGAGAAGCAGAAGGACAGGTGGGTGTAAGTATATTCGCACATTCTGAAAGACGAGGCACCAATGCACGATAGGAAATACCAAATGGGCACCAGTTATCCCCCGAAAAAACAAATCCTTCGTTATAGGCAGCGCCGTTCCTGACAATCCTACGCACAGAGTGTACATCCGGAGGCCAGAAAGCAACAGCAACAGGGTCCAAAGCAGTTTCACTTGTATTCTTTTTAAAATGATGCTCTGTAATAACATAGTCTGAAACCATGCGTCGGGCATCTCTTACATAGAATATCCTGGGGAAGCCTCCATTATCTGTAAACTCATCTTTAGCATAGCCCCATCGTTTCCATTCGTTTTGTAAGGCGGGAGATAGTCTTGCTACCGCGGTATCTGTAGCAAGAAAATAAAACAATCCCTTGGTAAAACGTATATGATCATCCAGTACATTTTTTCGCTGGTTATAGCTGCCTTTGGGATAAGCCCTGTTCATCCCATATAAATTATGCGAAAGGTCGTGCCAGGCACCAAGGTCCGTTTTCCTGTTGGGCAGATTTGCTTTGGGTGTATATAATTTTCCACCAGCCTCCAGGTACCTTATATATATCTCATATTTGTTCCTGTTATAACCGGCAGGCTTGCTAAATGCTATCTGGTTTCGCATACTATCTGTAAGGCAAACCCTGAAACAATACGCCTGAAGTGAGGAATCACCTGCTCCCGGTGTACCCAATGATTCATTCTGTATAGTTGGAATAAGTCCGCTGGCCGGATTTCCCGGAATAATGTACGGGTCCACTTTTACAGTAAATTGCGCATGGGTTGTTTTTTCGCGAATACCGTTAAGCGTTTCGTTATATGTTTTATTGCTTTCCCTGCCAACCACCATGCTCACGCCAGCCGCATAAAGCAGATCGCCCTCATAACCGGCATCAATAAAAACAGCTCCGCTAAAAAAGATACCATTCTTCATTCTAATCCGTTGTATGCGGTTTTGAACCTTCAGTACACTACCCTTCCCTTCGGCCAGTACATGTGCTTTAAAAACGCTGATCTTATAATCCCTGAGCCAGTCTTCAAAAACCAACTCTGCCACACTACTTTCGGCTTTCCACAGCATTGTATTTTTTTCATGTCTTTTCAGCATTTCCTCAAAAGGCTTTACCCTGTTATAATGTATGGCAAGCTTTTGATAGAATTCCATCGCTATGCCACCAATAACCGAACTGTTCCGAAATTCTTTGTGATTGTCAATATCCGTACTGCCTAACCCCTCGGTAATATGCCCTCCTATATGCTGTGATGGCTCTATCAAAGCAACTGACCTTCCCATACGCGCGGTTTGTATAGCGGCAGCAATTCCACCTGGTGTGGCGCCATATATCACCACATCAAACCGGTACTGTGCCTGGGCAAAAAAATAAAAATGCCCAAAGGCAATTAAAAACAACATTCGGGTCATAACTTCTTTTCAAAAAATCAGGGAAATAGTTTTAACACTTCTTCGTAAGCCTTTTTGGGTTTAAGATCTTTATCAAACAATAGAGGATAATCGTTCCTGTTTACCACAGGGTAATTGGTTCTCCAGCTATACCTGTCGCTCACATTCCAAAAAGTAACACCGGTTATATACTGCTTATATTTTTTAAAGGCTTCAAAGCACATTTTATAATTGGCTACCAGCTGCGCTTCCTTTTCCTGGTTCCATTCCGTATTGAAATCGGCAGCAGTTTTTCCTTTCGTATCTTCATGCGGGTATACCGAAATATCCAATTCGGTAATTTGTATTTCTACGCCCAGGTCGGTAAACTTTTTAAGGGTACTATCCAATTGTCCGGCCCGTGGCTCATTGCTCCACCAATGCGCCTGCATTCCCACACCATGTATGGGCAAAGCGGAATCTTTCATTTCTTTTATCAGGCGGTAAATACGTTCCCGCTTTGCAGGATCTTCATGACCGTAGTCATTGTAAAAAAGCTTGGCGCCGGGGTCAGCCTCATGCGCATACTGGAAGGCCCGGAAAATATATTCTTTCCCTGCGATCCTGTACATGTCGCTGTAATTTTTTATATAGCTTCCCTGTGTAGCGGGGTCATCGCTTATCGCTTCATTTACGACATCCCAGGCATATATCTTCCCTTTGTAACGTCCCACTACCGCATAAATATGCTCTTTCATCTGCTGCAGAAATATTGCTTTGGACAACCGGTTGCCATTCTCATCCCTGGTCACCCATTCATTAAACGAGTTGGGATTATGCCATACCAGCACATGCCCTCTTACCTTCATACCGTTTCTTATGGCAAAATTTACGATCGAATCTGCTTTTTCCCAGCTATATGCACCTTTCTGCGGATGAATGTATTTCCACTTCATGGCGTTATCCGGCGTGAAACTGTTAAACTCTCTTGCTATCATGGGCGCTTCATCAGTAGCCAGGTTGGAAGTTCCGGCTGCCACCCCTAAAGGAAAGTATGAAGCAAGTTTGTCTTTAAGCAGAATAATTCCATCAATCGGGTTATCGTCTATACCATCACTAACCTTCTTTTCACAGGAAGGCATAAATAATAATAATAAAGCAAAAAGTAGTGTACCACTTAGTGATTGATTCATGATCGTTATCTTTTAATTTATTGCATCGTTATTATTTTCTTTATGCATGTTTGGCTGATATGTGCACAGTATCCATACTTACAGACTCACTTTCCTGCAATGGCCGGCAAGGCTTGTTCGAAAGAATTTTTAACCATATCCTCACCGCGCTTATAAGAATAAAGGCCGCTATGACCAGGAATACCAGGCACAGTGTGCCATCAATAATATTATTGCTGATAATTTTATCTACTTCATTCATATCCTTTGCAGGAGCTATGACCTGTCCGCCAGAACGGGCAGTAGCAAATTTTTGAGCATGGGCAAAGAAGCCAACAGCAGGATCGGGGCTAAATATTTTTTGAAGGGAAGTTGTAAAGGTTACTATTACCATCCCTATAAGCGGTAACAGTGTAACAAAAATATATTTTCGCTTTCCCATTTTAAAAAGCATTGTTGTAATAAACATTAGCGCTATAGCAGACAGTATTTGATTAGACAGGCCGAACAAAGGCCATAAGGTGTTGATACCGCCCAGCGGGTCTATCACTCCCTGGTAAATGAAGAAGCCCCAGCCGGAAACAGCTAATACAGTAGCAATAATATTACCGGCCCAGGAGTTCGTTTTTCCTAAGGGCTTATGAACGTAGGACAACATCTCCTGCAACATGAAACGGAGAATGCGGGTACCTGCATCTACGGTTGTAAGTATAAACAAGGCTTCAAATAAAATAGCAAAATGATACCAGAAAGCCATAGCGTCCTTCCCTCCGATGATCTGGTGGAAAATATGGGCCATGCCTATGGCAAGCGTAGGTGCACCGCCGGTTCTTGATACAATCGTTTTTTCACCGATATCGCTTGCCGTTTGGGCAATAGTTTCGGGAGATATAGCATATCCCATTTTAGAAATGGCCTGACTCACTTCGCTCAGATCTATACCAATTACGGATGACGGGCTATTCACTACAAAATATAACCCCGGGTCTAAAACACAGGCGGCAACCAGTGCCATTATTGCTACAAAAGATTCTGTAAGCATTGATCCATATCCTACCGCACCAATATGCGATTCTTTTTGTATCATTTTGGGCGTGGTTCCTGAGGCAATAAGAGAGTGAAAACCCGAAATAGCCCCGCAGGCGATGGTAATAAAAAGAAAAGGGAACAGCTTGCCTGAGAATACAGGGCCGCTGCCGTCAATGAATGAGGTGGTGGCCGGCATCATTAAATCGGGCCTTACTACAATAATGCACAATGCCAACATGAAAATAATGCCGATCTTAAGAAAAGTGCTTAAATAGTCCCTGGGCGCCAGCAACAGCCATACGGGCAATACCGATGCAAAAAAGCCATACCCGATCATTAGTAAAGCAATAGTAGTGCCTTTTAAATTGAACACATCCGACCAATAAGGATGCTCCGCCACATGCCGGCCATAAATCAGTACCAGCATTAATAACACAAAACCTATCACCGACATTTCCCAAATGCGGCCGGGGCGTATATACCTTGCATATACGCCCATGAAAACAGCAATGGGAATGGTCATTCCAACAGTAAAAGTGCCCCAGGGACTGTCCATTAAAGCCTTTACCACTACCAGCCCTAAAACCGCTATCAGAATGATCATGATGAGGATGATACCTATTTTGGCAACCAGGCCGACGGTATTGCCGAATTCCAGTTTTATCATTTCCCCCAACGTACTTCCATTCCTTCTTACTGATGCAAAAAGCACGATCATATCCTGAACGGCGCCGGCAAATATCACTCCAAATATGAGCCATAGCGTGCCAGGCAAAAAACCCATCTGTGCAGCGAGCACAGGCCCCACCAATGGCCCTGCGCCCGCAATAGCAGCAAAGTGATGCCCAAATACGACTACCTTGTTAGTAGGTACATAATCTTTACCATCCTGATTTACATACGCCGGGGTGGCGCGACCCGCATCAACACCCAGTACTTTTTTTTCTATAAATTTCCTGTAAAAACGGTAGGCCACTACATAAATACAAGCAGCTGCAATGATGATCCAAATGGCATTTATTTTTTCACCACGCTCCAACGCTATCGTACCCAGCGCAAACGCTCCTGCTACTGAAATAATAATCCATAATACAATACTGATCAGTTTTTTTAAAGGCATATTCTTATATTAATTTTCTCTTGTAGTTTTTATTGTACTTCTGTCAAGAGGAACCTGCTTATTTTTCAGAGCTCCGCAAGCTGCTAAACGAATGGGCTGATGCTGCATTATTCATAATCTTTTTAAAAAAAGAGGCTGTATTACTCATAGTAACTTTATACCAATACTCCCTGGGGCCATGCCTCCCACCCACCGAAGTATTTAAAACAGCCACTTTTCCCGCTGCGATCGTTTGGCGATATAAACAGGCGGATCCAAAAATATATGGGTAATTTTCGCATACAGTACCAAACCGGCCTATATCATAAGGAACTACAATATCTGATGTACCATGATAAAAAATAGCTGGTATGGCAGTGTTGCTGTTGATCAGCGCAGAGTCTGACAAACCACCCCACATGCTGCAAACCCCTTTAAGCGTAAACGTTTTTTTCGTATCAGCTGCTATATCAAGCGGACCTAAAGCATTATACGCTTTTTTAAAATTCTTCTTCACATAATCATTTTTCAGATAGGCCAGGTTTAATGCCAATACGGCACCGGCGCTGCTACCTCCCGAGAATATCCAGGAGGTATCTATAGTAAAGGCATCGCTATTGTCTATTAAAAAACGTACAGCAGCGTATGCATCTTGCGTAGCCCTGTAAACAGCTTTTTGAAAACTTTCTATATCTCCTTCGCAGGTATAGGGATTTTTACCCTGGTCCCATCCTTTTCTATAATTGATGGAAGCAGCTATAAAACCAGAATCGGCCAGTACCCTGCAATGTGCCTTCATGGCCTCTTTACTGCCCGAAACAAATCCTCCCCCATGCATTAATATTACCAACGGATATCGCCGTCCTTTTTCACGTAGCGGAAAGAATATATCCATTGTAAGTTTTTTCAGGGAGCCATCAAAAGCTTTAGCAGATCCGTATTCAACATTCATGCTACTGTCTACGGGCATTGCAAACACAGGCATCACAAACAGAAGGGCTGATACGGTCGTTATAAAAAAATATTTTTGCATTTATTTCTATTTCAGCCGTTGATAAAAAGTTCAGGGTTTATTTAACTCCGCAATAAGGGCTGCATCGTTCGGGATCCTGTCGCTATATATCTTTAAATCGTCCCACATCATTTCCAGCGGAGCATGATTTGCTTTCATATACATGGCAATTTGTTTATTCGTGTAAAATTTTAAAGGTTGATAGGATGTTAAACCATCCGGCGACACAGTTTCGTCAGGATGAATAGTAGCTACCCTTTCGTTGAACAAAATGATCTTTAGTCTGCCTTCCGGTTGTACAGACATATAAAAATGTCCGGCGGGTCTTGTTGAAGAAGCCGCCCAATTCCCTTCCTGGTAGTAATACTCAACAGTAAGCCAGGTATCAAATGGAATGGAAAACATTTCATTGCTCCTGCCTGCAATCTTAGTGGGAATATATTTTTCAGGTGTTTTCCCATCCGCTTTAAATTGAATGGTATACTTGTCGCAGCTGAAATGAAAGTAAAACGGATTTGCGCCACCAGCCTTATGCCCCATACCCACCGTAAGCCGGTAAGGATCTTTAGGAACATTTCCCCAGGCTGCATTATTCCAAAACTCAGCCAGAGAGAACCAGGTTATATTTTCGGGATAATTTTTCAATACATTCATGGTAGCCGATGGAAAATACATTTTTACCGATTGGTAATATTTTTTGATACCCGGAGCCGTATTGCTTACCTGGCCCTGTATCCTTGTTTTATAAGGATGATCCTCCCCTTCTTTTACAACATTTGCCTCATATACCGTAAACTTTAATACCGTGTTCATACTGTTCTTCGGATCTTTCATCAAACGGGCTTTACGTTTGGCACTATCACCACCTTCATAAAAAATGCTAAAACTTCCTGCAGCAGGATAGCCTCCTTTTGTGCAAAAGGTTGTCCAGTTATTGGGGGCTTCAACAGTATGATCTGCTCCTGCAAGCTTTTCATTCTGGCCTGAAGTTATACTAACGTATGTATCTCCTTCAAAACCTGAATTAAAAAGCAGGACTCCCTGGCTGGCTTTAAAGGGCGCCACGGTGTCAGCCTTATTAGCAGCACAGGATATACTAATGATAAGTAAACCAGCTATAAGTTTCATAGCTATGATCTTTATTTTGTTTTAAAATCAATACTCACATGTCCGTCCATTGCTGTTGGCAGCTTTATGGCAATCCGGGTATAAGGCATTGGTCCTTCATCAATCACCTCACTACCTATGTTAAAAGATAGCACAGAACTATGGATCGTAGCCTGCAGTATAGCTCTCTCTCCAATAATTTCAATTGTATTTTCATTAACCCTGCGCCATTCGTATCGTGTAATTATAGCGGTTTCAAAAGCCCCGTTTTTGCTAAAACAGAAATCATCCCGTACCCGCAAATAACCTGGTGTGTGTTTACTTCCCCGGTCGTAAGAGAACGTCCTTACCAGTTTTTTTAAGTTATTCGCTTTATATGCGGAAGCAAGATCCATAGCAAATTCATCCTGCTGATCGCTAAAGCCGGTCTTTATAATTCTGGCTGCCGCATCTTTACCAGCAAACTGTTGAATTCCATTAATAAGGGGTACATTGTGCCCGTAGGATGAGGTCGTTTTAAATAGATCATATCGCTCCTTTGTAAAGTATTTGGGTGTGTAAGTGGCAAGGCCGGCATCGCCGGTAATTAATTCGTTCCCTACAACTATGGAGTAAGAGCCTAAATCATTATGGTTGTGCTGCTCTGCATTATTGCCACCTTTTAAAGTAGCGCCCATATTAAAGGGCGAACCAGGAAGAGGCCTTACCGTAAGCACGCCGGCATCATTAAAATAATCACGCACCGGTAATGATTTGAAACTATTATCACTGTTCGGATATGCGGATGCAGATGTTGCATTGGGGAAAAAGAACATCATCCAGCAAAGAGATGGCTGCTCTATATAAGTGGAAAGCCGGCTATATTCTGAAAGACGAAGATCACTGTTCTTATTAAGATAATACATTAACTGCTGCCATGGCTTTATATATTGTTCGCAATCGCTGATAGCAGGATATACTCCATTAATGATTTCCATTGCAGGAGCGAACCTGGCCATTTTAGCTACTTTGGGTCTTTGGAATAGATCTATTTTTCCATAAGTGGCCTGCCACAGCAGCTCTCTCAGAAAAACATAATGCGTAAATCCATAGGAGTAGTAACCTATTCCTTCAGTGCAATAGCCGTCATCCAAATAACTTTCAAAATAGTTTACCGAATATTTCTCAGCTATAGCTGCAAATACCGCACGTTGCTGTTTATCTTCCAAAACTGCGAAAGCAGCACCTAATACATTGGCAAGTTCCACCGGGTTATGATTTCCTATATCTTTTAAAGACCGGAACTCATTATTAACATTACCGGTATTTACAGCATGAAGCACCGGCATAAAGATCCTTTGATGGAGGGCTGTTTTTATTTGTTCCTTTAAGTCCCCTGGCAGCCTGCTATTAAGAAGATAGAGGGCCTGAGCCATATCAGACCCATAAGCAGAAGAGCTTAAGCCTATGGTGTAACGTTTCCCCTCCCAGTTTGTCTTTTCCCTGTCTTCAGCGGGGAAGGTCCAGGACCGGGTATTAACAATATTCCGGAGCGCATTAATAATAGCAGGCATGTACCTCCCCTTGTTGGTAAGACATTCGGCCCAAACCATCTTTGTGAGCAACATTCTGCGTTTCATAATAAACCGCTTGGACGTTTCAGAATCTTTTCCTTTATAATAGGTCATATAAATAGCCTCCGTTAGTTCAGGAAATGGCACGCCGCTAATGCTGTCCGCTTCATTTATTAACCGTGAAAATGCGCCGGTAGAGTGAAGACTGTCCCACCGATCGCGAATTTGGATAGGGTCGCCAAATCCCCTCGGCTTCTCTGGCAGCAATGTTGCAATTTCCTTTACACGATCAATATCAGGAGGTTCCACAACAATGATCCTTTGAGCATATAATGGCGTCACCAGGCAAATATATCCTGCCAAAGCAATTAACGTCTTCTTTATGATACTTTTTGAAGTCATATAACACGTTTATATCATTGGTTGCTGCGAAGCGTTTGGAGCGCAGTATTTTTCAGGAACTCTGCAAAATTTTCTGACACTTCCCCGGGCCTAAAGGATACTTTTTGAACGTTTTGTTTAAAAAGGAATCCATACCAAACCAGCCCCGCCAAATAGCAACCCGCTTCATTAGCATGGTTGGGATCGAACCAAAGCCTGCCATCTTTCCAGAAATACCCAACGTTCAAAGAATTAGCTTCGGCAGGAAGTCTGGACGGTACCGGATTTTCATCATCAAAACTATTATCTTTTACAAACGACCATTCTTTATCCGTTGCTGCTGCATAAAAAACATCTCCCACGGGAATAATGCGCAACCCTCCTAAATCTCCTGCCAGTTTGTGATAAGCGTACCGGGATCTTTCCCACATTTCCTTTTGAGAACCGGCTCTTTTATTCCCACTTATCTTTCCAAAATTCTTTGCATCTGACCTGTAGGCCCATGTCTGATGAATGACCACTTCGGCATCGGGCTGTAACGCTTTTATAAAAGCATACAGCTTCCGGGCATAGGGTTGATAGGTTGCCGTATCGCCCGAAAGCAATGAATATTGCTGAATGGTCACTATATCCCATTTGTCGTTTGACAAAAGTTCTTTTAATGATCTGCCATTATATGCCTTCCCTCTTGAAGAATCCAAAAGGTTCACTGCTACAGAATCCCAATGCCTTTGTAATGAGCAACCTCCAAGTTCCGCCCGACCTATTGTAAGCTGACAATCTCCCCTTTCGGCTATTTGCTTTAAATATCTTGAAGCATTTTGTGAAAAACTATTACCTATTATAAATAACCTGATGTGGCTGGCATCTTTTTGTGCATGTGACTGAACACCAGGAAGCAAGACAATTATAACCAGTACGCTGTAAAGAATTTTCATTTTAAACTATTTTTCCTCATACTAATTTAATTCTCCAGCTTATAAAGCACAACCCCATGCGCTGCAACTTTTGAAACCAGCTTATCTTTCATCAGGCCCATATCCTTTTGTTTCCATAAATCTCTGGCTTTAAGGCCGGAACTAAGCTTTAGATCACTAAAATCAATATTTACCTGTTCTTCATTATCGTTAAGATTAAAAACTGCAACATACTTAGCATCCGTATCTCCGGCATCTGAAACCCATGCCACAATACCTTCCTTATTATATATTTCACGTTGCATTGACCCTGCCTGGTTCATTGCAATTACCTCTTTGTTAGTAAGCAGCTTTAATGTGAAGTCATCGTTATGAGTGAGATCATTACTAATAATTAATGGTGAACGGCTGATGGCCCAAAGTGTGTATAAGGTAAACTGCTCATCTTTTGTAAACCTGGTCTGCCGCTCGCCTCCCGCATCACCACTCCTCGTACCAATTTTGCCAACCGGCAGCATATCCAGGTCAGGCCACCGACCAGGCACATGAACACTATGTGTAGCCCATTGCCTGGCATATTCAAACTGCTTTTTTAGTTGAGGCCAGGTATCCCAAAAGTCTGATGATACACGAAACATATCTGCATTGTTCATTATATGCATCCTGGCTGTTAAAGGAGTGCTGCCGGGAGAAGTACTGAAAACCATTTTCCTGCCTGTCTTCTCAATTGCTTTTCGTATCGCTGTTATTTCATCGGCATGGTATGGCATTGAAAGGTCATCTACTTTTACAAAGTCCACGCCCCATGAAGCATACAGCTCAAAAATAGAATTATAATATTCCTGCCCTCCGGGTTTACTCACATCCACCCCATAAGTTGCATTAAACCACAGGCACATATCTGCAGGGTTAGCTATATCTTTTGCCCTGAAACCAGTTCCCAAAACCGGCATATCATTTTCTACCGCCTGCCATGGAATACCACGTTGAATATGTATGCCGAACTTCAATCCTTTTTTATGTACATAATCTGCCAGGTATTTAAACGATCCTTTAGCACCCGGAAATTTATTTTTTGCAGGAAGGAACCTTCCATACATATCCAGCTCTGCATCATGGCGCGCATAAGACGGATGGTGGAAGGGGCTTTTCCTGTCTGCAGATACGCTTGGCGAATACCAGGAAGCATCAATGACCACATATTCATACCCGAAAGATTTTAATTTTTCAGCTACGTAATCTACCTGCTTTTTCAACTCGTCCTCTGTTATCTGCAGCCCGAAATTATTCCAGGAATTCCAGCCCATTGGTGGTTTTTCCGCTGCTATATACTTGGGAGTATTATTAATACGATGCGTCATCTCACCGTAAGGGATCTGGGTATTGGCTACTCTTGGCATTCCCCAGTTAGGCTGAGCTGAAACATAACCAACAGCCATACACCCTATACAGATCAGGCAAACACTCTTAGCATATTTTTTCATATTGAAGTTGTTTAAACTTTTACTATTTGAGTTTTTTGAAAGAAAAATGTCGTCCTGTTCCGATAGCTATCGGAAGACAAAGGATGTATTTTTCGGGAATAGGCTTCGTCAGGCTCTCCTTAAGGAGTCCTTTGGACAGCCTGACATCCATTTTTGCGGTCATTTTTGAAAAATTCAAACAAGTTCATTCTATAAATATTAATGATTTATACTCCAGTTGTAACATCTTTTTACAGATGTTTTACAAATGAAGTTACTTTGGGTACAAATTAGTCACCGGAAGAAATACAGAGATTATCACGAACGCCCCTTCAAAACAATATTCCGGAAATATTATATATTCATTAATTGATCTATTTTCTATATGCTTTTATCATTTCATTGCCGGCCAGTAAAAATGCTCCTGCTCCATGAAAATCATTTAACTTAGTTGGACGCTCATATACAGATCATCTGCCCAAATGGTCATTTCCCTGGGTCCTTTACGGCACAGGGTTTGATCTGCCAATCTTGTCTGACCAGAAGATAAATAGTTAATGGCTTTTTGAAGATAAGCCTTATACTCCGGCCGCGGCTGCAGCATATCATACCTGGTTAGCGCAGCCGATAGGGCGCCCATATCATCAAGGCGGTCCATTCTTATAAAATTATAGAACTCGGTTTTGTTATTTTCCGCATATTGATTTTCAAAAAACCTGATATTATCGAATACAAACCCAAAGTTTCGCCCCACGTAACTTTCGTAAACTGTATCATCTAATGTTTTAGAAAGCTCCATCATTCCTATAGCCATTACCCCGTTTGAATACTCCCATTTATTATAAATGCTCTCAGCTTTTATATTAATATCAGCAGGCAACCCTAATGTGCTGCTGTAGCGGGCTCCGGATTTGGTATCAATAAATGTATAGCTGGTATTATCCATTATAAAAGCGGCTACTTTTTTAACTGCTTCAACAGCAACAGGTAACTGTGCAAAAGATGCAGGCGTATTTAAAAGTATAATACCCAGAAAATTAAAAGCTATATAAAGTTTAAATCTCATCCTGTTATCTTTTACATTTATTAAGGCATTACCGACACCTGCGCCATCTCTTTATCGTTCAGCGCCCTGTTGAATAAGGCGATACCGCCGATCCGGCCTTTGAAAAAATTACCCATCCCCTTTTTAAGCTGCACTGCCCCAACAGTAAAATCAGAACCGTTATTGCCCATTCCATCCGGATAGTAATACGGATTCTTTGCCTGAGTTAACCCATCAGGATATGCTTCTAAAAAACCGGCAGTACGTTGTATCAGCTCGGGTCCACGTGGCTGAAATATGCCATTTAAATAGGATTTAATATATTTTCCATCATATGTAAATGCTGCACAAACCCAGGTATTTAAAGGTACTTTCTGCGGACTGGCCGAATAATCTATACTATAAGGGAAAGGCTTTGTAGGTCCTCCGTTTTTTGAAATATGGCCACATACCTGGCTATCCCCATTGTAATAAGGCAGCGATACAAACAGCCCATATTGCCGCTTACCACCATCGGTGTATTCATTCCATTTTCCTGCAACAAACCCTGTTCCTCCACTCCAGCTTACCCAGGCAATTACTGTAACAGCATTGCTGTTCAAATCCAGCATACCGGCGTTTTCGGCTCTTATATACCAGTAAGAAGTTTTACCATCCAGCTCAATCGCCCTACCTGATAAGGGTCCATCATTTACAAACTTTGCCGGACCGGCGGCATTAAGCTTTACCTGCCTGGCAGTACCTGCAAACGGGAAACCTGAAGTATCCCTGAAGTTCCAAAAAGCTACCAGCCCTTTACTACCGGTAATTTTCTTTTCCAGTGTGGCAGCGCGGCCGGAATATTGCGCAACCTTGCAACCCCCAAGCACAATTGAACAAGTAAACAACAAACCTACGATTGAATAGCGCATAATTATAATAATTGAGCAAGTATCTGCATAGTGCCTTTTTGGCGTTGCTGTACAAAAGTCCTGGCTTTAAGCGCTCTCGCCCTGGCTGCTTTTGGATCTCTGGCAATTGAGAGTACTGTTGGTACTATATTCTTTACTTGTGCCGGATCGTCCATATCAAACAACCAATCGTTCAACCCAATATCTTTCCACATAAAGCCTTTGGTGCTTTGTTCATAGAAGCGGCAAACAACGGCAGGCACACCCTGCCCTATACAAATTATAGGCGAGTGCATTTCCAGGCCAAAAAGTCCGGCTGATCTTTTATAAATACTAAGCGCTTCATCTGTGAGCCAATACCTGTCCCTCCATACTACTTTTTTCTTTACGTCCTCCGGCAAATGGTCCAGCAATAAGGATTTACCGAGGGCTACATGTGTTTCATCTTCAGGACAAATCAACACTTTCATTTTTGTTTTCCTTACCACTTCGGTAATAGCCTCCCGCAAAGGGCCATTATCATGATCCTTCATTTTATTGTTGTAATCCACGTGGTCCTGGCGATAAGGCCTGTTCTTTCCTTTAGCCAGCCACTCTTCAGTAAACCGGTAACGGGGAATACAGCACATAAACTTGCCCTCTTTGAGTCCGTGTTTTTTCATGAATGAAAGCGCTGCGCTATCATTGTGAAGATCTACCGCAAAAGTACCATCAGGGCCAAACTCCATAACAGGGCATGAAATGCCGTTATCTTTTGCAAACTGGAGTGATACAGAGTCCCTGAAGAAAGCGAAGGCGGCATTGCTTACAAGCTCTGTGTCTAAAGGCGTAGCTTTTATAACTTCATGCTTTGCGGCATATATACCGGGAAAAGTAATACCATAAATACCATAAGGTTTATTGGTTTCTTTTCGCCATCTTACAATATTTTTTCTACCCACCAGGGATGGACCACTGCCATGTACCAGTATATCTGCTTTTTTGATGGCAGCAGCCACCTCTTCTTCTGTTTGAACAATAGCGTAACGGGGAAAACGCCTTTCCAGCATTTCTTTTACACCATTGGCTACATCGTGCGGCCACAAAATCACATTAGCATTGGGCAATTGTTTTTCAAAAATGGCCAGTACGCCAGGTGTGTGTGCAATATCACCAATATTAAAGGTTTGCCAGGACGAGCAAAGTAAAACCGTTTTTCTTTCAGTACCTATAGCTTTCACCCATGAAGGTATTAAAGCAGCACCTAAAGCCACTACAGCACCTTCTTTTATAAAAGATCTTCTGTTCGTCATCTTTATATTTTTATAACAGGATATTTTATTTTATATTCTTTTTCACAACCAGCATCGTATCCTTTTGTAAGGACCGTACATAATCCATAGCTTTCTTCACTGTTCTTTGTGCATCATTATAATTATTATGAATATTCAGTAATTCCCTGCTGATCTGTGAAGCCGGTGTTTCATCCATCAGGAAATACCAATCGCCAAGCCCTATATCGCGCCACATCTGTCCTTTGCGGGTATCCGTCGATTGCTTTACATGTATAGAGGGAATACCATTTGCCACCGCCATTATAAGCGAATGAGGTTCGCAGCTAACCATCGCTCTCGCATTTTTATAAACACTGGTAGCTTCATCGGGCAGCCAGAAATTATCGCGCCACACTACATTCTTTTTTATATCATCCGGCAGCGGATCGTATAAGTTTTCTTTACTAAATGCTACCTGGTAAGTAACTTCGGGACATATCAATACTTTAAGACCGGTTGCTTTTACCCAGGAGATAATTACGCTACGCATCTTCTCTCCATCACGTCCCTGAAAAGCCATAGAAATAGCATATCTCTCTTTTTCACTTTCCGAAGGCGTTCTGTTTACCATTTGCCAGTAAGGGGTATACCGCAGTCTTGGGATAACACAAATGAACTCACCTTTTTTTAACCCTGCCGAATGCAAATAATTCGTTGCCTTTGAATCGTTGTAAATCTTTATTCCAAATGTTGAATCCGGCGCAAAACCCTGTACAGGGCATTTATTATTGAGCGTTTTCAAATATTTTAAGGATTCGGTATCGCGGCAGTAAAAAAAAGAAGCATTTGCTATAAGCGAGGCCAGATCACTACCAATCTCATCTAATGAAACCCCATAGACCCCAAAAGGCTTTTTTGTAATATTCCACCAGGACTGCAATTCCTTCTGCGCTGTAACAAACGGACCGGAGCTGTGTACAAAAAAAGAACAATCATCGAAGGCCTTTTTTACATCTGCAGCGTTATCCTCCAGTTTACTTTTAATAAGTCGCACTTTGGGGAAATACTGCTCCAGCAATTCGGCCACTCCCCTGTCGTAGGATTTTATCCATAATATGATTTCCACACCGGATAAATGCTCTTCCAATATGGCCAGCAGCCCAAAAGTGTGGCCTATATCTCCTATATTAACCGTTTGCCAGCCGGAGCGAACAAGAATTTTTTTTCCTTTTAGCGATCCTGTAGCAGCAAATATTTTGGTTACAGGTAGTAGCATGGCTCCTGCGGAAGCTATAGATACATTTTGTATAAATTGTCTTCTGCTATTCATAGTTTTTGATTTTTATTATTTTACTATAGCATCCAAATAACGCTGATCTTTAATCTTCCGGTTATCGTCAAACACTCCAAACTGTTTTCTGTACCCCCAAACAGTATAAGCTATACCATGCTCTTTAAAAATAGAAACCAGATCCTCAATGTATCGTGTAAGCATAGGTTGGTCGGGATATTGGAAATTGACACCAAATTCTCCACAGTGTAAGCGCAAATCGCTGTCTTTTGCTTTTTGAATAACCGGCTGTATCATTTGGTACAGTACCTCCTTATTAAATACACCATTATGATTTTCGAGTACTTTTTTTGCATTATCATCGAGCGTTGCGACAACACTATCCGGAACTATCTGGCCCGGGTAAATAAGTGGCCCCTTAATAACTTTTAGTGATTTGTAAGAATCCGAATTAAAATGAGTGAGCAGATAAGGATAGTAAAAATGAAAGCTCAGAATAATATTGGGGTCTTTCTTAGGAACACGCAAATCCGTAAATGTACTAACCCTGTTGGCTTTATTGGAACCTAAAAGAATAATACGCTCGGGTTCTTTTTTCCTGATCTCCTTTATAAGCGGTAAGGCAATATTATTCCAGCTTTGATTTTCTTTGGCATTAGGCTCATTAAGCAATTCGTAAGCCAGTAAGGTATTAGGGTATTTTCCAAACTCATCCGACAACCTGCTCCAAAGGTCAATAAAGCGGGGGAGCGAATTGGGATCGTTAAACAAAACAATGGAGCTGTATTTTGAAAAATCATGATCGCGCGTTTGATGACAATCCAGAATAATATGCATATCAGCATCCCTGCACCACTCAATGGTACGATGGATCAGCTTCATTACTTCTGCTTTAGGATTGCCGTTTTCATCATAAATATTTATTTCCGCTACCGGAAGTCTTATATGATCAAAACCCAGCGCTTTCAACTCTTTAAAATCAGCCTCTGTAAAATAGGCCTCCCTTTCGGCATCGCTTTTAAATTTATTTTGCGACAGCCAGGCGCTCAGGTTCATTCCCTTTCTCATTTCAAAAGGTACCTGTTTGGGTGACTGTGCCTGTACATTATTCATTAACAGTAACAATACCTGAAGCATCATTATTACCGGTAACAAAACAACGAAGGATTCTTTTTCAATTTTTATAACGGATATATTCTTCATAACTAAAAAACCGTTTTTCCAGATGCAAGTCTTTTATAACGCATCATGGCTTCTACATAATAATAATCAGCATAGGTCAATGGTACATCTACTTCCGAGTTCTGGGGCAGACTGCCTACACTATGTTTCAATAAAAAGCCCCTGTTCTCTTTATACGCGTTCAGATAAGGCGGGTTTGATAGCGCGGTAAGCATGGCTTCCGAAGCATCCAGGTATTTCCGGGCATTGTTTTCATCGGCGTAAGTTGCTAATTCTATAAAAGCCGAGGCTATTACTGCAGCTGCAGAAGCATCGCGCAGCGCATCCGGAATACCGGGTGCATCAAAATCCCAATAAGGCACTTTATCTTTGGGCAGATTAGGATGATTTAAGATAAACTCCGCAATGCGGTTAGCAAAATCAAGATATCTTTGCTGCCTGGTTTCGCGATACATTAAAGCATATCCATACAAACCCCACGCCTGCCCCCTCGCCCAGGCAGATGTATCAGCAGCCCCCTGCTGTGTCCTCCGCAACTTTACCGCTCCCGTTTGCGAATTGTAATTTACCACATGAAAAGAGCTGTAATCGGGACGAAAATGATTTTCCATAGTTTTATCTGCATGACTTACAGCTATCCTGTAGAACGATGAATCACCCGTTACCTTAGTAGCATAGAACAATAGCTCAAGGTTCATCATATTGTCTATGATGACCAGAAAATCTGCGGGGTCTTTTGAGTTCCAGGATTTTATACAACCGGTAACAGGACTGTATCTTGATGCCAGCGATCTTGCGCTTTGCACTAATATGTCCTGGTATTTTTTATCGGGCCACAGACGTTGTGCATTACCAAAGCTACAATACATCATAAAGCCCAGATCGTGCGTACCTTTGTTGTACTGTTCCTTTTCAAGAAGGCCCAGGTAATGCATTGCTTTTTTATACAACGTGTCATCACTCTTATTCTCATTAAGATAAAGCAGCGTACCAGGGTAAAAACCACTGCACCACCACCAGCTTTTGCTACTTTCCAGTGTGCCATCTTTACTGATCGTTTTCGGGAAAAGCGTATCATTTACCTGTGTGGTAAAATAACGGTACTGAACAGCTGCTTCTTTTAACCGGTTGCCGACCAAAGACACCAACCCTTTTTTCACTGACGGTGTTCCCGATTTTTGAGCGAACGCCAAAAAACATAAGCAACCAAGCACCGTCGTTAATAAGATCTTCCTGTTTATATAAAAACTGTACATGCAATATTTGTATATCTAGTAACCATAATCCTGCGTAATAGCTCCATGTGAAGCCTCTATTACAGCCGTTGCAATTGGGTATAGCTCTGATTTATTCGGTGTGAAATTAGCACCCAGCTTATCTATGATGTTTGCCTGTGTAACAGAAGCTACCCAATTGATGCCGGTATATCCGGACAGTGATGCAGGCGATGGAGTATAGAATGAATTTCCCCATATCAATGTTGGAGAATTGGGCCTGTAATACATACGCTGTGCATAAACATCATACGGAGCTTCCTTGTTAACCATTTTGGTTAATTCAGCCTTGGTTTCAGCAATTTTCGTTCCCAGTAAATTCCATCTGATCAGATCGTACTTGCGTATGCCTTCGCTCACAAATTCCAGTAATCGCTCATCCTGTATTGCTGTTAAAAATGCTTCTTTCGATGCAGTTTGTGCCGGCGTCAGGTCTGCTTCTTCAATGGTAGTGCGTGCAGAAGTAACTGTTGCCCCGGTTCCTCCGCCCCCTGAAAATGAAATAACAGGAGCAGATGTATAGCCGCTGCCAGGATTGATCACATCTATTGCTGTTATACTGCCCCCCTCTACAGTAGCTACTGCTGTAGCCCCGCTGCCATTGCCGCCAGTAATGGTAACAGTCGGTGCAGCCGTATAGCCACTGCCGCCATTTGTTATCGTAATTGTTTTGATTGCGCCCGCGGTCCAGCTTCTTCTACGAACGGTATTTACTAACTCAATTGCCCTTGCAGTTGGACCTCCACTAATTTCATTGTCAGCTTCGGCAAACATTAAAAGTACATCTGAATAGCGGATGATGGCCCAGTTTATGCCATAAAACTGCTTGGGTGATGTAATTGTGGGCGTTACCCAGTTTGTACGCCACTTCCCATCGGCGCCACCTAAAAGCGTGGTGGCAACAATATTGCCGTTGGATACATTAAATGGCGCTATGGATACATCCCTCCGTTTATCGAACGGTGCGTATTTGTAAAATAATGTAGGCACCGCAAAGCTTCTGTTCTGCCCTGAAGTGGTTGTGCCAATGGTTAGCCTGATGCCGTTCCAGGTACCAAGCTGTGAATCGGTATTGGAGTTCTCGCCAGCCATAGCCACTTCAAACAAGACTTCTCTGGGTTCAATTTTACCGTCCAGTATGTTATCATCCCATATTGCCTGAAAGCTGGAGTTCAAACTATGGAAGCCGCTTGTTATAATGCTGTCGCATTCAGCCCTTGCAATAGCATAATACTCCAGGTAGTCTGAGCGGCGCTCCATCTGGCGGGTATCTCTTCGAAGAGAATATCCCCCTCTGAACAAGGCTATCCGTGCCCTGAGTGCCCTCACTGCACCTTTGGTTATCCGCTCATCGTTACCCACACCGGCCTCTGTACGCCAGGGGACCAGTTCTGTCGCAACAGCCAGATCTTCCAATATCCTGTCGTAGATAACATCCCTGTCTGATTTAGGAACATCAAAATTTGTATAAGTGGCAGAAGGCTCATATATGGCCGGCACATCACCCCATATCTTTATTAATTCTGAATAATAGAAAGCTCTAAGTGTGAGGGCCTCTCCATACAAACGTTGCAGGTCTCTTTTTTGCGCATCGGTGCCATTTATATAAAGCTCCATTGCAGGAATATTCTTAATACATACGTTTGCTCTTTCTATACCTGTGTACAGATTATTGAATGTGCCCGCCAGATACGAATTACTCGGCAAAATATCGTAAGCACCCAGCCTGCGCTGATCTTCTGTAATGGCGCCATTCGGATTACCAATCATTTCATCGGTATCGAAAGGAAATGCCAGGCTCAAGCGGGCCCCGTACCCATTAGTGCCTGCCATAACACTATATACGCCTAATACCGCCTGCAAAGCGCTGTTCGGGTTGTTGAACAAAATGCTCTCAGGTGTTGAAGATACCGGCTGCTGGTCAAGGAATTTCTCGCATGATGTCATTCCGTTTGCAGCAAACAATGCTGCAGCTATATATATTGTTTTAAATACCTTTTTCATCCGTATATTTTTTTGCTTTTTTATTTGGTCGGATGGAACGTCCTAATAAACATTCCCTGTATGTGAAACATTTACATGGGCGTTTCATCAGTTTGCTTTTTTAGAAAGAAAGATTTAAACCCAAAATGTAACCTCTGCTGCGTGGATAGGCAGAATAATCAACTCCGGGCGTTACACCCGTAGAACGGCGAGTATTAACTTCCGGGTCATAACCGGAATAGCTGCTGATCAGCGCTATATTATTGACGGTAGCGTAAGCTCGTAAGCGTTTTATAGTAGCCCTCCGAAGAATACCGCCTCTAAACGTATAGCCCAATGTGAGGTTATTGAACCTGATGAATGATCCGTTCTCCACCGCCCAACTGGTCAAATAATAGCCAGGTGTGCTACGTACCGGTTGCCATAAGGAAGCTGTAGCATTGGTAGCCCTAATTACTTCCGGGTCCACACCATATACGGTAGTACCGGATACCCGTTGTATGAGGTTACCTTCTGCATCAACTGTTTTCCATCGTCCTTCCATATCTTTCAGCAAATTGTTATTGTTAAGATACCCATTGGTAAACTCTATTTTATTCGCGTTCAATACATCGCCCCCAAATGAGAAGTTGATAAAAAAGCTCGCATCGAAATTTTTGTAAGTAAACTGCTGATTCAAGCCTCCAAAGGACCTTGGCACTCCATTGCCAATCACCGCTTTATCTTCTTCTGTGATAAAACCGTCCCCATTCATATCTTTCACTTTCATTAAACCCGGCTGAGCTACTGAAAATGTTCTTGACGGATCTGCCACCCCTTCTTTAAGCCTATAGATGTAAGGGTATGTGGCAGCATTGCTTCCGGTGTTGGGGGTCACATTAAAATCATCAACGGTATAATATCCGTCAGAAACGAAGCCCCACATGTCTCCTACTTTGCCTCCGGCCTTTACAATGAAATCGCCATTACTTACCAGGTTGGACCAACCGGAGCTCTGCAGGTAGTAATCAAGCCCGCTTGCTAAACTGCGTATGGTATTTTTGTTGAATGAAATATTGAAATCTGCATTCCAACTGAATTCCTTGTTCCTGACTATGGCACCGGACACCTGAAACTCTATTCCCTGGTTACGGGTGTTGGCCGTATTCTGTAATTGTGTAGAGTAGCCGGAAGTGGTGGACACCGGTACACGGGTAATTACATCATTAGTAAGATTGCTATATAGGTCTACTGTTAATTGTAACCTTTCATTAAAGAAGCCCAGGTCTAATCCGATATTCCTGGAAATAGTCGTTTCCCATCTTAAGTTCGGATTAGCCAAACCATCAGCAGTATATCCAAATGTTGTAACACTGTTATTTAAGCCATACAAGGCATTAGCAGTATAGGTTGTCTGGTAAAGATAATCCGGGATACGGTTATTGCCCGATGTACCGTAGGTAAACCTTAACTTCCCGTTAGAAATAAATGTCAGGTTCTTCATGAAGTTCTCTTTGGAGAATGTCCAGGCAACTGCTCCTGATGGAAAATATCCCCAACGGTTTCCTGGCTTGAATTTAGAAGAGCCATCGGCCCTTAGGGTAAAAGTGGCCATGTATTTACTTTTGTACGAGTAATTACCGCGTCCGAAAAAGGAGGATAATGTACTTTTGACCAATGTTCTGCTGGGATAACCGGGAACAACTGTTCCCTGGGTAAGCTGGCTTAATGCAACATCGGCCGTAATCCCTCTGGGGTACAGGTTAAAGCGGTTTTCCAAATTATCATTTTGGGATATATAAATTTCCTGACCCAGCATAAACGTTAGGGAGTTGTTTTTAGAAAATGCAGTTTTACTCCCGCTGTTGGTATAGTTCAACACATTTGACCAGTTAAACGTACGGCTTTCCCTGTCGTTAAATGTGGTGCTTGGATTACCGATACTCCTGAGTACATCGTTAAAGCCCTTAATGGACATATTGTTAATGTTTGTACCTGCAGTACTCCTGAATGATAACCATTTCGCAATCTTATAATTAACATTTCCACCCAGATTGAAAACAGACGTCCTCACTTTACGATACTTAGCCAAGCTCCAGGCTACAGGATTCATGAGGCCAAGCCCTCCACCCTGGTTAGTTTCATTAAAGTATTCTTCATCAAATTCATCAGCACTTTCTCCGGCAGCCAGGAAAGGTTTGAATTTTACGAAATTTCTAAGACCATTTACCTGCGCGTTGCCTGCATCAGAAATACCGGCTCCATTGGTATGCGTTTCAATATAGCGGGTTGTAAATGCAACGCTGAGCTTATTGCTTACTTTCTGGTCAAGCTTAAGGCTGAAGATATTACGGTTATAGTCCGTATTAAGTACAATTCCCTGCTGGTCGTTACGGGTATAGCTAAAGTTAAAACGTGTATCACCCTTACCTCCGTTTATACCAACGTTATGAGTAAGCATATTCGCTTTACGTCCCATTACTTTCTCCTGCCAATCGATAGGCTGGAGACCGGAGTAAACAGAATTGATATCGCTAAACTCATTTACTTTATAAGCATTCGAAAATTTGGTTTGATCAGCGGCTGAACCAATACGTGTTCGTTCCCATTGATAAAGTACAAACTCGGCAGGCGTCATTACCGGCAATGTTTTGTTTAATTGGTTCATCCCAAAAATGCCATTATATGTCACATTAGTTGTGCCGGCCTTCCCTCCTTTTGTTGTGATAATTACTACCCCGTTGGCACCCCTGGAACCGTATATGGCTGTAGCCGAAGCATCTTTAAGCACATCTATACGCTCAATATCCTGTGGAGACAGCGACCTCAACCCATCCTCAACCTGTACACCGTCTATAATGTACAGGGGAGAATTGTCTTGCGTAATGGACCCGCCCCCACGTACCACAATACGGTAATCAGGGTCCAGAGACCCTTCTGAAGCACCGATCTGAACCCCTGCGAGCCTTCCAACCAGCGCCTGCTCCAACGAATTGTTGGGAATATCTTTCAATTTTTTCTCTGCATCCAAACTGGTTACGGAGCCTGTAAGGTCCTTTTTTGACTGTGTAGCATATCCTATCACCACAAGGTCGTCCAGCAAGCTGGCATTTTCCATATCCAATCTTAATATTACGGTTAAGGTCCTGCCCGTAATAGTATTTCCAGTAACCACTACTCTTTGTGTTTTGTACCCTACAAAAGAGGCTTCAAGCACATCTCCCTCGTCCAGGTTAAGGGTAGCCTCCCCTTTTGTATTTGTAATAGCGGTAACTTTTTTATTGTTTACAGTGATAGTAGCACCGGTTAATGGACTACCAAGCGAGTCCACAATCTTAACAATTATTGGTATGGATACGGGCTCCTCAGTTACCACTGTATTTAATTGAGGCAGATGCTTTGGCTTAGGCAGTAGTAAAATGTTTTTTTCAGAAAACCGATAGGTAATCGGCTGATCTTTTAATATTAAATTCAGAAACTCAGAAAGCGGCATATTTTCTGCAACCACAGTAACAGGTTTGCCTGTGTGTATCAAATTGCCTGTGTGTAAAACACCATATCCTGTCTGTGCTTTTATTTCGGTTATAACGGTCTTGAAAGGCATTCGATTTGCCTTTAGGGTAATACTTTGGGATATGCCCCTGGCGTACAAACCTGTAATGGCAGCCAGCATCAGGATTACGTAGAGTTTCATTGCAAGAAAGATGGTTCTGTTACTTTTTTTTCGAAGCTTTTCATCACTACTACTCTTACAGAACGAAGGCATTCTTTTTAAGAATAGTTGAGTAGCAGCAGTTTGGACGTTCTTTTCAAACTCAACAATTTTCAGAAACGCAAAGGTGAGTTTGCTCCAAAGCGTTTTTGGACTTTTTTGCATAAATTGCAATCGTTTTTGATGTTAAAAAATGGTTCCTACAATCGTTTTTTCATTAGTAAACATTCGCCGGTAGTGGTAACGACACTGCCGGTTTTTTACCAATAGCTTGTTTAGTATTCCTATTTCATTTAGATATACTTTATGATTTTAATACCTGAAGATAACTTTATATATCCTCTATTCAGAGAAAATCCCTAATGTTTCGTTTGCCATAAAAGAGTTTTAGTTTGCGTTAATGAACAATAATTTTTTTCCCTTCCAGCTCTAACCGCACATTGTAATATTCCAGCGCTTTTATGGCTCCTTTCAGCGTTGTATTCCTGTTAAGATCACCACCAAAATTAATCTGGGGCACTTCGCCTTTGTAAACCACTTCCACATCATACCATCGTTCAAGTAATCGCATTGCTTCTTTAAAACTTAACCCTTCAAAGCTAAAATAGCCTTTCTTCCAGGCTATGGATTCCCCGGTATTTACAGGATGTACAGCTATTTTATTTTTTTCTCTGTGGAATATCTGAGCTTGCTCTCCCGGCTTAATTTTTACCTCATCCCCTTCTTTAGAAGATACCTTTACTGATCCTTCCAGTAACGTAACCTTTGTATTGTCTTCATCATTATATCCTTTTACATTAAAATGGGTCCCTAAAACCACTACCTCTTCCCTGTTATTGATGTTTACTTTAAAAGGCATTTCAGCATTTTTTGCAACTTCAAAATATACTTCTCCGGTAACCTCTATCCTTCTTTCCTTTCCTTTAAAAACAGTGGGATACGTTATAGAACTGGCATTATTGAGCCATACTTCTGTACCATCGGGCAGTGTAAGCTGATATTGCCGGCTATTAGGTGTGGCAATCGTATTCATTACCGCTTCCTGGCCATTATTGTCATATACCAAAGCTCCGTTAATTATTCTGACTGTAGCACCGCCTTGTAATGCTATAACACCATTTTTTACAGTGTCGAGCAGTATGGAAGAGCCATCGGACAGCGTTAACACTGCTCCTTCCCTGCCAGGTTGTATATCATTTGTTTCCGACAAAGCAACCGATAGATCATTCCTGTTTACCAGCGTTTGCCAAATAAACATTCCCAACAATAATACTGCAGCGGCAGAAGCTGCTACCCACCATTTATTTAGAAGGCGAACTGTCTTATCTTTCTTATTTGCCCTATTTATTGCATGAATTTTATCCTGCAACAATTCCCACCGGACATTACTGCCTTGCTTTAGATCCTGAAACTGTTTCAGATTTTCCCTTAACCAATCATCATCATTTATATTATTAAGCAATTCCTTCCCATAAGCCGATCTCTTCAGCCAATTATCCAGGTACTCCCGTTCTTCCTCGGGAAGTTTTCCACCGGATTGCACTATACTCAGGATATTGATTAACCTATTATCCAGATTGATTTGACCGTCCATACTCCTATAAAACAATTGAAAGCGGTAAACGCTGCAAGGAAAATGATTTTTTTTTTAAAAATCATAAGCGCTACTTACCGGTACTTAAAAACAGCACCCATATACCCACCGAAAATATTTTCTTATGAACGAGGGCTTTTTTTAGCTGAATAAGTGCCCGTGTTTTGGCAGAACGAACACTGCTTTCTTCCATCGAAAGCTTTTGGCCTATTTCTTTAGTAGATAATTCCTCAATAAACGCCAATTGCAATATTTGCCGGTGATTACTCTGTAAAGACTGTATTTCATTATAAATAAGGGCCAGTAATTCGCTTTGTAACATTTTATATTCAACATACTCATCATCATAAGCAGTACTTTGCTTTAAGATGTCCTGATGAGCGGTCTGAAGCATATTCCGGCGTTTAATATGGTTCAGCGCCAGGTTTCTGACGGTAGTGTATAAAAATGAACGAACCGATTCCAGGCTGGCAAAATTATCCTTTAGCTCCCAGAATTTTTGAAACGCAATAAGAACGCTATCCTCCGCCTGCTGCCTGTTGGAGAGCAGCTTGTCCGCAAAAAACAACAGCGGCTGCTCCTGTAGTTCGAAAAACCTCCTGAAAGCTTTTTGATCACCAGAAATAATAAGCGTAAGTAATTCCTCCTTCTTATATGGCGTATTGTTTTCCAAAATCTTATAAGCCGATAAAGTTAATGAAATTATAAATTTCAATAGTCCATTACTAAAGTCAAACATACTTCAGAATTTTTTAACCCTGTCAGGAATCTTTAAAAGAAAGTATTAATTGTAACGAAAAGTATCAGCAGCTACTATAATAACAGTCAGGACTTAACTGACAACTGTTACATCGGTTCATTTAAAATCAGATATTATCATGACAGTCTGATATTTCCCAGAATTCCAAAAAATCCTCAACAACCCGGTTCGTTAATTTTACCATCTCTGCCACTATTCGGTAATTTTTATTTTAAATGAAGATTACCGTTTTTATTGGTATAGGTTCTTTAGTAACAAATCTTTTAAAATAATCAAGTTGACCTATCACTATTACAAAACAATTTATATAAAAATCTTACCTTGTATATAAATGCAATCAGCTGCTTCTTTTGTTCCAATAAAAGATACCGATCTGAATCAAGTCTGTTTACCCAACACCTCACCCAATAAGTAGCTTACTTTAATATTATCTATTTAGCAAAGAGCAGACCTTATACGCTTTCAAAGGAACTGTTTATTAACTTGAAAAAATCACAACATAGAGAATGTTACTATATTTGAACATTCCAATCCACACATATCATCTCCTGATATGTGAAATAGGTTTTATTAAATCTAGCAGAAAGACACTACAGAGTTATCAAAATCAATAGAAACGAAAGGTATTAGGTTATTAATGCAATAGGTACTAAGACTAGTTATTGTTAAATTTAGAAATAAGATTTATACTTAAGCTTTTAAGGGTTTGATGCAAATTAACAGTTTTTATTTTTTTACAAGGCTATACTTATGTGCTTCTACTGTTCGCTTACTTAAAAAAGGGGTTTTGAAATTTCCTTTGAACTAAGTTCGTCAATCATTAAATGAAAAATCTCTTTCTTTTTGTAATATGTAATTGCTTCTCAAGAGTTGTAAGAAACATATATTCTTCATTTTCAGACAAATTGGAATTGCTATATTCCTCACCTTCAATAGCAGCAACAGCCGAACTCAATTCTTTGGAGTCTACATTTTTTTGCAATACACTCTTTAAGTTGTATCCGGATAATTCATTGATTGCTCTGTCTTTCGCGTGATCCGATAAGGCAATTATAGGTATGCCTGAGATTTGTGCTCTTTCCGTTTTTGTCAATAACTTATCTTCAAGAGTTAAAGCACCTAAATCTATAATTACAATATCCGGTTCTTTATTTGCAAAGTTTATCAATCCATTCTTTACGGTATTTGCTTCACGAACGTCAAATGAATACAAGAAGTATTTATTTTACACCAATTCTTAGAATTTCAAATTGATTAACAATCAAAATTTTAATAAGCAACAGCATGGTCATCCAATTTAAAGGGCTAAATCACTTTAGCATTAATTCTAAAATTTACTATTTGTACAAGTATACAAATATTAGTAGCAGCTAACTTTGGTTAGTTTAATCAGCTAATCAATACTTACCATCATTGATAATAAAAATCTGACAATATTTCACTCCAAACAGTGGAAAAATAGGTTATCCAACGGCATTCAGTTTAAAAGGCTTTGTCAAAGCTATTAAATTTTCCTAATAGTGTGAAATTTTTAATATACTTTATTTTTTATCTTCCAGAAACATACACAAAAGATGAAAAAAGAATGACTATTCATAAAAATAGTTAACCATGCTTTCAGCTACCTCCTACTCCAATTGTCATTTTCTGGCCGTTAATAGTAACTACTAATTCCTGTGCATCAATCCTTATTATCTTTGTTTTATTATCTAATTTATCTGCTACACCTACATACATACTACGGCCATTGTATTATCAGTTGCTTTTTTATCTGTTTCTTTTATGATGAAACTACGTAGTACCCATGTTCGCGGACGTATTTAAGAGATTCGGCGGCGATCTTCCCTACCTTACTCAGCAGGTGCTAAATATATCTCAATTCATGCAGGCCTGGGCAGGGCGTTTGCTACTTTTACTTGCAGTAGTAATTGTTATACTCTATGTTAACAGGAATAAGCATTGGTACAAAAAGTATAAAGACCAACTACTACAAAAGCTGCCAGTAGTTAAAAGCATTATTTCCAAAATATACTTGGGCAGGTTCACTTCCACCATGTACCTGCTATTGAGCGCTAAAGTCCCATTAGTACAAAGCCTTGCGTTAAGCAGGCAGGTTATTGGGTTTTTCCCTTTAGAGCAAGTGCTTGCCCAAATGGAAGATGATATTCTAAGAGGGATACCCTTACATCAGAGTATGGCAGATAAAAAAGTATTTCCTTCAAAAATGGCAGCGTTAGTTAAAGTAGGAGAAGAAGTTAATCAATTAGAGCTTTTTTTCAAAAATCTGTCAGAACGTTATTCGGAAGACCTGGACTACCAGACGGCCCAATTAGGAAAATTTATCGAACCCGCCATTAGTGTAATACTGGGGCTGGTTGTAGGAGTTGTGCTAATAGCAATGTACCTGCCTATGTTCAATATGGGGAATACGATTGGTTAGTTAAGTAGTTATATATTGACCAGTCCTTTTAGTATTTCTTGTACATGTTTATCCTGCTTCTTTAATTATGTCACTAATTAAAACACACAGTCAATGAATCCCTGCCAAACATAATTTCGTCTTACATCTTTTTAAAGAAACAACAATAACTTAAAAAAATTCCGCAAGCACATCCTATACAGAATCCCCAATATTGGGGAAATTTTATACACGAGAAAAAAAGGTTCTTTACATTTGGGCATAGGTTAACAACAGATAATTTCTTTCGTGTGTGATTAATTGTTATTTTCAAAATATCAAAGGAGCTACCTACATTTACAATAAAATAAAACCAACTTAATCCTATTTTTCCCGTTATATAGAAATAGCGGCTAAATTTATTAAGTTAACCGGTTACCGGATGATAATATCTGGTGAATTAAAACAACATTCTAAAATAAAGGTATGGCCAGGAAACCAGCAAATGGTAAAATTTATAATAAAGAACGGTCTAAACAAAAGTGCCTCGACGCAGTTGGAAAAATCCTCAGAACAGAGGGTTTTGAAAGCTTAAATATAGCAAAGATTGCAAAGGCAGCTGGCGTAGACAGAAAACTGATCTATGTTTATTTTGAAAGTTTGGATGAATTGATTGCTACTTATATCAAAAACACCGACTACTGGCAGGCTTTTTCAGACTCTTTGAAGGAACTTCTCTTAATCAACAAAAAGGATCATGGCCAGCAAATAGCCACATTTATTCCCCAGCTACAGCTCGAATACCTTTTAAATTCCCAGGAAGTACAAAAAGTTGTGTTGTGGGATTTATGTGAAAAAAACAATATTCTACAGGAACAATCTCGCAAGCGCGAAAAAATTATATCGTCGATATTTAAAATTTCTGACCCTTTATTTAATCCTGCAGGAATTGATTTTAGGGCAATTCAGGCACTCCTGATAGGTGGGATCTACTATTTGGTTCTTCAATCTGTTTCCAATGGAAGTCCATTTTGCGGAATTAATATTAATAAAAATCTGGATAAAATCAGGATCAATAAAGCTATAGAGTATTTAGTAAATATAGTATACCGGGAGGCGCTTAGCCTGTCAACAACTAATAAAAAAGATAACGCTTCCAAGTAAAATCTTTATTAAGTGAGCACCAAAGAATGATGCTATCAGTTCAGAAACTTCTGCTCCAAAACATTATACTAATTTTCCAGGAAGTTTTCAGTTAACCATTTAACTGCTTTTTGTTCACTACTGAATAGTTTACAAGGGATGGCGGGTTTATTGAGTTTGATGAAAAAATTCCCCACAACAGAAGTCACAGGTGATTTGTTAATAATTACCCCGGCTTTGATATGCTTGTTTGCTTCTTTGGAGGCCAGATAAACCCTTGCCTCCCTATCAATATTCGTAATTCCATCATCATAGATAAGCACCACCAAATCCTCTTTCCCGGTAAATCTCAATCTGTCAGCAACAATTTGCTTTGCCGCCTTAAGATTCACAAAAACCCCTGGCTTATACTTAGCTTTTAAAATGCCATCATCTTTCTCATAGAGCATAAAATCTGTTTCTTGTACCTGTTTCATGAGCTTTAGTTTTTACACATTACAAATGTAGAAATTCGGAAAAACATAATCAAATTATTCAGTTTATTCTTAATTTCCTGCTAAAATTCACACCAGTATGAACCATGAACACTTTATAACTGCTGTTGACGAAACAATATCAAAAGGTGTAGAAAAAGGAATACTTCATCTGATCCAGGAAGGAAACATGCCAAAAAATAACGAAATTGTTATTAATGGTTCGAGGCTTATTAATTTTACTTCCTGCAGCTATTTGGGACTGGAGCATGATATACGGCTGAGACAGGCTGCCATTGATAATATTAATGAATATGGCACTCAATTTTCCGAGTCACGGGCATATGTATCAATTCAGACTTATAAAGAGCTAGAAGAATTGATGACAAATATATTTGATGCGCCCACCATAATTGCACCCACAACTACCTTAGCGCATTTATCCGCAGTTCCAGTACTACTAAATAGCAATGATGCAGTAATTGTTGATCAACAGCTACACAATTCCGTACTTTCCGGCATTAACATATTCAGGGCTAACTGGCCGATGCATTTTGAGGTTCTGCGTCATAACAGAATGGATCTGTTGGAGGACAAGGTAAAGCTATTACAGGCAAAGCATAAAAGGGTGTGGTTTTTTGCCGACGGGATTTATTCAATGTTTGGGGATCAATGTCCTGTAGAAACTATTGTGGATTTACTGAATCGCTATCCCGCTTTTCATACCTACATAGATGATGCACACGGCATGAGTATCCTGGGTAACAGAGGTAAAGGTTCTGTGCTGGGTACCAGGAATATTCATGAAAAAATGATCGTGGCCTCTTCTATGGCCAAGGCGTTTGCCTGTTGTGGCGGTATATTGGTTTTTCCTAATAAAGACCTGGCAAGAAAAGTCCGGACTTGCGGAGCTCCTTTTAACTCATCCGGCCCGTTGCAGCCAGCAACGCTCGGTGCAGCAGTAGCCTGCGCAAAAATTCATTTAACAGATGAAATATATTCCTTACAAGCAGAATTAAGCAACAGGATCCAATATGCAAACTCACTATTTAGAAAAACCGATCTTCCCCTTGTATCAAACTCTGAAGGAGCCATTTTCTTTGTAGGGACGTCTAAACCCGAACTAGCCTATGATATTATGGAACGGATGATGAAACGGGGCTTTTTGCTGAACATAGGCGTTTTTCCAGCCGTATCACAGAAAAATTCCGGAATCAGGTTTACCATCACGACCTTACAAACTTACGAACAAATAAAAAATATGATTGAAGCTTTGGAGGAAGAGTTTATTGCCTCACTAAAAAATAATAATTATTCTCTTGAGCAAATAAATGATGCTTTTAAAACGATAAATACATCAAATTCAAAACCGAACGGTAGATTACAATTGCGTGTTGAAGGATCACCTGCTTTGACCCTCGAGCATTATGGAAGCATCAGTCAAATCAACAAGAATGTTTGGGACAATACGTTTGAAGACGCTGGTTTTTTTACACACGAGGTCTTACGTATGCTAGAAAAAGTATTTGGTTCAAATAACGTTGATATAAATAAGTGGCTTTTTGACTATGTACTGATAAAAGACATGTATGGAAAAGTAGTTTTGGCAACTTTTTTAACCTCAACGATCTGGAAAGACGACGTCTTTGCAGACAGCCAAAAGTCTATAAAGGTCGAGAGAATCAGAAAAGTTGATCCAGGCTTCCTGATGTCAAAAGTAATAGCAACAGGTTCACTCATCAGCGAGGGACCGCATTTATTCATAGATAAAAAACATCCATTATATCAACAGGCATTGAAGCAATTTATAAGTTTTGTTCAACAATTATATGAAGAAAGGGAATTAGATTCCATTATACTAAGAGATTTCTATGAGTTTGATCAACTCTTAGACCAGACGTTAACCAATGAAGGGTTTTTAAGGGTAAACATCACCGAAAGACATATCGTTCAGCTTAAGAACGTTTCATCGGAGCATGAATTTTATAGCGCACTATCTAAGCGATCGCAACAGCACTTCAGAGAAGATGTGCGAAAATATTTTAAGGCATTCCATATTGAATATATTGATACTCCTGAGAATGATGTCGTAAAAAAAATCTATACGCTTTATTCAAATGTATTCAATAAAAGCCTCGCCATTAATTCGCACCTGCTGCCATTAGCATTTGTTACAGAATTTACAAAACTGGCAAACAGTGAATGTATCTTATTGCGGCATTATATGGAAGACGGATCTCTTAACGAAGAAATTATCGGCGCGATTTTGTGTTATAAAACGAAAAAAGCATATATCCCTTTAGTTATAGGAATGAATTACAATTATTTAAAACCACTCAAAATCTATAAACAGTCCCTGTACCAGACTGTCAAAAGAGCTTTCCTTTTGAATAAAGAGAATGTGTTAATGGGATTTGGCGCACCAATCGAAAAGAAAAAAATGAAGGCCAAGGCTATTAAAGCATTTGGCTACTTTTTATTCAGGGAAACATACAATTTGGATATCCTGTCAAATATTTAGCATCAGTTCAAATGATTCAGATGGAGAAGTATTTTCAGGTAACGAGCCCCTGGCAATAGAGACGAATTCTGATAAATCAACAAATGCCTGACTCAATATGTAAAACAATAAAATACTCAAGTGATTCAACAGGTAATCCGGACAGTAGCATTAACCGATCTACACTCTACGAAGCAAACGTTGGATCAAAGTATAATATAATTAACTCACTTTATACCATAATAGCACGGCTACAGGCATCTGCACATTCCAGGCATATTTGGGCACACTCCCTGCAATGAGTGTGATGTGAATGCATATCACATTCTTTAGCGCACTGCCTGCAGATATCTGCACATAATTCATACACAGCATTATTTTCCAGTTTATATATAGTAAAGCTGGCAGCCGTCCGGCAAAGAGAAGCACATGCCAGATCGAGGCGTATGCAAAATTTCAGCTCATCCACATCCTTTTCCTGTAAGCAAGCTGCTGCACATTCTTCGCAAATTTTGGCGCAGTGAGTAAGCATTTGTACCAGGGGGTCATTTAAGTTTTCCATTTGATATATGTTTTATATTTCTTGTAAAAACTTTTTTCAAGAGATCAGTACTTACATACTTCTTAAAAAACTTCATGCCATATTTGGTTAACAAAATGGGAATTTAACAATATCCAAAAGAAAAAGAATATACCGGGATCAGAAAGGGAAACAAAGGTTCCGTTAGATACATCTGCGGCCTGAACTCATTTATCCTGTTACTCATACGCTTTGTTTTTTTATTTCATTTTTGAAGCGTTATTATTACCATTCCTGGGATGGATTTTGGTCTATCCACCAGGAAAAGCCTGTTATTCCTTTTGCTTTTAAACGCTCGATAATTTGTGCGATGTGGTGCTGAATGTGCCTGATGCTGTTGATATGTAATTCTAACCGGGAATACGGATACCATTCAAAACCCGAATTTTCCTCTAATGGCAATACCGCGATACGTTGCTGTAAATGGCGCTCAACTTCATCAATGAATGAAAGCAATTCATCTTTTGTATGAAAGCCTTCCACCACAACACCCTCATCAGCATTTTCCCAATCCTGCGTTCCACCCAAACTTTCAGCACCTGTAATAGCATTTTTAAAGGGGATATCACTTTCGGTATTTGCCCCCAGATAGTATTGGGCCGACCAGATGCTGTGATAGGCAACCTGCCAATTCGGATTGTTATACTCTTCAGTGTTCCATTGT
>JASGDI010000119.1:0-12423 GCA_049841335.1 Niabella sp. | reverse complement strand
TGGTGTAAAAGGCGCCAATGGTGTTATCCTCATCACAACCAAACGGGGCAAATCGGGAAAACCCCTGGTTAGCCTGGATGTGAATATGAACACCAAAAAAGTAACCAGGATACCCGAAAAGCTTAATTCTTTTGATCAGTTTGGTTTACGCAATGAAGCCATCGAGTATCAGTTGAACAGGGTCTCGGCTCAGGCCTGGGATTCTTATCTGCCTGAAAGAATACGTCAGTACTATAAGCGGCCACAGGAAAATGGTCTTCAGTACATTTTTCCGGATGTGGATTGGGCTGATGTACTGGTTAAGCCGTTTCCTTTATCTTATCGTGCGAATGTGAACGTATCAGGCGGAACGGATTTTGCCAAATATTTTGGCTCGGTTGCTTATACTTTCGATGACGATCTGCTCCGGTCAGACGCGGATCCTATGAACAGAGGGTATAAATCCCAGAACTCGTATGAACGGCTTAATTTTCGTACAAATTTAGACCTGAATGTAACCAAAAGCACGGTATTTTCTGTAAACCTCGCAGGTTTTGTAGCCAACAAAAGGAACGGGAGCCAGGATGGTCAGATATTTGCAGCGTTTAACTCCACTTCCCCCGATATGTATCCGTTATTATCTTATGACGGATCTTATGGCTATGATCCCAAGTATCCCAATAACCCGAACCCTTTTATGAGGGCCAACAATGCAGGAGTGGAATCCAACAGGGCAACCAGTGTAACTACCGATTTCCGGCTAAAGCAAAAACTTGATTTTATAGCGAAAGGGCTGTCTGCCGGGCTGCTTTTTTCTTATGATAATAATTTTAGCACAACCAGTTCCATAGGCGATGGGGGACAGGTAAGATCATTATATCTTGACCCGAGCATGATAGATGCTATCTATTCCGTGAATGGAAGTTATATAGATGAAAATGGTAAGTATTATGTAAAAGACGGATACCGATTAGAAGACTACATGCAGGGTTATATATTCAACCAGGCTGGCGATCATGATTATGACTGGTCTAAAGGAACACCTGTTTATAACGCAGAATCGAGCAACGCAGGAGTGTTCAGAAAGATCTTTTACCAGGCCCAGATTAATTATGATCGTCGTTTTAAAAAACATGAAGTGAGCGGACTTGCACTGCTCAACAGGGAGCAAACAGCTACCGGGAACATGTTTCCCAGGTACCGTGAAGACTGGGTAGGGCGCGTTACCTATAATTATGATAGCCGGTATCTTTTTGAATCCAATTTTGCCTATAACGGTTCGGAGAAATTCTCATCGGAATATCGTTTTGGATTTTTTCCTTCCATAGCCGTAGGATGGGTGCTGACCCAGGAAAAATTTATGAAGGATGTCAATTGGCTGAACCAGTTTAAAATACGTTACTCTATTGGTAAGATCGGGAATGATGACTTTAATTCACCCCGTTGGGCTTATCAAACCAATTGGGTGCGGGATGAAGACAGAACGATCTTTGGGTATCCCAATCGAGCCACCAGTCCCTATGTTCAGTACTATGAATCTGTAGTTGGAAATCCGGATCTGCGGTGGGAAACAGCCATGAAACAGAATCTGGGGATTGAGATCAGCACTTTCAGGAACCGCGTTGGCATCAATTTAGATCTATTCGCAGACCGTCGTAAGGATATCTTTATGTCTGCCGGCGCCAGAACCATTCCCCGCTATTTCGGGCATAGTGCCGTATCGGGAAATATTGGTGAAACCAAAGTAAAGGGTTATGAACTAGAGGTAAATCTGAAAAATACTTTTGGCCAGTATCTGAATGCTTTTCTTACCCTGATGCATACCGGAGCGGTTGACGAAGTTATATATATGGAAGATCCTCCTTTATTGCCCGGATACCAGAAAAAGGAAGGATATCAGATCAACCAGGTGAGAACACAAATAGATGCCGGTTACACTAATAACTGGGACGATGTTTACTCAGCCACCGGCTTTGGTACAGGTAATGTAGAACGTATGCCCGGGGAATACCGGATTATTGACTTTAACGGAGATGGTGTTATCAACGCCAGCGATGCGGTTCCTAACGCTTATCCGCAGGATCGTCCCCAACACACGTATGGAATTACGCTGGGAGGGGAATACAAGGGATTCAGCCTGAGATTGCAGTTTTACGGCGTATATAATGTTACCCGTCAATATAGCTGGCAGATACATCCCTTTGGAAATCCCGGCCAGACCGGCCCCGCATTAAGGGAATTTGCTTACAACTCATGGACCCCCGGTAATACCGAAGCCAAATACAGATCAACAACACTGAATCAGCAGGCTGCACAGGCTCTTGGCAGGTTTGCTTACGAAGATGGATCCAACTTTCGTCTGAAAACTGCTGAAATAGGATATGCGCTGAATAAAGCTGCCACAAAATTCTTAGGTCTCAATTCCCTTAGATTTTTCTTTAATGGCAATAACCTGTTTTTGTGGACAAAAATGGTGGACGACAGGGAAGGCGCATTCGATGTTGCTGGTATGTACCCTCTTGTAAAACGTTTTAATCTTGGTGTAAATGTCAGGTTTTAATCAAAATAAAAAGATAATGAAAAAGGCACTTGAATACTGCAAATATGTTGCTGTTCTGCTAATACTGTCTGTTACTATTGCCTCATGCAAAAAATACCTCGATGTAGCGCCCCAGGCAGCTATAACCGATGAAGAGGTCTTTGGCACGTTTGCCCGTTATCAGGGTTATGTAGAGGATTTGTATCAGGCTATACCGGCTATGGAACGTTCAAGATATAATGTAGCGAACTGGAATTTCTCGAATGATGTATATAATGCTCAGGCACAGAGTTTTTCTCATTTTTTTGAGATCGGTGATTACTGGAAATGGACCAACGACAATTACGGTTTTTTCAATGGCAGTACCTCCTCAAACGTGAATGCTGTGGGAGAGGAAGCAGCCAATCCTCAACGGAGGCCCGGCTTCTGGATAGATGGATGGATGGGTATCCGAACTGCTAATATCGCTATCCAGAATATAGACATGCTACAGGGTACCGAAGAGGAACGGAACCTGATATTGGGTCAGGCCTATTTTTTCCGCGCTTTTTTCCATTTTAATATTCTTGCCTGCTGGGGAGGCGTGCCTTATGTGGATAAAGTATTTTCCGGGAACGATAAACTGGACTGGCCCCGCCTTTCCTATCTTGAAACTGCGGAAAGGATTGCGGAAGACCTGGAAAAAGCTATTGAGCTCCTGCCAAAATCCTGGGATGAAACCGGCCCCGGTGCAAAATTGGGTAATAATGCAGGGCGCGTTACCAAAGGCGCGGCTTATGGATACCTGGGAAAAAACTGGTTGTATGCCGCCAGTCCATTGATGAACGGCATGGCAACAGGAGACTATACTTCTTATAATACAGAACTGGCAAAAAAAGCAGCGGATGCGTTCAACGGGTTATTGAAGCTTGCTGATGAAGGGTATTACGGGCTGCTAAGCTGGGAAGATTACAGTAAAAATTTCTGGACGATGACGGCCAATGAGAACCTTATGGGAAAGGAATGGGTATGGGGGCATCCATATTATAGGCAAAGTGGCCAGGTCTCACGAGGAGAGCACCTGTTAACGGCTCTTGGTGGAACCAACGTGGGTTACTGCCCTCCAACGCTGGAACTGGTTAATAAATTTGGCATGAGCAACGGCTTGCCCATTGATGCCACCGGATCGGGCTATGACCCCAGCCATCCATGGGACAACAGGGATCCCCGCTTTTATTATTCGCTGGTATTGGACGGTGAAAAGATTATTCACTACAGCACTAATTTTCCTGCCGATACCTATGCCCAGTTTTATACGGGAGGAAGGCACCGGATCAATGCTACCACGGGATTTGGACAAAAGAAGTTTTTAGGAAAAGGCGCTAATAACAAGGATGCCAGATGGAACGCTAATTATATTTTTATAGTGCCTTATATGCGACTGGCACATGTTTACCTGATGTATGCCGAAGCAGCCAATGAAGGTTACGGCGGGCCGGAGGGCAGGTCGCCGGGAGGCGTAATGTCAGCAAAAGAAGCTGTCGATTTTGTCAGGGCCAGGGCGGGCGTTCCTGCGGTAGACACCCGGTTTTTAACATCAAAGGAAATTTTCAGGAGTACAGTTCGCAATGAAATAGGAGTGGAAGTCTGCCTGGAAGCTCATCAGTGGTTTGATTATCGCAGGTGGTATATCGCGCATCTGCCCGAAAACAGGACCAAAACCGGTTTGGATTATGATGCGGCACATACCTATTTCACGCCGGTAAAAATCTCTGAAATCCTGTTTGATCCAGGAAAACATTACTGGCTTCCTTTTATAAGAGGCGAGGCCGCGTTGTACCCCGAATTTTACCAGAATCCGGGATGGGAATAGGTGTTAAACATTAAATAGCAAAAAATGAATAAAAAATATAAAATTTTACTGCTTATAATCTGCCTCTTATTTTCCGGTCCTTATCTGACGCGTGCTCAGGATAAAACGGTGAAGATAACTGTTTCCTCTGTGATCACTGACCAGTCTGGCCAAACATTGGAAGGTGTTAATATTTTAAATGACAGAGGAAGTATCATTACTACCACCGGCACTGATGGAAGCTTTTCCTGTGAAGTGCAGGTAAATACTATTCTGCATATTGAGCACAGAGGATTTCAGGGTTTCCAGGCTACGGTAGAAAATGTTCCGGGAAAAATTGTTTTAACCCGTGTTCCGTTCCTGATGGATGAGCGAGACAATATTCCCATACCTTTCGGGGAGATAAAAAAACGCGAAACAGTAGGTGCGGGCTATAGCCTTGACGCCAAGGAAATTTTCCAGTATGATAATGTAAGAACTTTATCAGGGCTCCTGAACGGAAGAGTACCTGGTATGCTTGGGGCCAATAATATCAGGGGAATCGGTGCTCCTTTATATCTTATAGATGGGCTGCCCCGGGATATTGCGGATATCAATATGGAAGAAATTGACAAGGTTACAGTACTAAAGGATGCAAACGCTTCCGTTCTGTATGGAATGCAGGCACGTAATGGGATAGTGCAGATTGCTACCAAAAAAGGAGAGGCGTTTAAGCGGAAACTGAATGTGATAGCGGAGACAGGTATTGCTTCACCGGTTGCGCTGCCAGAATACTTGGGCTCGGCAGACTATATGAGGTATCGTAACCAGGCCGCCATCAATGATGGTTTGGCAGCTCCTTTTTCGCAGGAAACGATCGATCATTTCGCATCCGGAAAAAATCCCTACAGGTATCCCGATGTTAACTTGTATTCGGGTGACTATCTTAGGGATTACCTGAAACAGCATAAGGTAGTCGCTGAATTTTCCGGGGGCAATAAAACTACCCGCTATTATGCCAATCTTGGATGGGTGAATCGCGGAGCGCTTTACAAAATAGGCGATGCCTCAGCGGCTGGCTCTAATAAGTTCAACGTACGAAGCAATATCGACATCAATGTTACCGATTTTATTAAAGCTTATATTGGTGTTGCCATGGTTTTTAACGCAGATAAAAATCCCAGGAGCGGTTTCTGGAATGCTGCGGCAACATTGCAACCTTATCGTTATTCCCAGTTGCTACCTCTGTCCTTAATGACAAGCGATATAGAGGTTTCCGATGGCAGTACCCTGCGTAATGCACTTCGGGTAAATGGTGACTATCTCCTGGGAGGAACAACATTATATACCGACAATATATACGGGAACCAGTCCTTCGGGAATTATTCAACCAATATTGACCGCACCTTACAATACACGCAGGGATTGGCTATTGATCTGAACAGGTATGTAAAAGGTCTCAGTTTTAATGGTGCTGTGAGCGTTGATGTTTTTAACAGCTACGTGCAAAGTGTGTCCAACTCATATGCCGTATATGAGCCTACCTGGACAGCAGAGGATTCAATTTCCTATTTAACCAAAGTAGGAGCCGACCTTAGAACCGGGACACAATCTGCGAGCAATGCGTATTTTCAACGCAGAACCAACGTGTATGCCTCTTTTGATTATAACCGGGATTTAGGAAATAAACATGCGCTATCTGCCACATTACTGGGATATGTGGGCCAACTGAGGCAGGAAGATCTGCTGATCCCCCAAAAAGAGGCACATGTGGGCGCACGCATCACTTATCATTACGCCGGGAAATATTTAGCTGATTTAAGCAGCGCCTTTGTGAACGGTTATAAAATGCCTCCGGGCCATAAAGGAGGTTTTTCACCTTCACTGGGACTTGCCTGGATTATCAGCGAAGAGCACTTTCTTTCTGGTATCAGGCAAATTGATTATCTCAAGCTGAGAGCATCTGCAGGTATTATCAATTTCGAACCCGCTCTTAACAATTATAAATTGTATGCGGAAACCTATGGCGGGTATAACGGGAACTTCAGTTGGGACGATGGCGTACGCACGCTTCCTACAAGAACATTAACCCGTGCGGGTAATGAAGATCTGGGCTTCCAGAAATCAAAAAACTTTAACCTTGGTTTTGAAGGATATTTTTTTGGTCAGAAATTGGGGCTTGATGCCAACGCGTTTTTAACAAAAAGGACAGACCTCATCATTCAAAGGAGTACTTATCCTGCTTACCTCTTTAATAATATTCCATACGAAAATTTTGATGAAGATGAGTACAGAGGATTTGAGGCGGGTCTGGTATGGAAGCTGGGCCAAAAGAATGTTGGGCTGGATATTGGGGTGAATATGCTCTATGCTACCTCTGAACAAAAGAAGGTGGATGAAGTTCGGCCCGAGGAGTATCTGAAAAGACAGGGACGGCCCACCGATGCAATGTTTGGCCTGGAAGCCCTTGGTTTATTTGACAGTTGGGAAACTATTCAAAACAGCCCTCAACAGGCATTTGCCCCGGTGCAGCCCGGAGATATTAGGTATAAGGATCAGAATAATGATGGGATTATCAATGAAGAAGACCTTGTGTACATTGGCAATTCCCAGGCCCGCATGGCTTTTGGGTTTTCGCTGCTGGCGCACTATAAAGGGTTAAGCCTTTTTGCGATGGCAACAGCAAGGCAGGGCGGTTATGCCTATTATAACAGTAATTATTTCTGGATGCAGGGTGAAGATAAATATTCTGCTGAAGTTTTAAATAGCTGGACCGAAGCAACCAGATCAACGGCTACATATCCGCGCCTGACGTATGGTAACAATACCAATAATTACAGAAATTCTACTTTTTGGCTTTACAAGAATGATCTTTTCAGGTTGGAAAGAGTTCAGCTGAACTACGATATACCTGCAAGGGTGTCCAGGATGCTGTTTTCGCAGCATATAGGCGTATTCCTTCGCGGAGAAAACCTCTTAATGTTGGCGAAAGACGCAAAAAAACGGCAACTGGTAATAGGAGGAGAGCCTAACTACCGCAATTTTTTATTTGGATTAAAAGTGAATTTTTAAAACCGTATTCAGAATGAAGAAAATTATATTACCCTTATTGGTAACGTTTATTTTATCGGCCTGCCAGGAAGAGAAACTGCTGGAGCCGGCAAAAGACAACCAGCAATACCTCGATTATGTTCTTAGAACGCCAGCTTTTGCAGAAGGGTTTTTGATGAGCGCTTACAAAGATCTGCCAAGTGATTATGAGAACAGCGAATGTGCCACCGATGATGCGGTGCACAATGCAAACGACAATGGACTTAGAAGAATGGCTACCGGCGAATGGTCGGCCCTTTATTCTCCTGTATCAGTATGGAATAGCTCTTATGCGGCCATCTTTAATATTAATTATCTGCTTTCAATAGTGAATGATGTGGAATGGAGCTCCCAGGATCCTGCGAGGAATGCTTTATTTATAAAGAAAAACAGTGGGGAAGCTCATGCGCTCAGGGGATATTTTTACCTGCAGTTGCTTACAAAGCATGGTGGAAAATCTGTTAACGGGGACCTGCTGGGTGTTCCTTTGCTTACCACACCGGTAAAAGTAACAGATAATTATAAATTGCCAAGGGCTTCTTTTCGTGAAGTGATGGACCAGGTTTATGCGGATTTTGATAAAGCAATGGAACTACTGCCAGCTACCTGGAACGATAATTACCAGGATGATAATTATATCCGCGTATTTGGAAGCCAGAACCGGGGGCGCATACAGGGAAAAATTGTAGCAGCGCTCGAAGCAAAAGCAGCGCTTTTAGATGCCAGTCCCGCATTCAACAATGGAAATTATGATGTTCAGAAAGCAGCAACGGCCGCTGCATTGTCAGGCGCTATAATAAAGGATTTGGGCGGAGCTGCAGCCTTGCCCGCAGATGGTATTCTTTTTTATGATAATGATAACGATGTTAGCAATCCGGAAATTATCTGGCGCCTCAATCCCGTAAACAATAATACACGGGAAAAGAATAATTATCCTCCATCTCTGTTCGGGAACGGAAGGGTTAATCCCACGCAGAACCTGGTTGATGCTTTTCCAATGAAGAACGGTTACCCTATTGATCATCCCTCCAGCGGGTTTTCAGCAGGCAATCCCTATGCTAACAGAGATCCGAGATTAGCGAACTTTATTGTTACCAACGGATCTGTTGTACGGGGTACTGCTCCAATAAATACCAGCGCTAACAGCCCTACCAATGATGGGCTGAATAAGACTGAATTTTCTACCAGGACCGGGTACTACGTGAAAAAACTGCTGCGGACAACCGTTAACCTTGATCCAACAGTTAATTCCAGCAACACCCATTTCTACACATTGCTCCGGTATACGGATTTGTACCTGGCCTATGCCGAAGCAGCAAACGAAGCCTGGGGGCCTAAAGCCGATCCGCAAGGGTTGGGCTTTACCGCTTACGATATAATTGCCCAGATCAGGAAAAGAGCGGGTATTACACAACCCGATAACTATTTAGCCACTATTACCACTAAAGAGGCTATGCGCGAAATGATCCGGAACGAACGGCGGCTCGAATTGTCTTTTGAAGATCACCGTTTCTGGGATATCAGGAGATGGCAGCTCGATGGCGCTATTACAGGAACAGCAAAAGGCGTGTCTATCAACGGGAATACATTCAATATTATAGATGTGGAGCCAAGGGCTTTCAGGCTGCCTGATGCCTATTACGGCCCGATCCCGAGATCGGAAATCAATAAAAATAACTTTCTGCTGCAAAACGCTGGTTGGTAATGTTAAACTTAAGTGTAATAAAATGATAAATATGAAAAAGGTAATTAAGCCGTTGCTGTTTACAGTATTATTATCAGCAGTAATATCTGCCTGCCAGAATAAGGATATTGATTTTCCGGATTTTGAGTACACCACTACTTATTTTCCTTATCAGTATCCTGTAAGAACGCTTGTGCTGGGAGATTACTATTTTGATAATGAAAATGACAATAACCGGAAATTCGCCATATCGGCAACCATGGGAGGCGTTTATGAAAATAAGGAAGACCGCTTGGTTGATTTCGTCATTGATGAATCTCTTGTCGAGAATATGTATATTGGAAACAATCGGATATTACCCCTGCCTTCCCAATATTATCAGCTGAGTAATAATTCCCGTATTGTTATTCCAAAAGGACAACTATCTGGCAGTGTATATGTTCAGTTAACAGAAGCATTTTTTAACGATCCCAATGCATTAGGCCCTGATGGTACTGTCTATGTTGTACCTGTACGAATTACCAATTCAACTACCGACTCTGTGCTTTTAGGTAAAGCCGCTGTTGCAAACCCCGATTACAGGATAAGTAGTGATTGGGATATAGTTCCAAAGAATTATACGCTTTTTGGGATTAACTATATAAATGAATACCATGGTAATTATTTGTTGAGAGGCAAATCAACCCAGGAGAAGATAGGTGGCGGTGCATCGGCAGAAACTACTGTTTACCGGACAAGGGATGTGGAAACCGATCGTGTAATAGGAGTGAGCACAATTGCCCGCAATACGGTGACATATACCAAAGAAGTGCCCAGGAGCACTACGCAAAGCCCAGGCAATTTTACAATGCGTATCACTTTTGATGGAGATGGAAACGGACAGATTTCCACTAATCCCGGCTCATCCTTTCCGGTAGCTGGTACGGCTAAGTTTATGAAAGATTCCGAATCGTGGGGGGGAAAAGCAAGAGCAGCTATTTACCTGGACTATACCGTAGATGATGGAACCTACCTTAACACGGCAAAAGATACGCTTGTGTTCAGGGATAAAGGAGTGTATTTCCAGGAATTCACACCCACCTATAAACCCTGATGACTTTATGAAAGCAGGTGATGAAGCATTTGCAGCAGCTTAATTTATTGATGATATTATAAGCCCATGTTGCTGTTAGGGTGATGCAGTTCTTCTTAAACTCCTGCTTAAAAAAATCACAGCAGGAGTTTGGGGGTTTGAGCCAAAAAAACGGACTATTATATAGTATGGTCGCGCCTTTTAGGGGTACACCATTTGCATTAACGATATGAAACTAAAAATTTCTATTTGAATAATATCCAATCATGTTTTATCCTCCATCTTTCATAGCCGGGCGGGTATATCTCCAACATGTCAAACCGGGTATTGAAAAAACCTGCGAAGTGAAAAAGTACTGATGTAAAATATAAGATCATCTTGCTCAGGCTGATGATAAAGTGATGAAACTGAAAGAAGAAAAATTTTCACTTTTTCATACAGGGGGTGAAGATTTTTCGGGTCAAAGGTTTCCCCCGACATATAGGGGCAACTCAAAACAATAAAACATTTGTGAATGAAACTAAAGCATCTATTGTTCTTATTAATTGTGTTGGTAGTCGGAATAAGTTGCGCAGGAGTCAGTGCGGGAACAGCTGTTGCAGTTAACGAAGATACAACCGTTGTAAAATTAGGCGTACCAAAAATAAAACCATTGCCTGTAGTATGGAAAGAAGAATATGAGGCGGGGAATGTAACCCCCGGAGATCATACACAGCACATGCTGGACCTTACCTACTGCGAATCCGATCCCGACAGGATATATATGGGGCAGGATGTTTGTAATATATGGGTGTCCCGGGATTATGGACGCAATTGGTTTACACTTAGGAACGAAGGGTTGTTTTCTCCGTTTGTAATTTCCGTTGAAGTGGACCCTTTAGATAAAAACCGTTTACTTGCGGCAACGCAATGTCGGCATTATGACGGTGTAAACCAGGATTATCAGGGTATTTATCAATCCCTCGATGGTGGTATTACATGGTCAAAAAAGATTTCGAGAACCAATCTGGGGGAAGTGAGGAGCAGTACAAAGCTCATCACTTACGCACCTGTTTCGAAAGATGTAAAATTGGGGTATGCCAAACGTTGGTATGCTGCATTTGGCGAGTATAAGAGAACTTTAAAAGGTAATGAGCTTACCGCAGATGACGGTCTGTTATATTCTGATAATGGCGGTGAAAGCTGGAAAGAAATAAGAAAATTGCCCGCTGCTACTTTCGGAGATAAGATACGTGGAATAAAGGTTCATGCTAACGATCAGCAAAAAGTATTCATGTATGGAAATGGGGGTTTGTTCAGGTTTGAGAATGCAACTGATCCTGCTGGAAAGGTTACTAAAATCAGCGGCAGCAGTGGTTTGCCCGATGGTGATATCTGGGGAAGGTTGTTTCAGTCGAAAGAGGGCAGTACACTTATAGTAGCTGTTTCGGGGAAAGGGATATACAAGTCTGTGGATGCAGGTGCAAACTGGGCAATTTTATATAATTGGGCAGACGTTAACTATTGTTATGTAAATGAAAATTTTCCTGATAAACTATTTGCTGTTCCTTTAGAAAGAAGCCAAAAGCAAATACGGGTAAGTAGTGATGGCGGGAAAACCTGGATTGAACCGGCCGATGAGAATGTACATTACCGTGCAGGTTATGGTAATAGTAACTGGGTACAAAAATTAAACGGGCAGTTTACCTGCATCATACCCGATCCCCGTAACGCGAACAATGTTTTCATTCATACAAAATCAAAGAATTTCCGGTCTTCCGACGGAGGCCTGAACTGGGAAATATCAGATAACGGGTATAACGGCTCTTCACATACCGGTATCAATAACGAACAGATGTTTGATGCTGTTAATCCCGACAGGTTCTGCTATTTTATGGTTGATAAAGGAGCGATCTTCACCAATACAAAGGGAAGATGGTTTTACCAAAGTACCCAGGATCCTAAAAAGTTACATACAAGCTGGAAAACATCTGTGGCAGGGGCACTGCATTCAACCATGCCTGTTATTCTTGCCAGCGTTGGGGAAAGTCCCAAAGGAAAGTTGCTGCGTTCTGCTGATGATGGTGTTACATGGAAGGTGGTGAGAGAAGCGGAGGCACAACGATGGGTAATAGCTTTCGACCTGGATAGTTCAAATTATTGTTACCAGGGACGGGAACGCTCCATGTAAGCCCGGCATCATTGGAGCGTTCCCGTCCCTGGTAACAATAATTTGAACTATCCAGGTCGAAAGCTATTACCCATCGTTG
>JASGDI010000118.1:0-11065 GCA_049841335.1 Niabella sp. | reverse complement strand
CTACCTGGTTCCTTTTATGCAAAAGGCTGTCGTAAAGTTTGTTAAGCACCTCTTTATCCTGCAATCTTCTGTCCCATATTTTCCTGTAAACCGATTCCCTCAGGGGCCTGTCAGGATCTTCTAAAAACCGGGCCGCCTGTTGCAGTGTGTACTCCTTCCCGTTTACCTCAACGCTCATTTTCCCGTTTATGACACCAAACTGCTGGGCTTCTACAGCCAGTTCTGATTGCAGCGCAATATTCTCTTCCCTGAAAAGATCAATATTCTTCCTTACGTTTCTTAAATAGGTGAAATAAGCAGGACCTTCCAGGTTATCTGTAAAAGGGCAATCCACCAGTTTCCGGTTAAGCAGATCGGAGCAGGCCTGTATCTTTGGCTGAATTTCCAGCATAAAGTAATTAAACAACTCGGCCAATCGCGGATTTTCTGTATCACAGGTCATTTTGATCTGCCGCCAGCAGGCATCTTCGCTTACCGCTGCTTCCAGCTCGCTTACATCCTGCAACCATTGCTCCAGTTGCTCAAATGAAGAAATATTCCTTTTCAACAGTTCTGTAAAAAAAGGCTCAAGCGCGGTCCAATCTGTAATTACAAAATCTGCGGGTAAAAAGTGTCTCGGTACCGGTTTTATATCTGCGGTCATAGTTGCCTGATTGTAGTCTGAGGTCGGACGTCGGACGTCAGAGGTTCATGAATAAGCAATGTATGAACTACAAACTTCTTTATCTGCGGACTTCTGTCTTCGGACCTCCAGCTTTTATCAAATATTATTCAGCTTTTTTCTTAGCGGCTGCTTTCTTTTTAGCGGCTGCCTTTTTGGGTGCGGCTTTTGGCGTTTCACCTTCCGCTGCTGCTTCTGCAGCCTCGCCTTCCGAACGGGCAGGTTTCTCAACCGACTTTTTCTTTTTAGGCTTTTCTTCTGCTGATACTTCTTTCGGCGCTTCAGTAACTTCTGCAGCAGCTTCCGGTGCTTCCTCCGTCACTTCTTCTTCCGGTTCAGAAAGTTTTAGCTCTATGCCGTTTTTCTTTAATATATCGAACCATTTTACAATCTTTTTCATATCGCTATTGTAAACACGGTCAAAATCCATTTCGGGATAAACTTTCTGAAAATAAGCTTTTACTGCTTTATCATCTTTGGCGTCCGGCAATCCGGAGCCGTCCTTGTCCATAGCATTAAACACTTCAATCAGGTTCACATTATCACCGGTAGTATAAATTTCAATACTTTCCAAATGCGAAAACTGGTGAATACGGGTTGATGCAAATTTTGTCGATTTGTCCTGTAAAGAACGCACAATAGCACCGTCCTTTTTACTGCTTATCAATTCATACAGGCCCGGTAAACCCGTAACCGCAACTAATTTATAATATTCCATACAAAAATATTGAGTGGCGCAAGATAAATATTCTAAGCCATTTAATCTGCTAAATTTTCCCATGAATATTTATTATTGTTTTTGGCCATGGGGAACTTCCATATCCCGAATGCCTTCGGGATTCATTCATTTTCTGTGTATTTTATGAATGAAAAATTTCATGTCGGTTTGAATGTTTATAAGTAAATAAGCTGTACCGCTCCGGTAAAAAGAAACCCCAATGCCTGAACTATCAACTTGATTTTTATCAAGCGATGCCGAAGGATTCCGTTTTTTTGAGCGTCCAACAAGGCTAATAAGAAGTTTTTTATGAAATGAAGCATAAAATTTTCAAAGCAAACTATGTTTATAGCGATGATAAATTTTTATGCGGAATGCTCCCGATATATCGGGATGACTAAAATCAATAACAATATACACATGAAATTAACCGGATTTTTATCGCTGTTTTTGCTTTTTACGATCGCTGTTCAGGCACAAACCATTAAAGGAACTTTAATGGACCCGGTAGAAGGAATTGTGGTAAGAGGCGTTACCGTTCAGCTATTAAATCCGTCTGACAGCGCTGCTGTCCGGTCTGCCGTTTCCGATTCATCAGGCTCTTTTTTGTTTACTAATGTTTCCCGCGGAAATTATGTACTAAAAGCCACTTCTATAGGATTTGAAACACTTTTAAAGCCTGTGGCGCTAAACGATTCTACTCCGTCTCTCGACCTGGATGACGTGTATATTCCTAAAAAGACCACTACCCTGGAAGGTGTGGTGATCCTGGCTTCAGCGCCGGCAGTATCTCAAAAAGGAGATACTACCCAGTTCAGCGCCAGCCAGTACAAGGTAAACCCCGATGCCACGGTAGAAGACCTGATCAAGAAAATGCCGGGTATAACCGTAGCCCGGGATGGTACCGTAACCGGGCAGGGCGAGCAAATCAGGAAAGTAACAGTAGATGGTAAGGACTTTTTTGGAGATGATGCTACTACAGCATTAAGGAACCTCCCTGCCGAAGTGGTAGACAAGATCCAGGTATTTGACCGGTTAAGCGAGCAGGCCCAGCTTACCGGGTTTGATGATGGAAATGCGGTAAAAGCTATAAATATTGTTACCCGTGGGGGTAGCGGTATGCGAAACAGCCAGTTTGGCCGCATATATGCCGGATATGGTACCGATAACCGCTACCAGGCAGGCGGTAACACCAGCTTTTTCAATGGTAACAGGCGCATATCGCTGGTTGGAAATTTTAATAATATTAACCAGCAAAACTTTGGCCAGCAAGACCTGTTAGGTATTATGGGCGGTGGCGGCGGACGCGGTTATGGCGGCGGTTTTGGTGGTGGTGGCATGTTCTTTGGTCAGCAATCTGGCATCAGCCGGACCAATGCATTTGGGATCAATTACTCTGACAAATGGAGCGAAAAACTAAACGTTACAGGAAGCTATTTCTTTAACAATAGTAAAAATGAAAATGAAACAGACAGGTTCTCTCCAACAATGACCACCGATGGAAGGGTACTTAACCTTTCCACAAACAGTGCTTCTACTTCCACTAACTATAACCACAGGTTTAATATGAGGTTTGAGTTTAAGCCAGACTCCAACAATACCATCATGTTTATGCCTAACTGGAACTTTCAGACCAATGAAAGTAAATCAACTAATTATACATCATCTATTTATGCAGATGGAGATAGCTCGTATATAAGCGATGCCAGCAGCACCTCCAACAGGAATGGCTATAATATTGGCAACAACCTGATGTACCGCCGATCCCTGGGCAAAGCCGGCAGAACATTTTCTGTTTTTTTACGCTCTGAATTCAGTAAAAACGATGGAGAAAGTTACAACCTGACACATATTGAGAAGTTTGAAGATATTAACCTCCCGGCTGTCCGCAATCAGTACAGGACCAACCCTACCAGAAGCTCCAATTACTCGGCCAGGATAAACTATACCGAGCCTGTTGGCAAACAGGGTATGATGGAGTTTAGCTATACCCCGTCAATACGTATTAACAAACGTGACCAGGAAACCTTTGACCATGATGGTACAGATTATAATATCCCTAACCAGTCGCAGTCCAATGTATTTGAAAATACGGTAACCGCACACAATGGCGGGATCAACTACAGGCTTGGTAAAGGGCGCGACAACCAGTTCTCAACAGGTTTCGATCTGCAATACTCTAATTTAGCCAGTGACAGGGTAAAACCTATGCCATCTACTATTGATCAAAGCTTTTTTGCATTTTTACCTAATTTAAGATGGACCCGGAAACTGGGACGTTACGGCAATATGCGCATTTTTTACCGTGCAGGTACCGATTTTCCATCTATCGAGCAGTTGCAGGATGTGGTTGACAGTTCCAATCAAACAAGCATAGTGGTGGGTAACCCTAACCTGGGGCAGGCATACAACCACAGGGGTACTGCCAGGTATATTTATGCCAATACTAAAAACAATACCAGCTTTACAGCAAACATATCGTTCAACACTATTAATAACTATATTACAAGCGATGTGATCAATGACAAGGGTATAACCAATACTACTTATATCAACCTGAACGGGTATAGGGCCTACTCAGGTTTACTGGTATATTCATTCCCTATCAAACCGCTCAAATCCAATTTCAATATTACCGGTAGCTATAATCACGGTAAAACTCCAAGTAAATACAATGGCGAGATCGGGTTTGTTACACGAAACACAATGGGAGGCGGCGCCGTTTTAAGCAGTAATATCAGTGAGTATATAGATTTTACAGTTGGGTACGATGTAAACTATACCAAAACAACCAGTACGTTAAATAACGCCAGCGCGGGTCAAAACTACCTTCAGCAAAGCCCCAGCGCTACTTTAAACCTCCTGTCGGAAAGCGGATGGTTTTTCAACACAAACATAGCATATCAGAATTATAAGCTGGAAAATGCTGACGGTGTTGAATATACCTTATGGAATGCGGCGGTTGGTAAAAAGTTCCTCGCTAAAAGGCAGGCTGAACTTAAGCTTTCTGTCTTTGATATCCTGAAGCAGAATAACAGTTTTAGCCAAACGCTGAACAATTTTAACCTGATTCAGACTACAACTACCAGGGTATTGCAACAATACTTTATGCTTACCTTTACTTACAGCCTCCGGAATTTTGGAAAAGCCAATACCTCATCGCAGCAGGGAAATGAAGAAAGACGCGAGTGGAGGGGCGGTGGTTTGGGCCCTGGAGGAATGAGTCCCGGTGGCCGGCCAGGTGGTTTCTAAAAATAAATGCCGAAAATGTAGTAATATCGCTACCAGAAAAATTTTATCAAACTAAAGCTTTTGGTCAGCGAGGATATACTGGTAGAGCGTTTAAAGCAGGGAGATCAGGCTGCTTTTAAACATATTGTAGACACATATCAAAATATGGTTTACAATACCTGTCTCAGTATCGTTAAAAGTGAAGAGGATGCAGAAGACCTGGCACAGGAAGTATTTGTACAGGTTTACCAGTCTGTTCATTCATTCAAGGGGGAATCCAAGTTCTCTACCTGGCTGTATCGTATCGCTACTACAAAATCGCTTGACCATGAGCGTAAAAAGAAACGTAAAAAAAGATTTGGCTTTGTAAAAAGTATATTTGGAGAAGATGCACATGTAGAAATAAATCCTCCTGATTTTAACCATCCTGGCGTGGTTTTGGATAAGAAGGAGAACGCAGCTATTTTGTTCAAAGCAGTTGATAAGCTTCCTGAAAATCAGAGAATTGCCTTTATTTTAAGCAAGGTGGAAGGGCGCAGTTACCAGGAAATCAGCGAGATTATGGATACTACCGTCTCGGCCATTGAATCGCTGCTGCACAGGGCAAAAAATAACCTGAGAAAAATATTAGAAGGTTAAAAAAAGATTATTTTACAAGAAAAATAAAAAAACAACGTCAAAATACTGAGAAGTGCATGAGGAATTTCTTTACAAAAGAGTACTTATGCAGTGTGCCAGGGCAATCATAAAAATATAAAGTTATAACGAATGAAAAGATCCAGCACCGAAATAGATGACATTTTAAGCAGCCTCGATGGAATAAGCCGTGCTGATGCCCGTCCTTTTATGTACACCCGTGTTATGGCAAGGATCAGGGAGGAAAATACTTTCCTGGCTCGTGCTGTTGGGTTTTTTGCCCGTCCTGTTGTTGCTTTTGCCTGTTTATCAGCTGTTTTAGCGGCTAATGTGTATACGGTATTTACTTCTGATTACGAACAACAGGATACCGTACCTCCTGTAGCATCGGCAAACCTTACTTCCGATGTTTTGCAGAATGACAATTATATACTGGCAGTTAGCGATGTTAATCAATATGTTAATCAATAATATTCATGACCCAAAACCGCTCCGTCAATAAGGTACTTGTATTTATCATTATCCTGCTATTATTAACCAATATACTGGTAGTGGGTTATTTCTTATGTTGCCCTAAAAAGAAACCCGAGCAAAAAAACAAAGACAAGGACGGGTTTGTTACTGCATTGCGCAATAAGGTAGGATTTAACGATGAGCAGGTAACCCGGTTCACCGAACTTAGAAAAACTTACTGGGATGATGCCAAACGTAAAATGGATGAGATCCTCTCTGTTAAAAATACAATACTCGATCTTAGCAGGCAGGAAGGCACCCCTGATTCTGTGGTAGAGAAACTGGCGGATTCTATTGGCGGATTACAAAAGCAGGTAGAAATCAATCTTTATAAGCATGTAACGGCAACCCGGGAGATATGCACTTCTGACCAAAGGCCGGCGTATGATTCGTTAATGAAAAATATGATCAATAAAGGTAAATCTAAAAAACCGGGTGATGTTCCGCCACCCCGGCCGAAAGAGAAATAATTACGGATTTGCAACTTTTGCAGGATTTTACCCTCTTATAGTAAAGTCTTACAAATGAAAAGCATGATACATATACCCCTGACAGGAAATTTATTACTGCGGGGTGCCCGACAAAAATCAATGATGAAAACCAAAGCCTTTTTTTTCGCTGTTTGCTTATTCCTGATTTCAGGCGCAGGTTCGGTCCTGGCCCAGGCCAGCTCTGATAAGGACGAGGTTAAGGCCAAAGTTGCGCTGGCCGTTGAAAAATTAGATGAGGCATTTAAACTCGATAAAGAGAAGCACAGTGTTATTGAAGATATTTTCAGCACTTTTTACCAGGGTCAGCAAAAAATAAAAAATAATATCCAAAGACCGGCACCGGCATCTGGTTTAGCACAGGGTTTGGCGGGGCAGGATTTTCAAAGTGTAAGAAAAAGGAATGAAGCCCTCATAAACGAGAGAGATAAACGACTGAAAAAAGAGCTCACAGAAGATCAGTATAAAAAATGGAAAGGCGAAATTGAGCCTTCTTTACATAAACGCCGGAAATAAAACACTACCTGATATTGAATATCAGCAGTTTATCTGTACCGGCATAACTTTCATGACTCTGTACTACAGCCAGCCGATCCTCACCGGCGCTCCAGGCAACAACAAGTATTTCTTTTTGAGGCAGATCTATTTTTGTCTTGCTAAAGTCTTTTATGTTTACTACGTACGCTTCCTTTTCCTGGGTAAGATAAAGCATATATTTCCCGCCTGGACTTAACCAGGCTTTACTGTAATTAAAATTTAAGGGCCTGCTTTCCACCAGTTTATCATTCCGGTAAACGGCAAGGTAGCTGGTATCTTCCGTCCAAAGAGGCGCATCATCTAAAAACAGCAGGTTGTTGTTGAGATCGAAGGCAAACTTGTAAGCAAGATTGGTAAACCTGCGTATGCCAAAGTTTTGAATGGTATCTTTTCCGCTTAAGAGCAGGTGGTGATACCCGTTTGCCATACCAGTTCCTGAATCAGCAGGACTGTAAACCACATAAGCCAGTTTTTTATTGACCAGGAAGGGTTCTCCTATCAGCTCGTACATGCGGTATTTTATACCCGGCTGCCTGATAAGCTTCGTTTTTTTTGTAGCAAGATCTACCTGGCTGACAGATATAGCCGCTCCGTAAGGGCCATTGACCCTATCTCCGGCTTTATAAACAAGGGTTAAAGAGTCTTCAAAAAAGGGATCGAGCAGGTAATTACCGAGGGGTGTTGCTACTTCTTCTACCTTATGTGTAGTTGTATTAAAAACCCTGATCGTATTCCCTTTATACGCATCGGCATACAGCCTGTCCTGCCGTTGAAGCGGTTGAAACTGGTAGGCATAGGCCAGCCTGTTATCATTAACTGAAAATGCAGGCGACCAGCCATAATCTATTAAAGACACCTGTTTTTTGGAAAAATTGTACATAGTAATTACCGGATCGTAAAGCCTGGCCGGCATATTGCTCTTAGAAAGATAATTGTCTTTTACGCCCTCCCAAAAGCTGCTGTTGCCTACAGTGCTGTCTTTCCCGCTCAGCTGCCGTACAAATGCTATTTCCTGCCCGTTCTTTGCCAGGGCAGGGTTGAGTATATAAAATCCTTTTTGGAACCATTCAGCCGTTTTTACAATATGGGGGGGCTGACCTAATAAATAGCAGGGAACAAGCAGTGAGCATAGAAAAATGGATAAACACTTATAATTCATTACAATACAATCTAACCAGTTTTATATAAAACGCTTTTTTACAGAAATTATTATAACGCTTATAAGACGTCTGAAAATGTAAATGGTTTTAGGGAGAAAGTAATTTTAACAATCCTTCTGCCTCGTAGGGCTATTTATAGCTGCTGGAGCCTACCCTCTTGCTTTACAGGGTCAAAAAGAAAAGGTCCAGGTCCGGCGATTACCCGAACTCTATAACCCTACATGATTTTCGTCATAATTTCAAAACTTAATATTAAATAATTGTTATGTTTTGTAATTTTAAGATAGAAGAAAATGAAAAAGGCTTGCATCATAGGGTTGTTGATATTGATAGGACAGATCAGTGTTTTTGCCAGAGAAACAGACGGGCTAAAACAAATAGCTTTTGATTTTTATGGAGACAGTGTGCAATACATCTCCAATGATGGTATGTATATAAAATTTGACGACCATGACCTTACCTCAGCCCATATTATCCGGTTCCTAGATGCAATGGAAAACGCTGATTTTAACGAAGTTTTTAAAGCCCTGGACAAATACAGGCAAAGCGAACAACCTGATGACTGGATGTATTACCAGTTAGTGCGCCGTATAGCTGAAACATTAAGCCCTAAAGCAAATAACTACTGGCAATACACTTTATATAAGTTTTTCCTGATGTATAAATCAGGATACGATCCTATACTTGCCATTAACCCTTCTAAAATTGTTTTTTTTATACAATCGAATGACAATATCTATAACATGTTATTGAGGGTAAGAAATAACAAAGCCTATATCTGCATCAATTATCACGATTATGCCGGGCAGTTTGATTTTGAAAAAGAAAAGTTTGAAGAGCTTTCCCTGCAACAGGACCCTGAGACACCGCTGAAAGCATTTTCCTACAGGATATCCAAACTGCCCCATTTCAGTAAAAACGATTATATAGTCAAAAGGCTGAATTTCAGCATGGCTGATAATGAATATTTTTTCAGGATAAAAGTAAACCCCAATGTAAAAACGATATTCAAAAACTACCCGGTGGTAGACTATGATATGCAGCTGAATGTGCCTGTAAGCGAAGAAACAAAAGAATCACTGCTGCCTCTGCTTAAAAAAAAGATAAAGGGCCTTAGTGCTACAGAAGGGATTGATTATTTATTGCACTTTGTACGCTATGCTTTCGTTTACGAGCCTGACACCAAAGCCTATGGCACAGACAGAAGATTTACGCCAGAACAAACTTTGCTGGCTGAAAACAGCGATTGTGAAGATCGCGTGAGCTTGTTTTATTTCTTAGTGAGGGAGCTGTACAACCTGCCTATGATAGTGGTAGCATATCCTGAACATGTAACCGTTGCCGTAAAATTTGATACTCCGATTGGAACTACTATAGCCTATAATGGCGAACAGTACACATTTTGCGAACCAACCCCCCAGGCAGAAGAGCTGCGGGTGGGAGAAATACCACCCAAATATGCCCAACAAAAATCAGAAATTGTTTATGCTTATAATCCACAACATCCATAACAGGCTTACAGGACCCTTATAATTTTTTATTACAAGATCTTTTTAATTATAACGCAAATGAAAGAGGATGCCTTTTGAGACACCCTCTTTAAATATGATCCGGTTTTATTGCTGGACTAAATTTACAGTACGGATTAGAAATTAGTAAACCCAGTCCATGCAAATACTGAAGTGTTAGCGCCTGTATTTGCCGCATTAGCAGCTATAGTAGCATTATCAGGATTATTAACTTCCTTACCTGCTACTGTTATACCATCATTTTTGTATGAGATGTTAGAGGCGGCGGTACCATTGCCTTTTCCGTCTGTAAGATCAATCAGGTCAGTACAAGTACCACTTCCTTTAACAAGAAGATTTGTAATGTTGGCAGTAGCGCCTCTGCGTATTTTAGCAGCATCATGCATTACGAAAGCAGATTTATTTACTATGGTGATATTCTGGAATCTGAAATTAGATTGGTTTACATCACCCGGCGTATTACCATCAAGGTTTCCGTCAGCTTCTATACCACGGGGATCATCTTCATCGCTAGTAAATCCTGACAACCAAACACCATAAGCGTTGTCTAATGTGCCGCGCCATCCTTGTGTCAGGTCAAACATATCGTCATCAGAGTTTACTACCAAAAGGTTTTTTACATTTACCGTACCGCCAAAAAATTCTATACCGTCATCAGCTGAGTAAGGAACATAAATGTTTTCGATTTTTGTACCGCTGCCTACAGCATTAAGCGTTAAACCATTGTGCTCAATGTTGGCAGAAGACTTTGCACCGGTGTATTCCAGTATCAAATATTCCAGAACACCTGAATTATCAGCATCATCACTGCCACCATAACTTATCTGGGGGTTTATTTCGGTTGTTCCGGTTGGTGTTGTACCCGAAGGGCCTGAAATTTTTGCTTTACCGTTGATAACTAAACCACCCCAGTCGCCGGGAGCAGGAGTTGCGGCAGCAGAAGTCATTTTTACAGGTTTATCTGCCGTACCATTTACAAAGATCTGCCCTCCCTGCTCTACAAGGATATATTTGTCAAATCCTTTTTCAGCTTTAATAACAGTCCCTGCAGGAATTCTAAGTTTACCGCCATTTACTACTTTCAAAGAACCGGTTAATGTGTAGGTGATACCTGCATCCAGCATTATATCTGTAGAGATATTTCCACTCAGGTTTTCTGCAGTGGGCTTTGGAGTAGGAGTATCATCTTTACCACAAGAAACAAAAAACATGGCTGCCACAGCCACACTAAAGAAAATCTTTTTCATAATTTACGTTTTATTGGGCGAAAATATCACAGCTATAACAACAGAATGTTACCACATTATGAATAAATCGTTAACCCTTGTTTTAAAATATTTTTACAGAAATTTAAAATGACTTATATGCGAAGAAGCTTACTAAAATTTGTAAGATATGCCCAGGTCAAACGTCATACCTTTTTTATAACTGCGTATTATTACACCTGGGCTATTCGTTTCTGTAACCCCTTTCCTTGTAAGCTGATAATCAGGATTCAGTAAATTTCTTGCTTTAAAAGTGAGCCCCCAATGTTTTTTCACGTTTAACAGACTCACAAAATCCAGTGTTGACACGTTTTTTTCTATGAGGTT
>JASGDI010000117.1:0-45975 GCA_049841335.1 Niabella sp. | reverse complement strand
TGATTGCTGTTTGTTATCGAATGTGCTCTCATCCTTTCTCACTTCTTTAAATCTTCAAATTTATTAGTTCAATACATCAAAATCTCAAAGAACTGTTTCTAGTGTACAAACATAGGAGTTATCGGAACAGGACGACATTGATTTTCATTTATTTAAACTTTTTGTCATTAACAGCCTGACGAAGGGTGTTTTACAATCGAACTATACTTCGACAAGCTCTCCGAAGGAGTCCTTTGGACAGCATGACATTCGTATAAAAAATAAAAAGAGTGGCCCGCTTTGAGCCACTCTTTCTTTTTACTGCAGGATAATTTTACTTTACATCAAACCTGTCTAAATTCATCACTTTAGTCCAGGCTGCCACAAAATCCCTTACCAACTTTTCACTGGCATCTGCACATGCATATACCTCGGCTACTGCTCTTAGCTCGGAGTTAGAACCGAAAATAAGATCAACACGGGTGGCGGTCCATTTCACTTCCCCGGTTTTCCGGTCTCTTCCTTCAAACACTTCCTTGCTGCTGTCTATAGCCTTCCAAACTGTATCCATGTTCAGCAGGTTTACAAAAAAGTCGTTGGTCAAAACTCCGGGACGGCTGGTGAACACACCGTGTTCAGAACCATCATAATTGGCATTTAAGGCACGCATACCCCCTATCAATACGGTCATTTCAGGAGCGGTTAAAGTAAGCAACTGTGCTTTATCAATCAACAAAGCTTCTGTGGCCACAGCGTATTTTGCTTTTAAATAATTGCGGAAGCCATCTGCTATTGGTTCCAGTACAGCGAACGATTCCACATCGGTCTGTTCCTGTGTAGCGTCTCCTCTTCCGGCAGTGAAAGGAACAGTAATATCATACCCCGCGTCTTTTGCCGCTTTTTCTACAGCTGTGTTTCCGGCCAATACGATCAGGTCTGCAACAGATACATATTTACCTGTAGCATTCCATTCGGCCTGGATGCTCTCCAATGCTTCCAGCACTTTCGCTAACCGGGAAGGATTATTAGCTTCCCAGTCTTTTTGGGGAGCTAAGCGAATACGTGCGCCGTTTGCACCACCCCGTTTGTCCGATCCACGGAAGGTGGAGGCAGAAGCCCATGCAGTAGCCACTAATTCTGAAACTGTGAGCCCGGAGCTCAGCACTTTTTCTTTTAAAGCTGCTATATCGCTATCTTTTAATTTGTGTTCGTTAGCAGGAATAGGGTCTTGCCAGATCAGCTCTTCTGATGGCACTTCAGGGCCTAAATAGCGGCTGACAGGTCCCATATCCCGGTGGGTAAGCTTAAACCATGCGCGGGCAAATGCATCGGCAAACTGATCAGGGTTTTCCAGGAAGCGCCTGGATATTTTTTCGTATTCCGGATCATAGCGTAAGGACAGGTCTGTTGTCAACATCCTGGGAGCATGTTTTTTAGCAGCGTCATGGGCATCCGGCACGGTGTTGGCACCCATACCATGTTTGGGCACCCATTGGTGTGCGCCTGCCGGACTTTTTTCCAGCTCCCACTCATAGCCAAATAAGTTCCATAAAAAGTTGTTGGTCCATTTGGTAGGAGCGCTGGTCCATATTACTTCCAGTCCGCTGGTAATGGTATCGCCGCCTTTACCAGTGCCAAAACTGTTTTTCCAGCCTAACCCCTGTTCTTCAATATCAGCGGCTTCGGGATCTGGACCCACATGATCGGCAGGTGCGGCGCCATGTGTTTTGCCAAAAGTATGGCCTCCGGCAATCAGGGCCACGGTTTCTTCATCGCTCATTGCCATGCGGCCAAAAGTATCGCGTATGTCTTTTGCTGCTGCAACAGGGTCAGGGTTACCATCCGGCCCTTCGGGGTTTACATAAATCAATCCCATCTGCACTGCGGCTAATGGATTTTCCAGGTCGCGGGAATGTATTTTTCCATCAGCATCATCGTCTGACACTAATACAGCATGATTTTCGTCCACTCCTTCAGATCCATGGGCATAGCGTTTATCCCCGCCTAACCATTTCGTTTCAGAACCCCAATATACATCCAACTCCGGTTCCCAAACATCTTCACGCCCCCCGGCAAAGCCAAAGGTTTTAAAGCCCATTGATTCTAAAGCCACATTTCCGGCCAGGATCATTAGATCGGCCCACGAAATTTTCCTGCCATATTTTTGTTTTATCGGCCAAAGCAACCTGCGGGCCTTGTCGAGGCTCACATTATCGGGCCAGCTGTTAAGCGGTGCAAAGCGCTGTTGTCCTGCACCTGCACCACCACGCCCGTCACCAATGCGATAAGTGCCGGCACTATGCCATGCCATACGAATAAAGAAAGGGCCATAGTGACCAAAATCTGCCGGCCACCATTCCTGGGAATCGGTCATCAGAGCCTTCAGATCTGCTTTCAGCGCATTATAATCCAGGGTTTTAAAAGCTTCGGCATAATTAAAGTCTCTATCCATAGGATCGGATAAAGAAGAGTTTTGACGCAGCAGGTTTACTTTTAGCTGATTAGGCCACCAATCGCTGTTTTGCGTTCCCCCACCTGCAACAGCTTTATTCATTTTGCCATTATGAAACGGGCATTTACTGATGTCGTTAGAATCTTTTTCCATTACTGATTATTTTGAATTTTATTATTAATCATTAGCTGATAGGGGAGTGCATCGTTTTACTTCCGTCAGCGGATAATTTTCACTGACAAACTTATGACATCAGAACTATAAATAAAATTGATTAATTCTATATAATAATAGTTAATACTTATAGCAGGAGATCAGTGGTTATAATATTGCGGATATAATATCTGTTGTGGATAGTTTTTCGCCTCATCCCCTCTTGTTCAGGTCCCCAACACACAGGCCGAAGGCCTGCGCGAGGAAGAGCAACCAACAGGCCGTTTAGGCCAGCGAGGGGATATTTTGCTTATCTTTATCAATAACTTATTGAATAACAAAAATCTTAAATTTGACCTATGATAAATACGAACGCTATGGAGAGAAAGGTACACGAAGGCCGTAATGTGAAACGCTTCCGCGAAATGCTGGGTATTAAGCAGGAGGCTTTGGCTTATGAGTTAGGCGACGATTGGAACCAGAAGAAAATATCAGTACTCGAACAAAAGGAAACTATTGATGCACCCCTACTTCGCCAAATATCTGACGCCTTGAAAATACCTGTGGAAGCCTTCCAGAATTTTGATGAAGAGCAGGCGATCAATATTATTTCCAACACATTTGATAATGGTTCAATACTGAATGCGATTAACCATAATCCCACATTTCACCCTATTGATAAATTAGTTCAACTTCACGAAGAAAAGATTGCTTTGTATGAAAGGATGCTGAAAGAAAAAGATGAAATGATGCAGAGGCTGGAGCGGTTGATTGAGGGACGGTAATAGCACCCAACACACTGGCCGGGAGGCCAGCGATAGGAAGAAACAAACACCATAAAAGCAATGAGTTAAGAAACGGCTTCTTTCTTTTGTATTTGTGCCTGTATATAGTTGTAAAAATCCCCGAAAGTTACCAATGGCAGGAAGTCGCCGGGCTGTACTTTAAAATGAAAATTGCTTTCGAGCGCTACTACAAGGTCGATGTAATCAAGGCTATCGAGGTCTAATACCTCTTTAAGGCTCGCTTCCGGATTAATCAAAGAAGCTTCTGCTTCAAATTCTTCTACTAAAAACGAGTTGGTTTTTTCAATAATTTCCTGCATTTCCATATTTACCACTTTTTGACGATCAGGGTAGAATTGGTTCCCCCAAACCCAAAAGAATTGGACAAAAATACGTTTATATTTTTTTCTGTGGTATTTTTTATGATATTGAGGTGTTGGGTTTCCTCATCAGGATTTTCAAAATTAATGTTGGGCGCTATGAAGTTATGTTGCGTCATGAGTGAGGAGTACACCACTTCGCTTGCACCTGCCATCCAGCACTCGTGCCCGGTCATTGATTTGGTGGAACTTACAGGTGTATGGCAACCTCCAAATACCTCGTGAATGGCCTGTGCCTCGCTGGCATCACCTGCCGGGGTGCTGGTAGCATGCGCATTGATATAATCAATTTCACTAGGTTGCAGTTTAGCATCATCCAGCGCCATTTTTAGGGATTTGGCCGGGCCTGCAACGGTAGGATTGCTGATATGCTCTCCGTTTGAGGAGAATCCATAGCCTATTATTTCCCCGATAATATTTGCGCCGCGCTTTTGCGCGCTTTCCAGGCTTTCTATAACAACCGTAGCAGCCCCTCCGCTGGGTATCAGCCCATCGCGGTCTTTATCAAATGGCCTGCTGGCTTTTTCCGGGGCCTCTTCCCTTACAGAAAAAGCGCCCAGCGCATCAAAAGTACCCATCGAAAGATGGTTGATTTCCTGCGCACCTCCTGCAATAATACAATTTTGCAACCCCATTTTAATAAGCACATAAGCTAATCCTATGGCATGAGACCCGCTTGCACAGGCTGCACTTACGGTGAGATTAATGCCCTTCAGCTTAAAAATAGTGGCCAGGTTCATGGTTACGGTTGAGTTGAGCGTTTGGAACACGGCCGCAGAACCTACCAGCATGGTATCTTTTTTTTCACGGATCAGATCAGTTGATTCAATAACGGCCTTGGCTGAGCTGTCATTACCATATAAAATACCAGGCTGCACTTCGGCTATATAATTTTCATCAATACCGGCATTTTTTAATGCTTCCACTGTTGCCATATAGGCGTATTCGCCCTCTTCCGACAGCATTATGCGCGATCGCCTGTCGAGTAAACCCTTTAAGGAAGGCCTTTCTACCCATCCGGTCAGTGCTGACCGGTACCCAAATTCTTTTCGTACCGGGTCGAAAATAATACCCGATTTACCCGCTTTGAGCGATTCAGTTACTTCCTGTAAATTTTTACCAATGCAGGAGTAAATGCCCATACCTGTAATCACCACTCTGTTCATAAATACAAATGTATATTATTTTAGTACGAAGTTGAAAGTCCAGAGGTCGTTGTACAAACCATGAACCCATCGCCTCCCCTAAACCTTGATATAAATCTTCTTTTTATCCAGCCACCAGCAGATGGCCCACATAAATACAATAATGCAAATGGCATAAACCAGTGAGCCGGTTTTGGGATCGCCGGGGATATGAATAAAGATCTTTTTATACAGGAAATTCCAGAAAGTAATTCCGTCTTCCGATTTAAAAAGTGTTGCTGTTTTAGGAAGAAAAGCGCTTAAGGCAAAGATGAACAACGGATTTTTACCAAACACTTCAAAAAAACGGGTAGGAAAACCCTTGTAACCTTTTACTTCTATAAAATAGATCATCGTGCTTAAAGTAATGATAGCCAGTCCGACTGTATAAACCGTGTAAGAACTGGTCCATATTTTCTTGTTGATAGGAAACACCATATCCCAGCAAAAGCCGGCTATGAGTAATGCAACCCCGGCGATAAATAATCCCGTAAGGGTTTTATAAATGGCGTTAGGTTCGGAAGCTGAAGCACTATTTTTAATATATGTTCCCACAAAATATCCAAAAATCACTTCAACAATAGCCGGGAAAGTACTCAGGATCCCCTCGGGGTCAAACGGAACACCTTCACCTTTATACATATGCGGAATATGCAGGATCGCCTTATCTATTCCCGTTCCAATCCAGCCTTCTATACTATAAGGGTCGGCTGGGTTTCCCAATATACAAATGATCCAATACAGCAGAAGCAGTAAAAGGGAGGTGAAATAAGCCGCTTTGGGCTTTAAATAGTACACTATAACCGATGCAAAGAAATAGCAAAGGGCTATACGTTGCAATACCCCGAAAATACGTACCCCTTTTTGGCTGTCATGCTGGTTGATCCAGCCAATAAATTCAAAGCTGCCTTCGTACCAGCGCATAAAGGGATACCAGTTTAAAAACAGCCCGATACCAAAAATAAGAACGGTCCTTTTCAATACCTTTCTCCAGAATGCCCCATCACCCTGCTCTTTTAGCCGTGGCATTACAAAGGCCATAGCATTTCCAACAGCGAAAAGAAAAAACGGGAAAACAAGGTCGGTAGGAGTAAGCCCGTGCCAGGGTGCATGTTGTAAGGGGGCATATATATGCGTCCAACTCCCGGGGTTATTCACTAATATCATGAGGCATACAGTAGCGCCTCTGAATATATCAAGCGATTGATAGCGTACTTTCATCCGTATATTATTTTTTAACCGGATACCTTGCTGATGGCTCCGGCTGGTTCATGTATGTTTGGCCGATATAAAAGTATTCATTCCCTTATTAGTATAGAGGAAAAGGAGTATAAATATTTTGGGAGCTTAGCTATAGGACATGATATATTAAAATTTATCGTATCATACAGCTATATTTGTAAACTGTTTACTTTAATAGAACTTTTATTTAATCTCATGTCTGGCAAAACCATTATTATCACCGGCGGAGCAGGTTTTATAGGCTCCCATGTTGTACGCTTATTTGTAAATAAATATCCTGATTATAAGGTCATCAACCTCGATGCGCTTACCTATGCAGGGAACCTGGAGAATTTGAAGGATATAGAAGACAGGTCCAATTATGTTTTTGAAAAAGTAAATATTGTAGATGCAGACGCCGTGAAAGTGGTTTTTGAGAAACATCAGCCGGATGGTGTGATCCACCTTGCTGCCGAAAGCCATGTAGACAGGTCGATTACTTCTCCCCTCGACTTTGTTTATACCAATGTAATTGGCACAGTAAATCTTTTAAATGCGGCCAAAGAACTATGGAAGGACAATTTTGAAGGCAAAAGATTTCACCATGTATCCACAGATGAGGTTTATGGTGCTTTAGGAGATACAGGGTTCTTTACAGAAGAAACTGCTTACGATCCCCATTCTCCCTATTCAGCATCTAAAGCATCATCAGATCATTTTGTTTATGCTTATGCAGATACGTATGGGTTGCCTGTGGTTTTAACCAATTGCTCCAACAATTACGGGCCTAATCATTTCCCCGAAAAGCTGATCCCGCTGATGATTCATAATATTATCAACAACAAACCGCTGCCGGTTTATGGCGATGGAAAATATACCCGCGACTGGCTGTATGTGATTGATCATGCACGTGCTATTGACCTTGTTTTTCATGAGGGGAAAAATGCGGAAAAGTATAATGTAGGGGGCTTTAACGAGTGGAAGAATATAGACCTGGTGAAATTGCTTTGCAGGCAGATGGATGAAAAGTTAAGCCGGGAGCCGGGAACCAGCGAACAATTGATCACTTATGTAAAAGACCGTCCGGGACATGATTTAAGATATGCTATTGATGCAACCAAGATCAACAAAGAATTAGGATGGTCTCCTTCAGTAACTTTTGAAGAAGGCTTATCCAAGACTATTGATTGGTTTCTAAGTAACCAGGAGTGGCTTAAAAATGTAACCAGCGGCGATTATCAGAAATATTATGAGAAGCAGTATGAGGGAGGACAGTAGACGTTGGTTATTGCTATTCTTCCCACATATTGTACGTCCATTAGCGTCACCACACAGATAAAGCTATCTTCAACAAAATTCAACTACTTTAAACAACTATTCAATCACAAATGAAAGGAATAATTCTCGCAGGCGGCTCCGGTACAAGGCTCTATCCCATAACAAAAGCAATAAGTAAGCAGTTGATGCCTATTTATGACAAACCTATGATTTATTATCCGTTATCTGTATTGATGATGGCTGGTATAAACGAAGTGCTGATTATAACCACTCCGGAGGATAGTGCAGGGTTTAAAAGATTATTAGGTGATGGCTCCCGTGTGGGTTGCAGGTTTGAATACGCGGTGCAGGAAGTGCCTAATGGGCTAGCCCAGGCTTTTGTAATTGGCGCTGAATTTATCGGGAACGATAAAGTAGCCCTGGTTTTAGGGGATAATATATTTTATGGAACGGGTTTAGGCTCCCAACTGAAAAAACTGGCGGATATTGAAGGCGGATATGTATTTGCTTACCAGGTGAGCGATCCTGAAAGATATGGTGTGGTTGAGTTTGATAACGAAATGAAGGCCCTTTCAATTGAAGAAAAACCACTGCATCCCAAATCTAATTATGCCGTACCGGGATTATATTTTTATGATAATTCTGTAGTAGACATAGCAAAACAACTGGAGCCATCTGCCCGCGGGGAATATGAAATTACAGATGTTAATAAAATCTATTTAAAAGAAGGCAAGCTGCACGTTTCCGTTTTAGACAGGGGTACGGCATGGCTGGATACAGGAACATTTGATTCGCTTACCGACGCTGCGGAGTTTGTGCGGGTGATAGAAAAAAGGCAGGGAACAAAGATCGGCTGTATAGAAGAAATTGCCTGGCGCAATGGATTTATTACAAAAGCGCAGCTGGATGTGCTGGGAGATGAATTGATAAAAAGTGGCTATGGGGAGTATTTAAAAAAGTTGTGAATTTAAATGATTCATTTCCCTCTGTTTTTTCAGATTTTAATATTTATAGAAAGGTTTTTAAAATATAAAACTAAAAGACATTATGAAAATTGCTGTTGTTGGAACGGGTTACGTAGGATTAGTAACAGGGACCTGTTTTGCTGAAACGGGCAACGTTGTTCATTGCGTAGATGTAAACAAAGAAAAAATTGCAAAGCTGAAAAAAGGTCAATGTCCTATTTATGAACCCGGACTTGATGTGCTTTTACAGCGGAACATAAAAGAGAAAAGAATTTTATTCTCTACAGATCTGAAAACTGCTGTTGATAAATCGGATATTATTTTCCTGGCCCTGCCCACGCCTCCGGGTGAAGATGGTTCTGCAGACCTGAAATACATTTTAAATGTTGCCGAAGACTTATCAAAGATCATAACAGCATATAAAGTAGTTGTAAATAAAAGTACTGTTCCTGTTGGTACCGCCGAAAAAGTAGCAGCGGTGTTAAGTAAGAAATTATCGAAAGAGTTGTTTGACGTTGTCTCAAATCCTGAGTTTTTGAGAGAAGGCATTGCCGTTGATGACTTTTTAAAGCCGGACAGGGTAGTGATTGGAACATCTTCAGATAAGGCGCGTGATATGATGAGCGAATTATACCAGCCTTTTGTCCGCCAGGGGAATCCTATTTATTTTATGGATGAACGCAGCTCAGAAATGACAAAGTATGTGGCCAATTCCTACCTGGCCATGCGTATTTCGTATATGAATGAGGTAGCTAATCTTTGTGAGCTTACCGGCGCAAACGTAGACTTGGTACGCATTGGTATTGGTAGCGACAGCCGTATTGGTAAACGGTTTCTGTTTCCCGGTATTGGCTATGGTGGCAGCTGTTTTCCTAAAGATGTATTGGCGCTGCACCATACTTCCAAACAAAACAAGTACGATTTTAAATTACTTGATACGGTAATGAAGGTGAACAAAAACCAAAAAACGGTTTTGTTTAAAAAGATCAAAAAGTACTATAAGAACGACCTGAAAGGCAAAAACTTTGCTATGTGGGGACTGGCATTTAAACCTGAAACAGACGATATCCGTGATGCGCCTTCCCTTGAGTTAATAGGTGAGTTGCTGAATGCGGGAGCCAATGTAACAGTATTTGATCCTGAAGCTATGGGTAACGTAAAAAGCCTTTTCGGAAATAAGATTACTTATGCAAAGGACCCCTATTCAGCGCTTAAAAATGCCGATGCCTTACTGATTGTAACGGAATGGAGCGAATTCAGGAACCCTGATTTTGAGCGGATGGTAAAGAATCTGAAATCAAAAACAATATTCGATGGCAGGAACGTTTTCAGCCTCGAAAAAATGGAAGAGTTAGGATTCCATTATAACAGCATCGGTCGAAAAACTATCAACAGCAAAAACTAAAAAATGAAGAAAAGGGTATTAATTACTGGAGCCGCGGGTTTTCTGGGATCACATTTATGCGACAGATTTATTAAAGAAGGATACCATGTAATAGGAATGGACAATCTTATTACAGGCGATTTAAAAAATCTGGAGCACCTGTTCCCGAACCCGGATTTTGAATTCTATCATCATGATGTTACCAAATATATACACATTCCCGGCAGCCTGGATTATATCCTCCACTTCGCTTCCCCTGCCAGTCCTATTGATTACCTCAAAATACCTATACAAACACTGAAAGTGGGGGCTATGGGCACGCACAACTGTCTTGGGCTGGCTAAGGCAAAAGGCGCAAGGATACTGGTAGCTTCAACAAGCGAAGTATATGGCGATCCCCTGGTTCATCCCCAAACAGAAGAATACTGGGGTAATGTGAACCCTGTAGGGCCCCGTGGTGTATATGATGAAGCAAAACGCTACCTTGAGTCCATCACTATGGCCTATCACACTTTTCATAAAGTAGAGACGCGTATTATCCGCATCTTCAATACTTACGGCCCCCGTATGCGGCTGAATGACGGACGGGCATTGCCTGCATTCATTGGCCAGGCGTTAAGGGGAGAAAACATAACCGTTTTTGGCGATGGGTCCCAAACCCGCAGCTTCTGCTATGTAAGCGATCTTGTTGAAGGTATCTATCGTTTGCTTTTAAGCGATTATACAGGGCCTGTAAATATTGGCAATCCCGATGAAATATCTTTGAAAGATTTTGCCGAAGAAGTATTAAGCTTGACCGGCAATACGGTTAAAATAGTTTATGAACCGTTGCCGGTAGATGATCCCAAACAAAGAAAACCGGATATAACCAAGGCAAAGACTATCTTGAAGTGGGAGCCCAAGATCAACAGGGCCGAGGGATTAAGGGAAACATATAACTATTTCAAATCTTTACCACCCGAAGAATGGTTTAAGCAGCCAAAAGAGTTTGTTTCTTCAAAGTAAGGATAGTATAGATAATAAATAAGTAAAAAGGGAGGCAACAAAAGAGCCTTCCTTTTTTAGTGGTAACCATTTTTAATTCACTGCTGTGCGAAGCGTCCTCACTTTGCAAACACTATTCTGTCGCCTGCGGCGACTTTGTAAACATTTGTAAACAGAAAATCTTATTTAACAGAATATCTTTGAAATTAACCTAATATGACATTTTTGGGTAAGTTTCTTTGACAAACAGGTAAGTCCGTATGGGATTTACCTGTAGTAATGGCAGATGTTGCTATTCGGTAAAGTTTTTGTAAAACTTAATGTAGTTTATGTAATTCCCTATATTTTATAGGTATCTTAGCGTACTTATTCAAACTACAAATCCGGGCAGTATGGAAAAAGAAAAAGAGTTCAGTGATATGCTGGTTGATAATGCAGGGTTTTTAAAACCTTTTGCAGTCAATCTTACAAAAAATAATGAAACTGCCAACGACCTTTACCAGGAAACCCTTTATAAAGCGTTGGCTAATAAAGAAAAGTATAATTCCGGCACTAATATTAAGGCATGGTTGTTTACTATCATGCGTAATATTTTTATTAATGACTACCGGCGTAATGCCAAACGCAGAACGGTGTTTGACAGTACACCGGAAGATTACCTGATCAACCTGAGCCAGGTTTCTGTAGCCAACTCCGCAGAGGGAAATTTGAGGCAGAAGGAAATAGAAGCGGCTATTGAGGGATTACCGGAAACCTTTAAAGTCCCTTTCAAATTGTATTTTGAAGGGTATAAATACCAGGAGATTTCTGAATACCTGGATGAACCGCTGGGTACCATCAAAAGCCGCATCCACTTTGCGCGCAAATTGCTGAAAGAACAGATCAACAGGTATTGATGCCGGAATGGAGTGATTGGAATCGCTGTTATCAATCTTACTAAATTATCAAAGAGGCTGTCCCCATTTTTTGGAGACGGCCTCTTTTAGTTTTTTCAAAAATCTTATCTTGCGCCCTTCCCTTAATTAATTGATCTTATGGAATTATATTACTCGCTGTCTATACTTATAGTAATTGCATCTTTATTTGCATTTTTAAATATTAAAATTTTAAAGTTACCATCCAGCATTGGTATCATGCTGATTGCGTTGATCAGTTCCGCATTATTGGTATTTATCGGCCATCTCTTTCTGCCCAAAACGCTGGAGCATATTTCCGGTTTAATTAGCGGGGTTGATTTTACAGATGTATTAATGGGCGCTATGCTGAACTTCCTGTTATTTGCAGGAGCCATCCATATTCATGTTAATGATCTCAGGGAGCAACGTGCGCCTATCGTCATCTTTGCAACCATCAGTGTGGTGATATCTACGGTTGTGGTAGGATATCTTTTGTACTTTGTGCTGCCCTGGCTGGGCATTTCCCTACCGCTGATCTATTGCCTGCTTTTCGGGGCGCTCATCTCACCTACCGACCCAATTGCGGTACTGAGCATTCTGAAAAAGGCAAAAGTGAATAAGTCTTTAGAAACTAAAATCGCCGGGGAATCTTTGTTCAATGATGGTATTGCCATAGTGGTATTCACCATCCTGTTAAGTATTGCAAAAGGAACAGACGAAACCATTGATACGAGTACTGTAAGCTGGCTTATTCTCAAAGAAGCGGGCGGTGGTATTTTGCTTGGATTAATTTTAGGCTTTACGGCTTCAAAAGCCATAAAATCAATTGACGATTATATTGTAACCGTATTGATAACCCTTTCAGTGGTGATGGGTGGTTACCTTATTGCCCATCAGCTACATATTTCGGGGCCGCTTACAATGGTGCTGGCGGGGCTCATTATTGGTAACGTTGGAAAAAAAGTGGCCATGTCGGCCCCCACGCGCGAATATGTTGAGAAATTCTGGGAGCTGATAGATGAGATACTGAATGCCATACTGTTCCTGTTAATAGGATTAGAATTAATGGTCATTCCTGAGCTTAATAAATTCCTGGTTGCGGGTCTTCTGTGTTTTGTACTTGTGATAGCCGCCAGGTTTGTTTCCATCTGGCTACCAACAAGATTGATCGCATTCAGAAGAAAATTTTCGACACAGACAATTAAGATCCTGGTTTGGGGAGGCTTACGCGGTGGCGTCTCCATCGCTTTGGCGCTTTCTATCCCGGCTACATCGCAGAAGAACAGTGTTGTTGCCATTACCTACATCGTGGTGGTTTGCTCCATACTTATCCAGGGATTATCAATAAATAAGCTGGCCAATAAGGGCGCAAAGCTGGAGGAAGGGGTGAAAGGTTGATAAGTTTATAAGTCGATGTTTTGGTTTGTTTCGGGATTGGACAACTTTGCGGCCATTTTTTTAAATTCTTGCTGTACGTTCTTGCTGTACGAGGCGTCCTCGCCTCGTACTTCTATGCTATCGCCTCAAGGCGATAAGAATGGGTGTAGGACAAAAGTTCCTTTTCATGCTACTATGGCTACACGGACTATCCGTCAATAATATTTCGCCGCGCTGCGGCTTGAGCAAGTATGGAGTTGAATTATTACAAAGATTTCGGTGCGCTGCACCTTTTAACATAGATAGTAAGAGCTGCAGAGCAGCGCTAATCTTTGTAGCTGCAGCGGCGCGAAATAAACAGTAACCCAAAGGTGCAGCGCACCGTAATATTTTATTTCAGGGAGATTTGTCCTACACCTATGACAATTACAGCCTGTTTTTATCATTCATAAAAATTAAATTCGCAATTCATAATTCATAACTCATCACGCACCAGTCACAAATATTATCCAGCCCCATTGTTTATCTCAAGGGTGTAGGGCCGCAGCGCGCCGAGCTTTTGCAGAAAGAGCTGGGTATTTTTACGTTTAATGACCTGCTGCATCATTTTCCTTTCCGGCATGTAGATAAAACCAAAATTACACCCATCGGAAATGCCAGTCCGGCGGAAGAGTATATACAGTTCGCGGGTGTTTTAGAACCTTTCCAGGTGATAGGTGAAAGGCGTGGCCGGCGGCTCATTGCTCAGCTACGCGATAAAACCGGTTCGGTGGAGCTGGTCTGGTTCAGTGCCATCAATGTCATTCAAAAAATGCTGCATCCGGGGCAGGCCTATATTGTATATGGTAAGTTGTCGTGGTTTATGAGTAAACCGCAACTGGTCCATCCCGAAATGGAAGCCTGGTCGCCCGAAAGGCTGGCGGATAAAGATGTGCTGGAACCCGTTTACCCATCAACCGAAAAGCTGAAAGCCAAAAACCTGGGCGGCAGGCAGATAGGTAAACTTACCAAAGTACTACTGCCTCATATTCAGCCTAAAGATATTCCTGAAAATTTTCCGCAAAAACTGCTGGACGATCTGAAGCTGATGCTGCGTTTCGAAGCTTTTCAGCAAATACATTTTCCCAAAACACAAAAGCACTACGAGGCGGCCCTGCGGCGGCTGAAATTCGAGGAAATATTCCTGGCGCAAATGCGTATGAACCTGCTGCGCTCTCAAAGGCACCGTTTTTCAAAAGGCGTAGTATTTGATGTGGTGGGAGATTATTTTAATACTTTCTATAACCAATATCTTCCTTTTGAGCTGACAGGCGCGCAAAAGCGGGTGCTTAAAGAAATAAGAAGTGATACCGCGCGGGGTAGGCAAATGAACCGCCTGTTACAGGGCGATGTGGGCAGCGGTAAAACCATTGTGGCGCTGCTTTGCATGTTGCTGGCTGCGGATAACAGCTACCAGTCGGTATTGATGGCGCCTACGGAAATTCTTGCCCGGCAGCATTTTCAGGGAATTACTTCTTTGCTGGAAGAGATGGACATTAAAGTAGCGTTGCTTACCGGCTCCGTAAAAGGCAAAGAACGGAAGACCATATTGCAGGGCATTGCTGACGGAACGATTCATTTGTTGGTCGGTACTCATGCTGTAATAGAAGACGCGGTGCGTTTCCAAAACCTGGGACTGGTAATTGTAGATGAGCAGCACCGCTTTGGGGTAGCGCAGCGTGCCAGGCTTTGGGAGAAGAACGACATACCGCCTCACGTGTTGGTAATGACCGCCACTCCTATTCCGCGTACGCTGGCTATGACGGCCTACGGCGATTTGGACTATAGCGTGATAGACGAACTGCCGCCGGGCCGTCAGCCCATACAAACCGTTCATCGCTTTGATAACGACCGGAGTCAGGTAATGGATTTTCTTAAAGCCGAAATTGCGTTAGGCCGGCAGGTGTATATTATTTTTCCACTGATAGAAGAAAGTGAAAAGCTGGATTATGAAAACCTGATGCGTGGTTACGATGAGATAAAAACTTATTTCCCCGAACCGCAGTACTGGATCAGTATGGTTCATGGTAAGCAGCCTGCTGCACAGAAGGAGCTGAACATGCAGAGGTTTGTGACGCATGATACGCAGATCATGGTATCCACAACGGTTATTGAAGTAGGGGTTAATGTACCGAACGCATCGGTAATGGTTATTGAAAGCGCGGAAAAATTCGGGCTTTCGCAATTGCACCAGCTTCGGGGCAGGGTAGGACGTGGCGCTGAAAAAAGCTATTGCATCCTGCTTACAGGAAGAAAGCTGGGTAACGATGCCCGCGAGCGCATGAAAATAATGACCAGCACCAACAATGGTTTTGTAATTGCCGAAAAAGACCTGGAACTTCGTGGCCCCGGCGATATTGAAGGCACCCGGCAAAGTGGCGCCCTTAATTTTAAGCTGGCGAATATTGTGAACGACAGGGCCATGGTGGAAACCGCAAAAAAAGTTACCGAAGAAATATTAACGGATGACCCCGACCTGTCAAAACCCGAAAACGCGCCATTGAAGCAGTTCCTGCAATCGCAGAAGGGAAAGACCGTATGGAGTAAAATCTCGTAACCTGGTCTGACCGTCCCGGTCTGGCCAGCATAAATATTTGAGGAGGACGCATTATACGATGAAACCTGTCATTTATACCATAGGACATTCTACCCACAGCATAGAGGATTTTATGGAGATGCTGCAATCTTTTGATATCAGGGTTTTGGCAGATATCAGGCGTTTTCCCTCTTCACGAAAATATCCGCAGTTTAATAAAGAAAATCTCGATGCGGTATTAAAGGGTAACGGGATAGCGTATGAACATCTCGAAGATTTGGGCGGAAGAAGACCAGTGCAGAAAGATTCCGATAACAGTCGCTGGCGCAATGCCTCTTTCAGAGGTTATGCAGATTATATGGAAACGGAAAGTTTTAAAAAGGCAATGGCCGGATTAGAAGCGATAGCGTTGAAACACCCGGTAGCTTATATGTGTTCCGAGGCGGTTTGGTGGCGATGTCATCGCTCGCTGGTATCTGATTATTTAAAAGCAAAAGGGTGGACAGTGTTACATATAATGGCGGCAGGCAAAGCAGAAGAGCATCCTTACACATCACCTGCAAGAGTGGTGGGCGACCGTGTGTTTTATTCCGATAAAAATTTGTTTAATGATTAAACACCCGCAAAAGAATTAGAAAAAGCAGAAAAAATAATGAAGGAATACCTTGCCCATCAGCAGGCCGGTTTTGAAGAATAAAAAAGCAATAATAATGAAAGCAAAAAATAAAAATATCGCCACTTTTTCAGAACATCTTGATAAGAGGTATGGGAAAATTGGCTCTGCTAAACGTACAGAATTTGAGATAAAAGCCAAATCTTTCGCAATAGGGGAGCTTATTAAAGAAGAAAGAAAGCAAGCCCAATTAACACAAGAGCAACTGGCAGAAAAGATTGGGGCCAAAAAGAGTTTATATCCAGAATTGAAAACGGGCATAGCGATATCCAGCTATCCACTCTTTATAAGCTTATTGAGTATGGATTAGGCCGGAAGGTGAACCTGACTATTCAATAACGTTCATTACAATTTGCTTCTCAGGCGAGTTTCTGTTTGTAGCATTATAACATGAGTGCTCGCCGTAATCTCACTCCTCAAACTCAAACTCGAAATCGAGCAGTTTCTTGGGAGGCAGTTTCATAGCTAACGCTAATGCAACAAGCGTTGCTACCGTAGGACTTTGCCCTTTTGCTTCAATCAAATAAATTTGTTTGGGTTCTACTCCAGCCATTGCCCCCAAGATTTCTCTCGACAACTTTTTTGTTGTCCTGAGCTTTTTTAGGTTTTCACCGAAAGCTATATCATATTTGGCGTTTCTTATGCTCAAGAGGTTAGGTGTGGCTATTTAGGTAGTTTTCCTTCATAATTGAAAACGTCAATTTCTTCTCAGGCGAGTCTCTGCTTGTTGCATTGTGACAGGCCGCAGGACTTGCCGTAAATTAATATCACTCCTCAAATTCAAACTCGAAATCAAGTAATTTTTTAGGATGTACTTCCAGCCCCTTGGCTATTGCTATTAAAATTGATAAAGTAGTGCTATGCTCTCCATTTATAACTCTGTAAACCTGTTTGGTTTCAACGCCTCCCAGGGCGGCTACTCCTTCCGGTGTTTTATGTTTTTGTTGAATAAGTTCCTTCAAATGTTTCCCAAAGGCATCCAGATATTTCTGATTTCTGATTTTCACAGAATGAAAGTGAAAAATATTTGTAAAACCAAATTGTCAAATTTGACAATTTGAATATATTCCCTAATTTTTACTATATAATAATATATTTCTTCTCAGGCGAGTCTCTGCTTATTGCATTGTGACAGGTCGCAGGACTCTCCGTAAATTACCATCACTCCTCCAACTCAAGCTCGAAGTCAAGCAGTTTTTTAGGATGAATATCTAATCCTTTAGCCAATTCAAGTATGGTTAGTATTTGAAAATTAACTTGTCCCTTTTCAATTTTGCTGATTTTACTATGGTCAACACTGCATAATTGGGCAAGCTTTCTATAGCTTAAATTTTTCTTCTTCCGGAAAAAGGCGAGCCTGTTTCCAAGTTCTGAAAGAAATTTATCAGCAGTATTGTCCATACTCAATTATTTAATGTAAGGTGAGAATAGTTTAAAAAAATATTGTAGCCTTTTTGGACTACATACTAATATTTCCTTTTATATTTGTAGTAGAAATTATATTTGCGATTCTTCATAAACTAATTTGAAGCATTCGCTTTGAGTCTCGCTTTTGAAACCTGAGAAATTTCTGTAGCGCGCGAGATGATAAGACGAATAGCTCACGACCTAGGCGTGAGCTCTCTTATCTGCGTGCTGGGCTTCTCAGGGCCTCAAAAGCGGTAAGTGGAGCGCCACGCCTTTTTTGTGCGGGGGCTATAAATAACCTATTATGAATACCGTTACTGCACCAGCACCGCAACAACCGTTTAACGAGGCCCAATGGCTGCGCATTTTATTTTTAATAGCCGATACTGAGCAATGGTTACAGCAATTACACAAGGATGTTTTTTACCAGTTGCCGCTAAAGCATCATAAAAAGTTGCTGCGTAAAAGCTGGTATTTAAGCGCTACGGCGCTGGCGCATATTATAGAGCGTCATTATGCGCCCGTTGCCCGCCATCCCGGTGCGGGCAAATTCACCATCAGTATAGATAAAATAGTAGCCATTATAAAAGAGGCTTTTGCCGGCGAACCGCGTCCAGTGCCGCAAAGTGGCCATCTGCAAAGGATATGGGATGCCGGCAGCGCTGTCGGATATGATGTAAATGGCAACTCTACCAGTCTGGTTACGGTTATCGCCGATACGGCGGGGAATATTGTTACGGCGTTTCCGGGTGTAGTGGTAGAGGCATCTGCCACTACCTTGGGAACGTTAAGTGGTTGATAGAAGTAAAATGCTAAATAAGTAATCAATTATTTCTTCCACCTTTTTCCCAACGCCATTTTTTCAAGGCCATCTCAAAACGAGGAAAAAAATCAGGCGTAAGCAAATATTCACAGATGATTTGCCAAGCAGAGCGCTGATAGTAATTCCCGCCGGAAATAGCCCGCAACAATTTCCGGCTGCCCTTTTTTGCTCCACTTTTTTGGGCAAGCAAAAAATGTGGAAAAAATTAAGAGGTATTGATGCTCCTAACCATGGTTCGTCAAGCTCACCATGACATAATATAAAAATGCTATTATCATGAACAAACGCCAACACCTATACCTGGGTTGCTTTTTAAACCGCATCGCCATGACGTACCATTGCGATTCTTTAAAAGCATCGCCGCTTCAGATACTGAAGGACTTTTTTGCTTACGCGTCACCGGTATACCATTTAAAAGCCTTTGATGAATTTTGCCTGGCGGCGCTGCATGATTCCTACTGCTGGCATAGGGGTAGTCCGGGTAATGCGCTGTACTACGGTGAGCAGTTGGAGTTGTTGATAGAAGCCGCTTACCTGCTGTATTGGAAGCCGCACCGGTATAAGGTCTGTTTAAAAAAGCAGGCGGCGTTTCTGCATACCTTTTTCAGTTATGCATCGCTGGGCGAATGGAAAAAGCGGCATCATGCTTTTACCTCAGCGGCTATATCTAAAAGCTCAGTAGCCGACGAGCTGGCTGCTGCTGTTATATATGAGCATACTGCTTACTTTAAAAAACTGGTAACTGTTGCTGCCGCAATAGCATCAGCCTGCTGAATGAGCACTTAAACAGTGGAAGGGCAGGGCGGTGCATTAATTTAAACAGATTGCCTTTATCCGTCTTAGAGTCTTAGAGGGCTGTTCCCTTTTCTTTCTTATTAATATAATCACCGTTAGGCGATTGAATTGGTGCTTTATCTTACCGCGTCGCGGTAACCCGTTTATAGAAGATATTAGTTTCCCCGGTTAAAAGCGCTGCATAGCTGCGCAACGTTTGTTTGAGTATTTAAAAAATGGATTTGTGCGTTTGCTTTGATGGACCGGCCCTTTTTTAGCAAAAAATGTTTGTTGAAACAGTAGGTTTGGCATAAATTTATTACCCGTAACATTGTTAAGCCATTAAAATTCAATAAAAAACTCTCAGCCATGAAATTATCTGAATTAAAGCCCGGAGACTGGGTATTATTAAACGATGAAGGCGTAGAAAGGGAAGGCACTGTAATAAGTGTAAGCCAGGAGGACCATAAAGTGTTGGTAAATAATGGCATACAGGAATTTTGGTATGAGTTGGAATACATTAAGCCCTTACCTCTTTCTGAAAAACAGCTTTTTGACCTCGGATTTGAAAAGCTCGAGTCCAATAACGGGGCAAAATATGGCAAGGGCGCTTTCCGTGTGCATACCCCGTCCGAAACTGATTTTTCACAGGTAGAAACCTGGTATAGAGAAGATAAAAGGTATTTTAACCATCCCATCACGGTAAGTCATCTTCAGAATATTCATTTAGATATGACCAAAGTGCCGCTGGAAAACAGCCCCCATTAAGATATTTAAAGATACTGCCTCTAAATTCCCCTAAAGGGGAGAAGGCAAAGCTGCTTATTGTGTAAGACCCTTTTTTACAACACAATAATATAGAACCCTGCACTTTTCTCCTTTGGAGGAGATTAAATTTCTCTGCTCATGTATTGGATGTGTGCCCTTCTTTTCCGGAATTTCCCGGAACAGTTTTTTTTATTAACATAATCTCCCTATCTTTGCACCCCTAAATTTTTATGGCAAAACAACCCTTAATAAAACAAGATGGTGTAATACTGGAAGCCTTATCCAACGCTATGTTCAGGGTAAAGCTTGATAATGGCCATGAGATTTTAGCTACTATTTCAGGAAAAATGAGGATGCACTATATCCGTATTTTACCTGGGGATAAAGTTGGATTAGAGATGTCTCCTTACGATTTAACACGTGGGCGCATCAATTTTAGGTATAAATAATTGTTTTACAACGTTAAAAACTTATAAAGATGAGAGTAAGGGCATCCATTAAAAAACGCAGCGCGGACTGTAAAATTGTACGCCGTAAAGGGAAGCTGTACATTATTAACAAAAAGAACCCCCGCTTCAAGCAGCGTCAGGGTTAATTTGGAATTTAAAATTTAGAACTTAGAATTTAAAATTATAATATGGCACGTATTGCCGGTGTAGACTTACCAAAAAGCAAAAGAGGAGAAATAGGTTTAACCTATATCTACGGTATTGGCCCTTCTACGGCTAAATATATTCTTGATAAGAATAATATTGACCGTAACAAGAAAGTAAATGAATGGAACGATGATGACCTGAACGCTATCCGTTCTACCATTACTGAAGAGTTAAAAGTAGAAGGACAATTGCGCAGCGAAACCCAAATGAACATCAAACGTTTATTGGACATCGCCTGCTACCGTGGTCTTCGTCACAGAAAAGGTTTACCTGTTCGTGGTCAGCGTACTAAAACAAATAGCCGCACCCGTAAAGGAAAACGTAAAACTGTTGCCGGTAAGAAGAAAGCCGCTAAGAAATAATTGCTGAAAGCCTGAAGCGTAAAGCTTAAGGCTTTTTTGCATTGCACCAAGTTATAACCAGATCAATTACGGAAGCCCGGTGCAGGAATAGGGTTGGTTTGGGTCATCTGCCTGGCGGATGATTATTATTTTTAAAGATTACCTTTTAAAACAAATGGCAAAAGCACAATTAAGCGCAAAAGCAGCCGCAAAAAAGAGGATTGTAAAAGTAGACTCTTACGGTGATGCGCACATTTCTGCAACATTCAACAACATTATCATCAGCCTTACCAACAAAAGCGGCCAGGTTATTTCCTGGAGCAGCGCTGGTAAAATGGGCTTCCGCGGTTCTAAAAAGAACACTCCTTACGCCGCCCAAATGGCAGCGGCTGATGCAGCTAAAGTAGCTACTGACGCGGGATTGAAAAGAGTGGATGTTTACGTAAAAGGCCCCGGCTCTGGTAGAGAAGGTGCTATCCGTTCTCTTTCTCAGTCTGGTATTGAAATAGTAACTATTAAGGATGTTACGCCGCTTCCGCACAACGGATGCCGTCCTCCCAAGAAAAGAAGGGTTTAATTTTTATGTACGATGTAGGGTGTACAATGTACGTACATCTGATATCGTACATCTTACATATTTCTGAGCCAATTTGGTTTCATTTTAAAAAAGGGTACACAATTAATTTTTTCCAAAGCTTTTTAACGATTGATGTACCGGTTTCTAAAAAAGCTTAAATGAAAGTATAATTATGGCACGTTACAATGGTCCTAAGACCAAGATCTCCCGTATTTTCGGAGAGCCTATTTTAGGTAATGGTAAATGGTTGGGTAAAAACAGTAACCCTCCCGGTCAGCACGGTGAAAAACGCAAACGTAAAACGCTCGGCGAATACGCTTTGCAATTGCGAGAAAAACAAAAAGCCAAATACACTTATGGTGTTTTGGAAAAACAATTCCGCAAAACTTACGAAGAAGCTAACCGTCGTAAAGGTGTAACCGGTGATAACCTTATCAAATTACTTGAATCCCGTTTAGACAACACAGTATTTCGTATGGGTATTGCGCCCAGCCGTCCTGCAGCACGCCAGTTGGTGAGCCACAAGCACATCGAGGTAAATGGCGAAGTAGTGAACATCCCCAGCTATTTATTGAAAGCAGGTGATATCATCACTATTAAGGAAAGCAGCAGGGCCCGTACTTCTATCACAAGTGTGGTAAGCGCTAAAAATCCTAAATATACCTGGTTGGACTTTAACGAAACAACGCTCACTGGTACTTTCATTACTTATCCTGAAAGGGAAAGCGTTCCTGAAAACATTAAGGAGCAGCTGATTGTAGAGTTGTATAACAAGTAATCTGACGTCGATAGACCATGGTCGATGGACTATGGACAACAGACGACCATTCACTATATAAAAATAAAATATGGCAATTTTAAATTTTCAGCAGCCGGATAAGATCATCTTACAAAAAGCATCTGATTTTGAAGCCCAGTTTGAATTTGCACCATTGGAGCCAGGTTATGGCGTAACCATTGGCAATGCGCTTCGCAGGGTTTTATTGAGCTCTTTGGAAGGCTATGCTATTTCGGCTATTAAAATAGAAGGTGTTGATCACGAGTTCGCTACCATTAAAGGTATCAGCGAAGACCTGGTTGAGATCATCCTGAACTTAAAGCAGGTTCGCTTTAAGAAAATTGTTGACCATGAAGTGGCCAATGAAAAAATTTCATTGTCAATAAAAAATCAAACTGAGTTTACTGCAGGCATGATCGCCGATGGTACACAATCATTCCAGATCATGAATCCTGATCTGCATATCTGCACACTGGATGCTTCGGCTAAGCTGGACATCGAATTAACTATTGGTAAAGGCCGTGGTTATGTACCTGCTGAGGAGAATGCAGTGAAAGATGCACCAGTTGGTTTAATCCCTATCGACTCTATCTTTACTCCTATTAAGAATGTAAAGTACACAATCGAAAATACCCGTGTGGAGCAACGTACAGACTATGAAAAATTAGTGATGGAAGTTGTTACAGATGGTACTATACATCCTGAAGATGCAGTGAAACAAGCCAGTCGTATTCTTATTCAGCACCTGATGATCATCACAGATGAGAACATCACTTTCGATAACAAAGAAGAGAAGAAAGAAGACCTGGTAGATGAAAATACACTGCAATTACGCAAAGTATTGAAAACTCCGTTAGAAGATTTAGATCTTTCTGTACGTGCATTCAACTGTCTGAAGGCGGCAAAGATCAACTCTTTAAGCGAGCTGGTACAATACGAGCAGGAAGACCTGATGAAGTTCAGGAACTTCGGCCAGAAATCTCTTTCTGAGATCGAGCAGGTGCTGAACGAAAGGGGTCTTGGTTTTGGAATGGACCTTCAGAAATTAGGTATTGATAAAGATGATTATTAATTAATAATTAGTAATTAACAATTAATAGAAAAAGTAGGTTGCAATTCCCTGACTACGGTGCAACTGAATATTTTTAACAATTGTCATCCTGAGCTTGTCGAAGGATAGACAAACAAATTACAAGTCATGCGTCACGGAGACAAAATCAAAAATTTAAGCCGCACTAAAGCGCACAGAGAAGCTTTACTGGCCAATCTTTCCTGTCAGTTAATTCAGCACAAACGTATTGTAACCACTTTAGCTAAAGCCAAAGCGTTACGGGTTTATGTTGAGCCTTTGATCACTAAGAGTAAAGAAAACACTACGCACCAGCGTCGTATTGTATTCGGTCATTTACAGGATAAAGAAGCTATCAAAGAATTATTTGATAACATATCTGGTAAAGTGGGTGGTCGTCCCGGTGGTTATACCCGTATTATTAAATTAGGTATTCGCCCAGGTGATGCTGCTGAAAAAGCCATGATCGAGCTGGTTGACTACAATGAGATATATGGCAAAGGCGCCGGCGAAGAAAAAGCTGCTGCAAAACGTACACGCCGTCGTGGTGGCAGCAAGAAAAAAGCTGATGGCGTTGCTGCTGAAGCCGAAACAGCACCTGTTGCGGTTGAAGAAGCTGCACCGGTAGCTGAAGAAGCGAAAGTGGAGGAAGTAGTAGCTGAAGCTCCTGCTGCCGAAGAAGCAACTGAAGTTGCTCCTGAAGAAACAAAAGAAGAAGGAAACGAAGAAGCGAAAGCTTAATTTCTGAAATACTTTGAAGGGAATGCCTCGCGAAAGCGGGGCATTTTTGTGTATAATATGTTTTAGGGATATTCTGCTATCCGGGGTCGGTTTTGTCTTTCAAAATTGCGATAAAAAATTTTCCAGGAGAAAATAAAGTACTATATTTGTATTATACAAGTTGAATAATACTTATTATTTAAATGAATAAAGAACAGAAGCTCAACCTGCTTTTATCCTCATGGGAGGAAACATATAAGAAAGGACAACTTACTTTATGGATATTTCTTGCGTTGCAGGATGACAAAAAGTATGTGGATGAAATCAAAAGCTTTGTTGAGGAGAAATCAAAAAATACTATGACCTGCGAGGAGCAAAGTTTGTATCGTGTATTGAGAAAATTTGAGCATATAGAGGTGGTAACGTATGAATTAAGGAAGGGAAATAAGGGGCCTGAGCGGAAATATTATTATCTGACTGACCTGGGACAAAACCTCTTTGCTCAATTTGTAAAAAGGAATATCCATTTATTTTATTCAGAAGAGATTAAAAACCTTTTAAATATTTGAGTTATGAAAACAATAACACCCTTCTTATTAAGATTTGCAATGCTTGCAACGGTCTTAACCATTATTTTCAGATATTTCCTGAGTTATGGTATTGATACCGGAACCACAGCTATTATCGTTTCCACTGCAATTCTATATGGGTTATGTATGTTTATGGCAGGATGGTATTGGGGTAAAAAGGATGGAGACTATCTGCCCATTCATGATGTAGGGTTCCGGTTTCACCTGGCCACTTTCCTGGTGCATAATGCCATATCAGAGCTCTGGTTTATACTTGGGTTAAATTCTAAGTATGAAAGAATTGAAACTATACATATTACAGCTATTTGCTGGAGCATTTTGTTGTTGCTTCACTTTATACTCTTTCTGTACGCAAGAAAAAATACTATAAATAGCCTGGATAAAACAGATTTGTTTGAGTAGACTGAACTTTTCCCTTCATATAGGAAGGAGCTTGATCGTATCTGATGGATATGCTAAAAGGGACAAGCACTTTCATTTTGAGAAACTGTATTACGTAAGTCACAGGTTGTCAGTGTTTAATTTTGCGAAAAAAGTTCCGGATGCTATTTATTAAAAAAGAGGCCATTACAGCCTCTTTTATTTATATATAGATTAATAGATTTTTTATAACCAGCTTCCCACAAAGGCCTCACTGGCATTAGGATCGCCTGCCAGTTTCTTTCTTCTTGCTGCTACTTTTCTTCTTTGCTTAAACATGGTTCTGAACATCAGCGGTATAAACAGGAAGATCGCTGGAGGAATACCCATAAAGGAAATCCATTTGCCTCCGTACTGCTTCTGCATGGGGCGTTTTAGCCTTTCTGCTATAAGGTACATGCTGGGCACCATAAACAGTGTCATGAAGAACGCAAATAATAAACCGAAGATGATGGTCCATGAAAGCGGTTTCCAGAAAGTTACGTTGTCTCCCCCGAAGAATATTCTCGGGTTAAGTTCGGAGAACAGGGTAACGAAGTTAATATTGAAGCCTACCGCAAGAGGTATCAGTGCCAGTATAGCTGCCATGGCGGTAAGCAATACAGGAATGATACGTGTTTTACCGGCCTGGATTACCGCTTCTTTTGTTTTCAATCCCCTTGCTCTCAGCTCATCTGCAAACTCAATTACAAGGATACCGTTCTTGATAACAATACCTGCCAGCCCCAGGATACCTACGCCGGTCATTACCACCGATACTGTCATCCCTGTTAAAGCGAAACCTAACAATACACCAATAATACTGAATACAATTTCTGTAAGGATGATGACAGATTTGCTCATAGAGTTAAACTGCCATACCAATATCAGCAGGATCAGTCCCATGGCAATCAGCAAGGCTTTTCCGAGGAAAGCGCCTGTTTCTGCCTGCTGCTCTCCTTCACCGGTTTGCTTAATGGTTACATCATCGCCGGTTTTCCTGAAACTTTGAACGGCTTTTGCAATTTGTGCATTCACTGCGGTAGGCGTGTATCCGGAAAGTACGTTACTTCTTAAAGTAATAACGCGCTTCTGATTTTTACGCTGCACACTTCCTAAAGTGTTTGTATAGTCTACAGTAACTAATGAACTTATAGGAACACTTTTTACCAGCCCGGTGGCCATATCCCTGAAGCGGATATTCATATTCAAAAGATCGGTAAGGCTCTTTCTTTGCAGCTCATCGCTGCGCACATAAATCTTATATTCATCCTCACCATCTTTTATTTTGCTGGCTTCATTACCAAACAAGGCTGTACGGAGCTGCATACCTATTTGTGCAGAAGAAACACCTTCGCTTAAAGCACGCTCACGGTTTACTGTGAGCGAGATCTCTGGACTGGCCAGATCCACGTTCATCTTCAATTCCTCTACCCCCGGAATCTGTATGCTGTCTAAATAGTTTTTAAGATCTACGGCAGACTTGATCATATCATCAAACTGTTCGCTGGCTACTTCAATATTGATAGGGGGATCAGTGGGCGGTCCGTTCTGTTCCTGTTCCACAGAAACCTCTGCTCCCGGGATATTTTTAATAGCAGCGCGTATCTTATCTAAGTAAGGGCCTGTTTTTACGCCATGCCTTTTTTCATATTCTACAAAGGATACCTGTACGCGGCCCAGTTCACTGCGTGTGCTCCTGTCACCACTGTTAGGATCAGCAGCTCCCACAGCAACGTTGGCTATCACACTTTCCACTACAGGGTTGGTTTTGTTTTTTGCATGATCAATATCTAACGCCTGATTCACCCTGCTTTCCAGGTAACGGGTAATGGAGTCGGTGTATTCAACATCCGTACCAGTGGGAAGCTTCAGGTACACATAAATAAAGTTGGGATCGGAGCTCGGAAAGAATACTACCTGTGTTCTGCCTACCGCACTTGAAATACCAAAGACGACAAATGAGAAAATCAGCAATCCAAATGCGCCTACCAGCAACCAAACCGGTCGCCAGCCGTTCACCGCCCATTTCAGCAGGGATTCATAGTGGTTCATAATCCAGGGCAGCACCTTATTCTGGAAATTATGGATCCAGTCTGTTAAAAAATAAGTGTTCAGTACTGTAAGTAAGGCCAGGCAAAGTGAAAGGTTCCCGACAAAGAAGAACCCGCTTCCATTGGGACTTGCCATAAATCCGAACAGATCAAACAGCACCCCAATGATCACCATTACCAAAAATGGTTTGGAACGGAATACACGGGATTTCTTTTTCTCTGTATGATCTTCAGGGTGGTTCATGAAATCCACTGCGAATACCGGGTTCATGATAAAGGCTACCAGCAATGATGCGGTCAGTGTAAATATCAGCATCAATGGCAGATACACCATGAACTTACCAATGATCCCCGGCCAGAAAAGTAGCGGGAAAAACGGGGCCAGTGTAGTAAGCGTACCAGCAAGCACCGGAACAAATACTTCCCCCGCAGCCATCATGGCTGACTTTTGCGAATCTATAGCACCTTTAGCTTCTACAAATATGCGGTGGGTATTTTCTATTACCACAATGGCATCGTCTACAATAATTCCCAGTCCGAACAGGAGTGCGAACAGCACCATGAAGTTCAGTGTAATACTTCCTCCAATCACAATTTCACCCAACGGAATGAACATAAAGGCCACAAACATACTCAGCGGCACGCTTAGCGCTACGAAAAAGGCATTCGTCAATCCCATAAAGAACATCAGGATGATCAAAACCAGTACAAACCCGATAACAATAGAGTTTACCAGTTCGTTGAATGACGTGCGCGTAGAAATACTTTGGTCGCCGGTAATAACAATATTCAGATCCTGCGGAAAAATGTCGGCCTTCATTTCTTCGGCGATCTGCTTAACAGCATCGCTGGTTTCAATAAGGTTTTCGCCTGATCTTTTCACTATGTTCAGCGTTACCACGTTCTTTCCATCCAGCCGTGCATAGCTTTCTGTTTCTTTCACGGTGTCTTTAACAGTGGCTATATCTTTCAAGTAAACAGGACTGCCGCTGGTGTTGCGCAGAATTACTTTTTCAATATCAAATGCGGTTTTAAACTGTCCCTTTAGCTGCAGGTTACGTTTCATGTTACCCACTTCAAGCAAACCACCGCTGATGTCCATATTTTCATACCTGATAGCGTTGGATATATCATCGAAGGTGATGCCCGCCGCCTGCATGCGGGCATTGTCTACGTTTACCTGGAACTCTCTTTCAGGAGCCCCTACCAGGTCTACTCTTGTAATCTGTGGTAGCTCTTCCAGCTTGTCCTGTAATTTATCAGCATATTCCTTTAACCGTACTCCATCATAATCGCCGCTAAGGTTCACATACATGATGGGCATTTCCGAAAGGCTTACTTCGAGCGCAGTTGGTTCCTGGGTAAGATCGGTAGGAAGATCCTGCTTGGCTTTATCAATCGCATCTTTTACTTTCTGCAAGGCTGCGTCCACCTTTACATTGGTTCCAAATTCTACCTGTATGGCAGAATAGTCCTGTACCGATGTGCTGGTTACCTTGGATATTTTAACCCCTGTGATGCCTTTTATTTGTTTTTCTATAGGCTGTGTTACCAGGTTCTCCATATCCTTGGGAGAATTACCCACGTAAATTGTAGCAATATATACGGTAGGTATTACCACATCCGGAAAACTTTCTTTAGGCAGCGTAACAAAAGTGGTAGCGCCAAATATAGTTACAAAGAGAATAAGCAGGTACACCGTAGTGCGGTTCTTTACAGCCCACGATGTTGGCTTAAACTCTTTAAATTTTTCAGTGAAATTTTCTAAAACGCTCATATACGAGGTTGTTTGAAGTTTGAAGTTTTGTGTTTTCTGATAGCTATTTATCAGCTGTCAACTGTCCTCTATCCTCTGTCATCTATTGTCCGGGAGTTGTAGTTATTACCTGGCCATCGTATATACTTTGGAAACCCTCAGTGATCAACTGATCGCCAACAGCAAGCCCTGATTTGATTTCCAGTTTATCGCCATAGAGTTCTCCGGGAATAACTCTTTTTTTACGGGCAACCAGTTTTTTGTTTTCAGTAACGGCTACTAAAACAAATTTTCCCTGCTGGTCGGTTTGTAATGTATTTACCGGGATAGTGATAGCATCCGGCCTGCTGTAATCTTCGAGCTGCACTTTAGCGATCTGGTTGGCGCGGATGGCGGGATCAGCAGGTACATTAGCTTCTACATAAAAGCTTCTTGTAGAAGGGTCAATCAGCTTACTTACTACTGACACTTTTGTTTTTATTTGCTTATTGTTGGCTTCGGGCAATGTAATAGTGATTGGTGTGCCTACATTGATCCGCTCAAGGTAGTTTTCCGGAACGTTTACCAGTAAGCGCAAAGCAGAAGTGTTTACTATTGATATTTGCGGACCAGAAAGCCCCATTCCTGTAAAGGCTTCACCAATCCTCACGTTTAGCTGATCTATGGTTCCGTCAATGTCTGCTGTAACATTTGTAAAGCTAACCTGTTCTCTTACTGCTCCCGCCTGTGCTTCCGCTGCTTTTAACTGGGCATTCAACTGGTCTACAGTGGCTTTGGCCTGTATTACCTGCATTTCAGCTCCTATGTTATTATCCCAAAGATTTTTTTGACGTTGATAAGTTGTATTGGCCAGTTCCAGCTGTGCTTTTACAGTAGCTACCTGTTGCTGGGCCGCAACCAGTTGCTGACGGGCTATTGCATCGTCTAACTTCAAAAGGGTTTGTCCTTTGCGTACCCTGTCGCCCTGTTGTACAAAAATGGCACGAACAATGCCTCCCTGCCCATTACGCGGCGCTACATAAGCATTCTTGCGGGCATCTATTTTCCCCTGCAAATCAATATAATGATCAAAAGCATTGCTGCTTATTTTTTCTATTGAAACCAGCTTGGCCCTTACATAGGTAGGATCCAAAGCAGCAATTTCATCGTTCAGGGCATTGATCTGATCTGTAATTTTCTTTTGCTCGCCTTTTAGTTTCTCCAGCGTTGCTTTCTTATCGTTAAGCGCGCTGTTTTGTTCCTTCTTGCCACTGCCGCAAGAGGCTATGATGGCTGTAAGCGCTACTATTGATGTTAGTTTTAATATATACTGCATATTAAGAGGATTTATAGTTAGGGTTAAGGTCTGCCTCTGGCAGACGGATTTAAAGTTTTCCTGTTGCTTTTAAGAAATCAATTCTTGCAATTACTGCATTATACAATGCAGAGAAATAATTGGTTTGAGCTGACTGTAACTGTACGCGGGCTGCATCAATCTCGATCTGGCTGCCGGTACCTACTTCATATTTCTTTTTAGTTTGCTGATACACTCTTTCTGCCAGCGACATATTTTGTTTCTGGTAGTCCATATCCACAATTGCAGTTTTAAAAGTATTGACAGCTGATTTTTGCTCCTGGTCTATGCTCAGCTTCAAAGCTTCGATCTGGTTTTGTGTTTGCTTCAGCTTAATGCGGGCCTGCTCTATTTTTGCATTAGTGGCAAATCCTTTGAAAATAGGAATGTTTAAGTTTAAGGCGATGGAGCTTGCTGTAAACCATTTGCTTTTCCATAAGCCTCCAAAAGTATTTTCCATTGCCATTTTAGTATAATTGCCTGTTAAAGCAAGGGTTGGGATTTTGCTGTACTGGTAGCGCTGTATATCGTATTGGTTCAGCTTTTCCCCTAACAAAGCCGCCTGGTAATCTCTGCGCTGTGTATAATCAAAGTTCAGGGCCTCTAAAATCCCTTCTTTTATAGTTTCATCAGTCAGTTCGTCAGTAAGGATCAGCTGATCAGTAACAGGCATGCCCATTAAAACCTTTAAGCCTAAATAACCATTGTTTACATTATTCAGCACCTGTGTTTTTTGTGATTTCAGGTTAGTGATCTGCACATCCAGCTTATCAATATCCAGCTTTTCAGCAAAACCATTATCATACATGATCCTGGTGTCATGCTTGTTTTTTTCAAGCAACCCCAGGTTAGAATCAAGCAGTGCTATCTGTGTTTTACTAAGCACCAGTTGGTAATACACTTTTGCCACGTTAAGCCTGATCTGTTCTGCAGTTACCTCTGCCGATTTTTCGTTATACTCTATCAGTGCTTTCCGTGCCTGAAGTCCGGTAAATACCTGTCCGTCAAATAATATCTGGTTCAGAGAGATACCTGCGTTGGAGTTCCATTTGGTGCCAAACTGGGCGTCTATAAAGCCGTAATCAACGCTGGGATCATACTCCACAGGGTTCCCGTCCCCGTCTGTTACACCCAATTGCTGAAGAGTAGCAATTACTGCAGGGGATAAAAAGTTAGGTAATCTTTGTGTGGCTACATTAGGGTTAAAGGTGGTGGAGCCGAACCCGCTTATCTGTGGATAGGCCATGCCGGTTACCTCCCTGTTTACCTGCTGCTGTAGTTGTATGTTCAGCAGTGCATTTTTTACCTGGACATTATTTTTTTCTGCATAATCAAAGGCTTCCTGCAATGAAAATTGATGCACCTGTTGTGCAAAGCCAGTGCCTGCCCAAAAAAATAAAAGAAGCGAGGTTAATGGTTTAAGTCTTCTCATATTTTATTTTTTGCTCTTTGTTCTTTGTACTTGTTTATTAATCTGATGCCTTTTGGAGTGGCAATACCATATAGAAACAGGATGAAAATCTCTTCCTGTAAGGATGCAAGGTCAATGTTTACCCTGGCAAAAAAGTCCTGCTGAAAAGGAAGGCTGATACTTTCAATTCTTAAACTGCTTACCAGTGTAACATTAATATCTTCCCTGTATAGCCCGTCTTTTATACCCCATTCAATGTTCGACCTGATGAAGTTGTATAAAAAATCCTGCTTGAACTTTAAAAACTTCCTGTATGCTGCCGGATAATATTTCTGCATATCAAAAAGTAATACCGGATTGGTCTTCTTCATTAGTTCCGATACGGTCTCTGTAGCTAAAAAACTCTCCTGGATAGCATTCTGCGCTTTCTCCCTGCTGGCCTGGCAGTGGGCATTGTTTGTTTCCAGGATCTTTTCTATAGTGTCCGCAACCAGGGTTTCTTTATCCGCGTAATGCTGATAGAGCGTTTTTTTGCTTATACCAATAGCGTTGGCAATATCATCCATGCTCACACTTCTCATCCCGAAACAGATAAAAAGTTCCTTCGCTTTCTCCCTGATCCTTGTTTTGTTATCGATAAGCATTACCATTGGGTCGCGAAACTAAGGAAACTTTTGTAGGACCCAAAGTTTCCAAGTGTAATTTTTTAGTCAAAAACACATTTCAAAGAAGAACGATTGCAAAAGTAAAATACTTTAAGTGCTGCGGATATTTTTTTAGGTAAACGGCATTTTTTTAAGGGTTAGCTGTAATAAAGGCGATCCGTAAAAGATGTGCTATCTTGCATAACAAATGACCAGATATTTTTCACATACGCCTAAAGACACAGTTTTGAAAACACTTTTCAGGTATTTTGTTCAGGGAGTTATTATACTGGCCCCTATTACTATTACTGCCTATATTTTATATGTTGTATTTGACTGGATTGACAGCCTGCTGCGTCCCGCGTTGTTTACTACACCAGGGATAGGCTTTTTGCTTATTGTGGCGTTCATTATTTTTATCGGCTGGCTAAGCAGCTATTTTATTATGGAAAGTGTGATCAATTTTTTTGATCACTGGCTGGAACGTACCCCGGGTATTAAGCTGATCTATAAAGCGATCAAGGATTTTTTTCAGGCTTTTGCCGGGGACAAAAAAAAGTTTACGAAAGCAGTACTGGCCAATGTATTCAATAATGATGTATGGATCGTGGGGTTCCTGACTGATGATGAGATGGACAAGTTTAATATGGGCCACGATATGGTTGGTGTATATGTACCGCAGGCCTATAACTTTGCAGGCCAGCTTTATATTTTACCTAAAGAAAGGGTGAAACCGATAGAAAATCTCACGCCTGGAGATGCCATGAAATACACGGTTACAGGCGGGGTAGTGGAAAGCTAAAAAATTTTAATATGGGAAAACGCGTTCTGATTGCCATTACCGGGGCCAGCGGCTCTGTTTATCCAGCCCAGATGATCAATAAGCTTTTACAGCTAAAAGATCAGTGGGAAGAATTGTCCGTAGTGGCTACCGATAATGCAATGGAAGTGTGGAAAGTAGAAATGCAAACAGCCTTCATTAAAAAGGAAGGAGTTCAGTACTATCACAAAAACGACTTTTCAGCACCTTTTGCATCAGGTAGCGGGCAATATGATACTATGATCATTGCTCCCTGTTCTATGGGAACGCTTGGTCGTATTGCCGGTGGCATATCCAATGATTTAATTACAAGAGCTGCAGATGTAATTTTAAAAGAACGCCGCAGGCTGATCTGTGTGGTAAGAGAAACGCCTTATAACCTTATCCAGATCCGGAATATGGAAGCAGTAACGCTGGCAGGGGGTATTATTTGCCCGGCTACGCCTTCATTTTACAGTGTGCCCAGAACCATTGAGGAACTTGCCGCCACTGTTACAGACCGGGTGCTTGATCTTGCGGGCTTTGATATCAAGAGCTTTAGGTGGGGAGGTAAGAATGATGAATATGAAATGTAAAAAGTAGAATATAAGTCTCCGCCAGTAACCAGCATCCAGAATGATGTACGATATACGGTTTACGGTGTACGTAAGAAAAGTCGGAAAGATGTGAAGACGGAAAGTCCGGAAGTTGAAAAACCTGAAGAAGTACAACCAGTTTCAAGTTCCAGTGACCAGCATCCAGTATCTATCAACCATTAACTATGAACTATCACCCATATAGTATGGAAATTCTATACTCAAATAATCAACAATCCCCGCCTGCCCGGACGGGCAGGAATGTTCAATTTTTAATATTCATCGGAAACTTGTAACAGTAACCAGTAATCAGCATCTTGCTATACTTAAACCATCTCCTGCATATCCACGAGCTTGCGGTAAATACCGCCTTCAATTTTCATCAGTTCGTGGTGTTTACCACGTTCGGCTATTTCACCCTTGTTCAGCACAATGATCTCATCGGCATTCCGAACGGTACTGAGGCGATGTGCAATTACCAGCGAGGTACGGTTCTGCATCATATTATTAATGGCGTCCTGCACCAGCCTTTCGCTTTCTGTATCCAGGGAAGAAGTAGCTTCATCCAGGATAAGGATCGGCGGGTTCTTTAATACCGCACGGGCGATCGTAAGCCGCTGTTTTTCACCACCACTTAGCTTTGCTCCCCTGTCGCCAATGTTGGTATCAAACTTTTCGGGCTTGCCATCAATAAACCTGAAAGCATTAGCCACTTTTGCAGCTTTTTCAATTTCTTCCTGTGATGCCTCAGGATCTGCTAAAGTGATATTGTTACCAATGGTATCATTGAATAAAATGGGCTCCTGGCTTACAATCCCAATTTTTTCTCTTACGCTTTGAAGGCTGTAATCTTTAATATTCACGCCGTCAACCAGTATTTCGCCACCTGTTACATCGTGAAAACGGGGCACCAGGTCGGCCAGTGTGCTTTTGCCCGCACCACTGCTGCCCACCAGGGCAACAGATTTGCCTTTAGGAATGGTAAGGTTAATGTTTTTAAGGATCGGCGTATCGTTATAAGAAAAAGAAACATTTTTAAACTCAATACCCTCCTGGAATTCCTCCAGCTTTTGAGTGCCGTCGTCTTCAACTTTCACAGGAGTGGTCAGCAATTCTTCAATCCGCTCAATAGCAGCAGAGCCTGCCTGTACATTGAAGAAAGAAGACGACAGCGCTTTTGCCGGGTTGATCATCATGGCAAACATGGCAATGAAAGCAATCAGATCGCCGGGACCTAATGAGCCGCCTTTTATAATGAGGTTGGCGCCAAAATAAATAATAATACACAGAACGATAACACCCAGCAGCTCTGTAAGCGGGGAGGCAAGATCTCTTCTTGCAGCCATTTTTTTATGAATGCCCAGCAAAGTATTATTTAAAGCAAAGAAACGGTTACCCAGGATCTTTTCTGCGCAAAACGCTTTAATAATTCTGATACCACCTAAAGTTTCATCCAATATGGAAAGTGTATCGCCCACTCTTAAAGCAGCGGCATTACTTTGCTTCTTTAAAGTACGGCTGATACGCCCTATGATAAAAGCCGTTACAGGTAATAGGATCAAAAGAAAAACAGACAGGCCCGGGCTGATAACTATCATGGCTCCTAAGTAAAAAAGAACCATAATAGGGTCTTTGATCATGCCTTCCATTGCGTTGACGATCGAGCCTTCCACCTGGCCCACATCATTCGTCATCCGGCTCATAATATCGCCTTTTTTTTGCTCAGAAAAATAACCAACCGGTAACGTCAGTACCTTTGCATACATATCATTCTTTAAATGAATAATAATAGAGCTCCTTACCGGAACGGAGATTAATGAAGAAAGATACAGCAACAGGTTTTTCAGAAAAATCGCGATAATAATAAACACGCAGCATAGAAATACGGCATGCATCTGCCTGCCGCTGCTCACTGCCTCCATCAACGCTTCTCCCAGGTAATGGCCGCCCGGTATTTTTTTAAGAATACTTTCGCCGGAAAAGCCCTGTACGTTAAAAATAATAGACATCAGCGGGGCCAACATACTGATAGAACAAACAGACAGGGCTGATGCAAGAATTGTCAGGGACATATAAAGGGTGATTTTCCCTTTATACAACCCGATATACTTAAAGATCCTTTTGAATTTTTTCAATTTATTTCAAATTTTAAAACGCACAAAGGTAAAGATTTACAGGTGTACATAATGTATCCCATTCAGATGAAAGCTGTGTGAGGCGTCCTCACCTCACACTCTTATGCTGTCGCCTGCAGGCGATAACATAAAATAAAAAGGCAAATTTATCATACACCTTTATAGAATTATTGTTACGCCGGCTGCATAACAAAACGCATCGAAATTGTCCCGGTAGCTATCGGGACTCACTTCAGCGCCTGTGCATGGCCGGGCCAGCTTGGAAAACGAATAAATTGGCATAAACCTTTATCCGGCAGCATTTTTGCTAACTTTGCAAACATCAATATGTTAGACAAAAAGAATATTATACAGGACAGGGAAACCTCCGTGATCGTAGGCGTTGTGCAGAAGGACCAGACAGAGCAACAGGTAAAGGATTATTTAGATGAGCTGGCCTTTTTGGCTGAAACCGCAGGTGCGGAAACAAAAAAGCGTTTTATTCAAAAATTACAGCATCCTGACTCCCGGACTTTTGTGGGTAAAGGTAAATTAGAAGAAATACGCCAATATGTTGTAATCCACAGCATTAACCTGGTGATTTTTGATGATGAGCTAAGCGGTGCGCAGATCAATAATATACAGAAGGAGCTGAAAGTAAAAGTGATCGACCGCTCGGACCTGATACTGGATATCTTCGCCCGGAGGGCTAAAACAGCACAGGCCCGTACACAGGTGGAGCTGGCGCAATATCAATACATCCTGCCCCGGTTACGTGGTATGTGGAGCCACCTGGAAAGGCAGGGCGCCGGTATTGGTTCGCGTGGCCCGGGTGAAACAGAGATCGAGACTGACCGCCGTATTGTGCGTGATAAGATCACCCTGCTTCGCAAAAAGCTGGCTGAAATAGATAAACAGGCATTCACCCAGCGTAAGGACAGAGGTGAGTTTATCCGTGTGGCGTTGGTAGGTTATACCAATGTGGGTAAGAGCACTATCATGAATTTATTAAGCAAACGCGATGTGTTTGCTGAAAATAAGCTATTTGCAACCCTAGATACCACAACAAGTAAGGTAGTGTTTGAGAACACGCCATTTCTTTTAAGCGATACAGTAGGATTTATCCGTAAACTGCCCCATCACCTTGTTGAAAGCTTTAAAAGCACGCTTGATGAAGTGCGCGAAGCGGATATATTGTTGCATGTGGTAGATATATCGCATCCTAATTATGAAGACCAGCTGGCGGTGGTAAACAAAACCCTGCAGGAGCTGAAGGCTTATGACAAGCCGGCTATTACTATTTTCAACAAGATGGACCTGTACGAAGCGCACACTTTTGATGAATGGCTCAGCGAAGAAACGAGGGAAGATATCCTGCGTGATTTGTATGAACGCTGGAATAATGAGCTGAACGGTAATGTAGTATTTGTATCAGCCACAGAGCGCAGGAATGTAGATGGTTTGCGCGAAACAATTTTAAATAAAGTAAAAGAACTGTACTCGATACGTTATCCGTATAAAACGATGTTCTATTAATAGCTAGCAGGAAGAAGGGAGTAGCGAGTGGAGGCCTGCTCACTACTTGCTACTTCCTGTTTTCTTAAATAAACTGTCAACTTTCATCTGTCAACAGTCTTCTTAATGATTAAACCCGTCACCTGGCATTTATTCGCTTTACATTTAAATGAGCTTGAGTTCAATGCGGAGCACCTTACTGAAATTAAAATAGCAGGTAAGCAGTTATGTATTGCCAGGGTTGGCGATAAAGCTTTTGCCTGCGCGGCTAAATGCCCTCATGCTGCTATGTCTTTGGTTAGCGGTTATGTAAATGTTCAGACCCAGATTGTTTGTCCCTTGCACCGCTACAAGTTAAGCCTGGAAAACGGGCAGAATGTTTCGGGCGAAGGATATTTCTTAAAAACATATCCGGTAGAAGAAAGAGAAGATGGCTGGTATGTGGGGATATATTAAAATAGTGAATATTAAAAGTGCACATCTAAACGTGCGCTTTTTTGTTTTTTGCATAAAGAAATGTGCAAAGCGGAAGGTTTGATAGCATTTTGAATATTCAGCCAACCGTTATTTTTTATAAACCCAGGATTGAGTGTCCCTTTTCTGCAATCCATATTTAATCTTTTAACTTTGAATATTAAACATACTTCAATTGCCTTTTACATTACATACTCCATTTCCTCCCGCCGGCGATCAGCCATCGGCCATTGAACAGTTGACCGAAGGTGTTTTAAGCGGGGAAAAGTATCAAACGCTTCTGGGCGTGACCGGTAGTGGTAAAACCTTTACCATGGCCAATGTGATACAAAACACACAAAGACCCACGCTTATTATTACCCATAATAAAACACTGGTAGCGCAGCTATATGGTGAGTTCCGGCAGTTTTTTCCCGAAAACGCGGTGGAGTATTTTGTTTCGTATTACGACTATTATCAGCCGGAAGCCTACTTGCCTGTCAGCGATACCTATATTGAAAAAGACCTTGCAATAAACGAAGAACTGGATAAACTGAGACTACGCACTATCACCAGCCTGTTGAGTGGAAGAAGGGATATTATTGTGGTGGCTTCGGTAAGCTGCATATACGGCGCCGGTAATCCTGCGGATTATGAAAACAGTATTATACGGATCAATCGTGGGCAAACTATTTCACGGCAGGGATTTCTGCACGCACTGGTCAACTCTTTGTACACCCGCACTACCATTGAATTTACCCGGGGCTCTTTTCGGGTAAAAGGGGATACGGTGGACATTAACCTGCCTTATACAGATTATGGATACCGGGTTACATTTTTTGGCGATGAGATAGAGGAGATCGAAACCATTGATGTAGCTACCAACAAACGGATCGCTAAAATTGATAATGCAGCTATTTTCCCGGCTAACATATATGTGGCTCCAAAAGATATGATACAACAGGTGATCTATGAAATACAGGATGAAATGATGGCACAGGTGGAGTATTTTCAAAGCACCGGTAAGCTGATTGAAGCCCAGCGTATTAAAGAGCGCGTGGAATATGATATTGAAATGATCAAAGAGCTGGGATATTGTAATGGCATAGAAAACTACTCCCGGTTTTTCGATAGGAGAAGTCCTGGTACCAGGCCCTTCTGCCTGCTTGATTATTTTCCGAAAGATTACCTGATGATTGTGGATGAAAGCCACCAGACTATGCCCCAGATCAGTGGTATGTATGGCGGCGACAGAAGCCGTAAGCTGATACTGGTGGATTACGGCTTCCGCATACCATCAGCTTTAGATAACCGCCCGTTGAATTTTCATGAATTTGAGAGTCTGCAGAACCAGGTGATCTATGTTTCGGCTACGCCGGACAGCTATGAGCTCGAAAAATCAGGTGGGGTAATAGTAGAGCAGGTAGTACGTCCTACCGGCCTGCTGGATCCGCCCATTGAGGTACGCCCCAGTATTAACCAGATAGATGACCTGCTGGATGAAATTGATAAACGTGTGAAAAAAGGCGATCGTGTTTTAGTGACTACCCTAACCAAGCGCATGGCAGAAGAAATGGATAAATACCTGCACCGCATCAATATCAAATCCAAGTACATCCACAGTGAAGTAGATACTTTAGAGCGTGTGGAAATACTGCGCCAGCTGCGTTTGGGTGAAATTGATGTGCTGGTGGGAGTAAACCTTTTAAGAGAAGGGCTGGATTTACCGGAGGTAAGCCTGGTAGCCATCCTGGATGCAGATAAGGAGGGCTTTCTGCGTAATGAAAAATCACTAACGCAAACGGCAGGCCGTGCTGCACGTAACGTGGATGGGCTGGTAATATTTTATGCAGATACTATCACGGGCAGTATGCAGCGTACCATTGATGAAACCAACCGCCGCCGCGAGAAACAGGTAGCGTATAATATAGAGCATAACATTACACCACGTACTGTTACCAAATCAAAAGAAGATGTGTTCAAGCAAACCAGCGTTTTGGATATTAAGGGCTTTAATGAAAAAGAGCCTGGCGCTATTGGGTTTGATGAGGATATTTTAACAGTTGCTGCAGAAGATGAAGTAGTATATAAAACCATTCCACAAATGGAAAAAGCAATTGCCAAAACAAAAAAGGAAATGGAAAAAGCAGCCCGCGACCTGGACTTTATGGAGGCTGCAAGGCTAAGAGACGAAATGTTCAGGTTGCAGAAAGAATTGGAGGGGATGAAATAATGAAATGCCCGCAGCAGCTTACGCTTAGATATTTTCAGGTGAATGTGAGCTTGTGTGACAGACAGCTTTTTTAATTAAAGGGGTTGTACTGATTTGTCCCATGGAGACAGCACGTTTATAGCTTAAAAGTGTTTCATATCTCCGGAGTGTCCTGCATTTATAAAAAATTAAAAATAGGATATAAATTCATTTGATGCCTATCTTTGCCTCACTCATGGGGTGCCTTAATATTACGGGCTGAGATCATACCCAATAACCTGATCCGGGTAATGCCGGCGTAGGGAACAAGTATTATCAGATTTTGCAGCATACCCACGGGCGGTCAAAAACATCGCAGTTATGAATATGCAGGAATGGGTTCAAACTTTCTGGGAACAGCTAAAAGCAGTGCCAGCCCTGGAATGGGCCGGTGTTAGCTTTGGAGTGGCTGAAGTATTGCTGGCAAGGGCTAATAAAATATGGTTGTATCCCTGCGGCATCATATCGGTGCTGATCTCTACATATATATTCTTTCATTCGGGGTTATATGCAGAAAGCGTGCTGAACCTGTATTACTTTGTTATGAGCGTTTATGGCTGGTGGTGGTGGATAAACAGAAAAGGCCATGCCGCGCCGGAAATTACGAGGGCTGATAAAAAAGACTGGCTGACAACTATTCTAATTGTTGTGGGTGCATTTGTTGTTTTGTATCTGGTACTGAAGTATTTTACAGATTCTACGGTTCCTGTTTTCGACTCCTGGGTAAGCGCCACTGCCTGGGCAGGTATGTGGTTGCTGGCTAAAAGGAAAATTGAAAACTGGATCTTGCTCAATATCAGCAATGCCTTTGCAATTCCCCTGCTGCTTTATAAAGGGCTACCCTTATACGCTGCGCTCACTTTATTCCTGTTTATCATTGCAGTATTGGGATATATAGACTGGAACAGAATTATTAAACAAAAAGAAAAAGAACGTGCCTTTAGTTTTGAGTAAAGATCAGTTAGGGAAATTAAGAAGTTTATGTGCCAGGGCGGAAGAGAAAGGAGCTTTAACCCCGGCCCTACTGAAAGTTGTTTACAGGGAAAAATGGTTCAAGCTCTTTGTGCCCAAAGCGCTGGGAGGACTTGAACTGAGCCTTCCGGAGGCTTTGCAATACGAAGAGTACCTGGCCTATATAGATGGCAGCCTGGGATGGACAGTTACACTTTGTGCCGGCGCGAATCTTTTTTGTGGTTATATAGAAAAGGAAAAAGCATATGCTGTTTTTTCAAAAGAGAAAGTTTGCTTTGGCGGAAGCGGTGCTGCAAGTGGTGTTGCCAGGAAAGTAAAAGACGGCTATATAGTAAACGGATACTGGAAATATGCCACAGGCACACCTCATCTTACTCATTTTACAGCTAACTGTGTTATTGAAAAAGATGGGAAAGTAGTTTTAAAGAAAGACGGAACACCACTGACCCGGTCATTCTTTTTTAAGAGAAATGAAGTGACGGTATACAAAGACTGGAACACTATGGGCCTGAAAGCTACTGCCGGCCATAGTTTCAGTGTACAACATGTAAAAGTAAGCGATAACCGGAGCTTTATTATTGACGAGGCGCACACTACCATAGATAGCGATATTTACAAATACCCGTTCCTGCCTTTTGCAGAAGCCACTATTGCTGTAAATACTTTGGGAATGTCCCGGCATTTCCTGGAAGAAGCTTTGCATATTGTTCAACAAAAGTATCAGCAGGGGAAGGCTGGTTATACCGGCAGCCCTATTGCCGAAACAGCCATTACAGGTGCGCAGCAGCAGGTGCGTAAGCTGTCGGACCGCTTTTATAAAGCTGTAAATATTTCGTGGAAAGAGCTTGAGCAAAACTATACAGTCTCTCAAAAGACTACTGGTAAAATTGCGGCGCTCAGCAGGCAACTGGTCAAAGAATGCAGGCAACTGGTTTCGGATATTTATCCTTATTGCGGTTTAGCGGCAACAAACAATGGTACCACCATCAACAGGGTATTCCGCGATATTTTTACCGGCAGCCAGCACGGTTTGCTCACCTTTGATCGCTAAAACCCTTTTGCCAGCTTCTTAATATCGCCTGCAATACGGCTGATGAAAAGGAACTGGTCCACCACCGGTTTAAGCGCAACGATCATTTTTCTTGTTTCTGTATCCACCAGGCCCTGTTGCAGTTCCCTGCGACGTTTGGTTACCAGCTCGTCCAGCTCTTCCTTCAACTCTACAGGAGCGTGGTGTTTTATTTCATTTACCGCTTTATGCTCTATCATTGAAATAGATTCATTGAGCTCTGCCACCACGTCTTCTTTAATGGACTGAAAATCTTCGTCAGTGTATTGTTGTTTGAAGTTCCTGGCTAAAGCTCCGAGCGATACAATATGGGAGTTCAATGTATAGATCAGCACTACCATCTGGTGTATCCTTTTAATGTCGCCCTGCTTGCTCTTAGGCTCATTCATCATGCGAGTAAAACCACCTGATAAATTGGCCTGCTCAATAAAAGCATCTTTACGGCTTAGCTTATAATCAAGATCGGTTAAAACGCCTGTTGAAAAGCTGGTAGCCACTGTTTCGAAATAATGCCTGGACTTTTCCAATGCAGTGACGATATAGGAATTGATCTTCATTTTTTCCCATGATGGCACCAGTACATAGGCCGCTATAAAAGCAATGACAGAGCCTACTGCGGTATCAATTAACCTGCTTTTAAATATGTCATAAAAATTGTGGCTGTTGAGCAGGTAGAAAAAAATCATAATGAATGCCGTCATGAAAATAACGCTTACCAGGTATTTGGTACGCATGAAGCTATACGTGATGATCATTAAAAGTATCATGGCTGCAAACTTCCCGTTTTGTGTAGGAATGAGAAAAAGTAAGGCCAGCCCACCTAAAGCGCCGACAAAAGTCCCTAAAAGTCTTTGGTAATTTCTTTGCCGGGTAACGCTATAGGTAGGCTTCAGGATAACGATAATAGTAAGCAATACCCAATAACTGTACTGCAAATGCAACGCATGTGCTACTATATAACCTAACACGCAGGCCAGTGTGACACGTATGGCATGCCGGAAGCTGTTGGACTTTAATGAGAAGTTCTCTTTTAAAATTTCAATATCAAGGTCGGTTTTGGAAACAAAATGATCATAATCGCCTGAGAGCTTATATTCTTTGATCTTTTTACGGTCGTAACGTGTATAGTGATGTAAAGTATAAATGCGAAGCGTGATCTCTTCTACCGATTGCAGCAGGTTGCGCATATTTACAAGCGCGTCAAAGGTTTCCGGTTTCCTGTATTGATCGGCGAAGGCTTCAAACCGGGTTTGTAATATTTTAAGTTCATTATTCAGTTTTCTCGAAGCCCTTGAGGGGCGGCCACTTTGTACAGACAACCCGATATGATGTAATTCCTCCGCTACTACATAGATCATCCGCTGAAAGTCGTTCAGGATACCACTTTCATCAAAACGTTTGTGCATGGCTTCGTAATTGTAATAGGTGGCTGAAGATTTCTCAAACAGATCAATGGACTCAATAAATATTACGAGGAGCGTACGGCCGGTCAGCGTTGATTCTTTGACAATATTCCGGCTTTTGAAAAGCATTTCACGCAACAGGGTTTGCTTTTCCTGTATCTGCTGCTGCTGCTCCATCAGTTTTTTGTAGATAGCATTATAGTCGGCCTCTTTATTGTAGAACAAAGCCCGCGTTCCAAAATAATCTGCGATAGAAAGTATGCTATCTCCCAGAGCCTGCTGGATCACCTTATAAGGGCGTACGCCAAACAGAGCCAGGCTTAACAGCATGTACCAGCAACCCCCTGCTATTAGAAAAAGGCTGTGAAGCAGGATGTCAGTACCCCTTCCATGAAAATCAAGGCTAAGGATCATGATCAGCATACCCGCAAAGCCAATAGAATTGACCCTTGCACCATATACGCCAATAACGCTTAGTGCAAAACAAAATATAGCAATTTCCAGCCCAAGCATTATGGGGTGCTGATTGATCAGGCCGGTGATCAGAGATACAAGGAAGATGAGCCCGGCTGTTATAAGCATGCCGTTGCGTCGCTGGTGGATAGGCCCTGGTATATCAGACGCACTTACTGCCATTGCCCCCATTGAAAGAATAAGCCCTACTTCTAACTTCCCAAAATAGCTTAATACAATGGCAGGCAAGGTAATGCCAACGGTAATGCGTATGGCCTCATTAAAATAATAGCTGTTTATAAATTTTTTATATTCTTTTATGTAATCCACCTGGGCAAAGTTAAGGTCATATATTTTGATACAAAAGAGTGCAGCCACACTGAAATAGGGCCAATCGCCCTTTTTGTGCGTTTTACTATCGCCAGGCGGCGATAACATAGGTGGGGCTGACCAAAAAGGCTTCTTGATTGTCATATTGAGCCTGACGAAATATAGACAATCAAGCAGTTCGCCTTCGACAAGCTCAGGCTGACAATACTTTTTGGTCAGCCCCAGCAAGAATTACAGTATTTTATTGAAAATCTGCTGTCTAAAATTTCTTTTTCAGCTTTGCGCCAATACCCGGCACATCCGGCACTTCTATGATCCCGTTATCCTTATAGATAATACCTCCTTCTACCGGGTCTTCACTGAACATCAGCGCTGTATCAAAATCATAATAAGAAATGTTATCGCTGCATAAAGCCAGGTGTGCAAAAGCAGTCATGGCAATTCTTGATTCTAAAAATGCCCCTATCTGGATTTCCATGTTCGCTGCTTCTGCAAGCTGTATCATTTTTAAAGCTTTGAAAATGCCACCGCTTTTGCCGAGTTTAATATTGATGCGGTCGCAAGCCTTTAAATCAATCAGCCTTTGAACATCGTTGTGATCGCAGCAGCTTTCATCGCTCATTATGGGGATAGGACTTTGTTTTTTTACTTCGGGCAGCTGCATAAATGCCCATCTTGGTAAAGGCTCTTCGCAATGCTGTATATTAAAGGGCGCGAGGGCCTTCAGTGTTTCAATTGCTTCCTCAAAACCCCAGCCCTGGTTGGCATCTATCCTCACTGGTATATCATAGCTCACAGCTTCCCGGATGGCTTTGATCCGAAGCACATCTTCTTTGCCATCCTTCCCTATTTTTACTTTGATAACCGGGAAACCGGCTTCTTTAATTCTTAACGCATCTGCAGCCATTTTTTCCGGGTCTCCCACGCTTACCGTATAGTCAGTAGCAATAGTCTTATTTTTTGATCCGCCCAGGAACCGGTACAAAGGCTGTCCTGCGTTTTGCGCAGCAATATCATACAGGGCCATATCAAAAGCGCTCTTAATGCTGTTGTTGCCATAAATTACTTTGTCCAGCTCACTCATACGCTCCTCGATCTGTAAAGCATCTTTACCTATCCACACTTTTTCAAAATACTTACCTACTACCAGCCCTGTATCGGCACTTTCACCATTAATGCTCATGAAAGGGCTGCACTCGCCCCATCCGGTTATGCCTTCATTGGTGTGAATAATTACCACTACATTATCGGCACTGTAGACAGGGCCTAATGAAATAATAAATGGTTCTTTAAGCAGAACAGACAGCCTGATAAGCTCTATTTTAGTAATTGTAGCCTTGTCCATATCCTAAAAATAGGAAAGAAATAGTCTGAAACAGAGGGTGTGCGGCATTTTATTTTCATAGGTACAGAAAACCGGCAATATAGGAATACAGGGCGTAACGGTCCGGATAAATCGTATGGTCCCAATTACCACAGCATTTTTAAAATATTGAGGTATTTATAAAAAAAGAGGCTGTCTCAAAAGTAAGAGGCAGCCTTTTTTTCATTTTGGGATTTTGAAGATTTTTTGGATGAGCTTTGATAAAATTTTTGAAGGAGTTTTTTGTTTACTCCTTTTCAGGCTATTTTCT
>JASGDI010000116.1:0-13369 GCA_049841335.1 Niabella sp. | reverse complement strand
TTCCCGGAGCAGTTCAGTTGCAGGCAGGATGGAATCATGTTACTTTAAGGCTGATAGATGCTGAAGTTACCAATGGTGTGGCGGATCTCACAAAAATTAACTTCTTCCGGTGCTATATATTCCCGAGTGAAACGATCACGGTAGGTTTTGATGATTTTAAGGTATACCATGGCCAGGAATAAAACAAGCCTGGCGGGTTCTTCACTGTTGATGCATTTGAATTTAATAATTAAATGCTTGTAAGCAAACCAATAGCAACAGCATTTATAAAAAAATGAAAATATGAAATTTTTTAAAAAAGTTTTATCCTGGACTTTTGCCGCTGTATTTTTAGGCGCCTGTTCAAAAAACGAATATATTCCAAAAAGCGAGAAAGAATCGGCTTATGCTATGCTTTCAAAGGGAGGGCTGGAGCTGGCAGAAGTGAAAGATATTGCTGGTTTCCAGGAGATACCGCTTGCTGTTAGTGTTTCAATGGCTAAAGACCTTAAAAAGGATCTGGCTATAACAATTGACCTTGATGAGGCTGCCTTAACGGAATATAACGCAAGATATCTCACTGAATACAAAATGATTCCGGCAGGAGCCGTGCAGTTAGCCACCTCGGTAACCATACCGGGCGGCTCAAGCACTATAAATGTTCCGTTAAGTGTAAATGTAGCAGATCTGATTGGTGATCCGCGCGACTATGTAATTCCGGTATCAATCCGGGATGCCAAATCGGTACCTATTGATAAAAATTACGGAACGGTATTGTACAGGCTCAATCGTCCCGACTATACCGGTGATTTTGCAGCCTCCGGCTCCAGGAAAGCAGTACAGGCTGATGGCACCGTCTTCCTGGAACAGATTTACGAACCGCCCACTCACGATAAGGCCTTGACCCGGATAGAAGGGAATACCTATTCCATCAGTAAGGTTTCCAACCTGGCCATCCAGGGCACGCAGGTCTTTAAAATAGAGATATTGGATGATAACTCGGTAACAGTAACAGGAACTTATGGCGGCTTTTCATTTTTGCAAATACCCAACGAGCCCAGCTATTTTGTTCCGGCAGAGAAAAAGCTGGTGCTGAATTACTATTACGTGATTCCGGCCGGCGATACTTATAGTACGCGGGAAATGCGGGAAGTATTAATAAAAAAGTAAGGTGGTGTATTGAGCTCCTGTGCAGCCTGTTCTGCACAGGGCTGTTTTTGTGAGTTTTTTAACAGGTTCAGCTTTCAGCAGTCGTTAAGCAGGGCATTTATAGCAGGATTTACTTGTATATACGAGTTTAAATTTGTATATTGCTGTTCCATATATTTGAAAAAACGTGTCTTGCTTTCCTTGCTAAAGCTGATAAGATTAATAATTATAAGATATAGTCACAGTTATGATTCAAGCATGGTTAATCAGCATAACAACAGGGCGGTGTAGGAAATGGGCAGCGGTACTGGCCATTTGCGTGCTCGTCTTTTTGTTGGCAACATGCAATTCTGCAAATGAGGGCGATGGAGGCGAATCGGCCCGTTTGCCGGATGTGGTTGATTATAATTTTCATATTCGTCCCATATTGTCAGATAAGTGCTTTGCCTGCCACGGTCCGGACAATAATACACGGGAGGCCGGGCTCCGCCTGGACACCAAAGAGGGGGCGTATGCCGCCCTGAAGGATAGCCCGGGACTATTCGCTGTCGTTCCGGGAAAGCCCGATAAGAGCGATGTTTATCACCGGATTATCACCAGTGATGAAGCGTTACGTATGCCGCCGCCTGCTTCAAACCTGGTATTAACAGAGCGGGAAACCAGGCTGATTGAACGTTGGATAGAACAAGGTGCGGTGTACAAACCGCATTGGGCGTTTACGCCACCCGTAAAGCCGGAAGTTCCGAAGAAAGAAGGTAAGAACTGGGCACAGAATGAGATTGACCATTTTATTGCAGAAAAAATGGATAACGCCGGTTTCAAGCCCAATCCGGAGGCGGAGAAGGAACACCTGCTGCGCAGGGTAAGTTTGGATATTACGGGCCTCCCGCCGGGTGAAGCGCTGATGAAGTGGTTCCTTGCAGATGATAGTCCGGAAGCTTACGAACGGTTAGTGGATACGCTGCTGGCTTCCGCTGCTTATGGCGAACGGATGGCCCTGCACTGGATGGATGTGGCGCGGTACGCAGATTCCTATGGCTACCAGGATGATGATATTCGCACACAGTGGCCATGGAGGGATTGGGTAATTCATGCCTTCAACGAAAATATGCCTTACAGCCAGTTTGTAACATGGCAGCTGGCCGGCGACCTGCTGCCCGATGCCACCAAGGAACAAATACTGGCAACGGCTTTTAACCGGAACCACAAGATCACAGAGGAGGGAGGAGTGATAGATGAGGAATACCGGGTGGCCTATACTATTGACAAAACAAACACGTACACGAAAGCCATCCTGGGAATCACGATGGAGTGTGCTCAATGCCATGACCACAAATATGATCCGCTGTTGCAAAAGGATTATTACAGTATGTACGCGTTTTTCAATAATACTTTGGAGAGGGGGCTGGAAGGCACCGTAAATTCGGGGCCGTCAAAGACTCCCCGGCTGACTATTACCCCGTCAGACCGGAAAACCCTGCTTAATTTTATTAATAAATGGGATGAGCGGCTCGATGTCTCTGTGTCCGTGATGGGCGAGCAGGACACCGTACGGCCCACTTATATTCTTAATCGAGGGGTTTACGATGCGCCAGGGACGCGGGTGTACCCTGGTACGCCTGAATCCATCCTTCCTTTTGATTCAACCCGTTTGCCGGCCAACCGGCTTGGGCTGGCCCAGTGGACGTTCAGCGAGAAAAACCCGCTTACAGCGAGGGTGTTTGTTAATCAGTTGTGGGCGCTCTTTTTCGGAAAGGGACTGGTGCCCACGGTGGCCGACTTTGGCAACCAGGGCGAGCTGCCTACCCACCCCGAGCTATTGGACTGGCTGGCGGTGGACTTCCGGGAAAACGGCTGGAATATCAAGAGGCTGGTGAAACAATTTGTGATGAGCACTACCTACCGGCAGTCTTCGGAGATGACGCGGAAGCACCGCGAGCGGGATCCCGACAACAGGTACTATGCCCGTGCAAGCCGCCTGCGCCTGCCTGCAGAGATGATCCGCGACCAGGTATTAGCAAGCAGTGGCCTGCTGAACAGGACTATAGGGGGGCCAAGTGTCAAACCTTATCAGCCCGAGGGTATTTGGGAAGTTACCAGCCCGGGAAGGGGCGCCCTCGCACATTATGTACAGGATCATGGGGATGCGCTGTACAGGAGAGGACTTTATGTATTTTTTAAATTAACATTGCCACCGCCAAGCATGCTGGTCTTTGATGCCAGTACAAGAGATGTATGCGAAGTAACACGGCAACGCACCAACACGCCATTGCAGGCGCTGGTGATGTTGAACGACCCTACGGTGCTGGAGGCTGCCCGCGCACTGGCCGGGCGTATGCTTGCCGAACAACCCTCACAGGCAATCGACCAGAAAATCAACAAAGCATTTAGAAATATATTATGCCGTGATGCTACGGCTGCAGAAATAAAAGTGCTCCAGGAGTATTATAAAGATGAGTTGGAGCGATTCAGGAAGGATGCGAAGGGGGCGGATGCCTATCTGAGGATCGGCGAAGCACCTATAGAAAGCCGTATTTCCAGGGCCGAATATGCGGCGCTTATGTCGGTCATTCATGCGGTATATAACCTGGAGGAAGCTACAACACGGGTATAGAATTATAATAAAACAACGAAATTTAGCAATGGAAAAAGAAATCAGGAATGCACAACTGCTTCAAAACAGAAGGCAATTTCTTTCCAGTCTTAGTGTTGGTATTGGCAGCGCAGCTTTAGGTTCGCTGCTGATCCCCAACCTGCTTTCAGGCAGGAAAGGCAGCCAGGAAGCACTTGCTAAGGCTGTCCCACATTTTGCTCCAAAGGCCAAGCGGGTGATCTATCTGTTCCAGTCGGGCGGGGTTTCACAGCTGGAATCTTTCGACTATAAGCCCAAGCTAAGGGAAATGTTCGGGCAGGATCTGCCTGCCTCGGTGCGGGATGGGCAGCGGCTTACTGGTATGACTTCAGAACAGGCTTCCTTTCCGCTGGTAGGTTCGTTTTACGATTTTGCGCAATATGGGGAAAGCCGTGCCTGGGTGAGCGAATTGTTCCCGCACACGGCTAAAATTGTCGATGATTTGTGCATCATCAAATCCATGCACACCGATGCGATCAATCATGACCCCGCTATCACATTTTTCCAGACAGGCGCCCAGCAGGGCAACAGGCCAAGCATGGGCGCATGGCTGAGCTATGGGCTGGGAAGCGAGAACCAGAATCTCCCGGCATTCTGCGTATTGGTATCAAAAGGAAGCGCCGGTGACAGCCAGGGTGTGTACTCTAAACTATGGACCAATGGTTTCCTCGATTCGGTACACCAGGGGGTGCAGTTTATGGGCGGCCCGGATCCGGTGCTGTACCTGGGCAACCCTCAGGGAACAGACAAAGTGAGCCGCAGGAAATTGCTCGATAAGCTGGCTGAATTGAACAGCATGCAGTTCGAGATATTTGGCGACTCCGAAATTATGGCTAAGGTGCAGCAGTACGAAATGGCATACCGGATGCAGACCTCAGTTCCGGAAGTGCTGGACGTATCAAAAGAACCTGATCACATTATCAAAATGTACGGGCCGGAATGTATGGTTCCGGGAACCTATGCCGCTAATTGCCTGCTGGCAAGAAAACTTTCGGAAAGCGGTGTGCGCTTTGTGCAACTGTATCATCAGGGTTGGGATCAGCACGGCGGACTTCCCCAGCAAATGGCAAAACAGGCAAAAGATGTGGATCAGGCATCTGCTGCATTGGTGATGGATTTGAAGCAGCGGGGATTATTGGATGAAACGCTGGTGATCTGGGGTGGTGAATTTGGTAGAACCAACTACTGCCAGGGGCACCTTGAACACAATAATTATGGTCGGGATCACCATCCCCGGAGCTTCAGTATCTGGATGGCAGGAGGAGGTATCAAGCCAGGCCTGGTGTACGGCGAAACTGATGAATTTGGGTATAACATTGTAAAAAATCCCATACATGTGCACGACTTCCATGCAACGGCGCTCCACCTGCTGGGCCTGGATCATGAAAAGCTGACCTATCAGCATTTAGGCAGGCGGTACCGGCTTACAGATATTGCAGGTAATGTAATTAAGGATATCATGGCTTAGTGGTAGATTAACTATATTTTATCGTGCTGTCTAAGGGACTCCTTTGGACAGCACGACATTGATTTCATTTATAAAACACTTGCCATTAACAATCTAACGAAGGGTGGTTCAACAGACTCGTAGACTATAGTTAACATAGTATTAGTTTTTATGCATTAAATATGAATAGAAGAAAATTTATAGGTAACGCTGCTGCGGGAGTAGCTATGGTTGCATCTGCAGGTACCGTATTTGGTAAAGCTAAACAGGAACCGGTTTACGGGCATAATGGATTGTTCTATCGCCAGGTAAAGAACTGGGGCGTTTTGAACACTGCCCGCCATCCTGTTAACGATTGTCATGAAATGGTTCAGGATCACCAGGGACGTATTTTTCTGCTGACGAATGAAACGCGGAATAACGTACTTATATATAACACCAACGGAAAGTTGAAAGCGAGTTGGGGAACGGAATACCCCGGTGCTCATGGGCTGTCTATAGCAGGCGAAGGCGCCGATCAGTTCCTGTTGATTACAGACACTGAGCGGCACCAGGTTTTTAAAACTACCCTCGATGGAAAAGTGCTGATGACGTTGGATTATCCGGAGGAGACAAAACTCTATAAAAACAAGGAAGCCTACATCCCCACTGAAACAACAGTAGCGCCTAATGGAGATATTTATGTAGCCGATGGATACGGCCAGCAGTACATTTTGCATTATGATGCAAATGGTAAGCTGAAGGGATGGTTTGGTGGCCGCGGGGAAGGAGACCGTTTCCTGGACAATGCACATGGTATAACCATCGACAGCCGCGGCGGTAGTACTACCTTGCTGGTAACCGACCGTACGCGGCATTGCTTCAAGCGGTTCAGCCTTGCCGGCGAACTGCTGGAAATCATCAAACTGCCGGGAGCCTGTGTATGTCGCCCGGTTATACAGGGAGACAGGATCTATGCAGCGGTACTCCGCTCGCCCGAAATAAGCCTGGAAAATAGCGGATTTGTAACTATATTAGATAAAAAAAATCGTGTAGTTGCCAATATTGGCGGATCAGCGCCGGTGTATCAGAACGATAACCTGCAGACGATGCACCAGGAACTGCCGTTATTCAGGCACCCGCACGATGTGTGCGTTGATCGTGATGAAAACCTGTATGTGGCACAATGGGCATCGGGCAAAGTATATCCCTATAAATTTGAACGCGTAGCGAAGAGCCGATGATGAAAATATCTACCTGGCGGCTGAATCTGCTGATTGGCCTTAATTGTTTTATTCTTTTTTTCCTGCTGTTTGAGCACCTTGTCCGTATACCGTTGTGGATGCAGCCTGTAGGCAGAATGCACCCTATGATACTGCACTTCCCGATTGTACTGTTACTGATTGTAGGTGTGCTGGTCAATTTCCGTAAAAAGCTGGAAGGAACGTTCCCTGTAGCCCAGCTGATCCGGGAATTGTTGTTTGTTTCAGCATTTACTGCTGCGGTTACGGTAATCATGGGATTGTTCCTGGCGCAGGAAGAGGGATATGAAGGAAGCGGTTTTCTATGGCATAAATGGACAGGCGTAGGCATCTGTTTTTTGTCTTTGGTATTAGTGCTGATGCAGGGGCTTCAATTGCCGCGCTATCGTTTTTTGTTTACCGCTTTTACAAACCTGTGTTTATTGCTGGTGTTGATAGCCGGACATTTTGGAGCAGCATTAACACACGGGGAAGACTTTGTGCTGGCCCCGTTGCAAGAAAAAGATACCGAGGTATTCGACATCAATACGGCTAAAGTTTTTGATAATGCCATTCTTCCCATACTGAAGGCCAAATGCCTGTCATGCCATAATACCAGTAAATCAAAAGGTGCATTGATTTTGACTGACTCAGTGTCAATTGCAAAAGGAGGGGATACCGGACCATTGTTTATGGCAGGCAATACATCAGAAAGTTTGTTAATACAGCGGTTATTGCTGGATATAGAGCATGAACATCGTATGCCTCCAAAGGGAAAACCACAGCTGACACCGGAGGAATTGGCGCTGATACAGGCCTGGGTGCGTCATGGTGCGAAATTCGGTACACCGGTGGCGGCATTACCACCGGGTGATAGCCTGTTGCTGGCTATTGGTGCTATCTACCAGGTGAAGGAAAAAGAAAGTTTTGATTTTCCTGCTGCCGATGCAGATAAGATTGCCGGACTTTCAACACCTTACCGTGTTATTCAGCCATTAGCCGATGGCTCACCGGCGCTTTCGGTGAATTTTTACGGGGCCGGCTTTTATACTGATCAATCCCTGGCTGACCTGGAACCCATCGCAGAGCAGGTAGTGTCATTGAACCTCAGTGGTATGCCTGTGACCGCAAAGGCATTGGAAATAATAGCAAAGCTTAAAAATCTTCGCGACCTCAATCTGAATAATACACCCGTTAAAGATGAAAATATTGCCGGTCTGAAGGCATTACCCAAATTAAAAAGTGTGAGCCTGAGCGGAACGGCAGTAACTACCGCAGGAGTTAAAAATTTACTGGCTAACGAGACATTGCGGCGAGTATATGTGTGGAATACTTCTATTAATAACGAGGATGCCTCCCGTTTAAACAAGTCTTTTCCTGCTAAGCTGGTTGATGTTGGCTTTATTGACGATGGGCAAACGGTGCTGCCCCTGACCATACCGGAAATTGTTCCTACAAGGAGTTTTTTCCGCGATGAGCTTCAGGTTACCATGAGCCATCCTATTCCCGGTGTTGAGATCAGGTATTCACTGGATGGGAAAGAGCCGGACAGCCTGAACAGCCTGGTGTTTACAAAGCCCATAACCATCACGCGTAACCAGCAGTTGCTGGTGAAAGCATTTAAGAAAGGATGGGCATCAAGCCCAACGGTTGAACGCAGGTATATACAATCAAAGAAAGTACCTGACCGTGTTGTACTGCTGGAAAAGCCGCACTATTTATATGCGGCCCGGAATGAACTTTCTTTTTTTGATATGGAGAGCGGAGGAACAGAAACCGGTAACCACGCCGATGGTAAATGGCAGGGATATTTCCAGTCGCCCCTGTCAGTAGCATTGTATTTTAATGAGCCGGCAAACATTGATACGCTTGCGCTCAGTGTGATGCAGAACTATGTAGGGATTAACATGATGACCGTTTACGCGCCGGAGTACATTGAAGTATGGGGTGGCGCAGATTCGGCCAATGTAAGGTTGCTGACCAAGTTGCGGCCCCCTGTGGATAAGCTGGAAAACCTGGAACGGCGGCGGCTGATCTACTGCCCGGTTAAGGCAACCAATCTGCGTTACCTGAAAGTGACAGCGCAACCCTGGCTGAAGATCCCGGGCGGGTTTCCGGCAGCCGGCGGGAATGCGTGGATGTATGTTGATGAAATTATTTTGAAGTAATACACTGATGTATGAGAGGTATAAAATAGTTTTAATGTTTTTCCTTTTCCTTATTGCTGGCTGCACTTCGCGGCAGCGGGGGGAAAAACGCGAACCGCGTGAAAATCGTAGTAAGGAAGCTGCAGTTCTGAAACTTGAGGGTGAAGTAAATGTAACACCTTCTGCCGAAGCTTTAGAGAGAGGCCGGGTAGCGATGTCATATTCAGACTGCTTTATATGCCATAAAGAATCGGACAAAAAACTGGGGCCTGCATTTAGCGATATTGCTGCCCGTTATCCTATGAACAGCGCTTACATTTACGTGCTCTCCCAGCGCATCATATCAGGTACCAAAGGGATGTGGGGAAATGTGGTGATGCCGCCACATCCGAATATTTCTGATAAAGATGCGGAAGCCATGGTCATGTATATCCTTTCACTGAGGGAAGCAGATTAACAATTAGCCAATGATACGCCTGTTAGAAGTAATCGTGCAGGTAAAATTCTTCTGTATTACAATAAAGAGAAGAGTATATATTTAAACCTGGTGCAGAGGTTATCAGTTTACGCTTCATGTGTACTACGGGACTGCCCTGCTTTACTTTAAGGTATTTGCTGAGGTCTTTGTCAGCTGTAACAGCCCATATTTTCTGCTCGCCTCCTTTGATATCAATATTATATTTTTCGTGAAGCGTGCCGAACAAAGAAGTATTTTCAAGATTGAGCCTGGTGAAATTCCTGATATGCAGATTGGCCATAAAGGTTTCTTCGTAAACAATGGGTATCTGGTCAACAGAACGTACCCTTATAAAGGAAATAACGCCAGCTTTTTTTTCTTCAGCGCTAAGTTCATAGAAGAAGTCGTCATCCCATTTATCGGCTTTTGGTTTTCTGACGATTTCCGTAAATAGATTTTTATGCCCCAGGGCCGCAGACACACCTCCTATAGACAGAATACCCAGGGCTTTCTTAGGTTCCTGCACAAAGCTTCCTTTGCCATGCTGACTGGTAATGTACCCGCGCATTTTTAATTCTTTCAATGCCTGGCGTACTGTAAGCCTGGTTGTTGAATAAGCTTCGCAAAGCTCATTCTCTGACGGCAGCAGGTCTCCTGTTTTATATTTGCCGTTGTCTATTCCTTTTTTCAGATCGACATACATGCGGCGGTAAATAGGCAATTCTTTTTTCATGCTTTAAATGACTTCGGTTACAAAAGAAGCATATTTTTTTTAATATTTGGAATGTCGGTGATTGAATCCTTACAATCATTAAGTAATTTATCACAGAAACCGGGATACAGCACCTTATTAAAGAAGTTTTTAAAAATAATCACTACTTTTCCAGCTAAAGTAATTAAAAACAGAAATTCAACGTTATGGTTAAGCGCAGAAACTTTTTAAAAACAATGGCATTAACCTCGGCCTCGGTTGCAGCAGGCTCACACACACTACTCAATGCCCGTAGTTATAAGCAGGTAATAGGAGCTGATAAAAAAGTGAATATTGCCCATATTGGTATTGGTAATAGGGGCCTGCAGATTGTTCAGGCATTTGCTGACACTGGTATGGTGAATGTGGTGGCGCTATGTGATGTGGATATGGGAGCTAAACATACACAGGAAGCAATAGGCCTTTATCCCAGGGCTAAAAGATTCAGGGATTTCCGTGAGATGTTTGACAAAGCGGGTAAACAGTTTGATGCGGTAGTAGTGGCAACGCCCGATCATTCTCATTTTCCCATTTGCATGATGGCGATGGCTTACGGAAAGCATGTGTACGTGGAGAAACCTATGGCGCGGACGTTTCATGAAGCGGAGCTAATGATGCAGGCTGCAAAAAAGTATCCTGACATTGTAACACAGGTAGGGAACCAGGGGCATTCGGAAGCAAATTATTTTCAGTTTAAGGCATGGAAAGATGCAGACATTATAAAAGATGTTACCGCAATTACAGCGCACATGAACAATCCGCGCCGATGGCATAACCTGGATAGTAATATCTATAAGCTTCCTGAGAAGCAGCCCATCCCAACGGGTATGGATTGGATGACCTGGCTGGGGGCTGTTCCATATCATGACTATAATGAGAGATATCATCAGGGGGAATGGCGCAGCTGGTACGACTTTGGTATGGGAGCGCTGGGTGATTGGGGGGCGCATATACTGGACACGGCTCATGAGTTCCTGGAGCTTGGTTTGCCTTATGAGATTACGCTGGTTAAGGAAAAAGGGCATAACGATTATTTCTTTCCTTATTCCTCTACTATATTATTTCGCTTTCCGCAGCGGGCTGGTATGCCGCCGGTAGATATTACGTGGTATGACGGCCTTGATAATTTGCCGCCTATCCCTCCCGGCTATGGTGTTTCGGGGCTTGACCCAAGCATACCTGCCACTAACCAGGGTGATGCACCTAAATCTGCATTGAACCCGGGGAAAATTATTTACAGCAAAGACCTTATTTTTAAAGGAGCCAGTCACGGAAGTACTTTAACTATTATACCCGAAGACAAAGCGAAGGAGATGGCCGGCCGCCTGCCGGAAGTGCCACCCAGTCCTTCCAATCATTTTAAAAATTTCCTGCTGGCATGTAATGGTTTGGAAAAAACACGTTCGCCATTTGAAATACATGGCCCGTTGAGCCAGGTGTTCTCGCTGGGCGTAATAGCGCAACGTTTAAACACACAATTATTTTTTGACAGCCGGCTGAAACAAATAACGAACAATGCATTTGCAAATGCTATGCTTACAGGGTTACCGCCTCGCAAAGGCTGGGAAGATTTTTATAAGCTATAAAAAAATAATATACCTGATATGAAATGAGCCATAAGGATTTTACATACCCAAAGGGATGTTTAAAGGACTCCTTGGGAAATTATTTTGGCGAATTCCATGTGGCAAAAACAATAAAAAATAAACACATGAAAAGAAGTATTTTACTATCGCTGTTGTGCCTCTTTGGTTTAATAGTTGCTGCACAAAAATGGGAACCATTGTTTAACGGGAAAAATTTTAAAGGCTGGAAGAAGCTCAACGGAACTGCGGAATACAAAATAGTGGATAATACAATTGTTGGCATTTCCAAACTTAAAACACCCAATACATTCCTGGCTACAGAAAAAGAATATGGAGATTTTATTTTAGAATTTGAATTTAAAATAGACGATGGGCTGAACTCGGGTGTTCAGTTCAGAAGCCTGTCTCAGAAAGACTACAATAACGGTCGTGTGCATGGGTACCAGTTTGAAATTGATCCTGCACCCCGTGCCTGGTCGGGAGGCATTTATGATGAAGCTCGCCGCGGATGGTTATATCCCCTGACAGAAAATCCCAAAGCGCGTACTGCATTTAAAAACAATGCCTGGAATACGGCCAGGATCGAAGCCATTGGAAAATTAATCCGTACATGGGTTAACGATATCCCCTGTGCCAATCTCTGGGACGACAAAACATTAAAAGGTTTTATTGCTTTGCAGGTACACTCTATTGCTAAAGCTGAAGAAGCAGGTAAAACAGTAAGCTGGAGGAATATCCGGATATGTACAACCGATCCACAGAACTATGTAAAGCATGAGGAAAACGAGGCTCCTGAAGTCAATGTAATACCTAATTCACTATCCGAGAAGGAAATGAAAGATGGCTGGAAGTTGCTGTGGGACGGCGTCACAACTGAAGGCTGGAGAGGCGCAAAACTCAACGGCTTTCCTGAAAAAGGATGGGTTATAGATGGAGGATTTCTTAAAGTTTTAAAAAGTGGCGGTGGTGAATCTACAAATGGTGGTGATATTGTTACCACAAAAAAATACAAAAACTTTATCCTTAAAGCCGACTTTAAGATTACTGATGGCGCCAATAGCGGGATAAAATATTTTGTAAACCCGGATCTGAATAAAGGCGAGGGCTCGGCCATTGGTTGTGAATTTCAAATCCTGGATGATGAAAAGCACCCCGATGCTAAGTTGGGAGTTAAAGGGAACAGAACTTTAGGATCATTATATGATCTCATTGCAGCGCCTTCTGATAAGCCTTTCCGGAAAAATGATTTTAATACAGCAATGGTAATAGTGAAGGGTAATGATGTAGAGCATTGGTTAAATAATACAAAAATTGTAACCTATAGCCGTAATAATCAAATGTGGAATGCATTGGTGGCCTATAGCAAATATAAAGACTGGCCGGATTTTGGAAATGCAGCATCGGGCAATATCCTTTTGCAGGACCATGGTGATGAAGTGTGGTTTAAGAATATTAAAATAAAGGAATTGGAATAGGTTAAAGTGGCTGCATATTAAGGAAACCTGCACTGTGTGAGGCGTCCTCGCCTCGCACACTTATTCTATTGCCACCTTGCAATGTATAAACGCACAAAAGGAGATTTGTTCTATTATCCTGTCAACCGTAAAATGTTGTGTTGGTTGTCGCCCTGTTCCGATGGCTGTCGGAAGACGAAAGGTATATAAGGAGGGGCTTCGACAAGCTGTTAATGACATGTGGTTTAAGTAAATGAAAATCAATGTCGTCCTGTTCCGATAACTATCGGAAGACGAAGGACATTTGTAACCTATCACTCAAGGCTTCGTCAAGCTCAACCTGACAACGCCTCTTGTCATCTCAATGAACTTAATTTCTTTATTATTTGGGCCTCAGCCTGACATTGATTGTGAAAGAGTATGATTGACATGACACTATACCTGTTAAATACGATAATCAAATTTTTAAAGTTTTAGCATACTGCGACGGGGTTTGGCCAAACTTTTCTTTAAAGCATTTTAAGAAATAGTTAGGATACTGGAAACC